>CAYLJJ010000149.1:0-10549 GCA_964384025.1 uncultured Nannocystaceae bacterium
AAGTGAACCTGAGCCCAAACTAACTCGTTCAGACTATGTTTGCTCCCCCTTCGGGGCGTTACCGCGAACCGCTGAAGTGAGAATGATCTTTCAAAACAACCACTTAAGAAGCCCTTGATGGTTGTGTACCAAAAGGGGCCTTAAATGACCTACGCTAAACAACGTGCGGCAGCAGGAGACACGGAATTGGATCTTTTGTCAAGATGGTTTTTTTCGTGTCTGAAAAATAATCATAGCCGACAAAATGTAGGCGGCCACATTGAGACTGCGACGATACCGCGAGACAAGCGCCAGCCCGCTGAGCATCAACCTTTCGTTCCCCTCTGCAAGAGTGCATCTTAAACAGACCATCGCGCCTGGGAGAACATGCCTTGACTGAACCTTCTTCGAACAACACGCCTCAAGCGCAGACGAGATTGATGCACCTCCGCCTCAAGAATTATCGGTGCTTTGAGGCTCAGACATTCGAGCTCGATCCCCGCTTTAGCTTGCTCATCGGAGACAATGGGGATGGAAAATCGGCGATCCTGGAGGCCCTCGCGGTTGCTCTACGCGCCTTCTTCTTAGGAATTCCAGGCGTTGCTTCTCAAGGAATCCCGCGCGAAGCCACCCGACGCATCACTTACGACTTCGAGGGACTCATCAGCCTCCAACCTCAACTCCCCGTGGAGGTTGAAGCCAAAGGGCTCATCCAAGGCAATCCCGTAACATGGATGCGAACGATCCAGAATGTTAACACGACATCTGCAGAATCTCGCGCGCTGATGAAAATAGCCAAGGGACTCGCAGATGAGGTCCAGGCAGGTGCCGCACGATCACTCCCTGTCTTTGTGTGGTACGCGACGGGGCGGTTATGGCGACTGATGCATCGCCGATCCAGCCCAAAACATGGCCCCCAAAAGCTTGGCTCACGCCTTGATGGATATCGTGACTGCCTTGATCCCCAATCCAATCTTCTAGACTTTGAGCAGTGGCTCCAGCGGATGGCCTTAATCACCGCCCAAGAAGGTCATCCATTGCCCCACGTGAGCGCTGTAGAAAAGGCGGTACTCTCTTGCATCGAGGGTGCAACCCGCCTCTGGTATGATCTCCGCCATGAGGAGTTGCGTCTTGCCCTTGGAGATCGGATAATACCCTTCTCTGAACTCTCGGATGGCTACCGCAACCTGATTACGATCGTCTGTGATATTGCGTGGCGTGCAGTGACACTCAACCCACATCTCGGCGCACGAGCTGTTCAAGATGCCAGCGGTGTGATCCTGATTGATGAGATCGATCTTCATCTACACCCTCGCTGGCAACGTCGCGTCGTTGAGGATCTTAAGCACGCTTTTCCCAACCTTCAGTTTATCGCCACGAGCCACTCTCCACTCATTATCCAGTCGCTTCGTCCTGGAGAGCTGATCAACCTCAGGGAAGATGAACCGAAGCCCTATGCGGATCAAAGCCCTGAAGATATCTTCGAGGATGTGATGGGCCTCCCTCTCGTGCAGCGTAGTCGCCGGAGACAGGCAATGGCTGACGCCGCTGAAGCATACTATCGCGTCCTACAAGAGATCCCAGGGGCAGACAAACAACACCTCGCGGCGCTCAAAGAGGAACTCGATGCACTCCTTGAGCCTTACGCTGACGATGTGGCATTTGCCACCTTCCTGCGGATGGAGCGGCTGGCAGCGGAGGGTCGAAGATGAGGCCCGTTGAGCGAGGTCCGAGGCCAACGGACGACGCGGGACGGGGAGTTGAGTTTTCGCGCTACCAACACGCTCGCCCTGGCCTTATAGAGCGCTTGGGAGCCTACTGCAGCTACTGTGAAATGAGGCTTGATGCTTCCCTCGCTGTCGAACACGTCAAACCCAAGTCACTCATCCCATGGCTTGAACGGCGTTGGAACAACTTCCTACTGGGCTGTACAAACTGCAACAGCAGCAAGCTGGACACCCCCGTCCGCCTCAAGGACAACTACTGGCCTGATCGAGACAACACATTCCGCGCCTTCGAATACAGCGCGGGCGGCATGGTACGAGTCGCAGAAGGTTTGACAGATAAACAGACACGCAAAGCAGAGATAACACGTGATCTCGTAGGCTTAGATCGCTGGCCGGGACACAAGCTCTCCAGAGACAAGATCAAGAGGGGAAGTGATCGGAGGTGGATAGGCCGTCGTGACGCCTGGGAGACTGCACAGCGGGCGTATACTCGCTTGAAGGCATATGATATCCCCGAGATGCGCGAGCAGATCGCCGAGACCGCCGCAGCACGCGGTTATTGGTCAATCTGGTACACCATCTTCATCGATGATCCGGATATGCTGCACCGACTTCGCGCAGTCTTCCCCGGAACCGCCACATGTTTTGACGCCAAGTCAGGCTGTCCACGCCGTCGAACTAAGGGCGATCTCTAACTTCAGCCCATCCCGGAAACCCAAGCCCTCATCTCCAGGGAGCCACAAACCGATGATGGTTCCCATGAGCACTTCGCTCCCACCCGCCCTCAAGCTCCTCCTCATCTCCCTCGCCGCCTGGGTCAACCGCCAACAGCGCGACGTCATCGAGTACCTCCTTGAGGAGAACCACGTCCTTCGCCAGCAGTTGGGCAATCGACGCCTCCGTTTGAGCGATGATCAGCGTCGCCGCCTCGCTGTCAAAGGCAAGGTCCTGGGCCGCAAGATCCTTGAAGAGGTCGCTGGCATCGTCACTCCCGAGACCATCCTGCGCTGGTACCGGCGCTTGGTCGCCAGGAAGTACGACGGCTCCAGGGGCCGTAGAGCGGGGCGCCCCAGGACCAAGCAGGAGGTGGTTGACCTGGTGCTCAAGATGGCGAGGGAGAACCCCAGTTGGGGCTACAGTCGCATCCAGGGTGCACTGAGTCACCCAAAGTCCCCGACCCCAAGAGCCTTGAAGAAGTCGCCAGGCCCCTCTTCATCTACCATGAAGGAGTACAGGTCAGTAAAATCGTCTTTGGTGAGATCGCCAAGATGGGCAACGCGGTTTCTTGCGCGTCTAAGTTGGTCCAACCGACTCAGGAAGCTACGAGAAACGAGCATTCGAGAGCCCTGCCAAGCCCTTGATCGGATGAATGACCGCCACTCCCTGATAAGCGTACCGTCTCGGTGGTGTCCTCGCTCAGCACCAATCCGGAGCGCCTGTGAAATACCACCAAGGCTGGGAGGGCGCCCTCCCTCCTGAAGGTAAGTGGCCAAATCCCGTAGCCTTCTGTCGAAGTCCAACCGTTTGCCTTGTACCTTCGCTTCGAAGGGCAGCACAAGCCGATGGACGAGTTCCATCTCTGCCACTTTGCAGAGGTAGAACGCCAGCCCGAGGCGAAGCCACTGCACACGGTCAGCGTGGAGGACAGCGGTTTGTAACCAGCGACGTGCAGCGGGTTGAAGGTGATCCAGCCACGGCCAGTCTGCGGCTCGCGCGGCGTGGCTCTCCATGGTCGGCTTGTCCAGGCTCTGCAACTTCTCCCGCGCAACAGTTTCCCCCAACTGGGCCGCCAATGCATCCGCAGAACGAAGCTCCATGGACTGCCTCTGCTCCTTCAACAGGGTGTCTGCGTTCTCGACCTGACCCTGATCGAGATAGGTCTCCACACACCAGCGAACAAGTTCTGGATCGCCGGGCTGAGCTTGCAATGCCTCCCTTCCAACATTAAGGCCAGCCTCCGCCTCACCTTGTGCTTCAAGACAGGTCATGAGCGCGAGCACACAGAACGCCGAATCACGATCCAAATCGTAGGCCTGCCTGGCGTGCATCTCTGCATCTTTCAGCTCACCAGCCTCGGTGGCGCCAAAACTCATGATGGCCTTTTCCAGTGCCCGCGTTTCCCCAAGCGGGTGGTGATAGTAACGGCCCTCGATTTCCAACTGAGAGGCCCGAGCTATCAACTCAACTGCGGTCGTGGTTTCGCCCTCTGCGAGGGAGAGCAGGGCAGAAGTGATCAATGGCGGCGGCTGAGGGTTCATGCTGTCGACGATCTGGCGAGCCATCTCTGGTTCGGAAGCCAGCCGCAGACACTCCGCTTTCAGAACTCCCCAGTCGCCGTCCGGTTGAACCTGCGAATGTTCGACTCCCTGCTGGAGGATTCGCAGAGCCCTCTTTGTGTGGCCGCAGCCCCACAGACCTTCGGCCACTGCAAACCACGCCTTCTTCAGGGTGTCGCCGCCACCCAAGAGGGTCAGATCCCGGCCACCAAAGAGATCCGGCCTTTCAAGCACATCCGCGTAGTGTTCCTCTGACAGGAACATCTGCCCAGAACTCGGGTCGGTGTGGATAATCTCGCGGAGTGCTTCCGGAAGGTGATCCGCACCCTCCGCTTTAGCTGCGGTGATCAGTGGTTCCTCCAGGACCTCCACCACCTTCCACGGCATCCCTTGGCTTGCGAAGAGGGCAGAGCGAATCAACGCACAGGTCAGTTCCTGGTCCTGAACGTACTGAAGTGCCGTCTGCAACTCTTCAACATCATTCCAGCGTCGAAGCCAACACCCGATCTCGGTGCCGCTTTGGATGGGCAGCAAGAAGCCGATGTCTATTCGAACTGCGCGTTGATAACACTCAAATGCTTCTTCAATTTGCCCTGCATCCCGCAGGAGATTGCCCAGGATGGTCTGGGCCCTGGGTCCTTCGGGAGAAACCTCTGAAGCTCGCTCGACCGCTTCGGCATTTCGGCCGAGCCAGTTGAGCGCGACCGCGACGTTGAGCGACGCCGTGGTACCTCGCCCCTCTATTTGTTCCACCTTGAGGAAGGCCCGCAAAGATAGCTGATGCAGCTCACATTGACCCGCAAGCATCCCCACGTCGCTGTACGCTCCTGACAATTCCTCTTCTGGGGCGTATCGCGGTACGCCTCTGAGCATGCGCTCCACGGCGCGACTTACAGCAGCGCCGCCAAGGCTGTCTTTTACGGTGAGAATAGTGTTCCAAAGGCTCGGATCAGAGGGAGGGTCGAGCAGCACCGGAATCAGCTGAGCAAACGGTACGTTGTCTGATTTGATAGTGCTGATGAAGCGCTTTCCTTTGCGCCACGCACGCTCAAGTGCACGAAAATCGCCTTGCTGTAGCAGGCTCATGCAGTAGGACAAGTGGAACTCAGGCCGATTGGGCTCCTGCTCCAACGCTCGTCGGTGGTATGTAGCTTCCTTCTCGTAATCCTGCTCCACCAATGCGATGGAGTTGCCGTAGAGATGAAGCGCAATTCCGTACTTGGGGTCGGTTGCTAAGGCACGACCAAGATGGGTTCGAGCCTCTACTAAGGCACCTTCATCAATGAGGTGTTTTGCTAAGTTTGTGTTCGCCAGGACATGCCCTTCCTCTGCTTCTACTGCCCGCCTATAAAAAGTAATAGCAGCATCGATTTGTTCTGTTTTTGCATTAATCAATGCGAGTAATGTGAGTCCATCAGCATGGGCATCATTCAGCCACACCAAACGCTCGACAAACTCTCGTGCACGATCAAACTGGTTAAGTTTATATCGGTTGAGTGCACTGGCGTAGAGGAACCACTCGTTGCTAGGATCAGTCTTCAGTAGTTGACGGAGAATGAAGAGTTGATACTTGAGCGTTTCTTGGCTCTGGGCCGTCTCGAGGTGGAGCGCTGTCGTGTCCCGAGTAAAAAACGAGACGATATTGGCTCCCTTTTCGAAGGGTTCACCGGCTCGCAGCCGGTCGAGGAGTTGTCGATCCTCGTTGATAGCATCGGGCAGTGCACACGCTGTCTCAATGGCTCGCAGCGCTTCATCGAGTCGGCCGCGGTCGACGCAAGCACGCCCATAGAATGCCCAAGCGTCTCGGCACTCGGGCATCAACTGGGTGGCTCGCTTCGCATGTGGGAGCGCCATCGAGTACAGGCCACGAAGCATCATGACCCAGGAGAGATCAAGAACCGCCTTTGGATACGGTGACTCGGCGGAGGCGGCCTCCATGAGCAGTTCCACCCCGTCGTCCAGGCGGCTGTCGTCTTCCTCAATGCACCCCTCGTACACATGCAACCGGCCCAGTTTCCAACTCTCGGCTGGGGACCGTTTGTTTCCACGAGCGGTCAGATGTTCAATTATGCGGGCTCGGTTTGCGGCGGACGGGATCGGCCAATCCAAGGGCTGATAAGGCTGTTTCTGCCGGATTTTTGGCTTTGATGCGGGTCTTTTTTTGGCACTATGACCCTTGCGTTTCTTCGATTTCTTTTTCCTGACCATCGGACTCCTGGCTCTGACAAAGACAGCACGTTATTGGGTCTGCACCGGGCTCTCGCATGAAAAACACTTATCACCTCCAGCCATTCCCATCAACATCACCTTAACAAACCAACCCAGACTAAGCCCGGCCAAACCGGGTTGAACTAGAGTGATGGTAGGTGACATTCAATCTTCCTGTGCTGCTCTGCGTGGATAAGTACGGGAGCACTTGATAAATGATTGTTGGTTATCTGTGGATGATGTCGCCACCACATCCCATCCTGTACAAAAATAGGATCACGCATAAATTCACAGTGAGCGTCGAGGTTCTCACTCCCCATGGCCTCATTCACCACTTTGTCTTCTTCGTCATTGACCTCAAGACCCGCAAGGTTGAGATCGCGGGGGTGACGCATGCCCCAACTGCGCACAGTACGCGCCTCAACTGATCGCTGGTTGGATCGGGCTTGCAAGCACCTCTACGAGGGCCTTCAAGCTGGTCTGCACGTCTCCATCCACTGGCCATCCGAGGACGCGTAGGTCGAGCCACCCGTGGACATCCGGGTTTCCATCGGGCCAGCAGAGGACTGCATCCAGCGTATTGCGCTCGCCCTGACCGCAAGTGGGGTAGACCAGCGCGACACGGACGTTGGCGTCCGGTTGCCGGGCGCGTGCGGTCATGGCGTAGGCGAGGACCTGGTAGAGGTCCTCACGGTTCACCTTGAAGGTCAGCTCGCCGTGGCTGATGGACTGCCCGTCATTGGTGGGACCGACGCTGCCCGCTCCTGCGCGGGTCTTGTTGATCGCCTTCCACTTCGTATCCGCAACCAGGACTGGCGACGAGTCGGTCGCGTAGGGGTCATGGGTCGGCAGGTAGAGGTCGGGGCGCAGATCGTTGTGACTGCTGTCCCAGGCACTGATGGTCGCAGCTTCTGTGGTCTTGAGGGTCAGGCGCCAACTCTGCTGAGCGATGGTCTTGTGTGCCTGTCCGACCTGGACGGCAACCCCTTGGGCGAAAGCGCGCTCGAAGAGTGTGGCCATGTCGAAGGCCAGGGCCACTGAGGTGGGGCCACCGACGGGTCCCCCCAGATGAACATGCTGCAAAAGGAACCGTGCCAGTGGCATGGCCCCGGTAGTCTCGTAGGCGCGCAGGGCGCGGGGGGTATGGCAGAGTTCGGGTAGATCGGCGCGGGTCACCCGAGCCCACGAAACGCCAGCAAATCGAGCATCGGCGATACGCAGCGCTTCGTCGAGGGCTGGCCGGGCGCCTACCCGGACACCATCGAGGAGGGTGCGGCACAGATGCAGACCCCAACGCAGGGCACGGTTGGGCAGGGTGTCCAGGTCGTGGGTGTGAAACCGGCACGGCACCCGATCGGGTCGGCCTCGAGCGAACTGGCGCAGGTAGGCCGAGCGATCAAGCTGACCGCGTAGGCGGGCGCGCAGGATCTCGGCGCGGGGATCGTAGGCTCGCCGCAGGCCACCACCAGAGACGCGCTCGGCAGTAGAGTCGAGGTGCAGCAGGCGCTGGATAGCGCCCAGGTAGGCGCGCACCAGTACCTCAACCAGGGTCTCCTCGGTCTCTGCGTGGTCTCCGGTTCCGCCCAGGGCTAGACTCGGCCAGCCACTGGCCATGACCAGCAGTCCAAGCCAGTTGGTCTTTGCGATCTTGGGCCGCGTCTCCCAGTGCACGCGGGTGTTAGCTAAGTTGAAACTTGCGAAGCCACAAGCGCCGGCGCTGAGCGACAGCTCAACCCTCAGCCCATCATCGAGCACCGCCGCCTGGGTGACCGACACCAGGCTACGGCGCCCGCCTGAATTGCTGATCAGCGGAACACTGACCAGAGGTTTCAGCGCGTCATTCAAAGCGCTGTAGACGCGGATGAGCGCGTTCGCCTCGGTCGGGAAAAGGGAGATGTCGTTCGATAGGTCACCGCTGGCGGGAGTCCGGGCCAGGGAAACCACTCGGCCCTCCGTAAGGGTGACGCGCAGGCCGTCGTCGTGGTCTTGAACCTCTAGATCTTCGCTGGTCTCGGACACTTGAGTACGGAGCCATGCCAGCAGCCGCTCAGCCGCTGTGGGCTCTGGTGGGCCTGCGACCGTGGTGTTCATGCGAGACCAAGCGCCTTGAGCGCCTTGGACAACTTCTCTCTGGCCTCCGCTGGCATCCAGTCTGGTGACCAGGTGCTGTCAATGGGGATTTTTGTCAAGAAGCCCTCCTGCGCGTACTCCCGCAGCAGCGGCAACACCTCGTAGATGATCCGATCGGCCAACTGCTCCTGCCAGGGTGGCTCTTGTCCAAGCGAAACATCAGTGCGTTCCAACAGAAAGTAACTGTGACCAATCGAAAGCTGAGCGCGGTCCTCCGGCTTGACCAGCTTCTGAAACGCCTTGAACGCTGCCACCGCAGCTGCCGCTGCTTCGGGGCCGACCCTGCCATTTACCGTCTCGATCACCTCGTCGTCGGGCTCCACATCGATAAACCGAAAGCGCCGCCGGATGGCGAAGTCCACCATGGCGATGGAGCGGTCGGCAGTGTTCATGGTGCCGATGAACCACAGGTTCTTCGGCAGCGTCAGCGTGGCCTCCTTCGGCTTCGCAGGATCGACGTACTGCAGGCGCACTGACAGATCGCGGTAGCCCTTCTCAAGCACCAGAATGAGTTCGCCGAGAACGGCTGACAGGTTGCAGCGGTTGATCTCGTCGAGAATCAGCACCGTGGGCTTGCCGCCACGTTTCGCGGCGGCTTGGGCAAGCTGAACGAGCAGCTTGTCTTCGACGACGAATTCCACACCACCGTTCGCTGCACCTTGGGTGGTGAGACCCCGTACCAGGTCTTCGTAGGCATAGCTTGGGTGGAGCTGGACAATCTCCCAAAGGACGGGCAAGTCCTTCCAGGCTGGCGCACCAAGATCCTCAGCAAGGGGATCGCCCGTCGTCGTCCAGCGACAATCGTCGAGCAACTTCTCGGTGCCTGCCAGCGACTTGATGAATTGGAGGGCGTGGTGGGTCTTGCCGGTGCCTGGGGGGCCTTGCAAGACCACTGCCGAGGCAGCCTGCAGTTGGATCTTCAATTCATCAATTAGTTTCGACGTGCCCATCGCACCCTCCTGATCGACTTGGCTCTCGCCGTCCGAATCAGCACCACTGCCTCCAAGTCCACGAAGATGACTGACGAACCGACCAACCTGTTGTATTGCATCCCGAAAGGCCGTCGGCGGATCTGTAGCATCCAATGTACCAGCGTCAAGTTCAAGCAGGTGCTTGGAGGTCACACGAGCCTCGCCTGGTACGTCAAACGAGACCACAATCTGTATTTGGTTGAACGGAGGTGGCAAATAGACTCCCAATCCCACCTCTGTTGTGACCTCAGTATTCTCGTAGACGCCTGCGCCAACGTGCCGCGGCAAGTCGAAACCACCATCGTGGCACCAAGGAAGTATGTCGAGACTATACTCCACAATCCGGCCCGCCCCTCCGAAACCTCTGAGCCGGTACTCGTGGCCGCGATACGATCGCTTTCGTATGGTGCGCTTCCATGCCGGTTGCACGCCAGAGTTTCTGACCACGTATGCATCCTGCGGATTGGCCGAGAGGCCAACGGTGGTGCACCCAGCGATCAGCAACCGCTGCGATGCGCCCATGAACGGGATTGCCAAAGCCCCCAATCCATAGAGAGTCTCTGGACTGTCTGTCGCTGCCGTGGACAACGATTTCAGCGCAGATGCCAGCGTTCCACCGGATTGCTTCAACTTGTCAAGGAACCCCTCGTCCACATCTCCTGGCACTCCCTTGAGAGCACGGAGCCGGGTGAAATCGACGTCGTTGGCTGGCGCCATGAACAAGCACAGCTCTGCCAGCGCTACCCACGCCTGCGTCAAGGCCAGCGTGTCAGCAGCATCATCCATCATTTCGAACCTCCTAGTCACGGACTCAAGTCCCCGTTCGCTGTCAACAATGTTGCCTGCCGTGCATCAGCGTCACGTAGAGCAGGCTGCGTTCCATCACCTCGATATCGTCCTAATGTTGGATTGCCCTCAAGCAGCGTCGACTGATATGGAATCGCCGTTGAGCCCAAACCCATCAAGACTACCCGGTCAAATTCCAAGCCCACCCGCAAGATCACAGGGGTTATACCAGCCCCAGACGGGCGCTGGATGCAGCAGATAGCCCGTAACCTCACCGACGCCTTCGACGGCTTCCTCCTCGGCGCCCGCTATCTCATCGTGAACCGGGATCCACTCTACACTCAGGCCTTCAGGGAGATGCTGGCCCAAAGCGGCTGCCGAGTCCTTCGTCTTCCCCCTCATAGCCCCAACCTCAATGCCTTCGCCGAGCGCTTCGTCCTCTCCGTCAAGTCCGAGTGCCTCAACAAGATCA
>CAYLJJ010000150.1:0-10476 GCA_964384025.1 uncultured Nannocystaceae bacterium
ATATACTCAAGAGATTTAAAATATGCATCCATGAAATAATCGGTGTCTTGCCATTCCCCAACAGGTGGTGTCCATGACATCTGGTTAATGCGTTCCCACACGACTGGTGCATCTGCAGCGATGTGCCAGCCGAGCCATGCCAGCGGAATCACTACGGGGAGGACCGCCCAGATCGACATGCCGCTTATAGCTGTCATCATTCCGCCCAGTGACATTGCTCCAGTTGGGTCTCGCATGTTAACCGGATCATTGACCGCGTAAAGATAACGATGAAAACTTAATGGTATATTTGGAAGTCCAATCACAGGGTCTATAGAAACAAACCGACCGGTTTTGGGATCATACCAACGCATTCTAAGATAATAGAGCCCGGTTAATTCATCAAAGAATTCTCCTCGATAGCCCAAAGCCTCTGGAGCATTCTCGAGCGAAATTCCATAGCCATCATAGTCCAGATTAGGTCCTACCTTTACTCCCTGAGACCACCAGCGAATACTCATATCAGCGCTCCAGTGTGCCTGATATGATCCCTGAGAATCTCGTTTGGTGATCAGGCCAATCCCACGGATATAGGTTTCATTGGCGGTATTTGTTTCATCGAGAATTTGGATTAAGCTTGGAACCGGAGATATGAGGTCTTCATAGATGAATCTCTGATATATACCTTCATCAACATCTCGTACAACCAAGATACCATCAATATCATAGTGATAATCTATGCTGAACAGGTCTGATTCTGCATGGATAAGACGATCATGTGCATCATATGAGAAACGTATCTCATTGTTATCCTCTGTTTTAGAGATTAGATTTCCATTCCCATCCCATTGATATCTATCTCCATCCACTTGGATTAGTTGATCATCTTCATTATACAAATATTCGACTTCACCTGTAACAGTGTCTGTTTTATGCGTTCGATTGCCAACGTTATCATAAGTATACTGGATTGCCCGCACAAAACCATCCTGTCCTTCGACAATTTCCTCTACAAGCTGCGAACGAGAATCGTAACGATAGCGATGGCGAGCATTGTCTGCTTCGAATATAACAATCCGACCCATTAAATCTCTTTCGAATGTATAACGGGCTAAAATTTCACCATCAACAGAGAGAACCTCTGATTGGGAAGCCAGCATCGTTTCATCGAATGTCCACTCTGTTATGGTTCCATCCGCGTGTGTAATTCGAGCTAGACTGGTATCAATCGCATCATATGCATAACGAGTTTCTTCACCTCCTGAAGTAACTCGTTCAAGGCGACCAAGCGCATCATAGTCATAAAAGACCTCCATCCCATCAGGATAGATTAGACTGCTAACTTCACCAGCATCATTATAGGTATACCTGAGTTCCAAATTACCAGGTTCAACCCGTCGAACCAGACGACCCACCTGGTCATAATGCCAGTTTGTCTCGCCTAGAGCAGTCTCTGCCGATGCGCGGGCTCCATCAAGCGTATAGCTGAGGCGCTCCTCTGATCCATCTGGCATGCGAATCCGAATAGGTTGGTCCATAGTATTAAACTCTCTCTCGGTAATATTTCCCATAAAGTCTTGATACTGGATCGGATTGCCTGCATCAGAGTACTCAAATGAAGCAGTCGCTCCAGATGGGCGCTCAATCTGAATGACCCGACCCAAGGCATCGCGATGATAGCGATATGTTTCACCATTCGCGTTGGTGATCGCGATCAGATTGCGAAGTGCGTCATAACTATATCGTGTCTCAGCGCCACTGGGATCTTGGATAGAGTCCAGCCGGCGTCCGTTGGCAAAACCATAGCGATATATGCTCTCATTGCCCTCTGGATCGATGCGGGTCTGCACGCGACGACTCTCATCCCAACTCTGCTCACTTTGCCCACCCCCTGGAAAACTTACAGAGCTGATCCGACCGAGCCCATCATAGAGATAGCTCAACTCTACGTCCGGGGCGCTGCTCTGGCTCAAAATTCTACCCGCCGGATCATATTCCATCCTCTCAACCAAACCTAAAGGACCCATTTTGCGGATAAGATACCCAGCTGCGTCGTATTCCATCGTGGTCTCACGCCCCATCTCATCTACTTCAGAGATAAGTTCACCAAGCTCATTATAGCTTCGTTGACGTGTTCGACCGTCATCGAGGCGTTCTAGGGTAAGGTGACCTACAGAATCGTATTCCATCTCGGTCACTCGACCCGATCTATCTATCTGTCGAATAATTTGTCCTTCAGTATCATAGGTCTTGTTGATGGAGCTGCCATCAGGAAATATCATCGCACTGAGGTTGCCCAAATCATCATATCTAAAGCGGCTGACTCGACCTCCGGGTGCAATCTCTAGGGTTTTCCGACCCCGAGCGTTGTACTCATATTCCCAGATCCCACCGACCCGATCTTGGCGTTCAGTCACGCGCCCTGATGCATCATAGCTCCAATATTCTGATGTTTCATATGTTTCTCCGTCAGAACCAACAAATTCCATTGTTTCACTAGTTTTACGACCATTTTCATCATATGTCCATCTCGTATTACGTCCCTGTTCATCTACGAGATGAATTGGATTGCCATCTGAATCAGTGGATATTGACCATTCTGAACCATCAGGATCTATACGGCCAGTGAGATTACCACGATTATTGTAACTATACTCTAAATAGCCTCCATCATCCTCGGTCATCCGAATTAAACGACCTTTATCTTGATCATATTGAAACTGGCGCGTGCTCCCATCTGGAAGCTCTTCCAACGTTTTTAGATTTTGATCATTATATTCATAGCGTGTTGATTGCCCAATTTTATCAATGAATTCAATCTCACGCCCTTTCTGATCATAACCCCATCTTTGTGTCTGTTGGAGAGGGTCTGTCTCGCTGATTTTACGGTCATTTTCATCATACTCATATGTCCATCGATTTTGGTTCGGATCGACCTTGCTTATGAGGTTCCCACGTTCATCATATTCGTAGAGCGTTGTATGCCCTAGAGTGTTTGTGATCGCCTCTGTCTGTGCGTTGAGGTTACGGTCAAGCTCTCGGCGATTGCCTGAGCCATCTATAACAGCGATCAAGCGACCATCTTCATCATATTCATTGCGAACCATAGGTTGACCATCAGGGTCTATGATCGCCGTGATGAAGTGCTCATCATCATACTCATAGCGCGTCTCTAAGCCATTGGGCTGCGTCACTGAGACGAGGTCGCCTGATTCACTGTATTCGTAGTAGATGCTCTGTCCTGATGGGTCGATAATCTCAACGATCCGATTCTGGTCATCCCGGACAAAGAAGACGGATCTGCTAGAAGAGTGAAATAGACCATCATCAGTAACCCTAAGGGTATTCCCATCGGGATCAGCGGCTTGGAGTACACCCTGCCCGCGGCTGAGAACAATTGAGCGGCCATATGGTGTCTTAAGTACGGCCCTAGACATATCAAATACAGTGTCGCTCTGATCGATATCGACGACGATGTTGTCACCATCGAGATGAAGCACCGCGATGCCGTTCGGGACCGCCAAGGTGGCGTCTCCTGGGAGCGTGCCTCGAACAAAATCAAACTCGATGGCCACCTGACAGAAGCCAGCCGAGACCGGCACAGGGGCGGTGGGAGTCGCACGAGGACGGAACCAGTAGATCTCGCTGGGGGCGATCTCAACGCGGACGTCGTGATCGGCCAGTTCAGAACTGTTCCCACAGGGCCACTTAAAGAACCCTTGGCCCTGGAGCATATCCCAGGCTTCGCCCACCGGACGGTTGCGCTCAATTCGTCCCCCCTGAACATCCAGAGACCAACCGATCCCAAAATCATCACCAGTCTTACGTCGACTGTCATAAGTTCGAGAGACTCTGATGGGGATCCCAGAGAGAGGGATGAAGAGATCTACGAGGCCAAAAATCAGCACACCACGGGGAGGCTGGCTGCCTGGTATCTCAACCTGCATGGGGCGTTCGATGCTGACTTGAAGGCCATTGATATCCTCAACCAAGAGGCGGAGCTGATAGAGGCCCTCGGGCAGCATGCGCGGATCGACGACGCCAAAGTCGCCCTCTACGCCCTGATCGCCTGAGAGGAGGCTGCGCCAAGCATTGTCTCCATCTCGACGTAGGGCGATCTCCCAACGCAGCAAGTTGGCGTCGTTGGCTGAGCCCCTAAAAACCACCGGACCCTCCAACACTGCGTCCATCTCAGGCGCGAGCAAGCTTAGGGTGGGAGGCTCACTGTCATTGGGATCCAAAACCTGAAGTACCCTGATCCCATCTCCGACATTGCCTGCTTGATCACGAGCATAGACGCGAATCTCATAGCGCCCTGGACCTGGGGGGGCGAAAGGAGTGGGACCCTCAGCCTCTAAGCGCTGGGGGTTCTCGTTGATCTCCAGCCAAACCTCGACCACCTCAAAGTTGTCCTCAGCCTCAAACCAGAGGGTGATCGCCTCGCCGATCTGGATGAGATCTTGGCTGAGATGTACATCAACGCTGGGCGGCGTCCGTTCGCTGCAGCGGGGAGGCTCATCAACCTGACCGTCGCAGTTGTTGTCTCGATCATCACAGATCTCCAGCCCCCCCTCGCTGAGGATACAGGCATACTCACAGCCATTCTCATCGTCACCGTCCAGATCATAGTGATCCGTGAGGCAGGCGCTCAGCAGGCAGAAGCCCCCTGTGCAGGTAGAGCGCGCCCCAGTCAGGATGCAGGCTCGCTCACAGGCGCCGCAATGAGCCATATCTGTCTCAAGGTCAAAGCCCTCATCCAGCTCACCATCACAGTCATTATCTTGGCCATCACAGCGCTCAGGGCCATCAGGTCTGCAATCATATTCACAGCCATTCTCGACCTCAGCATCCAGGTCGTAGTGACCCGCTTGGCAGGCCTCAAGTTGGCAGCGCCCTTGGCGACACCGGCTCTGGGCGTTGGGCAGAACACAGGGCTGCCCACAGGCGCCGCAGTGGGCCATGTCGGTCTCGAGATTAAAGCCCTCGTCCAGCTCATCATCGCAGTCATTGTCGATGCGATCACAGAGCTCAACCCCTTCATTACTGGGGACACAGTGGTACTCAATCAGGAGCGCTGGGCGGCTCTCAGTGATCTGCCCTTCAGTGTCCTCCACCCGAATCAGGGGCTCCAGATGTCCATGATCGACAGGGAGACCGGTGATGGCTCCTGAGATGGGATCGATCTCAAGCCAGCGAGGCATCTCGGCTGACCAGCGGTAGGGTGGCGCGCCGCCGCTGGCCTCAGCCAAGGCTTGATAGTCAGTCCAGGTGCGACCATCAGGAAGCCTGGAGGTCTCAATCTGAAGGCTGGGAGGCCAGACACGCCACTCAAAGCGGCGGTGTGCGCGTTGTCCCCAAGCATCCTCGACGCTGAGATACAACCTTGGGCGACCATATTGCTGAGGACGACCCTCCACTAGACCGGTGTTGGGATCTAAGCTGAGGCCCTCTGGGAGGCCGATGAGCGACCAGGTGAGGGGCGGCTGGCCCCCCTCCACTGCAGGAACGCTCAGGTAGGGTTGTCCCATTCGGGCTTCAGGCAGGGGCTGCTCAGCGATGATCAGCTCGGGGGGCATGATCAGCCACTCTAAACTCCGCTCAGCGCGTTGCCCCCAGAGATCCTCCAAGCTCAAAACCAGCTGCCCTCGGCCTACCGAGATCGCTCGCCCAAGGAGCTGATCTCCCTCGATATAGAGGCCAGCGGGTAAACCCTGAGCGCTCCAAATCAGTGGCGCGGCGCCTCCCTTGGCTTGGAGCTGATATTGATAGGGCTCACCCAACCGAGCGACGGGCAGATCACGCACTTGCAGATCGAGGGCCTCTGGCCAAACTTGGAGGACCTCAGCGCCCCCGATCTGTTGGTCCATAGCGTCCTCAATATAGAAAGCAGGGAGGTAGTGTCCCGCCTCCTCGGGTGTACCCAGCAGCCAACTGCCCTCCAGACTCAGCCCTGCTGGGAGAGCGACCGCTTGAACCGTATAGGGAGCCACTCCGCCCTCGATTAAAAGTTGATGTTGGTATGGGCTGTTCAGGCGAGCGTTGGGCAGAGGTTCACGCAGACCGCGGAGCCGAGGCGGAGCCACGATGAGGCTGAGGTAGACCTCCAGGCTCTGGCCATCACCAGAGGAAGCCAGGAGGGTGATCGGAAAGACGCCGAAATCCAGAGGGCTGCCCATCAAGCGCTGCCCCTCCAAGCTGAGGCCAGGCGGAAGATCTCCAAGCTCAAGATCGATGGGAGGCAGGCCACCCGTAACCTCGATCAGCGCCTCATAGGGTTCAGCTACCCGAGCATCAGGCAGGCTGGGCGTGGAGAGCGTCAGGAGGGGGGGCTCCAGGTGCAAAAGATAGCTCTGACCGGCTGCTTGTCCATCCGCACTCTCGACGTGAATGCTCACCTCGAAGTCGCCCTGAACTTCAGGGCGACCTCGCAGCGCCCCTGTCTCAGGATCTAGGTTGAGATCAGGGGGTAACCCCTCAGCCCACCAAGTATAAGGCGGGCTCCCCCCTACCCAATCAGGCTCAAATAGATAATCAACACCTACGCGCCCCGAGGGGAGAGCATCGCTGAGAAGCGCCAAGCTTCGTTCAATTATAAAGAGCAGATAGACTCGATGTTGTAGTTGCCCCTCGGAGTCTTCTACGGTGGCGGTGACCTCAAACTGGCCGACCTCCTGAGGCGTCCCATAGATCTCGCCTTGAATGCTGCGCATCTCCAAGCCTTGGGGCAGGCCCTCAGCGCTCCAGCGGAGAGGTGGACGTCCCCCTGTGGCGCTGAGGGTCATGCGGTACTCTCGCACGAGGCGTCCTTCAGGGAGGCTCTCCTCTTGGATCTCTATCTGCTCGCCCCAGATGCGAATGCTGGCTCGCTGCTCTACGCGTTGGTTGCGTGTGTCGCTGACTGCCAAGGTCACTTGAAGGGCACCGGTTCGTGTAGGCTGCCCGCTCAGCCGCCCTGTATCACGCTCCAGGCGCAGCCCCTGGGGCAAGCCCGCCGCCGACCATTGATAAGGGGGAGCACCACCTTGGGCGATGAGGAGCAAGTCATAATCTGTATTGAGATAGCCAGCGGCTAAGGTGTCCAGCTCAAAGCGCAACTCAGAGACCACGAGATGAATCGAGAGCGCTCGGCTCTGACTCTGCCCGGAGTTGTCGCTCACATGCAGTGTCGCGGGGTAATTCTGAATGCCCATTAAACCACGGGCTCGGCCCAGGAACTGCCCTGTCTCTGGATCCAAACTCAGGCCCAGGCTGGGGTGCAGCTCCAGCGCCCATTGATATGGGGGCAGCCCCCCCTCGGCCTGGGCCTGCACCTCATACTCATAGCCTGTGTATGCGTCGGGGAGCGCCTCAGTCAACAGCTGTAGATCTGAGAGGATCACCTCCAGCTCTAGGTGACGCTCGGCCTGAAGCCCCGCTGATCGCAGGCTGAGTTGGATCTCAAAGAGCCCCAACTCCAAGGGGGCGCCGCTCAGCGCGCCTGACTCCCCCAGTTCAAGGCCCTCTGGCAGACCTGTCGCGGTCCAGCTTCGATCGGCACCTCCGCCGCTGGCCTCCATCTGGCTGTGGTAGCCCAATCCTGATCGTGCTTGAGGGAGGGTGACGGTTTCAATCTGAAGCGGCGCGAGGTCGATCTCTATCTCGCTGAGATCGTGGGCAAAGGCACCCTCTGCGTCCTCAACCACGAAACCCAGAGGGAAGCGACCAGCCTCCTCGGGGAGACCTGTCAGCGCCCCTGTTTGAGGATCAAAGTCAAGGCCACGAGGCAGACCTTCAACCTGCCATCGATAGGGCGCTTGTCCACCATCAACTTCCTGTGGAGGAGCCTGATAGGCCTGGGCCAGCAAGCCGTCAGGGAGCGGAAGGAGTCGCAGCTGCATGACGGGCTCATCTGCTTGGAGGAGGTAGGCGCGCGTCACGCTTTGCCCGTCGGCGCTCTCGAGTTGAACTTGGATCCGCAGTTGAATGCGCTGCTCTGCAAGACCAGATATCTGCCCCTCCTCCAGGCGCCAGCCTTCAGGCAAACCTGAGACAGACCAACGCAGAGGAGGCAGGCCCCCGACGACCTCAAGCTGAGCTTGATAGACCTCCCCCAAGATTGCTTGAGGTAGAACCTCGGTGAGCAGCTGTAGACGCGCGGCGGCGATCTCTAAATCTAAAGCCAACTCGGCGATACGCCCTGTGGCATCCTCCAGGCGCAGCGAAGGATGATAGCGACCTGCCGTCTCAGGCCGTCCTGTAAGCAGACCTGAGGCTGCCTCTAGGTTGAGCCCTGGAGGGGCGGCCTGCCAACTCCACATGAAAGGTGGGAGCCCGCTTTGGACTTGAAGGCTGGCGGAGTAGCTCTCGCCGACTCGTCCTGGACGTAAAGGTATTGGGAGGATCCTCAGGGGGGGCGGTTCAACCTCAAGCCCCAAGCGACGCTCCCGCTGTTCACCCTGAACGTCGCTGAGGTGGAGCGTGACATCACTGCGTCCAAGCTGGTTGGGGACACCCGAGATCAAGCCTAGGAGAGGGTGCAAAGAAAGGCCAGGAGAGAGCCCCTCACTCCACCACCGGAGGGGCTCTGCTCCCAGAGCCTCAAGCTGGATCTGATAGGGCTGTCCGAGTTGGGCGGAAGGCAGACGCTCGGTGAGCAGCCAGAGCCCCCCAGCGTAAATCTCGATTAAGAGTTCAAAGGTCTCACTTTGTCCATCCGCGTCGGTGACCTGTAGGTGAATGGACCATTGCCCCGGCTCAGAGGGGGCCCCTGAGATCTGCCCCTCCTCAAAAATGAAACCATCGGGCAACTCATCTAGGCTGATTTGATAAGGGGCGTGCCCCCCCTCAATCTGCAATTGAACCTCATAGAGCTGACCGATCTGTCCGACTGGGAGGGGCATGACAGAGAGCGGTGTCGGGCCCATATCTAAGAGCTGATCTGGAGTAGAGATGGCGTCTGGGATGAGGAGTAGATCGGCTCTGGAGCCTTCATCAAGCTCTATACCCTCGTCAAGGATTGAGCCTTCATCAGCGCTCGCCCCCTCATCAAGGGTTGAGCTTTCATCAGGCTCTACGCCCTCATCAAGGATTGAGCTTTCATCAGGCTCTATGCCCTCATCAAGGATTGAACCTTCATCAGGCTCTATGTCCTCATCAAGGATTGAACCTTCATCAGGCTCTATGCCCTCATCAAGGATTGAGCCTTCATCAGCGCTCGCCCCCTCATCAGGGGTTAAACCTTCATCGATGCTCTCTCCCTCATCAAGCTGAAGATCGACATCAGGCTGCCCAGGGTGAAAGCTTTGATCTGGAGCTGTTGAGCTTCCCAGATCGAGATAAGAGCCACCCCCGTCGTCTCGTTCCTCACCCGTTGAGGAGGAATCTTGGCATCCCCAGAGCATGGCAAATGCCAAGAGAGCGAGCATGTTCCGCCTCATCATCACACCTCCGATAGATCTAATTTGATTGACTTGGTCGAGCGTTGAGCAAGTTGGCTTATCCGAGGTCAAGAGTAGGAGGCAGGAGAGAAATGGGTCAACGAAAAATTGTCGCTACCAGGCTCCTGAGGTGAGGTTCAGCGCGGCGAGGGTGTCGCCCTGCTCGGAGGGCGGCACCCTCTGAAACTGGGTTCAGTGATAGATGATCATGCCACCCTTCATATTCCCCCAGCCCTTAAATATCAGGGGTGCCATCGACCTTGCATTTCGTGCCCGACACCAGCTTATTGACCACGAAGGCTCAGAACCGCCCCTGCCACCCCTCGATAACCTGTCCTGTACACAAATAGGACCGTTCCGGAATCTGCAGTGATTCTCGACTATTATAGCCTTGGCATCTGAGTCACATCTGCCCCGAATGGGCGATGGATGCAGCTGGTGGCCCGCAACCTCACCGACGCCTTTGATGGCTTCCTCCTCGGTGCTCGCTACCTCATCGTGGACCGGGACCCCCTCATATACCCAGGCCTTCCGAGATCTGCTGGCTCACAGCGGCTGCCAAGTCCTCCGCCTTCCTCCCTCAACGCCTTTGCTGAGCGCTTCGTCCTCTCCATCAAGTTCGAGTGCCTCAGCAAGATCATCCTCCTCGGCGGGGCTCACCTCCAAGAAGCGCTGAGGTAGTTCATCCGCCACTACCACGAGGAGCAGCCCCATCAGGGCTTGGGCAATCGGCTCATAGCTCCCACCGCTGAAGGTTCAGTGCAGTGTCGGGAGCGCCTGGGAGGCGTGCTGAAGTTCTACCATCGTGAGGCAGCCTGAGAACTCCCAGACTCAGGCATATCACCACGCAGCGGAGTTGAAGTCTCAGAGCCGAGTTGAACAGTTGTGTCCAGGACCTTCAAGGCACGTCTCCCAGGGGGTGCCCATCCGTCATGGGAGATGTAGCCTGATAAGCGGCCTGGTGAGGGGGATGGGAGAGGCTGCCAGATTCTGATAGGGCCAAGGTTGCGAATCAAAAGCTCAGAATGGACTTGCTACGTTTGAGTGGACACCCCAGACCGGGTGAAGATGCCCGAGCCGA
>CAYLJJ010000151.1:0-10185 GCA_964384025.1 uncultured Nannocystaceae bacterium
CGACCTCTTCGAGGACCTTGCGACCGAGGACTTGGCCCTTGACGGCGAGGCGGCGTCGCTGAGGCGGAGGCGACGGCTGCCCAGTTGCTGGCGGAGGACGTGGTTCTCCTCAAGGAGGTACTCGATGATGTCGTGCTGCTGACGGTTGACCCAGGCGGCGAGGGAGATGATGATGAGTTTGAGGGCTGGCGGGAGCGAGGTGCTCATGTAGGGAAGGATCGACTTGTGGCCTGCAAGGAGCAAGGGCAAGGGCTCGTCGAAGATGCTCCTGGCCCTTCAGGACAGGCTGAATCATCGCCAGATGGCGAAATGGTAATGGCCGAAAATTACAGCGAATTTTTGCACGATCCTATTTTTGTACGGGACGGGGTATCAGGGCCGGAGGTGATCACAAGCGCGACGACAGCGGAAGCGGTGCTCGCGCTCTGGCGTCGCAGACCCCATCAAGCCAAATTCAGGCGCAAGGAGCACTTTGGCAAGCTCTATCGCGACATATTTGAAGGCCTCAGCGCTCCCCAAGGGATCTTAGCGGTCCTGATCTTCCGTGCTGTGGAGCGTGCGCGTCGAGCCGAGGCGCACCCCGCACCCTTCCTCCCCTACGCCTCGCATTACATCTCGATGGTGCTGGGTCAGGTCATCTTGAGCGCGACCAAGATTCGAGCCTCTGAAATCTCTCATCGTAACTTCTCGGTGTTGAAGGTGCGCCTCGACGAGCATTTTGATGAGGACTACACCAACGCAATTGCCTTGGTTGAGCGCGCTATTGAGCATTGCTATGGAGCAAGAGAGATCTCTCTCCAGCAACTCACAGCGACCTTTCGACGAGGGGACTTGCTCGAAATGTTAGATGCTTATGAGTAAGTCGGATTCTCCTTATGCTCAGGAGGGAGTTATTTAAGCTCAAGCTAGATGAGAAATGGGATAAAGCTATTGTCAAAGTACAAAACATACAACCCAGGGTTCATTCAGAAGAGGGAGAAATGAGTAGTCCAAGTAGAAGAAGACAGCAAAAGAATGCAAGGAATAAGGCCAAGCGTAAAGCTAAAAAAGCTGGAATTAAAGGGCAAAAGTCCAGAAATACAAATTCATCTTTACTCAAATCGGGTCTTAGAGGCCAGTTTCTAGACTGTATATATCAAGCAGGAGTTGGAAACGCATCCATACTCTGTGGACGAAGGTCAAGCAACAGCACAGTTGTCGTATTTGGATTCCAAATCGACTTTTATTGTTTGGGAGTGAAAGATGCTTTCGTTAATGTTTGTGATCTAAATACATATTTAGAACGTATTAATCAAATGGGCTGTGAGATTATGCCCCCCGATAACCTCAAAAAGATGATTGAAGGGGCTGTAGAGTTTGCGGCTCGGTATGGGATTGAACCACACAAAGACTTCCAGTCTGCTTTCAGATACTTGCATGATGTTAATAGTGAGAATAGTGAGGAATGTATTGCATCATATAAGTATGGCCTAAATGGGATGCCACATTTCATTAGAGGCCCCTATGATTCGAATGCTATGTGCGAGAATGTGATCCAGACCCTAAAAGAAACCGCGGGGATTGGCAATTTCACTTACGATTTGGACTCAGTCAATCTATACAGGTAATGCCAGCTAGTCCTGTGTACAAACAGGATCGGAGCGAAGCAGAGTGGTTCTGAGTGCTCGAGTAGCATTGAGAGCCAGATTTTCGGACGGAGTTCGGAGCCAGAGGGCATGCTCTGGAGGGTCTGAACACAACCATCCAACTCAGCCCTGGGGGCTTCGGCTCCGCTGCGTGGCGGCGTGCCCTGCTCAGGCCAGGAAGCACACGCCGCCCTCTATTTATGCGCCACTTATGCGCCGTGCCCTATTTTATGCGACAAGCTTGGCGCATAAGTGGCGGAGAGTTGAGACCTGCTCAGGCCAGGAAGCACACGCCGCCCTCTATTTATGCGCCACTTATGCGCCGTGCCCTATTTTATGCGACAAGCTTGGCGCATAAATAGCGAAGAGTTGAGGCCTGCTCAGGCCAAAAGGTGCATGCCGCCCTCTGTTTATGCGCCATGTGGTGGCGTATAAAAGCGAAGAACAGAGAGATCCGCGGGATGGAGAGCACCCGATGCCCAACACAACAGCGGCGATTAGCTTCGAGATGACCCCGCAATTGCTCGGCAACATTTGCGAGATTTACAGGCTCGCGGGGATGATCTCATCGGGGATCGAGGGGCTGAGCGAGCAGACGAAGGTAGGTTTCATCTCAGAGCGTCGGGCGCGTCGGATACGTTACCTCGTCCAATGCGCCGAGCCTGAGCTGGAGGCGGCTGAGATCGAGGAGGTGCAGGAAGGGCAGGGCGGCTCGGAGCGAAGAGAGCGGATCGCGAAGCGGCTACGGGCGGCGGAGAAGGTCTACGAACTAAACAGGGCGGCTCGCTTCGCGGGTGAGAGCGATGCCCGGCTCTGTGTGAGTTATCTGGAGACGAGCGCCAGCCTGGATCTGGACGACTCGGCGCTCTCACAGAGTTGGCTGCTCTGGAGCCAGGCGAATGCCCCGGAGCGGTTGAGGATCCAGATTCCGCAGGGGCTCCGACTGAGATATCGGTGGTTGCAGTTTTCACCAGAGATTAACGCGCACCCGATCTTGAGAGCGGGCTTTCTGGCGCTGATGCTGCACACACTCTTGGATGAGCGAGGAGTCCAAGGGGGCGTGGCAGGGGTCGCGCTTCATGAGCTTGGACTGAGGCAGCTTGATCCGCATTGCTCGATTTTGATGACGGATGAGCTGGGCATGGATCCTTTCTGTGGTCATTTCATTAACAATGAGATGTTTGATATGCTTATTCGACATAAAAACATGCAGGAGTACTACGAAGAATTCTTGAGCAGGTTATTGGCGGTTTATCAGTCAACATGGGGAGAGTTTACACTCTCTATAGGTACATGGTCTATTTCGGGGGATTTACTCGACGATAAGATTCTCAACGTACTTGATCCACATATATCAATGAGCATCTCTGAGATGTCCGGGAGGGTTGAGAGCCCTCCTCCCAGGAGAACCCTGCAGCGTCGGCTCAAGGCGCTGGTGGATCGTCAGCTGATCCATAAAGAGGGCAGCCGCAAGGGCACAAGGTACCGCCTCAAACCCTGACCTTGAGAGGGTCATCCCCCCAAGGTGGCAGACACGCGCTCACCGCGGGCACCTCCTCAAGCAGAAAGTCGATGTTGACGCGGTTCAAGCTTAGCTCAAGGACATCGCGCGTGGGGTCCCAATCCAGGGCCTGGATGAGGCCACGCGCCAAGAGGTTACGCTCGATGAAGGAGAGGGCCCTCCAGCCAGGGCTGATGTACTTGAGGAAACCGCAGGCCCGCTCACTCTGAAGAGACTCCAGGGAGGCATCCACAAAGACCCTCAGGATATGACGCTCAAGCCGGTTCGCGTCGAGTCGGCTGGCGGGTCGACACGCGTTCTCGTGGCGGCACTCATAGAAGCGGCGGACCATCTGAGCGTTGAGGAGGGTCACTTTAGCCGGAGCCGAGGTGCTCATGATGTGATCACAGCCTGCGCAGCGGATGAGGCCGCGGAGCATGTAGGGGTCCTCCTCCTCAGGGGTGAAGCGTGGGCGCGGGCAGGGAGGCCGAGAGCGCCGCTCCTCGATGGCCTTCCAGGCGCGGAAGGCGAGGTCGCGCGTGACGATGGGCTCGTGTTGGGCCTTGATGAGCCGACCCTCATAGCGCCATTGAGCGAGGTAGCTGGGGTTGCGGAGGATCCGCAGGACCGCGCGGCTCGTCCAGGGGTTCCCGCCCTGAGCGCCTTGGACCTTGCTGCGGTAACCAAGATCATTAGCCCACTTGGCGATCTCCGCGAGGGACACCCCATCCGCGCAGCGCTCGAAGAAGTCATAGACGAGGGGCGCCTCGTGCTCGTTGATGACGAGCTGCTTTGTCACGGGATCGCTGCAATAGCCGTAAGGGACGCGTCCCGCGGATCGGAGCCCCTGAGCGCGCTTCGCCGCGTGGGCCTCACGGACGCGCTCGGAGATCATCTCGAGCTCGAACTGAGCGAAGGTGGCGAGGATGTTGTTGACGAGGCTCATGATGGCGCCTCGACCCGCGCCGATGCCTTGGAGGATGATGAGTTTGACGCCGACATCATCGAAGAAGGCGTTGAGCTCTTGCCAGTGGGCGACGCTTCGGGTCAGGCGATCAAGCCGGGTGACCACGACAGCGTCGATGGCTCCTTGCTGGCAGAGCATGAGCAGCCTCAGCAACCCAGGGCGCTCCCATTCATCGCCGCTGCAGCCCAGGTCATCGAAGTGGCCTTCGGCGAGCACCCAGCCTTCGTGGCGCATCACGCGGATGTACCCCTCGCAGGTCTCGCGCTGGACCTCGCAGGAGGTCAACTCCTGGTCGGGCCGCGCCACCGACTGGCGCGTGTAGATCGCGCAGCGCGTCTGTGGTCGCTCCGGTGTAGAAGCGTCGTGCATCTCGCCCCTGATCGCGCGGTGTCTCGGCAAGCTAACACGCTCATCGATGATCCAAGCTCGCTGAGGCTGACAGGGCGAGCGAGCCCAGGCTCAAGCATTTGAACGATACAGCAGCCGATAATCTTGAACAGCTCGCCACGCCGTCGAGAACGAGCAGTACACGCGCCGAGCGACCTCTGCGGGAGAGAGCTCGGGCTCCCGCTCTAACTCTGTCCAAGCATCGGCGCGATAGGAGGGCCCTACGATCACCCGATTCCGGTAGCCCTGGTGTTGTCGAGCTAGGAGTTGGGGAGAGAGCACATCCGTCGCTCGATCACGCAAGGTCCCCACAGGCACACGCAGCGCTGATCCGGTGAAGCGTGGGTCTTCCCTTCGCCGCATGATCTGGAAGCCGGTTCCCACCGACAGGAGATCGACTGGCCTGCCCTCATGCGCGCTTCTGAGCTTCGAGAGCCGCCGATCCTTCGAGAGCCAAGCCGCGATCGCGGACCAGAACGCCCGCAGATCCGCCTCAGGGTGCGAGCAGATCGCCCGGACCACGCGCGTTGACACGCGCGTGGTGCACGCTCAGCCAAGAGATCAGGAACGACAAAACCTGGAGATCATCAACCATCCCAGCCTCAGACGCGAAGATGAGCACATCCTCGATGTTCGGCGTCGTATCTGGCTCCGCGTCCAGGCTCATCCCCAGCCCAGCCATCCACGCCATCAGCGTCGAGTCGTCAGGGCGGAGTATTGGGGTGACCGAGCGCTTAAACCCCACCGCCGAGCCCCGATTTCAAACCTCGGTCAGCGGGGGAGGCGCCGAAGGCCTTGATGATGGATCGTGGGGACATTCAAGATCTCGCAATCTGGGGCCAGTGTCGGTTATATCGATACCTCAGGTGATGAGGATCTGGAACACCGAATGGAGAAGCGAGGTGGTTGAGGAGTGAGCACCGATCTCGCGCGATATCACTCCCTCTTGGGGAGCATCAAGGCTCGCGTCCAACGCGCCCAGCTCCGCGCCGCGCGCTCGGCCAACCAAGAGATGCTGCAGATGTACTGGGACATCGGCCAACTGCTCCACGCCCAACAAGAGGCGGAGGGCTGGGGCGCGGGCGTCCTGCGGAAGCTCGCCAAGGACCTCAAGGCCGAGCTGCCCGAGGCCAAGGGCTTCTCGGAGCGCAACCTCAAGCGGATGACCCAGTTCTTTCGGGCCTACCCGGGCCTGAGCTCAATTGGGCCACAGGCGGTGGCCCAATTGGAGAGCCTCATCCTCCAGCTCCCCTGGAGCCACAACATCATCCTGCTCCAGCGGGTCAAGGTGCCTGCGACGCGCGCGTGGTACGCTCAGCAGACCCTGACGGAGGGCTGGAGCCGCAACACGCTGGAGGCGATGATCAAGAGCGAGGCGCACCGCCGACAGGGGGTGGAGATCTCGAACTTCGAGCTGCGCCTGCCCTCTCCTCAGTCCGACCTGGCGCGGCAAAGCCTGAAGGATCCCTACCTCTTTGACTTCCTGACGCTGGAGTCAGGCTTCCGGGAGCAGGAGTTGGAGCGGGGGCTCATCCAGCACATCGAGCGCTTCCTCTTGGAGTTGGGCGCGGGCTTCGCCTTCGTCGGGCGCCAATATCAGCTCTCGGTGGGCGAGGATGACTTCTATCTCGATCTGCTTTTCTACCACCTCAAGCTGCGCTGCTTCGTCGTGATCGAGCTGAAGGTCGGGGCGTTCAAGCCCGAGTACGTGGGCAAGATGAACTTCTACCTCAACCTCGTCGATGACCTGCTCCGCCACGAGCACGACAACCCCTCCATCGGCCTCATCCTCTGCCAAGACAAGAAGACAATCCTGGCCGAGTACGCCCTACGCGGGCTCGATAAGCCCATCGGGGTCTCTGAGTACGAGCTGACACGCACCCTGCCCGAGTCGCTGGAGTCGGCCCTGCCCACAATCGAGGCCATTGAGGCGGAGTTGGCCGGGCGAGAGGAGAGCCCATGAGCACCCTGCACCTCGATCCGAGCTATCCCTATCAAATCAGTGGGAACCTCCTCGCGCTCTGGAAGCCTCGCGGGCGTGGGCGCGATGACCTCGCCGAGAGCCTCGTCGCCGCCATCAACGTATGCACCGACGAGGCCTGCCTTTGCACCGACGCCTACCTGAATGTTTGGCTGATAGACGATCGAGCTACAAAGGTCACCCGGGAAGGGAGTCGGGTATCGATGGAGTGGACGCGGCGGGAGGATCCGCGCCCTCGCCCCGAGCGTTCGGCTCGGCTCAAGTTGGACATGACGACCGGGGCGATTCAACTCAGGGGCGGGGATGCGCTCCCCGAGGACCTGCAGAGCTATTTTGAAGCGCCGCTGTCGTACTGGGTTCTCGATAGCCTCTGGTTGCTTTGGCGTGCACTTCGCGCCGCTCAAGAGATCGATTGGTACCCCCAGGCGCTCAAGAACTGGGAGGCCGACGAATATCTCTCGATGGCGCTCGCTTACCCCAACAGCAGGCCCGATCGATACTGGGTCAAGGGGAAGCTCTACCAACTCGATCCGATGATCCCCATCGACGATGATGAGATCGAGGAGGTTGCCCTCAGTGTCATCAAGGTTTCAGAGGACGATCTTCGCCAGATGGAGGAGGTTGGCGCGATCACCCCGTCCTGTACAAAAATAGGATCGGGGGAAAAACTGAGCGGTTTTGAGGGCTTCGAGTAGCACTGATCTGGGATTTTGGACCGGAGCTTGGAGCCCAGGGAATGTGCTTTGGAGACCCTGGACACAGCCATCCAACTCAGCCTTGAGGCTTCGACTCCGCTGTGTGGTGATATGCCCGAGCCTGGGAGTTCTCAGGCGGCCTCACGATGGTAGAACTTCAGCACGCCTCCCAGGCGCTCCCGACACTGCACTGGACCTTCGAGGTGCACGGGAGCGGTGGGATCTATGAGTTGGTTGCCCAGGCCTTGATGGGGCCGCTCCTCATGGTAGTGGTGGATGAACTCCCTCAGGGCCTCCCGGAGATGGGCTTCGCTGAGGGGGATGATCTTGTTGAGGCATTCGGACTTGATGGAGAGGACAAAGCGCTCAGCGAAAGCGTTGAGGTTGGGGCTATGAGGGGGAAGACGAAGGACTCGGCAGCCGCTTTGGGCCAGCATCTCCCTGAAGGCCTGAGTGTAGAGTGGATCCCGGTCCACGATGAGATAGCGGGCGTCAAGGAAGAAGCCGTCGAAGGCGTCGGTGAGGTTGCGAGCCACTTGCTGCATCCATCGCCCGTTTGGAGCAGGCGTCACCCCCGCGATCTCAACCTTGCGGGTCTTGAGGTCAATGACGAAGAAGACAAAGTGGTGAATGAGGCCATGGGGAGTGAGAACCTCGACGCTGAAGAAGTCAGCCGCTCGGATAGCCCCCCAGTGGGCCTGGAGGAAGGTCTTCCAGGGTGTGCGCTTGCGGCGTTCAGGAGCGGGCTCCAGGCCATGCTCGACGAGGATGTTCTTGATGGTGCTTCGGCTGATGGAGGCTCCCAGATTCATCAGGGCGCCCTGGATGCGACTGTAGCCCCAACTGGGGTTCTCCCTCGCCATCTTGAGCACCAGGTCAACCACCTCCTGCTTGGTCCTGGGGCGCCCCGCTCTACGGCCCCTGGAGCCGTCGTACTTCCTGGCGACCAAGCGCCGGTACCAGCGCAGGATGGTCTCGGGAGTGACGATGCCAGCGACTTCTTCAAGGATCTTGCGGCCCAGGACCTTCCCTTTGACAGCGAGGCGACGGCGCTGAGCATCGCTCAGGCGGAGGCGTCGGTTGCCCAATTGCTGACGAGGGTGAGGGAATCAGATGCGTATTTCAGGCAAGGTGTCTGCCCTACGCAACGCGGTGAGGGCCTCACGGGCACGGCGTTCTGCCTTGCGATGACGCCCACGGTTGAGGTTCTGGCGGTTGAATAACTTATGCTGTTTTGAAGCAGCTTCGCGTACACCACGGCTTAGCTCTTCTTGTTTTCTCAAGTGAGC
Organism: uncultured Nannocystaceae bacterium; assembly: GCA_964384025.1. Classification (GTDB taxonomy): domain Bacteria; phylum Myxococcota_A; class Bradymonadia; order UBA7976; family UBA1532; genus CAYLJJ01. Next base: position 8,446 of record CAYLJJ010000151.1, read on the forward strand.
AAGAAGCTTTGGCGTCCGCCCCCCCACCTCCTCACGAAGCCGTCCCAAGGCGATCAGAGCCGCGCGCAGGCGCCGTTCGGTGATCTGCTTCAGGTGTCGCGCTATGGACGCCTTGGCGCCTTTATCCTCGATCTCCAGAGCCTCACGGCGCGCCCCGAAGTTCACCGCTGCGGCCCCCTCAACGGCTTTGAGCAACGCGCGGGCAAGGACCCCAGGCTGCGCCGCGTAGGCCTCAAAAGCCTTGTCGATGATCCACGCGCAGGGGGTGGCGCCCTGGCCCTTGAGCCAGCGTTGATCATAGGAAGTCAGCCAGATCAAGAGCGCGTGCCGTAGGAGCTTGGGGGTCCATTCGTCCGCGACGCAATCGACGATTTTGTTTGTAGCCTCCTCTGCTATTTCAAGGCCCTTGAATGCTGTGAGTAGGTGAGTGCGGTTAGGAAAGCGCCCCTCTAAAGCGGTTTCAAGATCACGCTCAAGCCCCAGGGCATCAAGCGCGGCCTGTGCATGTTGGAGCAACGCGCTGCGAAGGGCCCCAAAGGTAGCCTTGATCTGCGCCTCGTTTGGGAGGTCATGGCCCTTGAGCTGGGCATGGGCCTCCTCAATATACACTGCGAGGCTCTCAAGCTGACGCACTGCTTCAAAGTTGAGGGGGCGGCGCTGGGCACGCACCCCAAAGAGATCGAAGGTCTCAAGCACATCGTCCATGGGGAGATCTTTGAATCCACGCCACTGATCACCACCACAAGGTGCTTGTACTTCGTTCCCCTCTTTGAAAGTGCGGGAGAGCGATGAGAGGCGAGCGTCTTCCTCAAGAGAGCCCAAAAACCAAGTTCGAAAGAATTTGAAGCTATCATAGCTGTCTTTGAGGTGGGAAGTTCGGGGATCAAGACTATGATAGACCTTAGAACTATGGTTAGTCTTAAGGTGGAAAGTTCGAGGATCAAGACTATGATAGGTTTCAATTGCCTCCTCCATAGACATTATTTCCGCATTGACGCATCGTGCACAAGCCCATGCGAAGAGTGCAACGAGTCTGAGATGCATGTCATATTCTGAGGGGAATAAAGAGGAGTTACCATGATAGTCACTTAAGGAGAACAATGAGAAGTCACTATAATCCCTAAGCGCATTGATTATAAGCTGATTTTCATCAAGCGTACGTGGAAGTTCATTGAGGTAGTGCCTGACGATCTGTTGGGATATTTGGTGCTGGTCCTCAACGAGGTAGTCCTTGGGAGACCCGAGGATCTCCAGGTAGAACGCTATGTTGGCGCCGTTGAAGATGACAGGGAATTTCTCACTGGGGTCTTTAGAAGGGTCGTGAGTTCCTGGGGAGAGACGAAGCGATGTGGCCGCCTCTGCGGTTCCGATGTTTGCCAAGAGCCTTGAAGACACCCGTCGCTGGTTGAGCAGGTGAGCTTCTTCGAAGATCCACTGATCCTTCGGGCTCAATTTCACGTTGTGTTGCTCATCAACTTGCAACTCTTCTCGTGCACGCTGAGAAGCCTCTATGCGCGTCTCCAGCGCCTCAGGAGTGACCACCCCTGCGGGGAAGAGTGAGAGGAGGCGATCCAAGGGCTCGAGGCGGTCGTGATAACTGCTCTGGACCGATGCGCACCGCGTCAGCACAAGGCCAACATAATGGGGCAGCAGGCACTTGAGGGCCTCAGGGTTGTCCTTCAAGAAATGGACTTGCTACGTTTGAGTGGACACCCCAGACCGGGTGAAGATGCCCGAGCC
>CAYLJJ010000152.1:0-10163 GCA_964384025.1 uncultured Nannocystaceae bacterium
ATATTTATCTCTAACTTTATATCCATCTCTGTCTCTTTCTCTATCCCACTCTCCATCTTTTTTATCTCTACCTCTACCCAATCTCTATCTTCTACCCCAACCGCATTCCCATATCTCTCTATATCCATATCATTTTCAATCTCCTCCTCATGTTCAAACTCTAAGTCGACCTCATGCTCAGCCTCGACCTCAGGCTCAACCTCAACCTCATCTCCAGGAAGCAGCGGGCTGGCGCTGGCTTCAGGGACAGGCATCTCCATTCCTGCGGGCTTGATCTCCACCTGAATCTCAGCCTCCATCTGAGCACCCATCTGGCTGAAGTCTGGGTCCTCTCCACTCTGATACTTGCCGTGGTGTTGCTGACGACCCTGGATAACCGCATCAGCGATACGGCTGGTGAAGAGTTCAATGGCGCGGATGGCATCATCGTTACCGGGGATGGGGTAATCGATCCCCTCGGGGTTGGTGTTGGTGTCAACCACGGCCACGATCTTGATGCCCAACTTACGAGCCTCAGCGATGGCGATGTGCTCCTTGATGATGTCAACTACGAAGAGCACACCAGGGAGCTGTTCCATCGTCTTGATGCCACCCAAGTTGGCCTCTAGCTTCTCCTGCTCACGGAAGAGCTTTAGGTTCTCCTTCTTGGTCAGAGCATCTACGGTGCCCTCAGTAAACATCCGCTCGATGGAGCGCAGGCGCTCTACAGAGACTTTGATGGTGCGGAAGTTGGTCAGAGCGCCGCCCAGCCAACGGTGAGTAACATGATACATGCCACAACGCGTAGCGTGGGTTCGTACGACCTCCTGAGCCTGCTTCTTGGTGCCTACAAAGAGCAGAGACTCGCCCCGCGCGACCGCCGCGATCACAAAGTTATAAGCAGCCTCAAACATCGGCACGGTCTTTTGAAGGTTCAGGATGTGGATCCCGTTGCGAGCCCCATAGATATAGGGCTTCATGCGGGGGTTCCAGCGGCTGGTCTGATGTCCAAAGTGGACGCCTGCTTCAAGCAGCTCTCGGATGGTGACTGCGCTCATGAGTTGATCCTTTGCGTTTTTCCGCCGCGATCTTCAGCGCCTGCTTTCTCCTTAGAGGCACGCCACAGGCTCAGATCGTGTGTGTAATTGGGCCGCAGTCTTTAGCAGATCAAGCACCACGGAGGCAACGAGCTTTTAAAGAGCCCTCAAGCGACGCGGGTGACAGAGAGGATATGGGCAGGATCTCCTCGCCAAAGATTGCGGAGACGATCAGCAGGGCTGAACCCCAAACACACTTCAGCTTCTAGAGGATCAAGGAGACGCTCCGCCTCAGGCTCCAAGGCTTTGAGCCCCTGACGAGAGAGTTGAAGGAGCGTCAACATCAATTGTTGAAGAGGAATGCCTCCCAAGCGCGCTCCTAAGCCCAAGAGGGGAACCTCACAGCGCGCGGCCCAGTACTCTTCATAAGAGATCCCCTCAAAGAGCACCAGAGCTGCGTCTAAAGAGGGCTGATGGTAGAAGAGGCCGAAGTGTAAGGCGGGCAGCGCTAAAGTGTACTCAGGGCTGCCCATATCCGCCCCGCGTACCTCAAGATAATGCTTTAAGCGTGCGTCTGGAAAGAGCGTGGAGAGATGGAGAGCGAAGTCTCCTAAAGTGGCTCTATATCCAGACCACCCCTCCTCTAAAAAGACTCGAAATGGGACCCCTGCGGTGTCGATATAGTGCTCCCCACGGACGATGAAGAACATAGGAACCTCTAAGGCCCAATCGATATAGTGCTCAAAGCCTGCGCCCCGATCTAGGAAGCTGCGGGGGAAGATATAACGGTCATTGTCGGTGTGCTGCCAAATCACCCCTCGAAAGCAGCGCTCTGGTAACAGCTGTCCCTTGGCGATGGGAGAGTTGGCGAAGGTCGCCATCACCACAGGCTGCAGATAGAGCGCCAGCCTCAGCTTCTTCATAGCATCCGCTTCATCGGCGAAGTCAAAGTTAGCTTGGACTGTACAGGTTTGATGCATCATATGGAGCGCCAAACGACCCCGTGTGCGCATATAGCGGCGCATGATTGCGTAGCGGGCCTTGGGCATCCTGGGCATCTGAGAAGGAGTTCGTGTGGGCGCCATCCCCAAACCGCTCCAATGGATGTTTGGTTCCTGGCTAAAGGCCCGTAACTCTGAGAGGTGTCCTTGAAGCTCTGCCTCGGTCTCCAGCAAGCTTTTTAGGGGCGCTCCGCTCAGCTCCAACTGTCCTCCTGGCTCCAGGGTGATGGTGGCTCTATCTCTGAGCAGACCGACGATATCTTGGCCCTCATAGAGCGCCTCCCAGCCCGCCTCTTGAGCAAGACGCTCAAAGAGCCGTCCGATGCCTCTAGGCCCCCAATAAGCGGGGTATCTGCCCAGATCTGGCCACCAACCCAACTTCTCATGCTCTGTCCCCACGACCCAGCGTTCCCGTGGCTTCCCGCCTAAGGCGAGGTAGTCGATGAGCTGTTTTTTAGAACCGATGGGGGTCGCGTCGCTTGGAATCTGCAGACTCATAGGTCTCCCAAAGAGCGTAAGCGGGGCACACTAAGAGAAGTCCAGCGCCAACGGCAAGCGCTCATCCTGATCTCTGCTGACGTTTCCCTGAAAACGGACGCTCAGATCCATCGGATGTTTTTCGATAAAAACAATTGTGATTATCGATCCTTTGCTTAGCCTCAAGCTGGAGATCAGCTCTGCGCAGACCCACAAAGACAGCCCATGAGCATTTTGATGCGACCTCCTGCGGGCCATATATGTGCAGGCGTTGGAGAGGGAAGATCTTGAACAAGATATCGAAATATAAACGTTTGTATTTTTTCTTGTCACACTTTTGCGTTCCAAAGGGTCTGGACGATCAGAAACAACAAGAGCCTTTAATTCTGCTCGCCTCTCGACGGTACAGATAGAATCACGCATAGATTCAGAGGGATCAAATGAACCTATATACACCCACCATCCTTCTCATCCTTTCTGCTCTGATCAGCTTTAGCTCCCCAAGCTTTGCTCAGGAACCTTCACAGAGTGAGACCGTCGAGGGACAGAGTGAGACCGTCGAGGGACAGATCATCATCCAAGATCCTGCTGATGATTCTCGTGTTATGCTGGGGCAGATGTTCTTCCCCAATCCGATGGAGATGATGGGGCAAGGGATAGAGGCCATGGTTGGTCCTATGATGGATCGTATGCTTGAGGCGATGCAGAAGGTCCTCGATACTATCCTTAGGCTCTCTGACGATATCGGCAAGATGGCTGATCGTATCGGTGATTTTGGTGATAAAATCCTCGCCATGGCTGACCGGATCGGAGATATGGCGGATCGGATTGTTCAAACGATGGAGATGATGTCAAATAAACTGGATCGAGTCGCTAACAACAGCGCCTCATGTGCGGTACATACCAGCACGGTCCTTCTCCTCTCTCCCAACAATCACGCTGAGATCTCCAGAGACGAATTCCCCGAGATCAATATCAGCGATGAGCCTTCTCGTTATGTTATCTATGCCTCCAACTACCAAACCTTCTCCAAGGGACAGACCGTCATGATCCTCATTAACGAGGAGAATCCTCTCTCTGATGTTTGGTCTCAAATCCTTGATATTGCAGAAAATGATACGATCTATATCGCAGTCAAGTCCATCAATGATGAGAACCAAGTATCGGAAATCTCCAACAGCGTAAAGATCGACCTGATATAGACATCTTCTAAAAATACTATGGTGATGAAAAGCATAAGTCTCTTTAGATAGCCTTTTGTGGTTTATGAAGAGATTCCAAGCCACTTAATAGAATGAATAAGGAGAGGAATATGCGCAGCCAACTGTCCAATGGTCTATTTGTACTATGCTTCACTTTTCTTGCGCTTGGTTCAGAGGCTCAAGCGGCTCCAGAAGTAGAAGTCTACAGCCTCGGGGGTCGATGTGTTAATGCACAAAACGCAAATCGCCTGCTCCCAGGTCAGGCGATTGCAGTAGATACAGATGAATATAGTCAGGGGACTGCAGAAAGTTTAGAGAACGCTTACTGGTTCTATAAATACTATTTTGGACGAGACTCTTTTGATGGAAGAGGCCGAAGTCTATCAGTGACAATTCATACTGAGTTTGGTTTTAGTGGACAATGCAATGGCAATAATGCCATGTACGACAACAATAACAGCCGTTTTATATTTGGTGATGGCGATGGGCAGAGAATGCATATGCCTGGGGTTGCTGTAGATCTGGTAGCCCATGAGTTTACTCATGGAGTTACTCATTATGAGAGTAATCTAACCTATCAAGACGAATCTGGTGCTATCAACGAGGCTTTGTCAGATATTTTTGGAGTAGCAGCTGAAATTTGGAAAGATTCGGGAGGGAGCGCGGCAGGGAACCCAGATGCTTTCCAAATCGATGATGAGAGCTACACAATGGGTGAGGATATCACTCCAGAGGGCGGTGAACCTTCCAGTATTACACGTGTATTGAATGACCCTTCCAGGTTCACAGACAACTATCCAGATACATATCCAGAGTATAAGAAACGTTTATATATCAACAATCGAGAGATTTGCGAGAATGACCACGGCTGTGTTCATTTTAATATGTCAATCCTCTCCTTAGCCTTCTACCTGCTCGCTGAAGGAGGGCAGCATCCACAGGCTGAGACTGAGGTTCAAGTAGATGGAATCGGAATCGATAAAGCCCTGGAGATCTACTATCACGCCGCGACCAACAGCTTCGATAGCTCTACAGACCACAAACACGCGCGTAGGCTCATCGCAAATTCCGCTGAAACCCTCTACGGCGAGTGCTCTAAAGAGTGGCACTCTGTTAACCGCTCATTTGATGCCATCGAAGTTAACGAAGATTGGAGCCCTTGTGACTGTGATACAGAGGATTCCGAGGGCTGCTCTGCTCCTCAACCCAAAGAAGAGGAAGGAGAGGGGGAAAAGCAGGAGGAGGACCAGCGCCCTGCCCCCCACTCTGAGGATCAAGGAGCCAAGGAGATCTTTGAGATCGCGAAGTCCATCATGGGTATGGGACAAGGGGCTCTCAAGCTTGGCGAGCAGATGCTTGGAGGGGGGACCGCTGCAGCGGAGATGATGCTGGATGCTATGGCTCAATTCAGCCAGCTCTTCGGGGGTGGAAACTCCATCTTCGGGAAGCTCATGACCGGCGCTGTACAGGCGAGTCGTGCTGGCATTGAGATCATGAGAGATGTTGTCCAGATGATAGCGCGCATGGGAGAGATGATGGGTCGCGTTGGGGAGATGATGAGTCGCATGATCGATATGATCGTGCGCATGGAGGAGGCCTCTAGGCTCCTCCTTCGCTCTATGGAAGCCCTAGAGCGGATCCAGAATGCTGAAAAGGAGAGAGTCCTGAGCTTCCTCCCCGATCTAAGCACTCCACTCCTCCTCTCTCCCTCTCCAGGACAGGAGGTCCGCTGCGAACAGGCTCCCGAACTTGAGTTCTCCAATAAAACACAACCTCATCGAATCTGGCTGGCCTCATCTCCTTTGATGAGGGATGGCCTGAGCGCAGAGATCGAGGAACAAACCGAGTTGAACTCCAGCTTCCAGGAACTCTGTACAGCTCTTGAAGGGGATACACTCTACCTCGCGGTTCAATTTTTGAGCGTTGATGGTCGGTGGTCCTCTCTCTCCAACGTGGTTCGCTTGAGCCTGAAGGAGGACTCCAACTCCAAGCAGAGCCTCTGTGATGAGACCCAACTCCAGGGCTGTGATGAGCCACGCTGCCTTGAAGCTGGCTTGGAATGGTGTGAGGGACTCTGTCAAGTTGAGCCCTGCGCTCCGAATGTGGAATGCAGCCTAGAGCAGCCTGAGCTGTGCCAAGATGAGCTTCATTGTCTCGAGGTAGAACTCAACTGGTGTGGAGAGAGTTGCCAAGTTGAGTCCTGCGCTTCAAGCGAACCAGAGCTTTTTGAGGAAGATTTGGCCTTGGCGGCTGAAGCTCACAGCTCTTCTCGCTATAGCGCAAGCTTTCTCCCTTCGCGGTTGAACGATGCGGATCTTGATACTGGATGGGCTTCCGGGAGGCTCTATGGTCCGCTCCAAGAGGAGTGGGTTATGTTGGAGTTGGATGGTCACTACGACCTTGATGAGATTATCATCCGCTGGGGAGAGAATGCTTTTGCTCGTAACTTCGCTATCTTTGCAAACCGTGAGGGGAACTGGGCTCAGGTTTACGAAGGTTTCAAATCCTCTTCAGGTGCAACCAGAGTCCAAACCCATAGCGTATCAACAAACAGAGTTCTTATCCGTATGAGAAATGGATTTAATATGAACTATTTCGAGATCAAAGAGATCTCAATTTTTTAGAAGGTAGGCTGCGATAATGAAATTTAATCTTATTCTGGCATTTTCTGCTGTAGTTTTACTGTTAATCGCGATGGTTTTGCTTATGGATTTTAAGGCTGACCCCGATCATGTTGTTGCTCATACTAAAAAGCAAAGCAATGAGATAGAGCCTGGGATTCCGATCCCAACCAAGAGTGTTAAACAAAACAGAAAAACTGTCGTTCACTCCAAAAACAGCGTTCCAAAATCCAAATTTTTCCTGCTTGCAGAACCGCATAACAATAAAGATCATTTTTTTATAAAAAACTCTAAAACTGATAGATCAATCTATCTCGATGATGTAGACAATGTGCTTGAATTCATAACGCAATCCGGCGCAGAGCATTTTAGTTTGAAAAAGGATGATCAATTTCAGGTTCTCTCAAACAAAATAGATCAAAAAGGCAATGTTTTTTATAAATTCCAACAGCATTACAGGAATGTTGAGGTTTTTAACCGACAAATTGTAGTTCAAACTAGGTCTAATGGAAGTCTGAGCTTGATCAGTGGCCATTTTCATAATCGCATAGAGATAGAAACGGCCCCAGAACTCTCAGCTGAAAGAGCGCTCGCCTTGGCGATAGAGTCTCTGCCCGAGGAAAGCATTCTCAGCGGTGCTCCTAAGCTCGTGGTCTATATTCACCAAGGAGATGCTGTCCTGGCCTATCAAGATGTTGTCCAATATTCAAATATTGAGGATCTCAATCTACCACAGCAGTTACCCATATCTCGGAGTGGGTTTCACAAGGAAAAGATCTTTGTCGATGCACACACCGGAGCGCTGTTAAACCTGATCCCAATTGTTTCTCAATAGCAGGTTCTTGGGGGTGACAAATTTGAATCCAAACTCGAAAACATACAAATTTTCAATCTTCTCCAGAGAGAAAAGCAACTCCAGCAATTCGTAGAGCGCTGATTCAAACATTCAGAAGAGGAAACTGGGCTCTTCAAAAAGCATAGTCCTGGAATGTTTGCTTTCTTTCTGATGGAGTGTCTTTGCCAACATCATCAGGAGAGTGATCTGATATGTGTGAAAAGCGCCTCATCCTCATGCGCCACGCTGAGACAGATGGCAGCGGGAGGAGTGATCACCACCGCCCTCTCAGCTTTTATGGCCGTCGGAGCCTTGGTCATATTGCAGCGCAACTCCGCGCCCGCTCCTGGATCCCTGATCAAGCCCTCTCCAGTGATGCTCGCAGGACGCGGGAGAGTTGGGAGGGGCTCCAGTTCCCCGCAGAGGTCATCTGGCGCTCTCAACTCTACTTGGCCAGCGCGGGGACCATCATTAAGGAACTGAGCACATTGGAGTCAGGAGAGACGGTTCTGCTCTTGGGGCACAACCCAGGTATCGCTGAGGCTGCGGAGCGGCTCTGTAGGCAAAAATTCTACTTTGAGGCTGGGCAAGCTCTCTTGTTGAGGCGCGAGGCTGAGAGTTGGGAGGAGGCGATGGATCCTGAGGAGGTTTGGAAGCAGGTGGCGATCTTGAGGGCCTAAAAGATCAAAGGTTGCTTCTCCCAGCCCTCTTTGAGTAGGGCCTGAATGATCCTCCAGCTGCGATCCCCCCAGATGGGGTGCAGCTCCTCGCTCAGCTCATCAGCCAAGACCACCGCCTCATCGGCAGGAGTACGCCCAGCGGCCTCCGCGCGCCTGAAAATCTCTAAGCTGCGCTGGTAGATTCCCCAAGAGGGCTCGCGTTGAAGATGGCTTTGGATGGCGGGGTCGTTAGGGAAGCAACCATACTGTTCGTTAGCGCAGTTGACGATCCCCATACGATTGGCGAGAAAGTCAGGCAGGTACAAGATCCCCTGCTCGGCGAGGCGCTGGGCGTCGGTTGAGGGATCAGCAAGCTGGTTGTTGGCTGCTCCACAGACCAGCTTGGCTTGGATCTTGGGGATGCTCTCGGCGTTAAGGCTGCCCCCTACAGCGTTAGGAACCAAAACATCACAGGGCTCTGCCAGAGCAGATTGATCTCCAAACCCCACCCGCCTCAACTCCAAGGGAGCCTGAGGGTAGAGCTGATGAGCCATCGCCAGCGCCTGCTCGTCGATGTCGGTGCCAACGATCCGCGCCACCCCTCGCTTGAGGAGATCTCTGATCATAAAGCGGGAGACGTTGCCTACCCCCTCCATCGCCAAGCTCTTGCCTTTTAGATCTCCCAGCCCGAGCCACTCAAGGCCCGCCTCCATCGCTACGACCACCCCAGCAGCGGTCAGCTCGCTGGGGTTCCCGTTCCCTCCACGGGAGGGCGGGATACAGCTGGTGTGTCGCGTGGTCTCAAAGATGGATGACATATCCTCTGCGGTGGTGCCCGCGTCTTCGGCGGTCACATAGCAGCCTCGGAGCCCAGTGACAAAGCGACCGTAGTCTCGATAGATCTTGGCTCTGAGGCTGGGATCTTGATGATCAACACCAGGGCGACGCGCGATGACCCCCTTGCCCCCTCCCCACCAGAGCCCCGCTAGAGCGTTCTTATGCCCCATCCCTCGGGAGAGGCGCAGGCCATCGCGAATAAAGCCCTCTAAACGATCATAACGCCAGAAGCGAACCCCCCCTGCTGCCTGACCTCGATGGGTCTTGTGGATCGTCGCAGAGAGTAGATGTTCGCTCTCCGCGCCAATCTCCCAAAAGAGACCCGCGTGACCATGGAAATCGCGCTCATCTGCGGAGATCTGCGCGGCCAACTCCTCCAAGAGAGGGTGGCTCGTTCGCAGGACGCCATGCTCAGGATCTAGGACCATCCAAGCCCGGCGCAGATCCTCATGAATGAGGGCCTCTCTCAGCACCTCGGGAGCTTGAGACCAAAGCCGCATGGCTGCTCCTTATTGGTTGCTGGCGTTGGGACTTGGGCTGCTCAAGATGCCCAGGCCCGCTCCACCATCAGGAGTTCGTCCGTAGCTCTGATCGGCCTCCAGAGCAGGGATATCGATTCGATCAAGCTCTCGCTCTTCAGGATCCAAGAGTCTGAGTAGTTCTCCACCTTTGGAGAGCTTGAAGTTGCTGTGGAGACCACTGTCCTGCTCATCTGCCCAGATCAGGAGAAAGCCTCCTGCTTCTAGAGCTTGAGCAGGCAGCCGCCACTGGCTTAAATCATCGGCGAGGATGAAACCTTCAAGTTGAAGCTCAGCCTCTCCCCCGTTGTACAGCTCGATCCAGTCTCCAGCTTCGCCCTGAGGATCGGGGTAGCTTTCGTTCTTACTCATCACCTCGTTGATCCAAAGAGGGATCTCTGATGTGCCTCCGTCGGGAGGGAGCCCTTGATCTAAGAGAGGCGCCGAAGCACCGTTGGCTTCTCCTGGGCTGGGGCTCGCAGGAGCCCAAGTTCCATCCTCTCCCCGAGCCCAGCTCCGATCTACCTCTTGAATTCCGAAAGTTATGGTCTCAACAAGGGCAACCTCTGGATCCTTGAGCGAGAGGCTCTCCCCGCCACTGGAAAGCTTGAAGTCGGCGTGGCCCTCCTCCTCCCCCCCATCGCAGATGATGACGAGATAGCCTCCAGGGGCCAAGATCTGTGCTGGGATCTGCCAGTCTCCCCCCCCGTCATCGAGGCGATAGCCTTCTAAATCCAGCTCGGTGGAGCCCTCATTGTAGAGCTCAACCCAATCGGCATCGCTGCTGCCGTTGGCAAAAATCTCATTGATCCGCAGAGGGCTCTCTGCCGCGGCGGGTAGATCATCTCTAAGGCCACAGCCCAAAAGCAGGAGAGAGAGTAGAAGAGAGGGTCGCATAGAAATGCTCCAGAGAAGGGCTTCGTTTGTCTCCCCACACCATACTCAATAGTCCGGTCATTTTTAGGCAGCGATGAGGCCGTGGTCTATGAGCGCGGGT
>CAYLJJ010000153.1:0-9804 GCA_964384025.1 uncultured Nannocystaceae bacterium
TCTGGGATCCGAAAAGCCCAATGATTACGCGAGAGGGCTGAGAGTCACACCCGATCGTAGCGGCCGTGAGGGGATGCCAGAAATCAGCCAGTTTCCTGACACCAACAGTCTGGATATTTTTTGAGAGTGACAGCAGAGTAGCTCCATAACATGCTGAAATCATTGGAGCCGTGCTTTTAGGGATGTTCCGAAGAAACCTAATAATTTTACGAGCTTACAAAAGCTATCCAGACTGTTGTCATCTGATGCTCTTCAATTTCTGCGTAGCACCATCCTGACTGTAGCCGCCTTGCCCTGATGTCCCTCCCCCTCTGCCAACGTGGTCAAGCTTTCCTGAAGCAGCTCCATCACTCCTCCCTCCATAAAATCTTCTCGGAGCGTTCCCAAGCTATAGAGCAGAAGAGGATCCTGAGGCCCTCCACTCTGAAAGGCGAGTTGCTCCATTCGAAACGCCTCTATGATGATCACCCCTCCCGGCTTAACTGCTCGAAGCATAGAGCGGTGAATCTTCACCCTAAGCGGTGGAGGGAGGTGTAGAAAGGTAGCGCAGATCATATCGTAGTGCGCCTCTTCTGGTACCCACTCGGCTAGGTCCAGCTGCTCGGTCTTGATCTCAACCTCCCACTCTTTTGCCAACCGCTGTGCCTTCTCCAAGGCGACCTCGGAGAGGTCCAAAGCGGTCACCGAGAGGCCTCGACTGGCCAGCCAGACGGCGTTGCGTCCTTCTCCTGCTGCCAGATCCAAAGCCTCACCCTCACCGGGGAGTCGAGTCCTCATCGATTCCAAAAAAACGTTGGGATGCTCACCATAGCGATAGTGCTCCCCAGAGAAATGTTGATCCCAATTCATCTCTGCTCTCCTTAGAAATTTATCAGCATAAGACTCTGTTAAGTCGGGAGAGGGTGCTCACTTTTTTTCCTCAATGCTCAGTTTTAAATCTAAAGCTCCACCCTAAAGTGCTCCGCCTTAAGAGGATTTTGGTCTGCGTTCACGGCGTTCTTCCTCACCACAACAGCCTCCTCACTGGCATCTTTTTGAAGAGAAGCTGTTTAGGGAGGGGGAGGCGCGAAGCTGCGGGCGGGGAAAGGATCAGGGCTTTGGGGAGCGGGGATGATCCCACGGCGGATCAACCCAGCTCGATCATCATAGTAGACCGCCAACAGGATTTCAGGGCGAGAGTTTCCGCGCTTAAAGGGAGCTTCTGTAGCTTGGGAGTGGCGAGCCTCCCCATAAGCTGTCCCCAGGTTCTGTCTGGGCGCTTGTTCAGAGAGAGAGCTTTCTTTGCCAGCCCTAGAGCGTCGATTTAGAGGGGGAGCTGCGGGTAGAGGAGCAGCTCTATCTCGTGCGACGTTCTCCATCGCGATGCCTACGGGAGCGCTCCGAGTCGCCTCTTTAAAAATGGCTGCTCCTACAACCCCCAGGTTGCGCGCATCTCCCATACGGCTGGCATAGCTCTGATCTGGCTTAGAGAAGCGAAAGGTGGCCACCTGAGAGAAGCTTTTGCGAAAGCCCTCAACCAGAAGCTCTCCATAGGGTTCAATAATATAGCCCCGCTGCTCCTCGTAGGAGCCAGGTTGCCCTGAGATCACATCCCGACCATCCACGGTGATCACCGCCTCTACGCGCTGACCGCTGTGATTCTTTAGGCGCAGTCGATAGGGCTGTCCCTCTCGTGCTTCCACCCAGGTAACACCTCCCTGAGACCAGGAGGGCAGCGGATCTCTCCAGGCATCCAGGAGTTGGAGTTGCCAGAGTCCAGCTTCAGCTTTGAGCTGACCATGAGCCAAATCCAGAGCTGGGTTGGGAGTACATGAGCAAAAGATCACCAGAACAAAAAGAGAAGAGAGACGCATTTTTACCTCCAGGCCGGCGCAATCAACGCAGCAGCACAACAGCAGGTCTGATCAAGAGAAAAATCTGCTACTGTCCTTCCATGAACCTGCGAGACCGAAAAATCAGGGTACTTGTTGTAGACGACGAGCGCTCCATTCAGAGGAGTTGGGTTCATTTCCTGAACCCACAACAGGGGGAGTTTCAGGTCTACACCGCCTTCAGTGGCTCTGAAGCGATCCAGCTCCTTCAGAGCTACTCCATAGATGTACTTGTCACCGATATTCGAATGGAGGGGATGACAGGGATTGAGCTGCTCAAATATTCCAAGCGGCACTGGCCTGAGGTTGAGGTGATCCTGATGACTGCGCACGGCAGCGTTGAGGATGCGATCTCTGCCATTCAAAGTGGGGCCTTTCACTATCTCACCAAGCCCTTCATCGACATCAAAGAGTGCATCCATAAGGTGAGGCAGGCTGCCCAGATCAAGGCCCTCCGAGAAGAGAACAGAGCCCTCAGGGAGGGCAAGGAGCCTGATCTCCTCAAGAGCCAATCCCCCCAGATGCTGCCGATCATCAACACGATAGAGCGTGTTTCCAGGGCCAATGTGCCGGTGCTTATCACCGGACCCTCTGGTTCAGGTAAGACCGTGATCGCCAAAGAGATCCATCGCTTGAGCGATCGTGCATTTCAGCCCTTTGTGGTGATCGACTGTGGGGTCTCCAATCCCAACCTGATTGAGTCAGAACTCTTTGGTCAAATCCCAGGCGCCTTTAGCGAGGCGCAGAGACGCAAGGGGCTTATTGCTGAAGCTCACAAAGGAACTCTCTTTTTGGATGAGATCGGTAACCTCCCTTTTCATCTCCAACCCCGGTTCCTTCGGATCCTCAGCGAGAAGACTTTTCGCCCTTTGGGCAGCAATCAAGAGATCGATATCGACGTGCGTGTCCTCAGCGCTACAAATATGGATCTACAGGAGGCGGTCAAGCAGGGCAGGTTTCGGAAAGATCTCCTCTTTCGCTTGAAGGTAGCAGAGATCAAGATGCCTCCGCTGCGAGAGCGCCGCGAGGATATCCCCAGCTTGGCGGTGCGCATACTTCACAGCATCGGGAGCAGCAAGCAGCTCAGCCCTGAGTTTCTGGAGCGGCTTATGAACTATTCTTGGCCTGGAAACATCAGGGAACTTTTTAGTGAGCTTCAGATGGCCGTGCTCAGTGAGCCGGGCCAGAGCCTTAAGGTCTCTAGCTTGAGCCCTGAGCTTCAAGCAGAGCCCGAACAGCCCACTTACTCTGAGCGTCTGCCCAGCTCTCTGGTGGATCTAAGCAAACCCTGGAAGCAGGCCAAAAGAGAGTCACTGAGGCAGGTACAGATCGAATATCTCTCAGGTTTGATGGAGAGGTATACAGGAAATCTCACTCAATGTGCTCGACATGCAGGGATCGACCGCTCCAACTTTCGCAGGTGGCTCAAGCAAAATATCCCCGACTATCAGGCACGCTTTAAGAAGGGCTGAAGAGATTGCTCTGGAATCAGACGAAGGGGCAGGAGCCTGTCGCGCAGCTGCCTGTATTACAGGAGGGGGCCTCCATCTTGTTCCCCCCAGCACCCACGCCGCCTCGCACCGCAAAAGCGGTGAAGCGCTTCTCCAACTCCTCAGCTCCACACTCGGGGCAACTGGGCACGGTGGAGCTTTGCACAAAAGCTTCAAAGGGGTGCTCGCAGCTCTTGCAGGTGTAGCGGTACAGCGGCATCATCCTCTCCTCTCAAGAAAATCAACACTCAGAGCCTCCAAGGCTCCAAAGTGTTTCATACGAGTCCAAACAAAATCGGAGATAGATGAGCTTTCTTTCTGAGTTACTTCTACAAGCGGGAGAGCGCACACCTGAGATCTGGTTTCAAGAGATCGCTGAGTTGCTGCTCAATGGCTGTCAGCTCCTGGTGGCTGGAGCGCCTCACCGTCTCTTGGAGATCGAGTTCTACTACCACGCAGAAGAACACCTTGATCCGTTCGCCCACTGTGATCCTCTTCAGAAGAGCGAGGCCCGTTGGTACTTCCATCGAGAAGCGGGAGGCTATCGTGGAGGGAGCTTTAAGGGTCTAGATATCAGCTTCGCGCCAGAAGGGGAATTTGGAGGAATCTTGATCCGCAGCTTAGAGAGCCCTGATGGTCACCTGATCAACGGCTGCTCCCTCTGTGTAGATCATCTCCTTTCTCAAACAGGACATAAGCGGGTTGCAGAGCTGGACGAGGCGATCGCAGAGCGCAAGGTTTGGGAGCAGAGCAGCCCTCTCTGCTTAGAACCCTGTCCCGACCTAGAGCAGCGAATGGTCCTGGCCACCGCGCGGGTGGGCTTGACCCTCAAGCGTATGTATCAACATCGAGAGATGCCTGCCTATATCATGCGGAACTATCGCTTCCTCAGCGATCCCAAGATCAAAAAGGGCAAGATCCACAGCGTCATCGCCTTACATAAGATGGGGCGCTCTCCAGATGAGATCCGAACCCTAGCCAAGAGCCCTGCGCGCAGCATTCAGGGCTACCTACGCGCTTTTCAGGAGGGTCTGGAGTTAGAGAACTTTAACCGCTTTCGAGGGCGCTCACTCAAGGTCGCGGATCTTTGTCAGCTTCATGGCGCTTGGCAGCGTCACTATGGAGACTAAGAGATTCAGCGCCTTCGCCCTTCAGAACGAGGACGGCGCCCTGAACCATCACCGCGTCGTCCTCCTCGTCCAGAGTTCTCGGAACGAGGGCGGCGCCCCGAACCATCACCACGTCGCCCTCCCCGTCCGGGCCCTTCCGAGCGCCTCTGCTCCTCTCTTCGTGGTGGAGGAGCAGAGCGATCTCGGGGAGCCTCAGGCTCCTCAAACTCTACAGGCCAACAGGCACCCGCGCCCAGCGCCTCGGTGAGCTGCTTTTGGGTCTCTACTGCCTCTCCAAAGACCGTCGCAGCCAGGCCCAGGTAGTTGAGATCTCCACCACAACTCCCTAGGCGACCGATATTCCGCTGATGGGCGACCTGATCAGCCATACGATCCCAGCGGTAGCGACCCCGGCCGACGCGACACTCTAGGGCTGCCAGCTCTTTGATGGCATAGATTCGATCCCCCCAACAGGGTCCGGCGATCTGCTGAAATGGATGACTGGCCAACAGGGCCCCGTCAGCGTCCTTGACGGCTTCTAGAGCTTCACGAGCTTCCCAACATCCCTCACCCCAGTCGGCTTCGAAGAAGCTGGAGTTGGGTTGCTTGGGAAGAAAGAGGAGCGTTCCATACTGAGTGGGTAGAGCCACTGCCGCGAAGGCCAGGAAACCTTCAGCCTCCAGCGCCTCAAGATAAGCAGGGAGACGATCCGCACGTCCCCTGTCATTGAGGATGGCCCCCTCCAAACCGCTGTCAACCATCCGCTGCATCAGGACCCCAGGCTCAACACCAACGATGGAGAGATTTACATCGATAAGCACAGCACCTCCTTGATCTTTTGCCCTCTCCCTACTGCGAACGAGGGTAAATTTCGAGACTTTTGTAAGCCTCGGAGAGTCGCCTAAAGGGGTTTTACCTCTAAGCGCTCGCAGAACTGTAGATGAACCTCTCGATTCATACAGCTTCCATCATCCAGCCAAAGGCCTGATCCCCAACAACCTCTGGTGTGCAAAGAGTCCAGGTTACCGACGACATGTCCTAACCAGCGCCTTGCACGCCGTTGGTGTCGGCGCAGATTTTTAAATTTCAGGTGTGATCCATTTCGAGTCTTGGAGGAGTTGGAGATGAGTTGGCACTTCTACATGGCCTAAAGCGCAAGGCGTCGAGATCTGCGGCAGCCCGCGTCACATAGGTTGCGTGCTTATCGAAGGAGACCCTCTTCACTGTGATGATGGATAGCCTATCTTCATCCAATCCCCGCTTATGTGGGGGAAACTCCGCTCTGGGTCAATCCCCGCTTATGCGGGAGAAACCATGGGTACAATTTACGAATAGCCGACGACGAATGGGTCAATCCCCGCTCATGCGGGGGAAATGCACAGGGTCAAGGTCTTCGGCAAGCAAACGGAGGTCAATCCCCGCTCATGCGGGGGAAACCTGGTGGAGTTGGGCTGAGGTGGTGATTTTTGAGGTCAATCCCCGCTCATGCGGGGGAAACTGTGATTGTCTGGAGTTCTGCTGTGGGGCCATCGGTCAATCCCCGCTCATGCGGGGGAAACAGCACGGGCCGCGTGGATGGCAGGCTGGCTTGAGGTCAATCCCCGCTCATGCGGGGGAAACACCCGCGCACAAAAGCATCCGGTCGATCCTTATGGTCAATCCCCGCTCATGCGGGGGAAACCTCTCGAGAGAGTTCGCCCAACTCTCGAGAGAGGGTCAATCCCCGCTCATGCGGGGGAAACCAGCTCCTTGAGTCAGGCGGCGGCAACCAGATCGGTCAATCCCCGCTCATGCGGGGGAAACCAGCTCCTTGAGTCAGGCGGCGGCAACCAGATCGGTCAATCCCCGCTCATGCGGGGGAAACCAGGAGTATCGGCGGGGGCTCTATCATTACACCGGTCAATCCCCGCTCATGCGGGGGAAACGAGGCGCTGCAGCCGCTCCAATATCTGAATCAGGGTCAATCCCCGCTCATGCGGGGGAAACCGAAGAGGTACGCGACGCTCCAGCTTTTGGGGAGGTCAATCCCCGCTCATGCGGGGGAAACTTCTTTGAAGGGTCCACCTAAACTATTCTATCCGGTCAATCCCCGCTCATGCGGGGGAAACCGCCTGGAAGTAGTGCGTTGAAGGCACTGCGGAGGTCAATCCCCGCTCATGCGGGGGAAACGATGTCTCATGGGCCTAACCGGCATAAATGGCTGGTCAATCCCCGCTCATGCGGGGGAAATCCCAGCGAGGGTAGGCCGTAGATATATCCGGCGGGTCAATCCCCGCTCATGCGGGGGAAACGAGCCCTGATGGACACCCCTGTCAAAGGGAATCGGTCAATCCCCGCTCATGCGGGGGAAACCATCGACAGGAACAGCATTAGGAAAATTTTCACGGTCAATCCCCGCTCATGCGGGGGAAACCCATTGGCCAGCGTATCAGGGTATACGATCTGGGGTCAATCCCCGCTCATGCGGGGGAAACAACAGGTGTACGGAGAGGATGAGGGCGAGGAGAGGTCAATCCCCGCTCATGCGGGGGAAACTAGGGAGAGGTACGATGCGCCTCGAGAGCCGGGGGTCAATCCCCGCTCATGCGGGGGAAACTGCCAGTATTTCCACCAACAATAGAATCAAATGGGTCAATCCCCGCTCATGCGGGGGAAACGAGAGGCTCCGCGCTGAGCTGGACAAGGCCGGAGGTCAATCCCCGCTCATGCGGGGGAAATACCTTGCAAGGAGAAAAATAAACCATGGCTGTGGGTCAATCCCCGCTCATGCGGGGGAAACACACCGGGTGACTCTCTGACACCGGGTCAAGAAGGTCAATCCCCGCTCATGCGGGGGAAACTGAGGTGTATCCGGTCGGTAGGCTGACCAAGACGGTCAATCCCCGCTCATGCGGGGGAAACAGGGGCAACTCCCTCTTACAGCGGACGCAGATCGGTCAATCCCCGCTCATGCGGGGGAAACCAAGGAACTCTGGCGTCTATTTCGGGGTAAGCAGGTCAATCCCCGCTCATGCGGGGGAAACATCCCCGA
Source organism: uncultured Nannocystaceae bacterium (assembly GCA_964384025.1). Classification (GTDB taxonomy): domain Bacteria; phylum Myxococcota_A; class Bradymonadia; order UBA7976; family UBA1532; genus CAYLJJ01. Next base: position 7,502 of record CAYLJJ010000153.1, read on the forward strand.
CCCTCCCGTCGAGGGCGCTTTCGCGGGTCAATCCCCGCTCATGCGGGGGAAACACCCAGGGCGTCGTCGCCCAGGCGTCGACCAACGGTCAATCCCCGCTCATGCGGGGGAAACAAAAGAAGGAGAATCACTCAATCAATGTTAGAAGGTCAATCCCCGCTCATGCGGGGGAAACTGCGGCCTGCAATTCGAAGCAGTTGCATTGAGAGGTCAATCCCCGCTCATGCGGGGGAAACATCCCCGACCCTCCCGTCGAGGGCGCTTTCGCGGGTCAATCCCCGCTCATGCGGGGGAAACATGTGGGTGGCCGCCCTGCTGATAGTGGCGCTGGGTCAATCCCCGCTCATGCGGGGGAAACTCCCAGGCGCGGTCCTTTCGGAAATGCGAGGGGGGTCAATCCCCGCTCATGCGGGGGAAACAGCCGCACATAACCGCAGATGACTCGGACATGGGGTCAATCCCCGCTCATGCGGGGGAAACTACGCCCGAGGCTGAACATTTTGGACTCGGAACGGTCAATCCCCGCTCATGCGGGGGAAACCCCCACTCCCTACCCCATCACCCCCTACCCAGCGGTCAATCCCCGCTCATGCGGGGGAAACGCCCCCTCCGGCCTCTTCTTCGATGCGATGGAGGGTCAATCCCCGCTCATGCGGGGGAAACACATCTTAAGCATTTAGATGAATGCAGTGAATGGGTCAATCCCCGCTCATGCGGGGGAAAGGGGGGGCGTGGGGAGAGGCAGGAAGGCTCGGAGGGTCAATCCCCGCTCATGCGGGGGAAACATCGCGATGGTGCAGAGGTTCTTGACCTCGCACGGTCAATCCCCGCTCATGCGGGGGAAACTCCTTGCCTCGGGTACAGCCTCTAATGCTAGGCGGTCAATCCCCGCTCATGCGGGGGAAACGTTCATGGGAGCGCTCCTGGGAAGGGGGCTGCTGGTCAATCCCCGCTCATGCGGGGGAAACCTCACCGGCCTGAGGTGCGGCGATACCGCCTCGGGTCAATCCCCGCTCATGCGGGGGAAACTGCTGGATCTGTCAGTACCAGCCGCAGGCGCTCGGTCAATCCCCGCTCATGCGGGGGAAACAGGTTGACCACTCATGAGAAAATGCGCTCTGTGGGTCAATCCCCGCTCATGCGGGGGAAACATGATTACAGTCGTGCTGCGTGTTTTTGGTAAAGGTCAATCTCCGCTCATGCGGGGGAAACGGAGGAGACCTTTGGCCTCAGTAGCATAGCCCAGGTCAATCCCCGCTCATGCGGGGGAAACAGATGCCCTCAGATGATCTCTGGGAGCGAATCAGGTCAATCCCCGCTCATGCGGGGGAAACCATCGGGGGATACAAACTGGAACGATGTTACGAGATCAATCCCCGCTCATGCGGGGGAAACGAGAGTCGCCCTGAGTGGCCGTTTAGGCCCAAGGGTCAATCCCCGCTCATGCGGGGGAAACGCGAGACTCCGCGCTGAGCTGGACAAGGCCGGAGGTCAATCCCCGCTCATGCGGGGGAAACAAGCCTCCGTTCATGCGTTCCTGCATGGCCGCGGGTCAATCCCCGCTCATGCGGGGGAAACAGGGTGATCTCCTCCACCAATCAAAGCCAATATGGTCAATCCCCGCTCATGCGGGGGAAACTATTATTCAGACCCTGTGAATCGCGCGCGTGAAGGTCAATCCCCGCTCATGCGGGGGAAACTTCGGCATAAAAAAATATTACGCCCGACAACGAGGTCAATCCCCGCTCATGCGGGGGGAAATAGCTTTCCCGCGCGCCGCTTTTCGTGCTTACGCGGTCAATCCCCGCTCATGCGGGGGAAACAAGGGGATGAACGGAATCAAACTCACGGCTTGGGGTCAATCCCCGCTCATGCGGGGGAAACTATGCTCAACGGGGCGCGCTGGTCCGTATAGTCGGTCAATCCCCGCTCATGCGGGGGAAACACAGATATGCTGGAGCTGGCACAGGAATACGAGGGTCAATCCCCGCTCATGCGGGGGAAACGTGAGTAGAGACCTGCCCTGAGGCAGGTCTCTGGGTCAATCCCCGCTCATGCGGGGGAAACTGAGACATCTATCTGCGGCGGCTGAGCTGTCGCGGTCAATCCCCGCTCATGCGGGGGAAACATATCAGTCTGTGGGGGCCTGGGCGCCTGTCGAGGTCAATCCCCGCTCATGCGGGGGAAACAACGTCCCTCTTCCCACCCGACCGAAAAACAACGGTCAATCCCCGCTCATGCGGGGGAAACGGGTGTGACTCTCAGCCCTCTCGCGTAATCATTGGGCTTTTCGGATCCCAGAG
>CAYLJJ010000154.1:0-9778 GCA_964384025.1 uncultured Nannocystaceae bacterium
CGCGGGCTGCGCTGAAGCTGCTGCCCAAGGCAGAGCCTTAAAGGAGCTGATTTGACCTCCTGAAGGCTTCAGTCAGAAGGGCGCTTCAAGAGATCCCATACTTCTCCAGCTTGTAGTAAAGCGCTGAGGTCTTGATCCCCAGCTTACGAGCACACTCTGTCTTGACCCCTCCCGCCTCCTGAAATGCCTTTGCGATCAGCTGCTGCTCCAGAGACTCTAAAATCTCGGGGAGGGGACGATCATCCTCTGGCAAGCTGAGGCTGCGACCTCTGGCTCCACGGATATGATCGGGGAGATCATGTGCCTCTAAGCGCTCGCCCTCAGCGAAAACCAAGCTCTGTTCGATGGCGTTCTCCAGCTCGCGGACATTGCCCGGCCAGGGATAGACAGACATCAATTTGATCGCCTCTGGGCTGATCTTCTGAACCCGGCTGCCTGTGCGGTCGCGAAGCTTAACGATAAAATGCTCAGCCAGGGCGTTGATGTCTGAGGGTCGCTCTCGTAGAGGTGGGAGGATCAGGGGCACTATATGCAAACGATAGTAGAGATCCTGTCGAAAGCGCTTCTCCTCTACCTCTTTAAGCAGCTCCTTATTGGTCGCGGAGATCAGCCGTACATCGACCTGGATGGTCTCTTCTCCACCCACCCGCTCAAAGGCTTGCTCCTGGATCACCCGCAGCAGCTTAAGCTGGATGCTGGGGCTGATCTCCCCGATCTCATCCAGAAAGAGGGTGCCCCCATCGGCCAGCTCAAAGCGCCCCAGCCTCCGCTTATGAGCGCTGGTGAAGGCTCCTCGCTCATGACCGAAGAGCTCACTCTCCAAGATGGTTTCGGTCAGGGCGCTGCAGTTGACCTTGATAAAGGGGCCTTTCCGCCTGCGGCTGTTGCGATGAAGGGCGCGAGCGACCAGCTCCTTACCTGTCCCACTCTCCCCATAGATATGTACAGTGCTGTCTGCATGAGCTACCCGCGCGACGGTCTGAAGCACTCGCTTCATCGCTGAGCTATCCCCCACCAGCTCATGCTCTGCGCTGGGCTGATAGCGAGCCTCCAGCTCCTCTCTGAGGATCTCGTTATGGCGCTCCAGCTTCTCATGCTGTTGCCGTAGCTTGAGGCGCTCCAGAGCAGAGGCCACCTTGGCTCTCAACAGCGCAGGAGAGAAGGGCTTAGTGATAAAGTCAAAAGCTCCCAGCTGCATCGCCTCTACGGCAGTCTCAACGCTGCCAAAGCCGGTGACGATCATCAACAGCGCTTCTGGATCGATGGCTCGGATCCCCTTGAGGACCCCGATTCCGTCCAGGCCCTGCATCTTGAGATCTGAGATCACAAAGTCCGCCGCTCGCTTTTTAAACAGCGTGAGACCTGCCTGACCGCTGGAGGCGGTCTCCAAGGTGTGCCCTTGCCGTCTAAGAGTGTGGGCGATCCCCTCTCTCATGGTGGCGTTGTCGTCGATGACCAAGATGCGCGCCATATATAAAACCTCCTGGGGAAGAGTTTGGAGCCAAACTACAGCTTCGCCCTGAGTTAAAGAACTTTTTGAATTTCAAAGAGCTGAGGGGGATGTTCTATCGACAGTTCAGCTCTATGCTCCTGACCCCTGCTCAAAGCCGATGTTTGACTTATTCAGCGAGCTGGGCTGAACATCTTCCACCGAAGATCCGCACGGGAGAGCTGATCGCAACCTTCCAAACTTTTGGGTGGTGCTTGCGGAGAGCAGGACTGGTTGGGGCTTGGAAATTGAGCAAGGATGGTCAGGTCTGCTCCTGAGCTTCCTGATATCTTCCTCCTCATAAAAGCTGAGGAGCAGAAGATTGAAGGCCTCCACTCTTGAAGAGTACCAAGCTCGGATCCTGCGAGTCCTCCTTTATATTCAAGCCAACCTGAACGAAGCCATCTCTTTAGAGGAGTTGGCCCGTATCGCCTGCTTCTCTCCCTTCCACTTCCACCGTGTCTTTCGAGGGATGCTGGGAGAAGGGGTGCATGAGCATATCCGCCGCATCCGCCTAGAGCGGGCCGCCTCACAGCTGATCGCCACTCAACGCAGCGTCATTCGAGTAGCTCTAGACGCAGGCTTTGAGAGCCCTGAGTCTTTTACGCGCGCCTTCAAGTTGATGTTTCATCGGCCCCCCTCTCTCTTTCGCCGGGCCCACCGCTGGGTTCAAGACCCCAGCCCCTCAGGTGTTCACTTTGTTCCAGGTGGAGAACTGGAGGGCTTTCAACCTCACTCCAGTTTAGGAGATCCCATGTCTGCCGAGATCCGCACACAAGCCGCTAAGACCTTCGCCTTTGTTCGTCATATTGGCCCCTATCAGCAGGTGGGTGCCGCTTGGGAGAGCCTCTGTGCCTGGGCTGGTCCTCAGGGCCTCTTGGGTCCCCATGCTCATATGTTTGGCCTCTCTCATGATGATCCAGAGGTGACCCCTGCCGATAAGCTCCGCTATGATGCCTGCATCGAGCTGAAGGAAGAGCGGTCTGTTTCAGGAGCTATTGGTATTCAAGAGCTGCCTGCGGGTGAGTACGCTGTGACCCTGCACCGTGGCCCCTTGGAGAAGCTGGCGGCTTCCTATGCTAGGCTCTGCGGTGAGTGGATCCCCAAGAGCGGCCGAGAGATACGCTCAGCTCCCGCCCTTGAGATCTATCGAAAAGATCCAGGACAGTGTCCACCCGAAGAGATGGAGGTGGAGATCTGGATGCCTCTCGCTTGAGGCTCTAACCTTCGCCAAACAGCTGCATTCGACCGCCTCCTGCGCTGCTTATCCTGTCGCTGGGATCTCTCTCTTAAATCTCTCTCGCTTTTAATCTCTTAATGGGATTGCTCAAAACCCCAACAGTGTGGAAACTCCTCAGAAAAAGGCCCGGAGAGGGTCGAAGGAGGAGGCGATGAGACAGGGTATTCTAGCTCTGTTGCTGATGCTGCCATCTTGGGTAAACGCTCAGAACTGCGAGTATCCCTCAGCATTGATTGTCCTGGATCGCTCTATGAGTATGCGCGGGAACATCGACAACAAAACAAAATGGGATATCGCAACTCAGGCGATCAATCGAGTCTTAGCCGACTATGGAGAGAGCACCCACTTTGGTTTGATGATCTACCCTGGGCCTTCTGGGAGTGGTGCCAATGGGATCGAGGGGCCGGTGGGCGCCTGTGATTTTAACTATCAAGATGATGGCTGCGAGCCCAGCGCTCCCCACTGCACTCCTGGAGAGGTGGTAGTAGAGATGGGCGCGGGTACTGCAGATCAGATCAGCGCCTCGCTGGCTTGGCCCGAATCCCTGAGCCACTCTTACACCCCAACCTGGCAATCCCTGGAGGCTGCCGATCGTCACTTTCTCGGTTTGGGCTTCTCTGAACGCAGGCGCTTTGTGATCTTGATCACCGATGGTTGGCAATGCTGTGGTCTCTACAGAATTGATGGAAACTACCGCTGCGAGGAGACCTCTGGAACGTCGATGATCGACCGGGTTCGCTTCCTCAGGGATCATGACGTGACCAGCTTTATCCTGGGATTTGGTGGGCAGGTGGATCGCAACAGCCTACACCATATGGCGGTGGAAGCGGGAACGGGGCGCCCTGGCTGCAACCCTGACGGAGAGAACAACAACTGTTACTACCAAGCCGACAATGAGGTGGACCTACGCTTTATGTTGGATGAGATCGTTGTGCGCATCACTGAGGAGGTCTGTGATGGCCTGGATAATGATTGTGATGGTGTCGTAGACAACATCTCTGAGCCCTGCGTCGGCCCCTGTGGAGCGGGTGAGCGTCTCTGCTCTGGAGGAGACTGGGGAGAGTGTGCCGCCCAGGAGTTCAACGAGGAGATCTGCAACAACTTCGATGATGACTGTGACGGTCAGATCGATGAAGAGCTGATCCGCTCCTGTAGCACTCAGTGTGGTATGGGCAGCGAGCGCTGCCTTCGAGGCGCTTGGATCGACTGCGACGCGCCCCTTGAGCGGCCTGATATCTGTGATGGCTTGGACAATGATTGCGATGGCAACCCGGATCCGGGCTGTGACTGCGTTCCAGGAGAGACGCGGAGCTGTGGCAGCGACGCGGGCAGTTGCCGAACCGGGATCCAAAGCTGTGTAGAGCCTGGCGTTTGGGCTGACCAATGTGAGGGGGGCATCGGCCCCCGCCCTGAGATCTGTAACAACCGAGACGATGATTGTGACGGTCAGGTGGATGGCATCACTCAAAGCTGCTCAGGCCCCTGTGGCAATGGTGAGGCGACCTGTCGTGCTGGGCGCTGGGTGGAGTGTAACGCTCCCAGCCCTGAGATGGAGATCTGCAACGCTCGGGATGATGACTGTGATGGGCATGTGGATGAGGGCCTGAGCCGTCGCTGCGAGAGCAGCTGCGGGGCTGGGCAGGAGATCTGCCAACAGGGAGGGTGGGGAGACTGTAATGCTCGCGCGCCGGTGGAGGAGATCTGCAACAACTTCGACGATGACTGTGACGATTGGATCGATGAAGATCTCTCGAGGAGTTGTCAAAGTCAGTGTGGTCAGGGCCAAGAGCGTTGCCTCTCAGGGCAGTGGCTGGGCTGTGACGCCCCTCAGCCGGTAGAAGAGATCTGCGACGGCCTCGACAATGACTGTGATGGTGAGGTTGATGAGGCGCTTCGCAGGACCTGTAGCACCGCCTGCGGCAGTGGTGATGAGATCTGCCTTGGGGGGGCTTGGGCAGGCTGTGATGCTCCACCGCTCCTAGATGAGCTTTGCAACGGCATCGATGATGACTGCGATGATACGATCGATGAGGACTGTGACTGCCTAGACGGAGAGCTACAAGCCTGCGGTCCTGATGAGGGCGCCTGTGTCGCGGGGCAGCAGCTCTGTGTGGGGGGTGCTTGGGGCGCCTGCGAGGGAGCCCGCGAACCGGAAGAGGAGATCTGTGACACCATCGACAACGACTGCGATGGAGAGATCGATGAGGATCTGGAGCCGCTGGACTGTAGCAACATCTGCGGTCCGGGCTCCTCTCTCTGTGTAGAGGGAGAGTGGCAGGAGTGCGACGCTCCTCCGATCCTCATCGAGGTCTGTGACGGCTTTGACAACAACTGTGATGGAGAGACCGATGAGGGCTGCGACTGTCTCCCTGGCGAGATCCGCGCCTGTGGTGATGGTCGTGGAGAGTGTCCTCAGGGCAGCCAGCGCTGTGATAACAACGGCCAATGGGGCTTCTGTGATGGTGAGGGCCTGCCTCACCCTGAGCGCTGTGATTTCCTGGACAATGACTGTGATGGAGAGATAGATGAGGATCTCTTACGAGAGTGCAGCACCCGCTGTGGTGAGGGAACTCAGACCTGCTCTGAAGGAGGGTGGGCGGAGTGCAGCGCCCAAGCCCCCATTGATGAGATCTGCGGCAATGGGATCGATGATGATTGTGACGGCGAGGTGGATGAGCGCTGTGACTGCGTAGCTGGAGAGCAACGGGACTGCGGAGAGAATACAGGGATCTGCGAGTTTGGTTTGCAGATCTGCGAGGGTGGAATCTGGGGGACCTGTGAGGGCCGCGTTGAGGGCGGTGATGAGATCTGTAACGCCCTGGATGATGACTGTGATGGCGAGACGGATGAGGGAGAGCTGTGTCCCCCCGAGCTGCGTTGCATCTGTGGTGGCTGTGTTGGCCCCTGTCAAGCGGGAGAGTGTGGCGGTGATGCGCGCTGCGTCAACGGCTTCTGTGTCGAGGATCACTGCCCCAACGGATTCATCTGTGAGATTGATCGCTGCGTCTCTGGGACCCCTCCCGACGCGGGTCTACCTCAAGACAGCGGCGGGGGCTATGTGATCCCCAAAGATGAGGGCTTAGAGGAGGATGGTGGGACCATCAGTGGCACCAGCGCTGAGGCCTGTAACTGTCGCCTGGGGGGTGGCTCCAGCTCTGCCCTGCTCTTGCTGATGCTCCCTGCGCTCCTCTTCCTGAGGCCGCGTCGGAGATCCTGAGTTCTTCCTGTCAAACCATACCGAAGTCCCTCAGCCCGGCCTTGAGAGGCCCTGAAAGGTGATATGCAGATCGTTCATCCTGAGGGCGCGGCCCTCCTCGCCAACTTGGAGCAAGTCATCTTTGGAAAGCGGGAGGCGCTCACCCTCCTGATCGTGGGCCTGCTCAGTGAGGGGCATGTATTGATGGAGGATGTGCCGGGGGTGGGCAAGACCACCCTGGCCCGCGCCCTGGCCCGCTCCCTCAATCTGGACTTTAAGCGGGTTCAGTTTACTCCAGATCTGATGCCCACAGATATCTTGGGGGCCGCGATCCTCAACAATCAGGGACAGATCGAGTTTAATGAAGGCCCAGTCTTCACCCATATCCTCCTGGCTGATGAGGTTAACCGCGCCTCCCCCCGCACTCAGTCAGCGCTCTTGGAGGCGATGGGAGAGAGTCAAGTGACCAGCGATGGGGTCACCCGCGCCCTGCCGCGCCCCTTCTTTGTCGTCGCTACCCAAAACCCCATCGACGCCCAGGGCACCTACCCGCTGCCTGAAGCTCAACTGGATCGCTTTCTTCTGCGCCTCCACTTGGGTTATCCAGAGCCGGAGCAGGAGCTGGAGATGCTCTTTGGACAGCAGCGGCGTCACCCCTTGATGGATCTGCAGCCGGTCTGGAACGGTGACAGCCTCAGCGCGCTTCAGGCGGCGGTACGAGAGCAGCGTGTAGAGCCTCTGGTGGCTCGCTACCTCCTAAAGCTGGTGGAGGCCAGCCGCCGACACCCCGATTTGGAGGTGGGCTCCAGCCCCCGAGGTGCTCTAGCGCTCTTTCGCGCGGCTCAGGCTCTGGCGTTCCTGGAGGGACGAGACTATGTCACCCCTGGAGATCTCCAACATCTGGCCTTACCGGTCCTGGCTCATCGCCTCCAGCTTCGAGCCCAAGCTCGTTATAAGGGCCGCAACTGCGCCCAGGTGATGGAGTCCATCTTGGCTGAGATCCCTGTTCCCACATGAACCTGCGGGAGCTGAACCATATCCTGATCCCCTCCTCGGAGCGGCGAGCGCGTTGGGCAGAGCGACCGGTGTTTCACCGTCTGGAGCGCCTTCTCAGCCCTTTGCTCGGCCTGACCCGAGAAGGGATGATTTTGGCGGTCTTAACCCTGCTCTCAGGAGCAGCAGGGATGGATATCCGCTTTTCTCGCCTCTACCTGGTCTTCTGTGGCCTCTTCAGCCTCCTCTTTGTGGCTCTCCTCAGCCGCAGGATGGCGCGTTGCCCAGGCTTGAAGATCAGGATCGAGGCTCCACCGCGGGTCACAGTGGGAGAGCTGATCACCTTCACCGCGCTCCTACACAACGAAGGCCCCAAGGCCCTCTATAGCCTCCAGGTCTCAGGCCCCTTTCTGCCTTGGGATGGAAGCTGGGAGAGCGCTAAGCCCTGCTTAAAGGTGCTGGAGCCAGGGGCGACGCTGCGGCTTCAGATCAGCGCTCGTTTCCTGCTGAGGGGGCAGAGAGTCTTGGGGCGCTTCGCGGTCTACTCCAGCTACCCTCTAGGGCTCTATCGTGGCCCCAGGATTTTGAGCGAGCCGGTGAGCTTCTCAGTGCTGCCTCCTCTGCGACCTCTCTTAGCTCTACCTGATCCCCCCTCTATCCGCGAACCTCCTGATCAGCGGGGCCGCCTCTATACCGCAGGGGAGTCTTATGAGCTGCTGGGAGTGCGACCCTATCGCCCAGGAGATCGCATCCGAGATCTCCACGCTCGCTCCTCCGCCCGCCTGGGTCGTCCGATGGTGCGTGAGTATCGTCGGGCAGCGCGTAAGCGGGCGGTGATTCTCCTCCAAGTCTGTGGTGTCCAAGGGCCTCGGGAGAACTTTGACGCCGCCGTGACCTTGACCGCCTCTCTCTGTGATGAGGCGATCCGTCAAGAGGCCCTGGTGGAGCTGCTCATCGATGGCCCTAACCCCTTTGAGATTCTGTTGGGGGCACATGTGGCTGGCATTGAGCATGCCCTGGACGCCTTGGCGGCGGTGCAGACCGGAGAGAGGGAGGGAGAGGATCTGGAGGGCCTCTTGAGCGCTCACCTGGGCCACCCAGGCGCCGCCTATCTGGTCTTCTCTCGCTGGAGCCCCAAGGAGGCAGGGCTGCTGGAGCGGGCCCGGGGTCGCTGCCCTCAACTCTTCGCCTTTCTCTTGAGCCCCAAGCCTCCAAAGCCCTCGGTGCCTGGATTACAGTGGGTCAGGCCCGGCCTTGAGCCTCTGGAGATTGAGCATGGATAAGCGCGTCCTCAACGAGGGGATGAGTGGCCGAGGGATCAACGCCCGCACTTTGGCGTTCCTGGCGCTCTTGAGCCCCATGCTCCTTGATCAACTCCGAGAACACAGCGGGAGCGTTGAGCTTTGGACTGCGTTAGGGACGCTCCTCTTTGCGCTCCTCTTTCTGCGATGGGGGGCGAAGCGTTCAAGCCCAGCGCTCCTCCTTCAGCTGGTCCTCCATCTGGGGTTGGGGGTCCTGCTCTTTTTTATCTATAACAGCCTCACTCCAGGCTCTCATCAGGGCTCCTTGCTTCGCTTGAGCCTCTGGGGAATCCCGCTCAGCGGGGCTGCTATTCGCTTCGCTTGGGGCTGGGATCGTCGCGATTTGGGCATCACTCTGGGCTTGAGCCTGCTCTCTCTCATGGCCCTCTCCCGCTCTCTGGGCCGTCCCCTCTTTGCTTCGCTCCTGATCTACTATCTCATCTGCGCCTTCAGCTCTCTGCGGCTCTCTGATCCAAGCTGGGCTGGGCGTCGGGGCCTCAAGGGGCTCCTGCTGCCTGGAGCGCTGATGGCGCTCTTGATGGGGGGGCTCTCTTGGGCGCTCCCTGTCCTGGAACCGATCCTCTCTCCTCTCATCGATCCCTACCTCAACCCTGGAGGGGTTGGTGTCTCTGGAGCAGGAGGAGATGTCTCATTGGGGCATCTGGAGGAGATCCTCTCCTCTGATAAACTGGTCCTCAAGGTCAAGGGTCCTCGAATAGAGCGCCTACGGGGGCGAGTCTTTCAGCGCTACCGCGCGGGGCAGTGGTATCCGGGTGGACGCAAAGGCTCCCTTCTTCGAGAGAAGCGCCTACATTTCTCGGAGAGACGGCCCAGCTATTGGGTTGAGGTTGAACCCCTGGAGCCTGAGCCCTTCCTGTTTACCACCCTGGAGACCCTTGAGATCCGCAGCGAGAAGACTCTACTGCAGAAAAGCTTTGGGGTTGTTCAAGCGCTCGAATCCGACACTGAGTCCTGGAGTTTGGGGTTGGGGGAAGGCTCCAGGGCTCCAGGAAAAGCTGAGGCGCTTGACTTAGAGATCCCAGAGCAGATCTTGGCCCCTCTCCAAGACCTCGCTTCAACTTGGATTCAGGGCGCAGAGGAGCCAAGAGCCCAGCTCAAGGCGATCAAATATCAGCTCGCCCAAGAGTTTCGCTATGCCCTCTCCTTTGAACCTGAACCTCTGGGTCGTGATCCTATCCTTCATTTTCTCCTCAAGCGTCGGAGTGGGCATTGTGAGTTCTTTGCCAGCAGTTTCACCCTCTTGGCGCGTAGCCTCAATATCCCAGCACGGCTGATCACCGGCTATCTGGTGCAGGAGTATGACCACGATGGAGGGTTCGCCCTTGTGCGTGGTCAAGATGCTCATGCTTGGGTTGAGGTGCTTGTCGATGGAAATTGGGAGACCCTGGACCCGACTCCAGCAGGCGCTCTACCTGAGCGAGCGCCCAGCTTCTGGGGCAACCTACTCCTCCGACTGAGAGAGGAGGCCGACGCGCTCTATGAGCGCATCACGACCTTGGGGCTTGGGGAGATCACCGCGTTGATCTTGAGCATCCTTG
>CAYLJJ010000155.1:0-9606 GCA_964384025.1 uncultured Nannocystaceae bacterium
TCAGTTTCGTCCTAAGTCTGCTTAATCTAACGCCTATGCTGAGAGTTACACCCTTTAAGAGCCAGTCACTGTAGTTGGCGTTCCAATCTGTTCCATTGGGTAAGATATCAATTTTTGGTGAAAAAGCCCTCAGTCCTTTGGCTGCTGCATATATATAATAGAGTCCATACTCATCTAAATTTATATTTTGGGTGGACTGAAGTAGTTCGTTTATATTGGCATTATTAAGATCATATACCCCGTTTTCAGTCCACGCATACCCAGCGAGTCCATTTCCAGCTAACCCATGATTCCAACTTCCATAATAGCAACCGCCAACACCTGTATTTTCATTTAATCGTTCCCGTTGTAATCCTTTGGATACTTCATAGGTTTTAATCCCTAACTTTGTTTCAAGAGTGCGCAATGCTCCAGGTGTGCTTCCATTTGTCGAACAATCTAAAATATTCTGTTGGCAATGATAACCCCACCATCCATTTTCTCCTTGGCAGCGCCTCAATTCATCAGCTATATCTTGACCAATATCCTTTAGAGTTTGTCCAAACACTCCTTCCCGACCTGTTGGAGCTATATAATCAGGATCTCCAAATAGGGCAAAAGGTTCAGCCCACGCTGTAGATACATAACTTGTAGTTAAAACATCATCAAAAAGCACATTGTCAAAGCCTAAACTTTTTCCAACGACACCAAACTCTCTATTATCATCAAAATTGCTCTCTCTCTGAGAGAGATTTGCCATGAAAGCATGGATTCCACATTGTGTTAAATGACGATAATAGGGATCAAGGTCTCGATTTCTTCCATGTCCATGCCCTCTTTGTAAGAAAGCATTGATTGCATTACCTGAGCTGTACAAGTCATGAAACTCATCCATCCAGCAGGTATGCACCCTGTGACCCAAGTTGTCATCTTCGTAATGTACAAAACGACGGAACATCCACCAAAGAGCTCTGTCGATTGCACGATTTGAATGAACTCGTCTGGTGATAGATGGATCTGTATCTCTGTAATATTGTCCGTAGGCAATGATCTGTTCCTGATTACAGTCAGGAGTATACCCATCGCTAAATATAGGACAGATTCGCCCAACTTGAATATGCACAGGCATTACTGCAACAGCAATTTCATCTGCACAGATCACTCTTACCTTTGGATAGTAAGTTATATCTATAAAAGAATCTGGATATTGAACGTCGAGATGCAGGGGAGCAAAAAAAGCATTTCCATTGGCATTTCGGAAGTGTTCATCTGGATCATTCCAGTCTCCATCTCCATTGATATCCCATTGATAGCGATAGAGACCCTCACATTGCCCTCCTTCAGCGATGGCTTGTAGGGCGGTCCTGTAGCCATTAATCGCCGGATGGGGAATTTCGACATTTTCTTGCACCCAGGGGATAGAACTTACCCTGAGTGGAGTTTGAGCTTGGACGCTCCCCAGGAAGGCATAGAGAAGGCTGATTGAAATAAAAGATTTCATTTGATGATCCTCAGGGTGTCATAATGACAACCGGCCTATTTAGATATTTATAGACCAAAATCAAGTTGGATCAAAATTTTATAGTGGGCGAGCTTCTCAGCTTTCTCTAAACTCGCTGAATTAAAAAGTTTGCATCAACAAAAAAATAGCCTTGCTGAGCCTTTTTAACCTTCATTCTGATTCCCGTTGTGATCGGCCTAGATCGCTAGGCGAGGTGTAGTTCGGCGGTGTGGTTTTAGGGAGAGTTTGTTTTCTTCCCTTGGATGCCGATCTTTTCAAAGAAGAGGTTCTCTACTGTGGTCTTGCCGATGGCCCAGAGAGCATCTTTGTCTCGACAGCGGGCGAAGAGCCCCAGGGGGATACGAAAGCCTCCCTTATTGCGACGGCCTCCACCATAGTGACGCCCCGCCGCATCGGCACCAAAGAGGGTCTTAAGCCAAGCGTCGGGATCTAGAGTGGCACTGTTGGTGCGCAGGGAGCCATCCACGACCTCGCCATTGACGATGCCAAAGACCACCACAGTATCGATCCCCTCATGCCGAAGAAGAAAGTCCGAAGTCTGAGCGATCCCATCGCGATCTTCGTCTCGAACAAAGCCAACCCCAGCGAAAAGAAAGGTTCCTCGAATCACCTTCTGGTTTAGGCCTCGCTGGATAATCTCCATCGTCCGAGTGGAGATGGATTGCTTGCTGATCAGACGCAGCAGATCGAAGTCGAGGAAGCTCCTGAGGTAGGCGGCGGCCTTAAAATCTAAGGCTGAGGCCAACATAAAATCGTCTGTGTCAGAGCGGATGCCATGCATCAAGGCGGTAGCTAGGAGAGCATCCTCTCGGTTCTCCAAAGAGAGAGAAAGCGGAGAGTGCTCTAAGTACTCTGCGTAGATACTTGATGTAGCCCCTACATCCTCACGGATATCAAAGAAGCGCGTCGTATAGCCTCCTACGGATCTATGATGATCCACCAATGTGAGGACAGGAGGAGGCTTCTTGACGCGGATGGGCAGCTCAGGGGATTGGGTGTCTACAAAGGACATATAATCAAAGTCGGAGAGATCCATATCTGCACGATATTGATGCAGACGAGCCTCCAAGACTTTGACCAAGGCGCGGTTCTCAGGGTGGCTGATCTCATCGAAGTAGACGATATGGCACTCAATCTCAAAGTGAGTGGCGAAGCGTCGATGGGCCAAGGCGCTGGCGATGCTGTCTGGATCAGGGTGCCCCTTGATGGCGATCAGGAGACGGCTGCCTCGGGCAGACTCCAAGGTCTCAAGGAAGGAGCTGAGACGCTCGGGCGCTTCACCTGGAGGCCGCGCGCTGGATGTCGCTCCCTCTGGCTCTTTGATCAGCGACTGTTCTTCCGTGGCGCTGCTCGGCAGTGGGCCCATGAGCTCTCCTATGGGGGTTAGAGTAGTGCAGCCGTGGAAGGTTAGCTCTGGTGGAACGGCTGCGCAAGTCTGCTTCCCTGGAGCTCTAGAGTTCATCTGTGTAATCAGCGAGAGCCAGCGCTAGACCTCGGGTGAGCCGCGCTAAACGAGGATAATCGAGGGTATCCGCGCGATCTGTGGGTTCATGATAGTTTTGGTTTCGATAAAAAGCGGTGTCTGTGATCATCATGGCAGGGTAGCCCATCTGCCAAAAGTTACGATGATCTGAGAAATCCACTCCCGGAATCATCTTATGCCCTATGAGCAGCTCGCTGGGAAACTGAACCCGTGCTCGAAAATGCTTCAAGAGATCCCGCACGAGGGCACGGGAGTCCCAATCTCCGACAAAGGTGATGAAGTCTCCTCGATCTGGATAGACCAAGCTCAAAGGAGGAGGATAGCTTTGGCTTCCCGCCTCTCCCCGGTAGTAGCCCAGCATCTCCAAAGCGAGCATCCCTTGGATCTCATCTCCTCGGCTCAAGCAACCCCGAGCGTTAACAAAGCTGCCCATCTCATCACTGCCAAAGAAGGGGGGTTCTTCGTTGACGAAGGCCACAAAGCGTAAGCTGATTTTACGAGGCTCCTTGAGGAGACGTGCGATCTCTAAGAGGGCGGCGACACCACTGGCGTTATCATCCGCTCCGGGGGTGGCCTCTACGCTATCATAGTGGGCGCCGATAAGGAGGATTCGCTCTGGAGATTCGCTGCCACGGCGCTCAGCGATGAGGTTCTCTACGCTCTGCCCTCCAACCTTATAGGGCTCTGATTGAACCTCTAGACCCGTCGCCTGAAGTTGAGCCCGAATATACTCTCGCGCGGAAGCCAGCGCCTTGGGGTGTTTGCCGATGTCGCGAGGGCCGATCTGCTCTGCCAACTGCCAAACATCCTCCTTAAGGCGAGCCATGCTCTCCTTCTCCTCAGGGCTGAGTGCCTTAAAAGGACCCGCATAGCGCTCTCCAGGCCCTTTGGAGATCCAGATGAGGAGCCCATAAAGGAGTAGAAAGAGGGCCGCCAATATAAGCGGGATTCTCAACAACATCCAAAACCACCCGCGCTTATTCTTGGGGAATACCTTCACATTTCCCTCTGCTTTCGTGCTTCAGATCTGGAAGATATTGACATAAGCGCGCTGACAACGCATCCCCGTTGGACCTCAGCGGCAGAGCCGGTTATTCTCCCCGAGCCGATAGATTGGCGAGGTCGATTGCAGAACCCCCAACCGTTTGGAAAATACCTGCTCCTGGAGCGCATCAGCGTTGGCGGGATGGCGGAGGTCTTCAAGGGGCTCTTGGGCGGCATTGGGGGATTCAGCCGCTTTGTCGCCATCAAAAAGATCCTCCCCCACTTGGCTGAGGATCAGCGCTTCTTAGAGATGTTCAGCTCTGAGGCGAGGCTCGCTCTCCAGCTCAATCACGCCAACATCGTTCAGACTTTGGAGTTGGACCAACACAAAGGCGATCATTTCATCGCCATGGAGTATATCGCGGGCAAAGACCTGCTCTCTCTCCATAACTATTTTCGACGGCAGAAGCAGCGGATGGCTGTAGATCTGATCGCCTATATTGCTGCGCGAGTAGCGGGCGCTTTGGACTACGCTCACAGAAAGCGGGGAGAGGATGGTCAGCCGCTCAATGTCATCCATCGAGATATCTCTCCTCAGAATGTCCTGATCTCTTTTGATGGGGTTGTCAAGCTGATCGATTTTGGGATCGCCAAAGCCCGCAGCAATGAGCACGAACCCACACAAGCCGGAGTCCTTAAAGGCAAATTTGGCTATATGTCACCCGAGCAGGTTTTAGGAAACCCCATAGACCAGCGCTCCGACATCTTCTCTCTCGGGACTGTCATCCATGAGATGCTCACGGGGCAGCGTCTCTTCTTTGGTGAGAATCAATTTCAAACTTTAGATCTAGTTGAGAAGGCCCAGGTTTCTCCTCCCAGCAAATCAAATCCTGAGGTTAACCATCATCTGGATCACATCATCCAAAAGGCCCTGGCGCGTGAGCCAGATCAGCGCTACTCCAGCGCGGCGGCCTTGGCTGAAGATCTGGAGCGTTATCTTCACTCCAGGGGACAGAGCCTCTCTCACCGCCCCTTGTCGGATTGGATGGCTAAGCATTTCTCTGAGCAGATCGCTGAAGAGAAAGAGAAGAATGGGGGGTGGATCGATCTCAGCCAACCGGAAGAGGAGGATGAGGAGACCTCCCTCTGGGATCAGAGGAGCCAGGATCTGAGCCTCCCTCCTCCTGAACCTCCTCCCTCTGAACCTCCTCCAAGCTGGATCCACACAGAGGAGGAGACAGGGAAACAGGAGCCGGTCAAGTGGATCAACGCGGAGACCGCACAGGAGGAGCTGAACTCCCTGAACTCCTTAGAGCCTCATCACAATCCCCTCCCTCTTCTGCCTTCTCAGAGCCCAAACAACCGCCGAGACCTTCTCATCGCGGGGATCATCTTTAGCCTCGCCATCGTCGGCGCGATCTTCGCTTTCCTGATGACCGAGAGTCCTGGCGATGAAGCTGGATTGATCATCCGTGTAGAGCCAGAGAAGGGGATCATAGTCTCCCTTGATCAGCAGCCCTTGGGGACTCAAAGCCCTGTAGTCGCCAAAAATCTTAAGCCGGGCAGCTATAAATTGCTGGTTAAGGGAGAGGGCTTTCACAGCTGGTCAGATCAGATCCTGCTCAAGGCGGGCGCGCTTGAGAAGCGAGAGGTTCGCCTTGAGCCGATGGAGCGTGCCCCAGCCTTGCTCTCTCTTCAGGTCTATCCTCCCCAAGCTCGCGTTCGCCTCAATGGTCAGCTTCTGAGCCCCAAACAGCAGCGAAGCGCGCTCTCTCTCCGAGGAGGAGAGGCGGCTGAGATACGTTTGGAGACAGATGGCTACCAACCGCTGCTTCATAAGATCACTCTGGCTTCTGGTGAGAGAAAAACCCTGAGCCTTAAGATGAGCCCCACCCGAGGGACTCTCTTTATCGATTCAGAGCCCCCCGCAGATGTCTATCTCAACGACCGGCGGGTAGGACGCAGCCCTTACAATGTTCGCTCCCTAGATGTCACGCGCCCCTGGAAGATCCAGGTCAAGCGTAACGGCTATCTTCCCTATGAGGAGCTGATCCGTTTTGGAGATCGACGCTTTATTCAGTTGGAGTGCAAGCTCAAGCGCCATTAAATTTCTCATTTCGGCCCCCTCAATCAACTCTGATTTTGCCAAGATGCTTAAGGCTCAATATGCGTTTTAGGGTCTTCTTCTCAGAGGCGAAAATAGCATGACTAGGTAATGATTCTCGTGTTATTCTGATGGGATGGGAGATTGCGTATGCTTTTGAAAAATTCAAGATCTGATGGATGACAGTCAGTGCTTTGATCGACTCCGTGAGATGCGCTGGCCGGAAGACTGAATATGTCCATTCTGTGATGGACATAGAGTAATTCGACGAGGCTGGGATGATAAGCACCCAGAAAAGCAGCGTTATGAATGCAATGGGTACTTTAGTCGGTTTGATGATTTAACAAGGACAATATTTCAGGGCACCATCAGCCATTAAAGGTATGGATGCTAGTACTGTATTTTATGGGACTGAACCTATCCAATAGTCAAATATCAAAAGAACTAGATCTGAATAAAGATGATGTTTTCAAAATGACCATATTGCTGAGAGAGGGGGAGGTGAAATCCCTCCAGGCGACTCTCCGTTTTTTCAAACGCTTAAAAAATATTTAATCTTTTTCTGACAGATCATCTCCGCTCCCCCCAAGCCTCATATGTAAGAAACCTTGAAGGAGGAAAAGTGAGACATTTGATCCAGATTTTGAGCATCGGCCTGATGACCGTGGGCCTCTCAGCCTGTTTTGAGATCGAGGAGGAGGTCGGCTCCAACTTGGACGCGAGCGGTCAAGCAGGGAGTGGAGGCCAGCAGGGCAGCAATGACTGTCGAGCTGATGAAAATTGTGCCTCAGATGAGCAGTGTATCGATGGGGTCTGCGAGCTGGCCTGCCAAGCTGAAGCTGAGGTCTGTGACGGCCAAGACAACGACTGTGATGGTGAGATCGATGAGGGCTGCAATGAGCCGCCCTTGGATATGGATGGTGATGGCATCCTGGACAGCGATGACAACTGTCCCCAACTTCCCAACCCGGCTCAGATCGACAGCGATGGAGATGGTGTAGGCGATCTTTGTGAGCCACCTGATCCTGAGTGTGTTCCTGAGATCTGCCTTGACGGCATCGACAACGACTGTGATGGCGAGATCGATGAGGAGTGCGAGGATCCTGAGTGCGTCCCTGAGGTTTGCTTCGACCGTATCGACAACGACTGTGATGGTGAGATCGATGAGGGTTGCGACGAGCCTTGTGAGGATCTAGACGCTGATGGATTCTGTGCATCCATGGACTGCGATGACTCTAACCCTATGGTCCACCCCGCCATGCAGGAGATCTGCGGTGATGAGCTGGATAACAACTGTAACCGCTTGGTCGATGAGGGTTGCGAAGAGCCGCTTGAGTGTGGCCCTCGGGAGTGTGGTCCTCCTCTGGGGATGCCCAATTGGCAGTGCGCTGATGGTTCAATGGGAGGCCCCACCGGTCGCTGCTTGAGGGGCGCTGATGGTCAGTGTGGTTGGGAGATTCGGGAATGCCCTGAGCTGCGTGGGTGTGGCGGTATCGCTGGCATTCAGTGCGAGCACAATGAGTTTTGCGACTATCCAGACAATAGCACGTGTGGTGCTAACGATATGATGGGTGTTTGTACCCCTCGTAGCGAAGTGTGCATAGAGATCTTTATGCCGGTTTGTGGTTGTGACAACAACACCTATGAGAATATCTGTGAAGCTCACGCAGCCGGTGTCGATATCTTCTCTCGAGGAGGATGCGAAGAGCAGTGTGATCGCTTCGAACTCTGTGATGGCCTTGATAATGATTGTGATGGTGAGATCGATGAAGAGGCAGTCTGCCCCAACGGCATGATCTGCTTAGGTGGAGGCTGCGTGCCCATCGATCCTCACGCCTGTACTCCTGAGGAGTGTGGTCCTCCCTCACGTATGCCCAACTGGGAGTGCGCTGATGGCAGCGTGGGTGGCCCCACAGGTCGCTGCCTCCGCAACGAGACTGGGGAGTGTGGTTGGGAGATCCATGAGTGCCCCCAGGAGCCTGAGTTCTGTGGTGTTCGTGGTGGTGTTCGCTGTGGCGCGGATGAGTTCTGTGATTTTCCCCGAGATGCACACTGTGGCGCTGCGGATCACCCTGGTGTTTGCCGTCCCCGACCTGAGGGCTGCTTTGAGATTTGGGAGCCGGTCTGTGGTTGTGATAATCGCACCTATGGCAATCAGTGCCAAGCCAACGCCAACGGCGTGAGCGTCCTCCGGGATGGCCCTTGTGAGAATGTAGGCAATTGTGAGGATCCCAACGTCGAGCCCGCGCCAGAGGTCTGCAACGCCATCGACGATGACTGTGATGGTCAGGTGGACGAGGATGTTCGCTGCGATGATGGCAACTTCTGTGTGGATGGACACTGCCAACACCCTGATGAGTGTCCCTCTGAGGCCTGTGGCCCCCAACTTGGGATGCCCAACTATCTCTGCGAAGATGGCAGCATGGGTGGCCCCACTGGTCGCTGTCTGCCCACTGCTGATGGTGTCTGTGGTTGGGAGATCCGAGAGTGCCCTCAGGAGTCAGAGGGCTGTGGTGGCTTTGCCGGTCTCCAGTGCCCTGAGGGACAATACTGTGACTATCCCGAGAACGCTCAGTGTGGTCGAGGCGATATGATGGGTGTCTGCCAGCCTCGTCCTCGAGTCTGTCCTGAGTTCTTCCACCCTGTCTGTGGCTGTAACGGCCAGACCTATGGGAACCCCTGCTTCGCTGCTGCCGAGGGGGTAGATGTCCTGGGAGATGGCCCCTGTGAATGCGATCCTGTCCGCGAGATCTGTGACGGCATCGACAATGATTGTGATGGGATGGTGGATGAGGGCTGTGATCACTGTCAGGCGAACGCTGACTGTCCTCAGGGGCAGGTTTGTAGCTTGGTGACGGGGGAGTGCGAGCCTGAACAGCAAGACCTTTGCCGTATGGACAGCGATTGTGCTCAGGATGAATTCTGTCGCAACGGCGCCTGCTTCCCTCAAGAAGACTGCAACAATGGCGTTCTTTGCAATGGAATCTGCACCGATATCCGGCAAGATCCCAGCAACTGTGGAGCCTGTGGGATGCACTGCCCTGTGGGTAGCATCTGCGAAGGTGGTAACTGTGCAGAGGACAACAGCCGCTGCAACTGGGATCGGGACTGTGCTCCTGGAGAGCACTGTCTTAACGGTGTTTGCCAAGAGGCCAACGGCTGCGGACCCAACCAGCCCTGCCCCCGAGGGATGCTTTGTGAAGATGGTGTCTGCATCGAGATTCCAGCTGAGATCTGTGGCAACAATATCGACGATGATAGAGATGGCTTGGTAGATGAAGGCTGCGAAGATCCTGGCCATGATATGGATGAAGATGGCGTTTCCGATGCTCAGGACAACTGTCCTCGAACTCCCAACCCAGACCAAGCTGATATGGATGGTGATGGGATCGGTGATGCTTGTTCAGAGCATCCCGTGTGTCACGTAGATGATGATTGTCCTCAGGGGACGTTCTGCATCAACGGAACCTGTATGCTCGATGAAGAGCCTCAGGAGTGTGGCGGACTTCTGGGACTTCAGTGTCCCCGAGGCCA
>CAYLJJ010000156.1:0-9546 GCA_964384025.1 uncultured Nannocystaceae bacterium
GCATCCTCACCGGCTTCGATGGCTGTGTCTTCTCCAGGATTATTTAGAGAGCCACCATCTCCTTGGCCACTTTGAGGCAAACAACCAAAGGAGATGAACAGAGAGATGAGATATATCCAGCGAGTCAAGATTGACCTCTCTTTATCATGATGAGAAAACCGGGCCGTGGACCTCGGCAGGAGGGGTATATTCTACAAAGGGTTCAAAATTTGATGGGTAGAGGGATCCTCATGGGATCACCAGAGAAGGCTGGGAAACGGTAGGACTTTACCTGTCCGCTCACGCAGCGCCCCAACTCACCCTTGCGCGCGTTGGCGGTGGTCACCCGCGCCCGGGCGATGGAGCCATCTCGCTTGATGGTCACCTGGACAAAGATGGTACGACCTTTAAATTTGGGTTGGAGCTTAAGACAGCGCTCTAAGAGAG
The DNA here is from genome assembly GCA_964384025.1 of uncultured Nannocystaceae bacterium. Lineage (GTDB taxonomy): Bacteria > Myxococcota_A > Bradymonadia > UBA7976 > UBA1532 > CAYLJJ01. Next base: position 427 of record CAYLJJ010000156.1, read on the forward strand.
CCTTGTTGCTCGTTAACACCTTAGAAATATCACTGCGGCTGAGGGTTGATGGAAGCTTCTTGAGAGGCTTCTTGATTTTCCTAGGCCGGGGGGTGGGCTTCTTAAAGCTTACATCTGGAGGAGGTGTCGGGGGCTCAGCATCTACGATCTTGGAGAGTCTCATATCTGGGATCACAGGGGGGGCAGCATCTGGGGCAACAGGGAGCGCCGAGTCTGGAGTGGGCATGGGAGCAGGCTGAGCGTCGATGATCGCCTCAGCGACTAAGTTCTTATCCACCTGTTGAATCGTTGCGTCGGAGCGCGCTGGAATCGGGCTGCTGTCTTGAGGATCGATCCGAGCGGGGATCTGTGCTGCATCATCTCGAAGGATGGTGAGGTGATGCTCTGATACTTCACCTTCCCGGCTCCTGAGAAAGAGAATCCCTGCGGCGACACCACCCCCCAAGAGGAGAAGCAGGAAGCCCATCATAAAGGTCTTAACCCCTCCGCCACGCTCTTCTTGAAAATTATTGAACTCTCCTTCTCCCAACACTGGAGGAGCTTCAAGCGCTGGAATGGAGATATCGGGGCTCTTCTCCTCCACCTCAGGCAGCTCGATAAACTCAAGCTCATCCAGGGGGATCTTCTCTGGAGCTAGGTTGAGAGGTGGAGGGGATGGAGGAGAGAACTGAGCGTTCCTGGAACCTCTACGAGGCGCAGGGGCTAGGCCCTTCTCTCTTGCCTCGGGTCCTCCTGTGGGGTCTCCCCGCATTGAAACATCAGGAGAGTCCTCACCCTCTGGAGGGAAAGAGGACTGAGGAGTCTGGGGCTTTGGGGGCTTTGGCGCTGCTGGAGGCTTTGATTGAGCGGGCCGAGGAGGGATCAAATTCTGTCCAGAATCTGGCACCTCCAGGAGAGCGCTCCACTCCAGGCCCTCCTCTGGGCCCAGCATCAAGGTGGCCCCTTCATCATCATCATCATCATCATCCCCCAAATCGGGCATGACCATGAAGAGTTGGGTGAACTCGGGCACCTGGATCATGGGCCGCCACTCTGGCATGCCCTCCCTCCAGACGAGGTCTTCGGCGTTGAGTACCCCCTGCTCATGAAGCTCGATCAGCTCCTCAGCGGGCATCGGTCCAAAGCGTTGTTCCTGAACGAGGGCGTACCACATCATAGAGACGGTAACTCAATCATCGAATGTAGGAAACAGTTTGAAGAAGCTAAAAAGGTTGTACCGTGATCTCGACCTCTACGCTGCCTGAGTTATTTCCAAATCCATCCACGAAGAGATAGACCGTACCGCGCTCTTCGATGTTGAACTCGATCTGAGAGTTCAGCCCATTGAAGTCATCATTACAAGCCAACTCGCTTTGCTCATCATCACAGGCCAAACGCGCCCAGATGAGGGTATCTCTATGGGTCTGACCCTGAACACGACAGGTCACCAAGGCAGGCTCTTCGATTAAGATGGCGACGATCTGTTCACTGCTGCGTCCTCCACAGCTGCCCTGATAGAGGTCGGGTTGAAGCGATGTGTCCACCACAAGCCGACCGCTGCCCTCCAAGGGAAGCACCTCCTCGGTCAGCGCACAGCTGATCTCAAAGCCCCCACAGAAACTCTCGATACACTCCACTCCAGGATCACAGCTCCGCGCACAGCGACCGCAGTTCTCTGGATCGTTGCGGATATCCAAGCAGAGGGCTCCACAGAGGCCGTGCCCAGGTTCTTCACAGAGATCTCCTCGAGCTGCGCAGCCCTCATCTTGGGGCCAGTCCAGGAGACCATCCCCATCATTATCCAGACCATCATTACAGCCTGGAGCCTGCTCTCTATCGCTCTCATCATCATCCCGACTGTTCTCACAGCCTGGATCAGCGAGATCGACGATGCCATCATCATCGTTGTCTAAACCATCAGCGCAGCGTCGAGGCGGGTGACCTTCGCTATACTCTCGGCTGTCCGAGGCGAAGCGGCAGCCGGGATCATCTGGCCAGTCTATGCGACCATTACCATCATCATCCAGACCATTAGCGCACTGAGGAGCAAAGTCAGGATCTTGTTCATCATCATCCCCAGCGGAGATGCAGCCCGGATCTCGTGGGAAGTCGCTGAAGCCATCTCCATCGTCATCAGCGCCGTCGCTGCACGCCGCTGGGATCAGAGGGTTATCCTCTAAGCGATATCCGGCATAGGGGCAGCCTGGTTCATAGGGGAAATCGACAAGGCCATCGCGATCGTTGTCCTCTCCATCGCTACAGGCGGGGAGGTCGCTGTCATTCTGTTCGCTGAGATCTCCAGGCGCGGCGCAGCCAGGATCGTAGGGAAAGTCCAGCTGACCGTCTCGATCATCGTCGATGCGATTGGAGCACTGAGGGCGCAGCCGACCCATCTCTTCTTCATCATCTCCCGCTGATGCGCAGCCAGGATCTAGGGGATAGTCGCTGAGGTCGTCCTCGTCATCATCTAGGCCATTGGCGCAAGCGGGGGGCTGGGCTGGATCCTCCTCATCGGGATCTCCTTTACTGAAGCAGCCTGGATCCGCAGGATAGTCCATCAGGCCATCCCCATCATTGTCTTGAAGATCCCAGCAGGCGCCTGGCTCCTCTGGATCGCGCTCATCCTCATCATCAGGAGCCATACAACCGGGATCATCTCCATCGATGAAACCATCCTCATCATTATCGATCTGATCACCACAAGCGGGGGGTAGGCGCTCCATCTCAAGGGAAAGCTTAAAAGGCCCTCCTAAGCCCAATGGATGATCCACAAAGAGGAAGTAATCGCCAGCGGCGAGGCGCTCTAAGAAGAGGCTCCCGCGCCCCTCAAGCCCCTGATCACAGGCCAACTCAGAGGCCGCGCTGAGACAGTCTCTGCGCAGGTAGAGGAGCGTATCATGCACCGTCTCTGGATGATCGACGCTTAGGCGAAGCTGAGCATCGAAGGGCAGCGCGATGTGGTAGATCTCCTCAGGGGCGTTATTTCCTCCACAGTTTGGGCTTCGAAACTGTCCTCGGCTCCCATCGGAGCTGTTCCCCAGGAGAAAGGGCTGTTCTATGGGATACTCTAAGATGCGGAGGCCCTGACCGCAGAGATCCAACTCATCCTCATCCACCGCCGCCTCACAGCCACTGTCCTCAGGAAAATCGATCAAGCCATCTCCATCATTGTCTAAGCCATCAGCGCAGAGAGGAGGGTGTTCAGGATCCTGTTCATCTCGATCTCTGAGATTCTCACAGCCTGGATCCATGGGATAATCGACGCGGCCATCCTCATCATCATCCAAACCATTGCGGCAGGGGGCGAGGGGGATCTCCTCTAAGAGGAAGGCGTACTCTCCGCCCTGTCCGCCTGCTGCATCCATAAAGATATAGTGCTCTCCCAGGCGAGGGTTCTCTAAGAACAGGGTGTTGGAGGCTTGCTCATCCAGGGGCTCTAGAACACAAAGCTCCTCTGTCTCAGGGTGCGCACAGGCCCGGCGAGTGTACAGCGTGGTCTCTAAGCGGTTCTCAGGGAGAGTAGTGGTGATCCAGAGGGCCTCGATGATCTCATCTACCCGGTAGAGGAAGACCACCTCTGGACCTCCCGCGCCTCCACAGGAGCCAGAGCTGCCATAGACAGCGGTCTGGCTGTTACCGTGATAGATTCGACCTGCTTCAACCTCTACAGCTCGATGAAGCTCGGCGCACTCTCCCTCTTCCTTCATATCTGCAGCGCTGGAGCAGCCTGGATCATCGGGATAATCGACTTGGCCATCACGATCATTGTCGTGGCCATCGGCGCAGTGAGGTTTCAGCTCAGGATCAGACTCCTGAACATCCCCTACAGAGTCACAGCCGGGATCTTCAGGATAATCTGTAAGTCCATCCCCATCATCATCCAGGCCGTTAGAGCAGTCAGGGAGGCCGTTGCTGCCCTCATGATCATCTCCTCCCGCGCCACACCCGGAATCGAGAGGGTAGTCGTTCACGCCATCCCCATCATCATCCAGGCCGTTAAAGCAGGCAGGCAGAGGCTCAAAGGCATCGGTTTCGTAGGCGTCATCGGCGTTGAGGCAGCTGGGATCAGCTCGATCGATCAGGCCATCCCCGTCATCATCCATACCATTCTTACACTGAGCACGGACCGTGGGGCGCTCATCCGCTTCATCATCATCAAGATGAGAACCACAGCCTGGATCTCCGGGGAAATCGGTGTAGCCATCTTCATCATTGTCCAAACCATCGCTGCACTGAGGAGAAGCTTCATCGGACTCATCCTCATCTCCAGGGCTTGAGCAGCCTCGATCCTGAGGAAAGTCGATGCGACCATCCTCATCATCATCCAGTTGATTCTGACATTGGGCAGGGATCGCTTCCTTCTCATCCTCATCCTCAGGGCTCTCACAGCCGGGATCTTGAGGGAAATCGATGCGGCCATCCCCATCATTGTCTAAGCCATCTACACAGGCGGGCTCTCCTCCCTCATCTCCATCCTCAGGGGTTGAGCAGCCTGGATCTTCTAAATCGATGCGGCCATCTTCATCGTTATCCAAACCATCAGCGCAGAGGCTCAGGCCCCCATCTTTCTCGCTCTCAGCGTCCCCCCCTTCATCACAGGCCAGGAGGAGGCAGATGGGCAGGAGCCCCCAGATCAAGCGCTTCATGTGAACTCCTTGATTTTGTTTGCGAGACCATATCCTAGAGCCTCAGTTTAGAGCAGGAGAGTTTCCTTGATTTTAGCTCAAGCTCCCCTCTACCCAACTCGAAAAAAGATGAACAGAGAAGCATGTCGCGATTGACCTTGGATGTACGATTGCGTAAACAAGCCGTTTGGGGCTTTGAGAATCCAAGCCCAAAAGGAGAAGAAAACAATGCCTCAGTCCCTAATGGTCATGGCCACAGAGTCTGGCACCGGCAAGAGCGTGGTCTCCCTTGGCTTGGTTGATCATTTTGGTCGTCATGGAGCACGGGTTTGCTACTTTAAGCCTGTCTCTATGTCCTCTAATGGTACTCCTGATAATGATGTTCTCTTTATCAATCGCTCCCTCAAGCTCAGGACTCCTCCAGAGAAGATGGTTGCGGTGGGCAATATCGAGGTCGCAGAGGCAATCCAGGCGGGAGAGTTTGATCAGATCATGGATCGCATCCTGGAGCGGCACGGCACGCTCATTGAGGGGAGGGATATCCTGATTTGTGAAGGGGTAGACAGCATGCGCGCCTTCCCCTCTCTGGATTCGGACATCAACATCGACATCGCTAAGAACATCAATGCTACAATCCTCCTCGTCACGGGGGCTAAGGATCGAAGCCTAGAGGAGGTCCTCAGCAACATCGTATTGGCCTATAAGCAGCTTCAGGAGCGTGGAGTTGAGGTCTTCGGCGTTGTGGTCAACCGAGTCGAAGAGCGGCGTCATGGAGAGTTCTCAGACTCCCTGCGCCGTGAGCTAAAGAGCCAGGGGATCAAGCTCTATGGCGTGATGCCCAGCCTCGCGGTGCTCTCTCAGGCGCGCCTCGTCGATGTTCAACATGCCCTTGACGCCGAGCTGCTCTCAGGGGAGCGCAGGCTGAATGATCGTGTAGGCGAGGTGCTGGTCGCTTCGATGGGCTTAGAGAACGTCCTACACCGCTTTACAGAGAAGACCCTCATCATCGCCGCAGGAGATCGAGAGGAGATCCTCCTGGCCGCTGGAGCCGCCTTCTCCAGCCCTAACGTGCCCTCTCCCTCGGGCATCATCTTGACGGGAGGCTTTGAGCCTCGCCGCAAAGTGATGCAGCTTGTTCAGGGGCTGACCAAGGGGAACATGCCGATCATGCGGGTTGATGAGGGCACCTACCAAACAGCGATTCAGGTGAATCGGGTAGAGCCCAGCTTCTCTGCCGACCAGGAGGATAAAGCCCTGGCGATCCGCGCCGCTGCGGAGGAGTACCTCAACATCAGCAGGCTGATGAGCAGCAAGCTGGCTCCGGTCAATCCAGTGATCACCCCGCGCCGCTTTATGCGCATGCTCAGAGAGAAGGCAAGCGCCTCTAAGAAGACCATCGTGCTCCCTGAGGGAAACGTCGATCGCATCCTCCAGGCCACCGTAGAGCTGCGACGCCTGGATGTGGTCAATCTGATCCTTCTGGGCGATGAACAGAGCCTTCGAACTCGAGCGCGACGCTTGGGGTTCAAGCTGGACAGCGGCGTTAGCTTTGCGGATCCTCATCAGGATGAACGCTTTGATGACTATGTTGAAACCCTCCTGAAGCTACGCAAACACAAGAACCTACATAAGGATGCAGCCCAAGATCTGATCCGAGACCGCACCTACTTTGGGACCATGATGGTTTACAAGGGCCACGCTGATGGCATGGTCTCTGGCTCGACCACCACCACTCGCGCCACCCTCCGACCTGCCCTTGAGTTCATCAAGACTCGGGCGGAGTTTAAGATCGTCTCCAGTATCTTCTTTATGTGCCTGCCCGATAAGGTGTTGATCTATGGGGACTGCGCAGTCAACCCCAACCCCAACGAGGAGCAGCTGGCCGAGATCGCCTTAGCCAGCGCCCAGACCACCCACGCCTTTGGCTTGAAGCCTCGCGTCGCTATGCTCTCCTACTCTACAGGCAGCTCTGGGAGCGGTCAGGATGTAGATCATGTGCGCTTAGCGACAGATATCATCAAGTCCAGAGCGCCCGAGCTGTTGGTCGAGGGTCCCATCCAATATGACGCTGCTACCGTCCCTGAGGTGGCTCGAACCAAGCTGCCTGACAGCAAAGTAGCGGGGCAAGCTAACGTCCTGATCTTCCCTGACCTCAACACAGGCAACAACACCTATAAAGCGGTGCAGCGCTCCGCCAGAGCGATCGCCATCGGCCCTGTGATCCAGGGCCTCAAGAAGCCGGTCAACGATCTCAGCCGGGGCGCTACTGTCCTGGATATCGTCAACACGGTGATCGTCACCGCCATCCAGGCACAGCTTTAAACAGGGGAGAGCATGAAGATCTTGGTCCTCAACTGCGGCAGCTCGTCGATCAAGTATCAACTGCTAGAGATGCCGGAGGCCAAGCTACTGGCCAAGGGTCTCGTTGAGCGCATTGGGGAGCCGATGGGGCGGATCACCCAGGATGTGGATGGAGCGCGAAGTTGCTTTGAGTTAGGGATCCCTGACCATGGCGTTGGGCTCCGTGAGGGGATGCAGCGTCTCAGCCAGGGTGCTGAAGCCCCCCTCTCTGAGATCAGCGAAATCAGGGCGGTGGGGCATCGAGTGGTACATGGGGGCGAGGCCTTTACCGAGACGGTACTCATCGATGATGAGGTGATCGCCGCCTTGGAAGCCAACATCCCCCTCGCACCTCTCCACAATCCTCCCAATATCTTGGGAATTCAAGTAGCTCGGGAGCTGATGCCCCACGCGCTTCAGGTGGGGGTCTTTGACACCGCCTTTCATCAGAGCATGCCTCCAGAAGCCTACCTCTATGTCTTGCCGATGCGGTTCTATCGAGAGGAGCGCGTTCGTCGCTATGGTTTTCACGGCACCTCTCATCGCTATGTGAGCGCTCAGGCCGCTGAGTTGATGGCTCAGCCGCTGGAGGAGCTCAACCTGATCAGCTGCCACTTGGGCAACGGCGCCAGCGTTACTGCTATCCAAGGGGGCCGCTCCATCGACACCAGCATGGGGCTAACCCCGCTGGAGGGCCTCGTGATGGGGACTCGCTGTGGAGATCTAGATCCCGCGATCATCTTCCACTTGGCTCGCACCCAAGGTCTCTCTATCGAGGAGCTGGATCACCTCCTCAACAAGCAGAGCGGGCTCTTGGGGCTCTCTGAGCAGAGCAATGACTGCCGTGTTTTAGAGGAACGCGCTGATGAGGGGGATGAGGCCGCCCTGAGCGCGCTCAACCTCTTCTGCTACCGGATTAAGAAATATATCGGGGCTTATAGCGCCGCTCTGGGACGGGTAGACGCATTGATCTTCACCGCCGGTATTGGAGAGAACAGCCCTTGGGTGCGGGCGCGAGTCTGTCAGGGCTTAGAGAACCTGGGGCTCTCTATCGATCTTAGGCTCAACCAGGATCCTGGATATGGATTGATCTCCTCTGAGAGCTCAGCGGCTCAAATCCTGGTGATCCCCACCAATGAGGAGCGGCTCATCGCCATCGACACTGCGCGCCTCGCGAGGGCCTGAGGCTCATTCGGTTGCTCATGTCTAGGAGGGGTGAGGACCAACGACTAGAAACCCACTCGCTCTAGATCCTATTACAATGCCTTCGTCTTGCTGAATGATCCAAGTTCCATCCAAGGGGGTCGATGAGCCCGGCGCTTTCTCCCAGTGGAGCGCCATGCTCCACCGTGCCCCCCTGGAGAATCCCAGGCGCATCAGCGCTGAGATCTCCGCCCTCAACGCTCTCCAAGGGATGAAGCGCCTGGGCTACTTGGCGGGGGCCTATCTGGGCTACCCCACCACCTATCTTCATGAGGATCAGCAGCGACTCCACATTATCCCCTCTGTGCCCATCCAGATTGATGATGAGGTCCTCAAGGGCCTCGCTCCCTTGATCCGTCGCGTCGCCTGGGCCAGCCCCTCCTTACAAAGCTTCAAGCTCGGAGAGCGTCAGCTCATGGAGGAGCATCCTCACCTCTTCTATGAATTTGAGCCTGGTTATATGGGCCTTAGTTCCTTTGGGGAGTTCCTCCGCGAACGGCCCGAGCTGCGGCCCTTCATCGGCTCCCAGATCTATGTGGCCTCAGATCAACGCCCAATCTGTAAGCGGAAAGCCAGCTTGCTCGGAGAGCTAATTGCTTATAAGCGCGAGGTGGATGGGGGGATCCTCAAGGGAAAGCCCAGCGCCTGGAGTGATCTCAGCGAGCTGCTCAGCGCGCCCTGAGCGAGGCTTCAGTTGAGCTTCGCCACCGTCAACGGGATTCTGAATCCGCCGGATTTCGTCCTCATAATATTCCAGAGACATCGAATCGACGCGTTCAAATTTCTAGAACACCATGGCATAGAAGACAGCTGTCACATTATCCGGCTCGGATAAATACCATCTTTTGATAAGGGCTATGCAAGCTTCAGCGCAGGCGTCGATAGTCAAGGGCCTCCACCTTGAGAAGCTGACAGAGGCCCATCAGGCGGCTCGTTGCCCTCGCTCCCAAGCGATCGTTGAGCTGCTCAAGCT
>CAYLJJ010000157.1:0-9475 GCA_964384025.1 uncultured Nannocystaceae bacterium
ATGGTCATGTTTGGACGTTGGATCTCCATGTCATAAAGTTCACAACACGCTCTCAGTGGTAACTAATATCCATACCGCAGGAACGACCTGTATGGAGTTCACTGGTCCCAGTCGACTACATTTGGATGTTAGCTTAGGGGCGAATGACAAAATCATCCGGGATGGTCTGGGCTTTTATGTCGATGCTGCCGATGAAGAAAGCTATTCTGGTGGTGATGTATGGCATGATTTGAGCGGTGGAGGGCATGATGCAACCAAGTGGGGCACGCTCAACTCTAGCAATGATGCGGGTGGGTCTATCAGTTTTGATGGAGGTGGTTTTACGATCCCATCTTGGGATGGGTTCCTGAATGCTGAAGAGTTCACGATAGAGGTTTGGGCCAAGCTTCGTAGTCATCGCTCCTATAATACAGGAATCGTGACCAACTATCTTAGTGGCAATGGCAAATTTAACTGGATGTGGACAAATCATACAGCATTTCATAATAATGGGAAAAAAAGCCACACCTACAGCGCAGAATCAAAGTATGATCATAATGTATGGTACCGATTTGCTCTAAGATATAAGGCTGATACCGGTTATCAGTTCTTTGTTAATGAGCAGATTGTTCATACCCACAGCACTTCAGGATCTCTGGCAGGTGGAGCCTCGGGGAATATCGGGATCGGCTCTAGAGAAGATGGGGTTGAAGCCTGTGACGCTCTGTTCTCAATCGTGAGGATCTATGAGCGGGCCTTGAGTGACACAGAGATGAGCGACAATTTCAACTCAGACAAGGCTCGGTTTGGATACTAAAAGCTGAGGCTGAGGCTGCTGACCAGTTCAGTCTCATCTCGGTGGGTAAAGAAGGTATTGACGATTCCATCCCTGAGGACAGAGCCTCCATGTTCAAGGCTCAAAGAGAGCTGTAGTTGCTTGAGAGGCTGATAGGCTAGATGAGCTTCCCAATCATAGCTTTGGTACCAAAAGCCCTGGTCACTGGTGCTGGTCTCATGCTCATCCCTTGAGTCATATTTGCGCAGCCAGACCCAGCCGAAGGAGGCTCCAAAAGAGAGATCTCCCAGCTGTTTGGAGTTGAGAAACTCCCAGTTCAGGCCCAGATGCAGCCCTGTGTCCATCTGAGTATTCATCCCTCCTTGATACCCCGCTCGCTCCGCAAACTTATGGAAGCGGTAGCGATAGTGAGGCATAAGGGCCAGAGAGATCCCCAAGGGCAGCTCTAAGCCGAAGTTGCTGGTGTAACGCAGAGCCAAGAAGAGATCCTGCTTCTGGCTGGGTCGCGAGGTGGGCAGATAGACCCGTAGATCTTGAGCGATGCTCAGCTCCTGCTCCTCGCTTAGAGAGATCGGGGTCGCCATCTTCAGGCCCAACTGAGTGTCCTGAAATTTCAGGCCGCTCTCATCTTCCTGAGCGACGAACTTCTCGTAGAGGCCAAAGCGGATATAGGACTTGAGGCCCTTCATCACACGACCCTGGCCCGCAAAACGGTAGACCATCATCTGATCATTGAGGGGATCCTCATCAGAGATGGCGAGTTTACGATACTCGGCACTCAGGCTGATCTTAAAGGGACTGGGCTCTCTTTGGTCGATCTCCGCCTTCGCGGCGCTCTCCTCTGCGCGCAGCTCCCCCCCAAAAACCAAGAGGAGCGCAATCCAAGGTGTCGACCCTCTCATCGCTCAGAATCCAACGAAGTTGTTGTAGTAGTCATGATAAGCGAGCAGGATCTTAAGCGCGTAGGTGTCCTTGTCTCGATCGGCGCCTCCGTAGAGAGAGTCGTTGTAGTCCCGGATATACTGAAAGCTCACCGGGCTGCGCGTCTTACGCGCTACAAGGTGCCAAGCTCGATCCTCTAGATAGGTGTAGACATACTCCTCTCCCTTATGAAGGAAGGTCTGTTGAGAGTTGTCATCCCTGAGCGCCTCGGCGATCGCCTCTTCTGGGAAACGCTCATGAAGATCGGCTGCGCTGTTAAAGCGCCAGATGGCGATGCGCTCTTTAAGAGCGATGTCATCTACCAAGTTGCTGTTGACCACCGAAGCGAAGATGTTGAGGGCGTAGTATTTAAACCAGGGGAAGGTGTCATAGTTGGCGCCCAACATGTTGTCCAAAACGCGCTCTGAGAGCCGCGCCGCTCGTGTCCCGATGGGGGAGTCATACATCGCCGCATAGGTGTAGATGTTGGGGCTGTAGTAGACCTCCTGGAGATCCATAAAGGCGAAGGTCGCGAAGAGCTTATCGTTGATGATCCCGATGCGTCGAATATCACCATAGAAGGGATCAAACTCTGTCTGGTAATTACGGAAGCTCGCGGATTGATTGATGATCGCATCGTAGTAGGCCAGGATCATCTCGTTGGCCACGGCCAGATCATTGAAGATATCTATAGCCATCTCATCATATTCAATCTGCTCAAGTATGGGCTGCCCATCGACTTGGTCAAGGCGCTTGAGAATCTGCTGAATACCACCACCGGACCAGTCAAAGATGCCTAGATACCAAGCCCTCTGGACGGGGAAGATGGAGTTGTAAACACGACCATAATAGCCCCCTGTGTTCCAAAATTGACGATAGGCGCGACGGTTGCGGTACTTGTAGTTCCAGTCGTAGTTCTCAATATCATTGAGCACGACCTCGGCGGGGGTAGCGCCATAGTCATAGGCTCGACACATGGGGGAGAGGATGCGATGCTCATCGGTGCAATAAAGCAGCTTCTGCTCCATCGCCTCCGTCTTGGTGGACTCACTCCCATAGATCCACTTGAGGGCCCACTCATCATAGAGACCCCACTCATGCTTAGTGCCGGCCTCGGCGCCGATGGAGATATAGTCCATTACCGAGTTACTCACCTCTCCTTCTCGATGGTGGAGACGATCGGTAGAGCCATAGAAGTTATGACGCAGACCGAGAGTATGTCCAAACTCATGGATATAGATATGATGCATCACGTTATCAGTGAAGCGCTCAGCATACTCATCATTGCTCTCCCATTTGCCATCATCTTTACAGAGACGACCTGTACGAGAGAGGTCATGCAGATAGTTTCCCGGTTCAAATTCGTAGATGCTTTGAGTGGACTTTATCATCTTCTTGAGCGCGTTATACTCTCGATGATTCTTCTTCCAATCCTGGAACTGCTCACGGAACTCATTTTGTTGCTCGATCCCATCAGCGCTGTAGAGAGGCGTTGTTCCAAAGGGGTTTTCGCCCATGCTGATGGCATCCATGGTTTGGCGGAACTCCGCCTCCTTGATCATCATTTCAGCAAAGGCATGGGGATCCATCTGCTGGGGATTGCGATAGGTATAGGCGTTCCAGCCAGGATAGGAGTAGCGAGCCTCTGGGAGGATGCGATTGAGGATCTCCAGGAAACGGGGATCCTTGGGTTCTGGGATAAAGTCTGCGCTGGTACCGGTCTGCTGCTCCTCAGGGAAGTCCATGACGAAGCGCATCTCATCGAAGAGGGCTGAGTCTAGGCGCATCTTCTCATCGGCAGGCTTGGCGATGGTGCCGGGCTCACAGCTCCCCTCAAGATCGATTCCCTCTTCAGCTCCAGCGTCGGTCAGGAACTCACGGGCAAGAAAACCCAGGAGGGAGTAAGCATAGTTGTAGCCGTTGACGTTGGCGGAGATGATCTCTCCTGTGCGCGGATCAGAGGTGGAGGGGCCATAGCCTAGAGGGCCATTGGCGTTGTGGTTTTGGAACCAAGTAACGAAGCTGTAGCGGATATCTCCCAGCTCTCGTTCAATACCACCATCATTGTACTCCTTAAAGGCCACACGCATCTTGCCACCACCCTCTGAGAGAACAGCGTTGGTGTTCTCCTGGATACCTCCAGCACCAGTGAAGAAATGCTTAAACTTTTCAGGGAAGCCCTTGGCGAAGTAGTAGGTGATCTCCTCCTGATCAGGGTTCCAGATCTTCATCAGGCGCTTGCCGCCCAGGAGCCCGGTCGCTGTATCGGTGTAGAGGTTCAGGTTCTGAAAAACGCCATACTTCTTGTTGACTGGATCCTTTTCATCAACCAAGACCGGCTTGAAATCGCTTGGTCCTGTGCGATAGAAGTTGAATTTGTAGACAATGGTGCCGCTATCGATGACGTTAGTATCAAAAGTGTGTTGACCTAAGAAGGCCCAGCTATAACAGAGGTATCCAGCGACATTGAGTTTGTAATTTACCTCAACGTTAAAGCTTAGATATTGGTCCTCTTTATCCCACTTGTATGAATCAGGAACCAGCTGGGTAGAGACCTCTTTAGCACATTCATTGAAGAAATAACCATTGATCGCGCCGATGGCATCCTCTGGAGAGACTTTCATCTCTTCAAAGTCCACCTTAAACTGCTGACGCTCCTTCCAGTTTTCCTCGGTATTCTCCTCAAGATGGTTGCTGCGTTCTCCATCTAGAGACTCCCGCAGCTTGATATCTACATGCTTGCCAGGGAACTCCATGATGACGGTATCAGCGCGGTAGAGATCATCATCGTTGGGGTTGTCAGGATCATCAGACTGGAGCAGCTGCGCGTCGGTAACTTGAAGAGCATCTTCGCGGAAGCGAAAGCGCACATAGCGGGTACTGCTCTCATAACCCGGAAAGGACTCAGTGATGTTGGGATCGCTGGCCTCGATGATATTGATGCGATAGAGCCAGCCATCATCCTGGCTGTTCTCCCCCAACTTGGGGTTGGGAGCGGTCAGGTCCTCTTTCTCTAGATAGATCGATTCATCACTCAGGCCATTGCGAATGGGCCTGTGATCGACACAGCCAAAGAGGAGCAGGGAGATTGTCACAATGGGGATCAGTCTCATCTCAGCCCCCTTATCGCCAGATCGTGGCCGAGGTGGCCCGACCGTTGTAAAGGCCAAACTCGATCCGCTTGGAGAGCGAGACGGCACTGTCGATGATGTTCCCGTTAGGGGAGTAATTAAAGAAGAGTTCACACTGGCGGTAGCTGTTTAAGCCCACCTCATCAGCCCAAGCCTCCACCTTTTGCTTTACATAGTCGCCATAGCGGATCTCCAACCCTGGGCAGAGTTCCAGTGCCCCTTTAAAGGTGCTTTGTGCGATGCGACCGATCTGACCATCTGCCTCAACATGGAAGAGCAGTGTGCTCTCTTTGCCGTTCATCTGCACCGAAGTGGCGGGGATAAACTCAGAGCGCATCCCGCGGATCTGACGACTGTAACCCCCTCGCTCCTCGATGGGAGTACCCGGCACAGCACCCTTGATCAGATCTCGAGAGTTGGCCTGCTTGAACTCAACCTCAATGGTCTTAAGTTGACGATCATAAGCTCCGATCTTAAAGCCCTTGCCATCAAGGGCATAGGGATTTTGTAGGGCGCTGCGCTGAGAAAGGCTTAGATCGTAGTAGGGCAGATCATCACGCAGAATCTTCTTGCGCCAATCCCCCAACAGGGTGTCGATCTGGCTGAGGCCGCGAGCAAAGGTGATCGCGGTGATCGCGTTATAATTGAGGCTATACTGAACTACGACGCGGTAAGCATCACCATCTTGGAGGAAGTGGCTCTCAGAGATCACCCACTTCTGATCGTCCGTGTTTTGAAAGACCGTAAAACTATCTTCAAGCTCAGAGTGCCTCTGAGTAAAAGCGGAGAGAACTCCAGCGACGAAGGGCTCAATAAGCCAGGTAGCCTCTACCACCATAGGATCTACCAAGGCGCGCTCGGCGTCGGAGAGGCTATAGTAGAGCGTGATAAGCTCCCGAGTAACTCCCTCTACCCAGTTGCTCTCATCCTCCAGGGTGAGGGCTGAGATCGCCACGGGGGTCTCTGTGAAGCTTCCAGGGATCTGAAGCTCCCAGGTCAAGAAGGGATGATCCTCTGCAGCCTCAGGAGCGACAGCGGCCCGCAGGCGAGCCTCCAAGCCCTCTTTCCAGGCGGTCGCGATGGTCAGGGGCTGGAACTCATTCACCACCGCGTTGAGCTGCCGGGTGATGGTCATGGTGTAGAGCATATCTGTGTCATCGGGGCGCTGCCCATCCTTGAGGAGATCTGCTTGGTTGTTAACCGGATGGAGGAAGCCCAGTTCTACGCCGTTGAAGTCGATAAAAGCTGCGTCTCGCTGACCGGAGACATCAAAAGTGAAGCGTTGAAGAGTCTCGGTGGAGCCCGCACCCAAGCATCGCTCTACGAGCTGGCCAAAGCTGAGATCTTCGGAGAGGTTGATGTTACAGCCATCGCTTTGAAGAGTGGGCACCACGTTTCCAACAACGTCACCCTCTCCAGGTTCACCCAGATCCAAAGAAGCGTTCTCGAAGGGAGCCTCAAGGACATGCTCGATCCCCATAAAGCTGACTTGCCCCTCAGGGGTAAACTGGATAAAGAAGCCAGAATCCACGATATAGATCAGGGTGTCCTGGGGTCCTGAGCCTCCCTCGGTGTAAAAGACGTTGCAGACTTGTCCATCAGCGACACAATCCCAATCTGCGGGGTGCTCATCAGCGGGTTCATTGAAGTAGTTCTGACGGATAAAGCGATAGAGATCGGTGATATTACGATGGTTAAGCCAGGCGTTGGGGCTATCTTCCTGATTTTCTTGATCTACGAACTGATCAAGCTCCTGATCGCCAATAAAGATACGTTCGCGCATCTGAATACGAACTTGGCTGTCCTCTAAACCCTCTTCTCCATAACGTTTAAACTCCCCCTCCATTCCACCTTTATACTGTTCTGTAGCATAAATTTCCTCAACAACATGAGTTTCATCATTCATGAAAACTATGATCTCATTGAGTGGACCCCAGACCAAAGCATTGGAATAGACATCAGGATCACATAGCTTACCCTGCTCAGGGCGCCCTGGTAGAGTATCGGCGTTGAGAGGAGGGCCCTCTTCGCTCCAAAGAGAAACTCCACCGATGGAGACATCAGGAATGACGGGTTGAACAACCATCCCCTGAAGGATCCCCTCGTGTTCCTCTTCACAACAGAAGGCGGTCTCTCCCAACAGATCTGGATTACAGGCAGGGACCTCGGTTGGAACGCTGCCCTCCTGGATAAAGGGCTCCTGAGCCTCTGGCTCATTCACCGACTGTGGATCTCCCTCAAAGGGCTCAAAGACCTGCTCAGGACCATCCTCACAGGCTAGAAGCGCCAGGGCGGCTGCCAACAACAGCCACGGTGCCTTGCGCATACTCTCTACTCCTCACCGGCATAAAGCCGTGCTCTTCTCAAAATGAGATCAAAATGTTTCAGGATGCTTTTGCTTTGCAGTTCAGAGGGCTGAGGTCAAGTGAAGATATTCCCCCTGCCCAAAGTACCGCGAGGATCAAGCTGCTGCTTGATCTCTCTCATCTCTTGAAGCTGCGCTGAAGGCAGCAGCTCAGCGAGGAGTCCACGTTTGGATTTGCCGATGCCATGCTCACCGCTGATGACCCCTCCCACAGAGACACAGTGTCGCGCCAAAGCGGCGTAAAGACGTTGCCCAGCGGCCATCTCTTGTAGGCTGGTGGCCAGGAGATTTAGGTGTAGGTGATTGTCTCCAATATGTCCAAAAGTGGCTGAGTCCAGGCGTTGAGGCAGGGGCTCAGCCCAGCGCTCTTGAAACTCGGCAGCCTCAGAGTCTCCCAAGATTCCAGGGAGATCCTCCACTGCGGCCCGATAGTGTGCCATCATCGGCTTCAGCCAACTTCGGGGGTAGGCCAAATCTGTCCCCAGCTTGCGCAGGCCCCGCACCCGCGCGAGGCTATTAATCGCCTCAGGGACCGCATGACGAAACTCTCGGAAGCTGTCCAGATCGGCTCGACTTCGAGGAATACGTAGACTGCGATCATCATCGGGGACCCCTGCCTCTACCAATGCGTCATAATAATCCATCATCAGATCATCCAGCTCATCGGGCTGGTGACGTTGTTCTAAGAAGAGGGCGCCTTGATCCAGGGGATGGATCCTGAGCCTGGGATGAGCCGCTGAGGCCAGCTCTAGGCTGCGGCGATCAAAGAACTCGACGCTCATAGGTCGCAAACCCCTGGGGGGCTGCTCTTGGAGTTGAACTACAAAATCCAACAGCGCGGCCTCATCGCGCCAGAAGCTGAGGAGAGCAAAGATGGGTTGGCGAGGCAGGAGCCGCAGCTCCGCAGCTTCGATATAGCCTAAGCTGCCCTCGGAGCCGATAAAGAGATCCAGTAGATCGGGAGGATCAAAGAGGGCATAACCCAGAGAGCTCTTGAGGCCCTTAGGTCGGGGCGCAGGGCAGGGGATCTTCAGGAGGCCCCGTTTGGGATGAGACAGCTCGAAATATCTCCCCTTGGGAGGGTGTTCTCCTCGTCTGAGTTGAAAGCGCGCTCCATCAGCGAGGATCACATCGAGAGCCTCGATCCAGCGCCCAATGGGGCCATGAGCGAAGCTACGAGCACCGCTGGCGTTACAGGCGATGGAGCCTCCCAGGCTGGCGGTCTTACGACTGGTGGGATCTACTGGGAGGAAGAAGCCAGCAGCTTCAACGGCGGCTTCTAGATCGGAGATCAAGATCTGAGCGGGTGCTTTGACCAGCCGAGCTTGCTTATCGATCTCTGCCATTCCAAGATCTGAGGCTTCCGGTAGAGCCAAGATCCAACCTCCCTCGGGGATGGAGGCTCCTGTAAGGCTGGTTCGCCGAGCGCTGAAAGTAAGGTGAGTTCCCGCCTCTTCAGCAGCAGCTAGAGCCAGGAGTATCTCCTCTGGTTGGCGAATCTGCAAGAGGCCCTCTGCATGACCGCGCCAAGCGCTCTCATCCACTAAATAGGGATCGAAGGCTTCGGGATTTTGAAGCAGACGCACACTCCACTCCTCTTATCTGAGTCCGCATTACATATCCCATTTTCGATTCTGAGGATAGCTCTCCAGGCAAACCATCTGATTAAACGGGCATAGATAAATCCATTTTGCTTTGATCTTGGTCATCGGTGCTAGGATGCTCCATTCTCCTCGACGCTGTCGAGGGTAGTTTAACTGAAAAGAGGAGGGAGCTTTGAAGTCTCTCATGCGGTATCTCTGGCCCTTGTTGCTCGTCACCAGCCTGATGGCTTGTGATGATGATGATGATGGTGGTGGTGGCACAGACGGTACGGTCATTGATGGCGCTGCTGGGGGCGGCGCTGGAGGCAGCGCTGGAGGTGGCGGAGTCACTGAACCAGAATGTGGCAATGGTGAAGTTGAAGAGGGTGAGGAGTGCGATGATGGCAACCTCGACTCCGGCGATGGCTGTAATGCCGAGTGCGTGAGCGAGCCTGTTGAGTCTGAGTGCGGCAACGGTGAACTGGAAGAGGGCGAAGAGTGCGATGATGGCAACCTCGACTCCGGCGATGGTTGCAATGCCGAGTGCGTGAGCGAGCCTGTTGAGCCTGAGTGTGGCAACGGTGAACTGGAAGAGGGTGAGGAGTGCGATGATGGCAACCTCGACTCCGGCGATGGTTGTGATGCTGACTGAATGGTAGATCGCAACGATCCTCACTGAGGAGAAGCGGACATAGATCAC
>CAYLJJ010000158.1:0-9421 GCA_964384025.1 uncultured Nannocystaceae bacterium
CCCACCCTCATAAACCACGGGGTCATAGCGACCTGAGGATGACCGGAGTATTGAGGGTAAGCCACAGCATCCCTCTCTGAAGCCCCCATCCGAAATCTACTCCCCTCTAGCTTGACCATTTTAAGGAGATTCACCCACCCAGGCAGTCGGCCCACCCAGCCCGCCTTGGACGCCTGAAAGGCGCCCAGCCCCAAGATCGTTGCGCCTCCCATGAAGCGCCATATGGGCGGTAGAGCTAAGGCTCCAAAACCCAGGCCGCTGATCCCCAGCCCCAGCCCTATCGCTCGCTTGGGGGCAGATTGTCTACCCAGGACATCAGGACCTTAAGTCGCCTCTGCATTCAACTCTCCTTAGAGCGGCTCGAGCGCTCCGCCAACACCGCCCTTTGAGCCTATCTTCTCCGAGCTTAAAGCTCGGTTATCTGCTTCCAAAATATGCCTTAAAAGGCACGCATCTCTTTCTTGTCAAGAGCTGCTCGCCTGTGCATACTCGCTTCGTTTTTAGAGCGGGCCAGAGAAGCCCAGATATTTAAAGCCAGGAGGAAAACATGGCCACCATCATCACCGACGATTGCATCAACTGTGGAGCCTGTGAGCCTGAGTGCCCCAATGAGGCGATCAGCGAGGGAGATGAGTACTACGTCATCGATCCCAACCTCTGCACCGAGTGTGTCGGCTTCTATGGCGATGAGGCTTGTCAGCAGGTTTGCCCCACCGAGGCCTGTATACCCGATGAAAACAATCGCGAAGCTGAAGCGACCCTCTTTGCTCGCGCTCAATCCCTGCACGCTGATACAGATTTTGGAGAGCTGGACGCTGAGACCAGCCGCTTCCGCAACCCCGACGCCATCAACCCTGTCTAAGAGCTTGAGGCGCAGCGCTTGAAGCACAAGACTTGAAGCATGTCGCCTCGCCTCCTCCTTCACCTCGCCCTCCGCAGCGCCCTCCTTCAAAGAACCCGTGCTCTGGTCGTAGGCAGCCTCTTCTGCCTCAGCACCGCCCTGGTTGTCCTGGGCGGCGCCCTCTTTGACGCCATGGATGAGGGCCTCTCCCGCAGCGTCATTGAGAGCCTCTCGGGGCATCTTCAGATCTACAGCGCTCAAGCTCGGGATCCTCTGGCCCTCTACGGGGATGAGTTTCTGGGGATGCCTGACTTTGGGAAGATCGAGGAGTTCGCCTCCGTCGCGGCGCTGCTGAGCGCTCGCCCTGAGGTGAAGGCCCTGATCCCGATGGGCTCTCAGATCACCTTTATCGAGGCGGGTAACGAGCTGGATCGCAGCTTGGCGGCGCTCAGGGCCGCCTTTAAGGCACAGGATCGCTCCCTCCAAGAGCGCAAGATCGCTCACCTCAAGATGATGATCCAGCGCCTGAATGATGAGATCGCTCAAGCTGAGGATCTGGCCGCAGAGGGCAGCATGATGGCTGCGCAGCTCGCCCCCGTTCAGCGAGCCGCCTCAGAGCGCTTCTGGGAGGCGCTGAGACGAGATCCCCTGCCCGCGTTGGAGTTCTTAGAGAATGAGATCGCTCCTCTAGAGATTCAGGGTAAGAGCCTGGGGATCTGGTTCTTGGGGACCGATCCTCAAGCCTTCGCAAAACACTTCCCCCGCTTTGAGCTGCTCCGTGGTCAGATGATCCCCCCAGGAGAGCGAGGCGTTCTCTTTAATGAGGGCTATTATGAGCAGCTCCTTAAGCATCCCGTGGCGCGGCTTCTGGATCTCTTAGCTGAGGCTCAGGCTAAGGGGCGTAGTCTGGAGAGCGACTCCGAGCTGCGCGCCAAGCGAGATCGTATGGTGGCCCAATATCATCGCCTGCTCTTTCAACTGGAGCCCCATCAAGCCGCGAGGCTCCTCCCGCTCCTTCAGGAGGAGCTGAACAGTCAAGCCGCGCTCCCTCAGCTGCTCCAAGAGTTTCTGCAAGTGGATGATCACTCTCTGAAGCGCCGCCGCGCTTTCTTCTATGCGCAGATCGCGTCTGAGATAGAGCTCTATCTGGCCCCTGTTGGAGCAGAGATCGGCCTCCAAAGCTTTAGTGAGGCGGGCTATAAAAAGGCGCGGCGCCTTAAGGTCTGGGGGACCTTTCGCTTTCGGGGGCTGGGAGACGCCGAGATCGCGCGGAGCCATAATCTGATGGATCTGGTCAGCTTTCGTGAGCTGAGCGGCTTCCTCTCCAAGGAGCAGCGTGAGGAGCTGCGAGGGCTCCGCGCCCGTCATCAACATCAGGATCTCTCCGCTGAAGAGGCGGAGGAGGCTCTCTTTGGAGGCAGCGCTGAGATCTCGGCTCTGGAGGCGCCCTCTCCAAAGCAGGCAGAGGCGCCTTTGCTGATCCCCCGTTATGAGCCTCGCTATGATCCCGCCGAGCTGCAACAAGGCCCCTTTGTTCATGCAGCGGTGATCCTCAAGGATCCCAAAAACCTCGAAGCACAGCGGCGAGCCCTTCAAGCCGCTCTGGATGAGGCGGGCTTTAAGATCAAGGTGGTGGACTGGAAGAGCGCGACAGGGACCCTGGGGCAGATCGTCGTCCTGATGCGGGCGCTGCTCCTCCTGATGCTGCTGATCCTGGGAGGAGCAGCCCTCTTGGTGATCAACAACTCAATGGCCCTAGCGACCCTAGAGCGGAGGGCCGAGATCGGCACCCTGCGCGCCATCGGCGCCAGCCGCCGCTTTATCACCCTCCTCTTTATGACTGAGACCCTGATCCTGGCGCTCTCCTCAGGCGCCCTGGGCCTCCTCTTCGGGGGAGGGCTGGTGCTCTGGCTGGGGCAGGTGGGCTTGCCCGCCCCGAGCTCCTTTCTGGAGTTCCTCTTCAGCGGAGAGCGCCTCTTCCCCAGCTTGAGCCCTGAGCAGCTCTTGGGGGCTCTGTTTTATGTTGTCCTTGTAGGGCTCATCTCTACCGCTTGGCCCGCGCGTCTGGCAGCAAACATCCCCCCGGTGACCGCGATGGCCGCAGAGTGAGCCGCCTCCTCCTGATCAACCGCCTAGCCCTCAGGAACCTCTGGCGAGGAGGGCGACGCAGCCTGCTCCTGGGCCTCGCGCTCTCAGCAGCCAGCTTCCTCTTGATCCTGGTCTCAGGGCTCTCGGGAGGCTTGGAGGCTACCCTGATGCGAGCCTCTGAGACCCTGATGACGGGGCATGTCAACGTGGGAGGATATTACAAGGTGACGCATAGCCTCGCTGCTCCGCTGATCCACGATGTGGCTCGCACTCGCACTCAGATCGAAGCCCTGCTCCCAGAGGCGGAGATCCTGGAGCGTCTACGAGGCTTTGGCCGGGTGGTGGGTCGTCGAAGCGCCTTTCACGCTGCCCTCTTGGGGGTCAGCATTGAGGAGGAGCGGGGGCTCTTGAAGATCCTTCAGCCCCTCTCAGGAGAGCTGGAGGCGCTCAAGCGCCCCGACACCTGCTTCCTCTTCGCTCGGCAGGCTCAGCGCCTGGGCCTCGCCTTGGGAGAGCAGCTCAGCCTCGTCGCCCAGACCACAGGCGGTCGAAGCAACACCCGAACTCTAGAGGTGGTGGCCATCGTTCGAGATATCGGCTTCCTCTCCGCCTGGAACCTCTTCCTCAACCGGGAGAGCCTGCGTGGCCTCTATCAGCTCAAGAAGGACACCGCCGGAGCCCTTCAGATCTATCTCCCCGATCCGGGGCAGGCTCGCGCGACGATGGAGCGGCTCTATCAAGGGCTCCAGGCTGCGGGCTATGATCTCTTAGAGCATGATCCCCAGCCCTACTTTATGAAGATCGAACGCTACTCCAACGAGGAGTGGACCGGCGCTCGCCTGGATCTCAGCACTTGGCAGGACGAGACCCAATATCTTCAATGGCTCCTGGCCGGTCTGGCGAGCCTACGCTGGATCCTGCTGTTCTCCCTGATCTCCTTGATCAGCCTGGGGATTATGAACACTCTCTGGATCGCGGTGGGGGAGCGTAGCCGGGAGATCGGTACGCTGCGGGCCATCGGGATGGGACGTGTAGAGATCCTGCTCCTCTTCTTGGGAGAGGCGGCCGCTCTTGGAGGGCTCAGCGCTCTCTTGGGTGGAGGGCTCGGCGCCCTCAGCGTCTGGCTCCTCAACGCCCTCTCTCTGCCTCTCTCCTCTGGAAGCTTTCAGGCGGTGTTGATGAGCGATGAGCTGCGACTCCAGCTCTCTCCAGAGCTGCTGTTCTCCAGCCTCCTGATGATCACTCTGATCTCTACCCTCGCCGCTCTCCCTCCCGCCTGGCGCGCCGCCCGTGTCCAGCCCCTGATCGCTCTACAGGCGCTTAACCGTTGATGGCTCCTCAGGCCCAGATCGCTCCATCAAGGTTCTCTGAGCCGAAGGGGCGATCTATCACCTCCTTGCCTACGGGGACGCAGGATTAATGCAGCCCAATTGACATTTGTGCTGGAAACAGGAATAAGGCCAGCCATTCCAATGTTCGATGCCCATCCTCTGCCTTGTATGGAGTGTATAGATGATCTCAATCAAGGGTATGGAGAAGCGCTACGGGGAGGTACGCGCGGTCTCCGATATCTCTTTTGATATCTCCCGAGGGGAGATCGTGGGCCTGCTGGGCCATAATGGCGCCGGTAAAACCACGATCATGAAAGTCCTCACCGGCTTCCTTGAGCCCACATCGGGGACAGTTACGGTGGACGGCGCCGACATCCGCGAGGATCGCATTGGGGTTCAGCGCCGGATCGGCTATCTCCCTGAGAACGCCCCCCTCTATCCAGAGATGCTCGTCCAGGAGTATCTACAGATGATGGCTGAGCTGCGCGAGATCCCTCAGCAGGAGCAGCGCCGCGCCATCGTCAGGGCGATCAAGGTTACAGGGTTGGAAGATTGGATCCTGCGACCCATCTCCACCCTCTCCAAAGGCTACCGACAGCGTGTGGGCTTGGCTCAGGCGCTCCTGCACGAGCCTGACGTTCTGGTCTTGGATGAGCCCACCAACGGCCTTGATCCCGTTCAGATTGTCGAGGTCCGAGAGCTGATCAAGCGCCTGGGCCAGAAGATCACCGTGATCTTCTCTACACACATCCTCTCAGAGATTGAGGCTCTGTGTGATCGCGTGGTGATCCTCATCGACGGTAAGTTGGCGATGGACGCCCCCCTCAAGCAGCTCCTGGGGAGCCCCTCAGTCAAGCTTTCTCTTGGCGAGGAGGATCCCGAAGAGGTGCTGCCTCTGCTGGAGCCCCTGCCAGGTGTCAAGAGCGCCCGCCGTATCGGTAAGACTCAAAGTTACCGTGTCCTCTGTGTTGGAGAGGCCAACCCCATCCCTGGGATTCTCAAGGTCGCCGCTAAGAAGGGCTGGGAGGTTCAGAGCGCGGCTCTAGAGCGAGCCAACCTGGAGTCGGTCTTTCAGGAGCTGATGGATCAGCATGTGAGTCAGG
Organism: uncultured Nannocystaceae bacterium; assembly: GCA_964384025.1. Classification (GTDB taxonomy): domain Bacteria; phylum Myxococcota_A; class Bradymonadia; order UBA7976; family UBA1532; genus CAYLJJ01. The sequence goes on from CAYLJJ010000158.1 coordinate 5,364, forward strand.
CGCGCAAGGAGGTGGGATGATGGCGGTAAATGATCTGATGGCGCGTACCCAAAAGGAGACGCGGAGTCTCCTGACCATCACCCGTAAGGAGCTGCGGAGCTACTTCCTCTCTCCAGTCGCCTTTATCTTCCTGGGCGTCTTTCTCCTCGTCACCCTCTTCATCTTCTTTACACAAGCACGCTTCTTCGCTCGTGATCTCGCCGATGTGCGCCCCCTCTTTAACTGGCTGCCCCTGCTCCTGATCTTCCTCGTCTCCGCGATCACCATGCGGCAGTGGAGCGAGGAGCAGAAGATGGGCACCCTGGAGGTGCTGCTCACCCTGCCTCTGAGGACCACAGATCTGGTGCTCGGTAAGTTCCTGGCGGGCTTCCTTCTGTTGACGCTGGCCTTGGCTCTTACGCTGCCGCTGCCCATCACCGTAGAGATGTTGGGGGATCTGGACTGGGGGCCGGTCTTTGGGGGCTATATCGCCGCCCTGCTCCTGGGATCCACCTACCTCTCCATCGGCCTCTGCGTCTCAGCGCGTACAGACAACCAGATCGTCGCCCTGATGGTCACCGCCCTTATCGGCAGCCTGCTCTATATCATCGGCGCCGATGGTTTCGTCGGCTTCTTTGGTAATGAGATGGGAGAGCTGCTGCGGCAGCTGGGGACGGGCAGCCGCTTTGAGAGCATCGAGCGCGGCGTCTTGGACCTCCGGGACCTGCTCTATTATGGCAGCCTGACCCTCTTCTTCCTGTTGCTGAACATCTACTTCCTGGAGATGAAGCGCTTGGAGAAGCAGCCCCTGGATGGTAACTCCAAGCGCCCAGTCATGCGCCTCAGCCTCCTGCTGATCGGCCTCAACCTCTTCGCGCTTAACCTCTGGTTCTCCCATGTGACCAGCGCACGCGCCGATCTCACCCAGCATGGTGAGTACAGCATCAGTGAGGTCACAGAGGGGGTCCTCAGTCGCCTGGAGGAGCCCCTGGTCATCCGTGGCTATTTCTCAGAGAAGACTCACCCCCTGCTCTCCCCACTGGTCCCTCGGATTCGAGATTTCCTCACTGAGTATGAGGTGATGGGAGGGGGGCATGTCGATGTGAAGTTCTTCGATCCCAACAAGGATGAAAAGTTGGAGGAGGAGATCAACGAGCAGTACGACATCAAGAGCAGGCCCTTCGAGGTGATGGATCGCCACGAGCGCTCACTGATCAACTCCTATTTCCATATCCTGATCCGCTATGGAAAAGAGCATGTGGTGCTCTCCTTCGATGATCTCATCGAGGTTCATGTGGATGAGAATGAGCTAAGGGTCCGTCTACGCAACTTAGAGTATGATATTACCCGCTCAATCAAGAAGGTGATGGAGGGCTCCCAGAGCATCGACTCCATCATCGCGCGCACCGACAACTCTCCCAAGCTGACCGCTTATATCAGCGATAAAGAGCAGCTGCCTGAGAAGCTTCAAGAGGTCCCAGAGCGCCTTGAGGGGGTCCTAAAGAGCCTCGCAGAGAAGAGCGGGGGACGCTTTAGCTATGAGCTGCTCAACCCCGACAAAGATCGAGCCTTGGCTCGGGAGATCGCTCGCAAATATGGCTTTAAGCCGATGGCCTTGGATCTCTTTAATCAAGAGCGCTTCTACTTCTATATGCTCTTCTCCTCTGGGGATCGTCTAGAGCCGATCTTCCCACAGGGAGAGATGAGCGAAGCCAAGCTGCGTGAGGATATCGAGGCGGCGATCAAACGCTCTACTCCAGGCTTCCTGAAGACTGTGGCCCTGCTCACCGAGCAGCCTCAGCAGCAACAGATGCCCCCTATGCCGGGGATGCGGATGCCGCCTCAGCAGCGTCCCGACTTTCAGAATCTGGAGCACAGCTTCTCAGAGGATTTCCAGTTCAAGCGCCTCAAGCTAGATGATGGTGTGGTTCCCAGCGATGTGGATGTCCTCATCGTCGCCAAGCCGGGGAAGCTGGATCGCAAGCAGCAGTACGCTATCGATCAGTACCTGATGCGGGGCGGAGCCCTGATTGTCCTCAGCGGCGCACATAAGATTAAGGCGGGCCGTACAGGCATCAACAGCGCAGGTAAGATCGATCCCAGCCTCAAGGAGCTGCTTAAGTCTTACGGGGTGGAGTTTGAGGATGCCTTTGTTATGGATCCCAAGAACGCCAACTTCCCTATCCCTGTGCGAGAGCGTAAAGGTCCCTTTGTGATGGAGCGCATCGAGTTGAAGCCCTATCCCTTCTTCCCGAACATTCGGCAGGAGGGTTTCGCTGAGGCCCATGTTGCCTTCTCCCGGATCCCCAACATCATCTTGAACTGGGGCTCTGCGCTTAAAGTCAACGCAGGAGAGGGGGTTGAGAGCGAGATCCTCTTGAAGAGCTCTGAGGACTCTTGGCTCTATAGCAAGAGCGATATCCAACCAGACTATAAGAGTCACCCAAAGATGGGCTTTGAGGTCCCCAAAGAGACCTCCTCTAAGCCCCTGGCGGTTACCATGGTGGGGCGCTTTGAAAGCTTTTTTAAAGACAAAGCTTCCCCACTATACAAACTGAAAGAGGGAGAGAAGCCGGAGGGAGCCAAAGCGGACCATACAGGCCGCAACCTCCTTCAGTCTCCTCCTGACGCTCGCTTGGTGGTGATCGGCTCTGAAGAGTTTGTCTCTGATCTGGGGACTCGTGTCGCTATGCAGATGGGTGGAGGCCTCTATCGAGGGAACCAGATGCTCATCCATAACCTGGTGAGCTGGGCTCTTGAAGACACTGAGATGCTTAAGATCCGCTCCGCTGGTGCCTTTGCTCGAACTCTTGATGTTGCGTCTGAGGATCGCAGCACCTACGAGTGGGGCAATTACATTGTCGCTATTCTCTCTCTCTTCGCGGTCCTCGGCTTGGCCTTCAGCCGTCGGCTGATGATCAAGCCCATGGATCTCTCCTAGGAGGTGGTGATGAATCAAACCAATCAGATCCTCTTTGCTGTCTTTGGCGCCCAAGCGATCCTTGTCGCCATTATTTTCGCCAGCGCGGGCAGCGGAGGAGGTCGTGCGGCCTCTGAGCTGCTCTTTGGCGAGGTCGAACTCGCTGAGATCAGCGCAATGGAGATCCTCTCTAAGTCTCAGGCTAAGAAGGAGCCCAAGCCCCTCAAGTTAGAGAAACAGAAGGAACACTGGATCTTCTCAGGGACAGAGGGTTTTGCTGCTGAGACCGAGAAGGTAGAGGCGCTGCTCAAGAAGCTCATCGAGCTGCGCATCCGAGAGCCTGTCGTCCAAAAGAAGAGCAGTCATGGAAGCTTAAACGTCAGCGCAGAGAGCTATGACAGGCGCCTCAGCTTAAAGATCGGGGGCAAGGAGCGTATCCTCTTTCTGGGGAGCGCTAAGGGCAGCAGCGTCTATGCGCGCTTTAAGGGAGAGGATAATGTTTATCTCGCTCGAGGTGTTCAGACCTGGGATGTTAGCGATCGCATCAACAACTATGTTGAGACCTCTTATGTCAAACTTGATGAACCCAAGAGCATCGAGGTTGAGAATGAGCATGGTAAGCTTAACTTGAGCAAAGATGAGCAGGGCACTTGGTTGGTCGCTCAGCTTCGCCCTGATCAGGAGCCTGATGAGAGCCATATAAAATCTATCGTCAGTGGTGTTAAGAGCGTTAGCCTTGAGATTCCTATAGGTAAGACCGTGAAATCTGAGTATGGATTTGATAAGCCTAAGGCTCGTGTATATATGGAGGCAGATAAGCCAGAGGACTCTGTAACCTATGTTGTAGGCGCTGAGAAAGATGGTAAATATTACCTTAAGGTAGAGGGCAAAGAGCATATTGTTTTGGTTCAGAAATGGAGTATTGCCAAGGCGATTGATGCTCAACTCGCGGATCTCTATAAGAAGGATGGTCAGCCGAAGAGTCCAGATCCAGGAGCGATGCAGAGCCTCCAGGGTATGCAAGGTCTTCAGGGTATTCAGGGCCTGACACCTGAGATGCTTAAAGCGATCTCTTCTCCTCAACATAAAAAGCCTGCTCCAGCGAAGCCGGTTCCAGTAAAGCCGGTTCCAGTAAAGCCGGTTCCAGTAAAGCCGGTTC
>CAYLJJ010000159.1:0-9418 GCA_964384025.1 uncultured Nannocystaceae bacterium
GAAGCCCTGGCCGCGTAGATTACAGCGAGCGCCCGGACTTATTGAGAAGTTACTTCTGGAGCAGGTAATCAGCTAAGAAAGAAAAGGAGTTGAGATAATAGAAGAGTCGTTTATGAGATCTTCCCTCGTCATCATCCTGCTTTTTTTGCTCTCCCCCCCCACAGAAGCCAAAGGTACTTTTGGAGTTGGGCTTCAGTTGGGCTCACCCACCACCCTCACAGGGAGATATCTCTACGATAAAAAGCAGGGGATCGCCTTCCACCTCGGAACGCACCTTAAGACGAGCCTGTTTCACAAAGATAAGCACGAACGCCAACACCTGCGGGTGCAGCATGAACAGCAGTTTGCGGATCTCGCTCGGTGGCGGTTTGCTGATCTGGGTGCCTACTTCAATATCGGCGGGGTGCTGCGTGCTTGGGATGATCATTGGGCGATAGGTCCCAGCGGAGGTCTCGGCCTCGAGCTGTGGTTTCGAAAGTTTCCGATGATCCTCTTCTTTGAGGCAGATTTGCAGCTCTATCTCCTCGGAGATGAAGAGCACTCTGGCGGTGATCTGGGTTTATATGAGGGGTTGGGGGGGCGGTGGTATTTTTAGGAGAGATCTGAGCTATCGACCGTCTTTGCCCTGGCACCAGCCATGAGGGCTACAAGTACGGGCACCGTCGCAGTCACAATGGCTCTTGCAGCGGTTGGGGCCTGGTTTGTTTTTAGCTTCGTCGATCTTGTATTTGGGAGATTTGCAAGCCGCGCGACCATCCTTGCCCTGGCACCAACCATGAGGGCTACAAGTACGGGCACCGTCGCAGTTACAATGGTTTTTGCAGCGGTTGGGGCCGAGCTTGTTCTTGGCCTCATCGATTGTGTGCCTGGGAGAGGTGCAGCTTGGCTTAGCTTGGGCGCTGGCCATAATGCTCAGTGAGGTGAAAATCAACGCGCTCAACAAGCTCCCTGAGATCAGCCCGTGTACCTTTCTGTTTGACTTCATCTTGTCTTCTCCTGCTGCTCCTGTGCCTTCGCAAGGCTGAACAGCCCGTTTTTGGGCGCTGCTTCATGCAACGCTCTGATTTCATCTATGTACTTTAACGCCTAGTATTCCTGTCGGGATAAGAGCAATTAAAGCAGAGCTTGGCAAGTCAATAAACGCGGTGGTGCTCTTTTTTTTGAACGTCGCTTATTATCTTAAAGCGTTGGGATTCGGGCAAAGCCCCTAAAATTTAGACGGAGAGGCTTTATGAGAACCTCGAGGTCGCTTCAGGTGCTCGAGATTCGCTGGAGATCAACAGAGAAGTGAGACTGGACGCTCGAGTGACCGATGAAAGAGCATGCGTGCGTTCTCTCTGTTGTTGTTGCTGCTGTTCCTCCTCTATGGACGCAGCGCCCACCCACCTCGGCTCGCTCAAAGCCTCTGCCCTGAGGAGTTGATGACGCTGAACGGTCGTCTCCTCTGCGGATCGAAGCTAAAGGACCTCTTTCAGCGTTGCCCTCCACCACGAGCGCTTCAACCCGGTGCTCAGCTCTGGCTTCAGGATCTCAGCTGCTGTCGCTATAAACAGGGACTCCTGCCTGCCAGGATCCGCCTTACTCTGGGGATCCCAATTTCGGTTAATCGAGCTTCAACGCGAGAGCTGGAGGCGCTCCCTGGTATTGGGCCTTATCTGGCGAGGCAGATAAGGCAAGGGCGACCCTTCAAGGATGCTCTCAGCCTGGAGCGAGTGAAGGGGATTGGGAGGAAGAGGCGGAGGCGCATCACTCCTTTTCTGAGTTTCCAAGAGCCGCGGCCTTTTTGGTCTCCTCCTTCCGCTTCATCTCTCCAAAAACCTTCAAATTCTCCTCTAGAGTCTGCTGATTGAGGCGTACTTTGTTGAGGTTCTGCTCAAGAGCGCGTTCAAAAACAGTGCTTTTCCACTTTCCTTCCTCTAAAATCATCTCAATACTCTCTCCTGAATGAGTCGATACCGTGGCCCTGGATTCATTGATGATCGAGCGCCCCAGACGAGTCAGCCCATACTTCAGTCCCTCGTCAAAGCTCAGCTCGCTCATACTCTTTTGAATCAGGGCCGCGAAGAGAGCTGCAGAGTCCTCTGCCTCTAAGATCCCCTCAGGATAAGCAGAATAGGCCAACTCTCGCTGATCTTTGGGATACTTTTCTTCGATGGCGATGCGTTGCTCTTTTAGGAGTGTGTGGAGTTGAGCCAAGGTTTGATGAGTAGTCGCTGAGCAGTTGGCCAGGATGGCGGTCGTATCCTGATCAAGGACAGCATCGCGCAGGAGGTGGAGCGTGCCCTCAGGTTGGCTGGGATCACGCTCCTCTTCACAGGCCAGAGAGAGGAGAAGCGGAAGGAGCAGGAGGCTGAAGTGCATGAGAGGCTCTGAGATCAGCGGTGTTGTTGGGGAGTGTAAATTCTGACGCTTGGATTCTCCAGGGCCTTAGTCCTGCTCTCAGAAGAGTGGAGAGTCTATGTCAATCTTCGAAGGAAACAGGCATCCTCCAACAATGCGATCTCTTTTCTTTATCTTCCTCTCTCTCCTCTTCAGCTGCGCTCCCCCACCGAAGGATCCAGCGGTCAAGGCTCTGAACCGCTTTCTGGGTGCCCTAGCTCGAGGAGACAGCCGCTCCTTTTGGCAGCTCCTCTCCCCAGAGAGTCAGAAGCGCTTGGCCTTGGAGCTGGGCTTGGAGGCTGAGGCAAAGGAGGAGGAGATCTTGGGGCGTCTCTCCCTTCGCCCTGGCAGCCGCTTTGAGTTGGACCCTCCTCGCTCAGCGCGTCTCTTGGAGGGAGGAGGAGAGCGACGCAAGCTCAAGGCCTCGATCTCTGGAGAGCCCTGGCTTTTTGAACTCCAGAGAGTTGAGGAGCAGTGGCGAATTGACTTCTTTCAGGCTGGACCTCAAGGATCCAAAGAGGCAGAAGAACGAGCCTCCCTGGCAAAATAACCTTTATATTCTGAGCTTTGAAGCTTATGGAGCCATATACAGCTCCTGAGGATTGCGTCTGCTCTCGCTTCGGGCTAAAAAATCCTTCAAAGCGTTCGAGGGTGTGGATGAACAGCGTGGACTCAGCACGATCAGAGGAGAGCGCAGCGGCGCAGAGCGCTGAGTTCCTGCTCAAGCAGGGAGATATCATCGGCAACCGCTTTGTGGTGGATGAGCGTCTCCGAGGCGAGAGCACTCACAGTATCTACCGTGCGGTGGATGAAAAGAGCGGTAAGCAGATTGTCCTCCTCATCCTCAAAGAGGGGATCGCTGAGGAGGCAACTGAGGCGCTGCGAGGCTCGGTGAAGTCCGCTATCCAGTTGGCCCATAAGAACATCGTCAGCGTCTTTGGAATGGGCAAAGAGGCACGGCTCCGCTATGTCGTACGCGAGTATATCGATGGTCAGACCCTCTCCAATCTCCTAGAGAAGAAGGCGGCTGCAGGGAAACACTTTACGCTCAAGGGGGCCTATAACCTCATCGCTCATGTAAGCAACGGCCTTCAATATGCCCTGCCCACTATGAAGCATGAGAGCCTGCGTCCCTCGGTGATCCTGGTTAACCGCACAGGGCGGGTTAAGATCGCAGACTTCGGCTTAGCTGATCTTCGACCCAGCCTTATCTCTACATACCCTCAGCTCTCCCGTTGGGATCAGTCCTGTCTCCCTCAGGAGGGCTCGGAGCTAGGGGATGTTCAGGCGCTGGGGTTGATTCTCTACGCGCTCCTGGTGGGTCAACCCGCCCCAGGGCTCCAAGCAGAGCTGCCTGATGAGGTCAAGGAGCGTCTACCCGAGAAGCTCTCGGAGCTGCTCAACCGCGCCATAGATCCAGAACATGAGCAGCACTTCAAGCAACCCAATGAGTTCAAGGCTGAGTTTCTAAGCTTAGTAGAGGCTGTAACAGAGAAGCCCAAGACCCAACCACCCGCCCCCCCACCAGAGGCTCTTGAGGAGGTGATCAGCGTCGCCCTGCCCCCTCCCAAGAAGCGCCCCTCTCCCAAGACCAACAGCGGCTTTGTAATCCCTGTAATTCGTGGTGCAGGGGAGGTCGATGATGATGGGACCATTCCTCGCTGGCTTGTAGAACGCGAGGGGGTGGATTATGGCCCCTTCACCGCCAAGCAGATCGTCAAGCAGCTCTTTGAAGAGGAGGTACTGGCGGAGACCCAACTCTACGATGTTGAGAGCGACCGCCGTCTCCCCCTCTCTGAGTTCAGCGTTTTCGATGAAGCCCTCGTCGCCTGGATCCACGAGAAGGCAGAGCGAGAGAAGCAGCGGATGGAGGAGGAGACGATCCAGGCAGCGCGGCGTAGAAATCGCCTCCTCCTGAGCTCTCTCTTCATGGTGTTTATCTTCGCAGGCGGAGGGACAGGGGCTTGGTTTTGGTATCAATCCACCCTGCCTGAGCCTCATAAAGCCTATTTGAGCAGCGCGGTGATCGCTTTTAAGGGCAGCTTAGCCTCTGTGGAGCTGCCCGAGGAGCTGCCTGAGACTCTGGCTGAGATCGAAGAGCGTAAGAGCAAGAAGCGCTCAGAGCAGGCGGCTCGTAACGCCCGAATTGAGCGCGCCCAGATCGCCAAAGAGAAGCGCTTGGCGGCCTCCAGTGAGCTACAGATGGGCTCGGGGACAGGGCAGGTCTTTGATCGTGTCGCTTTCTCTAAAGCGATCAGCTCCCGTAACAGCAAGCTTACAGCCTGTCTTCAAGGAGAGGCGCGTCGAGATCCCAAGCTGAAAAGCTTAGGGGTTAAGATTACGGTGATCCCTAAGGGGCGGTTGATCAACATTCATCTCTCCAAAGGCAGCAAGCATGGAAACCGCTGTGTGCGCAAGGCCCTAGGAGGGCTTCGAGTACCCCCATTTGATGGTACAAATGTCAAGGTGAACCTGCCTTTCGACGTTCGTTAAACTTCTAAAAGTCCCCAAAAGAGCGGAGCTGTTCATGCGCTGCTATACTTTGCTGTTGTTGTTCCTCGTCGCCTGCTCAGAGAGTGGAGGAGGAGGCAGAAACACCGACGCCGCCTCGGGGGATGGAGGCGCTGGAGCAGGTGGTCAGGAGGGGGCTGATGCAGGAGGCCAGGGAGGCTCGGCAGGGGACTCAGGTTGCGCCCGCAATGAAGACTGCCCTCCAGGCTCAATCTGTGAGGGTCAACGCTGCTATAGCGCCTGCCGGAATGATGAGGAGTGCGGCAACAGCGCTCGCTGTACCCCTCAGGGTTACTGTGAGCCCCTGCCCCCCTGCCAAAGTGATGATGATTGCAGCACAGGGCAGCTCTGTGATTGCCATCGGGTCTGTATCCCTGCTGAGGGGACGCGCTGTCAGAGCCAACTTCAGTGCGGCGCGGGAAACTTCTGTGAACCCTGTAGCGGGAGCTGTAAACCGGGCCTCTCTCCCTGTGAGCGCTGTCAACTACAGGCTCTAAACCCCAATTTCAACGGAGGTTGTGCCCGCCATGCGGACTTCTGCCACCCTCTGGGGGAGTTGGGAATGAACTACTGCTTGCGGCCCTGTGAGGGTCAGGGCACCTGCGAGAACATCGGCCCCGGCTATGAGTGCATGGAGCTGGGTGGTGGGATGGCCTGTGTCCCTGTCGGGGGAGAGTGTAGAGCGTTGGGGAATTGTGATCAGGACAGCGACTGCGGTGCTGATGGTTTCTGTAACGATTTTCACTTCTGTCAACCTGGCTGCCGAGATGACACCGCTTGCCCAAGCGGCATGGTCTGCCATGGCCTGCGCTGTGGTCCTGCCTGTAACAGCGATGCGGACTGTGAAGGGGAGGAGAGTTGTGAAGAGGGACACTGCCGTCCGCCCAACTTCTGTCGCTCCAGTGTAGAGTGTCCAGAGGCGGAGACGCATTGTGATCTGGAGAGCCAACAGTGCGCTCCAGGCTGTGAAAAAGATGAAGACTGCTTGGACGCTTTCTTGGAGTGTGTTGCAGGAGAGTGTAGAGCGCGGGGCTGCACAGGGAACTTTCAATGCGCCTTTGGTGAGGTATGTAATCAGGAGAACCACCTCTGCGAACAGGCTCCAGGGCGACACTGTGAGCCCAACTGTGACCCCCAAAGCGAGACCTCCTGCGGGAGCGAGGGGCAGCGCTGCCTTTCACTTCAAAATGAGGAGGATGAGCCCCTGGGAGACTTCTGCTTTGAGCCCTGCCTGGAGCCCCCTAACGCCTGTCCTCAGGGCTACCGATGTGTCGATCTGGAAGATCAGGATGGTAACATCACTGATCGCCTCTGTATCCGAAGCTGCGACCTCGATCCCTATCGAACGGAGAATGAGAATGAACCGCAACCTGCTTCAGCAGATGCTGGTCTCCCACCATGAGCTTAAACGTGAGGGTGCGGCCTTCAGCGTAGGAGAGCATCACGCCTTTGAGCTGCTCCTGCTCTCTGCCAATGGAGCCCCATCTCCTCTGCCTCGAGTGCAGAAAATCCACCTCCACGAGGCCTTCGTCACTGTGAACTGCTCTGAGTCCAGCTATAGCTTCCCCTACTCAGTCTTGATGGGTTTTAAGATCGGTCATCGAAGCCGAAGCCGAGCGGGCTTTCACAATTGAGTCGGCTCCTCGTCGTTGCTGGACTGATCGAGGGGCCTGAGGGCTACCTCATCAGTCAAAGACCCAAAGGACACCTCAAGGATCGATGGGAGTTTCCAGGCGGTAAGCTGGAGCCAGGAGAGGCTCCAGAAGCGGCGCTCCAACGGGAGCTGATGGAGGAGCTGGGCATCGAGGTGGAGGTGGGAGATATCTACGCTGTAGGGCACCATATCTACCCTGAGCATGAGGTGATCTTAATGCTCTACCGCTGTTGTTGGAGCGGAGGCAGCCCCCGCTGCCTCCAGGTGAAAGCTTTTCGATGGTTGAGCTTAGAGGCGCTCTTAGAGGTCCCCTTTCCTCCCGCCGATGAGGCGATCATCAGACGACTTCGACGAGAACAGAGCAGATGAAAAAGCTGCTGCTCTGGCTCCCTGATGAGGCCAGCACCCGTCGCTTGGGTCAAGCTCTGGGGGCCTGCGCTGTGGCGGGGGATCTTCTGGCCGCAGTGGGTGATTTGGGAGCGGGAAAAACCTGCCTCGCCCAAGGGGTTGCTCAGGGTCTTGAGGTTCCCTCAGGCTACTATGTCAACAGCCCTACCTTTAATATCCTCAAGAGCTATCCAGGGCGCTTGGAGTTTCATCATATCGATCTCTACCGTCTCTCCGATCCAGATGAAGCCCTGGGTCTCGGTCTGGATGAGGTGCTCAACTCGGGGGGGCTGAGTTTCCTGGAGTGGCCTGGACGTATTCCGGAGCTGATCCCCCTCGATCATCTCCACGTGGTCTTCCAAGAGAAGGGTGAGGGTCGCCTGCTGAGGATAGAGAGTTTTGGGCCAGATTCAGAGCGCTGGTTGATCGCACTCTCTCAGGCGTTAGAAAAAGCACAGATCCAAAACGTGCATTCTTGAACAGTACTTAAGTGTTTGTTTCAAAAACAAAAATCGCTCTATTCTAAATATATTACCGGCTGGTGTTGCCCTTGCATTTTTGGTCTGGCATGACCCGCTCTTCAGCCCCCAACAAACCCCGCCGCCTGAGGCTCTTTGAGCCTCTCTCCAAGTTCCAAGCCCGCCTTGATGTTCCACTCCTCAAGAGCATCCAAGCTTTAGAGCCTCAAGAGAACATCGAAAGCTTTGAGGAGATCCTCAACCTCTGTCTTGAGCAAGATTATCGAGAGGAGCCCCTCTTCGAGTTCCTCTTTCAGGTGCTCCGTCTCCCTCTTCAACAGCGCATCCTTCGGCGGCTCGCGGGGAAATATCGCTCTGAGCTGCCCGACCTGCTCTCGGCGACAATGGAGTCTATCCACCGGCTGATCCTCAAGGCTCAAACTCCTCTAGGGTATGGCCTCTTTCTCTCTATCGCTGATCATCGTGCCATCGATCATCTCAGGAGGAGGCGCCCGGAGTATTGGGCAAATCTAGAGCATCTCCAGTTGGAGCAGTCCAATCCAGAGAGAGAGCTCCTCCAACATCAGCGGAGCGCCTTAGCGACTGAGCTTCGCGACGCGGTCCTTGAGGCGGTCAATGATCTTCCTCAGCGAGAGCGGCAGGCCCTCATCATGGTGGAGTTGAAGGAGTTGAGCTATAGCGAGGTAGCTCGCAGTCTTCGATTGCGCGACAACGAGATAGGCAACCTCCTGAGGCGCGCGCGCCTCAAGAGAGATCGTCTGCTGCTGCCTCGCCTGAGGCGCATCCAAGGTTTAGAGAACAATCTGGGCTACAGCGGCCTGCGAGGCAACGCAAAGCTGCGCAGGAATCTGCTCCGTTGGTCCTCTCAAGTGGGAGAGGGGGTGTGCCCCCACTGCGCCCATCTCCACGCCCGAGGTCGCTGTCCTCATCAAAAGCGCTTCGTGGCTTAGCTTTGCAGCTTGACATAAACAGCCTCTTGGGACTGATGTGCTGATCATCTGAGATCATGAGTGCCTCTCATCATGCCCAACAAACTCCTGCTCCTCAGTCTCCTCTTGAGCACGCCCTGCCTTGCCCAGGAAGATCCCTGGAAACAACCACGCCCCTTAACGGGGCTCTATGAGCGCATCGCCGAAGATCTCAGAGCAGAAAGGCCCCTGATCATCGCCTCCTACTATGGGATGTGGCACATCAGAAAAGAGCAGCCTGAGCGCAATCTAAATTGGGGGGGGAAGTTTGGGCATGGGAGCATGCTCAAGCGGGCGCGACGAGATAAGGTGATCAAAAAACATTTCCTCTACCCTCGCTGGGAGCTGGTTTATGAGGCACTCGCAGAGGTTGATCCTCTCCGAACTCTTGTCTTTGTTCAGGAGGTTAAACCCAATCAACGATGGCGCGATCTGGGCGTCAAGGCTCCCTTTAAAGCCTATCTGGTGATGATGGCCTACGCCTCACAGACCGAAGCTGGAAAAGCGATGGTCCGCACTCTGCGTCGAGCTGAGGGAGCAGAGCTAAAGCTCAAGGGAGAGAGCAAACTCTCTGTAGGCGCGGCTCAAGTGAGCGGCTATTTCGGACACAACTTTTTCTACGATTATGAGGATTTCTTCTGGGATGGCCTTGACCAAATTCAAGGGCAGCCAAAGCGGGCCAAGGGGGTATTCGCGGTGGGCTGTAAGACCGCTCGGGTCCCTGGCTTTAGGCAACTCATCACCGAGCCGATCTATGCCTATCTCTACTCTCGAACTTTGATGGGCTCTGAGGGCTACTCTACCTTGGCCCTGACCGATGGTCTCCTCGCTCGACTCAACAGCGCTGAGCTGGTTCGTCACGCCAACCGGAGCTATCGCGATTATCAGCATATGACTAAGCCTGGTCGAAGAGTAGGGCGTCCCTTCGTCTCACATAATCAAGGGGTGTTTCAGGATTAAAATCGATTGTGCTGCTGGAGGTAAGATAGGCTGTTTTTCAACCAACGATATTTTCACGGAACCATCAAATCAACCCGCCT
>CAYLJJ010000160.1:0-9382 GCA_964384025.1 uncultured Nannocystaceae bacterium
AGGGAGCTGCTGAAGGCTTGGCTGAGGGCGCTGATGAAGGGGCTGCTGAGGGCGCTGCTGAGGGCGCCGCCGAAGGGGCTGCTGAGGGAGGCACTGAGGTCGCTGTAGAGTCAGGGCTGGGTAGCCTAGCGGGCTTTATTCATGCTCTTAAGCTACGCTCAGCTCCGGTCACCGTCGTGTTCTCCCTGATTATCCTCTTCTCTTGGACTTTCAGCTTTTTAGGAATGCGCCACCTCCTATTTCTGCCTATCCCCCATCTGCTCTTAGCCATCCTGGTGGGCGTTGGCGCCTTCGTCGCATCCCTCTTTATTACTTCCATCGCTGTGCGACCGTTAGGGAGTTTCTTTATAACCCATCAAGCGCGTTGCCGTGAGGAGCTGATCGGGCACAGCTGTCATGTGACCACAGGGCGGGTAGACTCAACTTTCGGACAAGCTGAAGTGCATATTGAGGGAGATCATCTGATTATTCAAGTCCGGACCAGCAAGTTTAAAAATTTAAAGAAGCACGATGAGGCTCTCATCATCGACTTTGACATCAATAACGAGACCTATCTCGTAGAAGCAATGGGCAAAGAGAGTTAAACGGTTCCTGCCTATCTAAAAAAGGGGTTCATTAATGCCACTTATGTTAATCGTCGCTGTTGTAGCAGTCTTAGCGCTTGTTTTCTTTGGTTTTGCGGTGATGATCGCCAAGTTCTACCGCAAGGTGGATCAGGGGCGCGCGCTGATCATCAACAAGATGAAGAAGGAACCTGAGGTCACCTTCACCGGAGGCACAGTCTATCCCATCATCCACCGGGCTGAGGTGATGGATATCTCCCTTAAGACTGTCGATCTTGAGCGGCTCGGGAAAGATGGCCTGATCTGCGCTGATAACATCCGCGCTGACATTCGGGTCACTTTCTTTGTGCGGGTCAACAAGACTCGACAGGATGTGCTCAAGGTCGCTCAGGCGATCGGCTGCGCCCGTGCCTCTGATCAGAGCACCCTGGAGCAACTCTTTATCGCTAAGTTTTCTGAGGCCCTCAAGACTGTGGGCAAGAAGATGGAGTTTGAGCGCCTCTACACTCAGCGAGATGATTTTAAGGATGAGCTGCTTAATGTGATCGGCAAGGATCTCAACGGCTATGTCCTAGATGATGCCGCGATTGACTATCTAGAGCAGACCCCCCTGGACAGCTTGGATCCCAATAATATCCTTGATGCTCAAGGTATCCGCAAGATCACAGAGTTGACCACCGTTCAGCGAGTTGCCACTACCGAGTTGGATGTCGCCCAAAACGTCAAGATCAACGAGCAGCGACAGAAAGAGAGGATGGAGGTCGGCAAGCAGAACCTGGAGTCTCAGGAGGCGATCTTCAACTATGAGCAGCAGCAGTCAGAGGCAGAAGCAAAGAAGGCCAAGAACATCGCTATGGCTGAGACCCGCGAGCAGAACGAGGCGATGCGTCTCAAGCATGAGGAGGACAAGCGCACCGCGCTGACCCGTAAGAAGGCGGAGGAGGAGGTCCTCATCGCTGACCAGAACAAGCATCGCGCTGTTGAAGTAGCCACCAAAGCGCGCGAGCGTGAGGTGCAAGTCGAGACCATCCGCATCAAGAAGGCGATGGATCTTGAGGAGGTCTCTCGTGAGCGCGATGTAGATCTGCGGCGCATCGACAAGCAGAAGGCCCTGGAGGTGGAGCGTAAGGCGATCGCCGACGTGGTGCGGCAACGCATCGCTGTAGAGAAGACCGTGGCTGAGGAGGAGGAGCGCATCAAGGATCTACGCGCTGGAGCTGAGGCGCGACGCGATAAGGAGGTCTTGATCATCACGGCCGAGGCTGAAGCTCAGGAGAAGCTGGTCAAGAACATCAAGGAGGCTGAGGCTCAGGAGGAGGTCGCTAAGTTCAACGCGCGGGAGCGTCTGACTCGCGCTGAGGCAGATCTTGAGGCGGCGGATAAAGAGGCTCGCGCCAAGATGCGTATGTCCGAGGGTGTGCAAGCTGAGCAGGCCGCTCAGGGTCTGGCTCAGGTGAGGGTTACAGAAGCCCGCGCGGTAGCACTTGAGAAGACAGGTCTGGCTGAAGCGCGCATCACTCAAGAGAAGATGAGCGCTGAAGCTCAGGGCAGCGAGAAGAAGGGGATGGTGGTGGTCTCCATCCGTGAGGCTCAAGCAGCCGCAGCCCTCAAGGAGGGGCAGGCTGAAGCTGAAGTGAATGAGAAGAAGGGGATGGCGGCGGTCTCCGTCCGTGAGGCTCAAGCGGCTGCGGCCCTCAAGGAGGGGCAGTCTGAGGCCCAGGTGATCAAGCAGAAGAAGCTGGCTGAGGCTGCTGGAGCCCAAGAGCTGGGCTTAGCTCAGATCCGAATCAAAGAAGCTGACGCTGAGGTGGTGGAGAAGCGTGGGATCGCTGAGGCGGTCGCCATCGAGAAGAAGCTCTCCGCCGAGGCCAACGGTCTGGCAGAGAAGGCGGAGGCGATGAAGGCCCTCGACGGCGTAGGTCGTGAGCATGAGGAGTTCCGCCTGCGCCTCGATATGGAGCGGCAGGTTGCCCTGGACAGCGTCCAAGCTCGGATTCAGATCGCCGAGCATCAGGCCCAGGTGATGGGCGCGGCCTTTGATCAGGCCAAGATCAACATCGTCGGGGGTGATGGGCAGTTCTTCGACCGTTTCATCAACGCTGTGAGCATGGGGCAGACTACAGACGCCCTCCTCGACAACAGCGAGACCGCCCAGCAGCTTCTCAAAGGTTATATGGAGGGAGAGGAGAGCTTACCCGCCGACCTTAAGGAGATCCTCGCCGGGAAGCTGACCGCAGAGAACCTCAAGAACCTCTCTCTGACCGCCTTCTTGAGTCAGCTCTCAGTCAAGGCTGAGGGGAAGACCCGTACAAAGCTGAATGCCCTGATCCATCGCGCCAAGGAGCTGGGCTTGGATCAGCTCAGCTGAGCTTCGTAGATCCCAAGCCGTGCCCTTGAAGACCACCCCCAATCCCCCTCCTTAAAAGGCAAGATCATGGCAGAAGAGACGATCCAACAGGAAGAGACCCTGGAAGGGGGCTCTTATGAAGTCATTCGCAAGCGCCTCATCGCTCAAGCCCAGACTCTGCGCAGCCAGACCCGGAAGCTCAATGAGCACCGCAAGAAAACCTTCGGCAGCACTGAACTGACCGTCATCGCTCAGGGGCAGGTGCGCACCCAACAGAACTGCGTCCCCCGAGACATCATCAGCCTGGGAGACTACCTCTTGGTGGGCTATAACGTCCCAAGGGGTCTCAAGAAGGAGATGCCGGTGGGGGATGTGCTCA
This sequence comes from uncultured Nannocystaceae bacterium, assembly GCA_964384025.1. Taxonomy (GTDB): domain Bacteria; phylum Myxococcota_A; class Bradymonadia; order UBA7976; family UBA1532; genus CAYLJJ01. The sequence continues at coordinate 3,290 of CAYLJJ010000160.1, forward strand.
GCATCCACCGCTTCAGCACTGAAGGGGATGAGATCGACTTCCCCGAAGTGGGACATGAGGTCCTCCCTGGGCTCCTCGATGACCCGCGCTTTATCAAGGACTTTGGAGATCTCTATCGTTACTACCGAGATGTTCGCCTAGCTCAGCTCCTCAAGACTGAGACTCGAATTATGGCGGCCTTCCAGGTGGGTGAGCGTGTCGAGGATCTCAAGACCTTGGTCTGGAGCATCTCAGGAGCGGGAGAGATCAACTATGTGGACAATCGCGGAGAGCTCAAATTTCCAGCCGCCTTTGACTTCCGCTGGAAACAGAGCACCCGAGAGCAGCAGGTCTTTGGTGAGCACCCTCATATCAACCTTGAAGATCTGGTCTTTGTGGAGACCGTGGGTGGGGATCTAACGGTCAAAGTGGATGACAACACCGGCGATGGCTGGGGCATCTATCGAGAGCCGGTAGATGACCCCAACCAGACTCTGGACGACGCCGAGTATTTTTACGCCATCTTGGGTGGGTTGGTCCTGATGAAGATCAAACCCTACCGAGAAGAGGCTTATCGCCATCTGGTCTTTAACACCCGCACCGAGCACGTCCTGCGCATCGACGCCATGGAGCGGGCCTGTGTCCAGCTCCCAGAGGAGCACGGCATCATCTTCCCCGGAGGATATTACCTTCAATCGGGGGAGTATAAGGTCTTTGATGAGGATCCTGAGGGCCTGATCTTTAAGCGCAGCGTCAAGAGCCCCAATGGCGAGGATGTACTCTATATCTTCTATGATCGGGAGCAGGGCAGTTATGTGCTCCTCTCCTACAACCTGATCCGCAAAGAGGTGGAGAACCCGATCCGTTGCCAGGGCTTTAGCATCTTCGATAACGGACATATGGTGGTCTTTCGGGCTCACGGAAGCGCAAGTCGTCGCCACCCTATGCAGGTTTGGCAAACCAGTTACAGCTCTGCCGACTTCGCCGCCAGCGCCCCTCGTGATGGCAGCTTCCTCTCCAATGTAGGCAATGCTGATCTGGTACGGGGCATCTCCGATAGCCTCTCTGTGGTGCGGCTCATTGAGCGCCCAAACCCCACCCGCCCCATCTTTGAGGATATCATTGGGGCGCTGATCCGGATGCCCGACAGCTACTACTGGCTCGCTCACCCCGAGACAGGAGGGATCGCCGAGACGGTGCAGGATATGGGGCGCACCGCTGAGCTGATCATCGATGAGTTTGAGAAGGTCCTGGCCTTTCAAGCTCGCGCAAAGGAGGCCCTCCAAGAGATGGAGGAGGGTTTTATGGAGGTCACCCGTGGAGTCAACCCCAGCCATATGTCGGCTGTGGAGGAGTTCATGGGGAGCATGACCGATCTGCGACAACTCCGAGGTCAGCTCATCAGCGCCAAGGAGATCCGCTATATCGACCTAGAGCGCCTGGATGAACTGGAAGCGGAGTCGGTGAGCCTCTTTGATGAGGTCAGCCAAGGCTGTGTCCGCTTTATGTTGGACCAAGATGCCTTAGGACCCCTGAATCGAGATATTCGGGAGGTGCTCCAGCAGATTGAGCGGGTGCTCAAGACCGCTGAGATTGAGCCCCTTCGGGGACGCACAGAGGCGCTCAGTAAGGGCCTGGATCTGCTCAGCGAGGTGATCAGCAATATTCAGATCGAGGACCCCACTGCTCGGACCCAGATCCTGGAGGGGATCGGCGAGACTTTTGGACAACTCAACCGAGTAAGAGCCACTCTGGAGGGGCGACGCAAGGAGCTGCAGAGCGCTGAGGGTCGAGCGGAGTTCAGCGCCCAGTTTAAGCTCTTTGCTCAGAGCGTCTCCTCGGCCCTCTCGATGTGCGACAGTCCAGAGCGCTGTGATGAGGAACTCTCTCGTCTGATGATCCAGCTCCAAGAGCTGGAGGGGCGTTTCAGCGAGTTTGACGAGTTTTTGGGGGATCTGGCCAGCAAACGAGACGACACCTACGAGGCTTTCAGCGCCAAGAAGCAGACCCTGCTGGACGAGCGCAACCGCCGCGTGGGCAACATCATCAAGGCCGCCGATCGCATCCTTGAGGGGGTGGTGCGTCGAGCACGGCGCTTTAAAGATGCAACAGAGCTAAACGCCTACTTCGCCAGCGACTCTATGATCCTCAAGCTGCGACAGCTCTCGGAGCAGCTCGCAAGCCTGGGGGACTCGATCAAGTCTGAGGAGCTGCTCTCCAAGCTCAAATCCTCCAAACAGGACGCGATGCGCGCTCTGCGAGATCAGCTTGATCTCTTTGAGGGTGGTGGCAACCTGATCAAGTTTGGCCCTCACCAGTTCACGGTGAACACCCAGGCTCTAGAGCTGACCATGGTGCCTCGGGAGGATGAGATGGTCATCCATCTGACAGGCAGCGACTTCTATGAGCCTGTAGAGAATCAAGCCTTTCTGGCGACCCGCCCCTTCTGGGTCCAAAACATCATCAGTGAAGATCCAGAGGTTTATCGATCTGAGTATCTGGCCGCCAGCCTCCTCTTCGCTGCTGAGGCGGGGGAGCAGGGCCTGAGCGAGGCGAAGCTTCAGGGGATCCTCAGAGAGGGTAAGCTGGGCGCGCTGCTCAAAGAGAAGGCTCAAGAACGCTACGACGAGGGCTATGAGCGAGGCCTCCACGATGAGGACGCCACGCTGATCCTCGAGAAGCTGATCTCTATGCGCCAGAGCGCTGGGCTTCTGCGCTTTGGTCCCGCCCCAAGGGCCTTGGCGCTGCTCTTCTGGGGAGCCCCTGGGCTAAAGGAGGAGAAGGAGGTCTGGGGGCGACGGGCTCGCAACCTCAGCCGCTTAAAGCGCAGCTTTGGGCACCACCCTGCCCTCAATGAGCTGGCTCAAGATCTGGGGCGAGCGATCACTCAGTTCTGTACAGATTCAGGCTTTGAGGCGCTGAAGCTTCACAGCAGTTTGGCGGGGCGCTATCTCCAGGAAGAGCTGTTCAGAGATCAGCCCCGCTTCACCACCAGTCGAGATGCAGATGCCCTCGTTAAGGGCCTGATAAAGCATCTCCGCGCCAAGGGAGAGATAAACGCCTTTGACGCGGATCTCAAGGCGTTGGAGTTAAAGGAGCGAATGGAGCTGGCGGTCGCTTGGCTGGAGGCCCTGGTGTCAAAAACCGAGGAGCCTCCCGCTGCCGATCTCATCTTGGAAGCTGCGGTGATCTTGGCGGGGGCTTCACTGGATCGGGAGCTGAGCAGCGCCATAACCGAGGTAGAAGTCAAGGGTCTCTTAGGACAGCATTCACGGATCAAAGAGCGGCGGATGAAGCTGCGCTTAGATGAGTTCATCACTCGCCTAAGCCACTTTATAGAGCATCAGGTCCCTGGCTTTAAGCGTTATCGTGAGTTGAGAGCAGAGGTGATCGAGGAGGCCAAAGAGCGGCTGCGTCTCTCAGAGTTTATGCCCCGCGTGATGAGCAGCTTTGTGCGCAACAAGCTGATCAACGATGTTTACCTCTCTCTCATCGGCGACAACTTCGCCAAACAGATGGGAGCTGCAGGCAGCCAAAAGCGCACCGATCTGATGGGCCTGCTCCTGCTTATCTCTCCTCCAGGTTATGGCAAGACGACCCTGATGGAGTACTGCGCTAACCGCCTAGGGCTGATCTTTATGAAGGTCAACGGCCCCTCCCTGGGGCACAGCGTCGTCTCTCTAGACCCTCGCGAGGCGCCCAACGCTACCGCCATTCAGGAGGTCAATAAGATCAACCTCGCCCTGGAGATGGGCAACAACGTGATGCTCTATCTGGATGATATTCAGCACTGCAACCCAGAGCTGCTTCAGAAGTTCATCTCCCTCTGTGACGCCCAACGCAAGATCGAGGGGATCTGGCAGGGTAAGACCCGCACCTATGATCTGCGAGGCAAGAAGTTCTGTGTGGTGATGGCGGGCAACCCCTATACAGAGACAGGGGCGCGCTTTGTGATCCCTGATATGCTGGCCAACCGTGCTGACACCTACAACCTGGGTGATGTGTTGGAGGGTCGAGATGAGGTCTTCTCCCTCTCCTATTTAGAGAACTCTCTCACCTCCAACCCCGTGCTTCAGCCCCTGGCGATGCGCGAACAGAGTGACATCTATAACTTCATCAAGATGGCTCAGGGCATCGAGGTGCCCAGCACAGATCTGAAGCATGGATACTCCGCCGTAGAGTCCAACGAGATCGTCGAGGTTTTTAAGCGCCTGCTCAAGGTCCAGGAAGTGGTCCTCAAGGTCAACCTCCAGTACATCGCCTCTGCGGCGGTGGATGAGGCTTTTCGTACCGAGCCCTCCTTTAAGCTTCAGGGCTCCTACCGCAATATGAACAAGATGGCCGAGAAGGTGGTGACAGCGATGAACGAGGAGGAGCTTCAAGCCCTCATCGACGACCACTACAACGGCGAAGCTCAGACCCTCACCAGCGGCTCTGAGAACAACTTGATCAAGCTGGCTCAGCTTCGAGGACGGATCAGCGAGGCGCAGGAGGCGCGCTGGGAGGAGATCAAGCGCAGCTTTAAGCGGGTGCAGACGATGGGAGCGGGAGGAGATGATCCCATGGTCCGCGCCGTGGGTGCTCTGGCGGGTCTGGGAGAAAACCTGGAGGCGATGCGCGTCAGTATGGAGCAGAACAGAGGCACCGCAGAGGCCGCAGAGCAAATTGGCGCTCAGTTGAGGAACATCAGCGAGGCGATGGGAGAGGGGTCCAGCACAAACAAAGCCCTGGGTAAGCTTGCAGCTTGGCTTGGAGGCATCAATAAGACCTTGGGGCAGGGCGCTGGATCAGGCTTAGAGCAGAAGGTTGGCAGCGTAGCTCAGCAGATCGCGGGGCTGCGTAAGTCGATCAGCGCACCTCAAAGCAATCAGGAGCTGCTTAAGGAGCTTGAGGGGATCCGCGAAGCTCTTAAGGCGACAGGGGGAGTGGCCCCCGCAGCGGCAACAGCTCGTCCAGGGCTGTCCAACCTGGGCAAACCTGGGACCCGTGGTTGGGGCGCTGGTGCCGAACCCTCTTCAGATCAGGGCCTCCAGAGAGCCCTAACTGAGCTATCTAAGAGCTTAAAGGTGTTATCTCAGCCTCAGCTTGAGGTGAAAGTAGCAGCTCCTCAAGGAGTAGAAGAGTTGCTGGCCCAGCAGGTTGCTTTGGTGGAGCGCACCCTGGTCCCTGTTGTTCAGAGCATCACCGAGAATGGAGGAGACAGCCGCGCTATTTTGCAGCGCCTCACTCAAGTGATCCAGTTCCTTAAACAGGTAGACCAACGCCTTAAAGGGCGAGGGCTCTGAGGGTTACACCCTTTTGACCTGCCAGAATCGGGCAACCTCTCCTCCTCTCTCGCCAAACTTTTTTCTGAGATACATCTCCCATGGCGGATAGGCACCATTTGTCTTACTTCTCGCCCTAATATTCCTATACCTCCGACAAAAAAGATTTGGATGAGCCAGAGCAGGCTGCATGCCGATGTAGCTAATTCCATCATAGCCCATCGACCATCTGGAATGTGCGGGAACAGGTGATACCTTATCCAACCCCCTCCATGCCTTTTCGAAGATGCTTGAACTTAGATGATGAACGTTGTAAGGAGGCTGGTTGAGGAGGTCACCCACCATGCTACGTCTCATATGGTTGATGCTGTACATCACAGGCGCCGCGCACGCGGGTGAGGCCAAGAAGGCCAACCCACGCGCGGACTACATCCGAAGCCATTATACCAAGTATGAGCTACGCATCCCCATGCGCGACGGCGTGCGCCTGCACACCACAGTGTTTGCGCCCCGCGACGTGAGTCAGCCCTACCCCTTCCTAATGATCCGCACGCCCTACAGCTGTAATCCCTATGGCTCAGACCGCTACCCCAAGCAGATCGGGCCCAGCGCCGCTCATGAGAGAGAGGGCTTCATCTTCGTCTGCCAGGACGTGCGGGGGCGGATGATGTCCGAGGGCGACTTCGTTCATATGCGGCCGATCCAGGCAGATCGCGCGGGGGCCGTCGATGAAGCCACCGACGCTTATGACACCATCGCGTGGCTGCTGGAGCGCTGGCCCAATCACAACGGTAAGGGGGTGCCCATCCGCCATGGGAGAGGTAGGTCAGAAAGGGGCTTGGTGAAGGGG
>CAYLJJ010000161.1:0-9060 GCA_964384025.1 uncultured Nannocystaceae bacterium
TCCCCTTCACCAAGCCCCTTTCTGACCTACCTCTCCCATGGCGGATGGGCACCCCATTTAGAGGGCTGGCCTGCGGATGTGCCCTCCCCTGATCCTGTGGCGTTCGAGGAGGGACCGCTTGAGGTGCTCAAGGCTGTGTTGGCGAGCCCCGCGACCGAGGCGAGGCTCAAACTGGTGGATCGTGGGGGGCCTTACCTCGCGCATGGGGAGGAGATCCCCCGCTGGCAGGATCCGAAGATCGGGGTCTTCAAGGCCCCTCCGCGCGGCGATCTTGAGGTGCGCAGAGGTCAGACCGTCAAGGTGATTCAAGGGCGCCCGATGGTGAGCCAGGGTGAAAAGCTCTTGGCGGTGGACTTCGTCCCGAACGCGCGAAATCAGGGCAATGAGGCGCTCGATCTCTACTGCGATCAGCTCATCGCGCGCCTCGATCCCGAGGTTGAGTGGCGCTGGCGTGAGGGGCCTGGGATCAAAGCATCTTGGGCCAACCTGCGCCACAGATGCACTCAAAGGAAATATGATTGCTGGAGTGGAAGAGAAGACCTCGAGTGGGTGCAGAACGCGCTGGCGAAGCAAGGCGAGGAGGTTAAGGCGATCGAGAGGCTCACTGACGCGCCGCTCCCCGAGCCCATGACCGAGCCCTGTTGGCCTAAACGCTCCTTGATCCGCTCGGAGCGTTTAGGCGCGCACCACGCGGATGAGATCCCCCAGCACTCGCAGCTTTGGCGCCACCTCGACCGCTTCATCGCGCAGCTCCGCCGCAGGCTTGAGGCGGGCCTTTCTGAGGCCGTGGCCCTGCCTGATGACACCCTCCTCATCTCGATCCGCGAGGGGGTCGAGGCCCACGTCACGCTCTACACCTCGGACGTCGACGCCCCCCAAGCGCTCATCGAGGCTTCAATCCGGGAGGGCCTCGATGAGCTGGCTTGGAGTGCGCTCCGTGATCGCGACCTCAAGTTGGCGGTCAACCAGCCCTGGAGCGGCTCGGGGCAGGCCGTCCCCTCCGATCTCCCCGAGGCGGTGGAGTTGCACGCAGAGGGCGCCTGCGTCCGCGTGACCTTCACCCCCGATCTGCTAGATCCGCGCGCGATAGGGGTCTCCCTCAAATAGATCCGCGCGCGATGGGGGTCTCCCTCAAGCGCGTCGAGGCGCTCCTCTCGACCATCCATGAAGAGGTCGGGCGCCTCTGAGCCCTCCGCTCCGTTTGGTCAAAGGTCAAAGGGTTGCGACACACTCTTCCTCTGTCGGACGCCAGCAGGCCTCGTCGCGCTCCGTTTCGCTCTTCAGCCTTCTCTAAGAACTCTCTGACTCTCTAAAACGCTCTCTCTGGAGCTGATCGGTGCGCCCCCCAAAATCTCTACACGCAGTGAATCTACTTCACCCGCAATAACAGGGCCTTATCGAGCGCCGCAGTTAACCAGCCCGACCCCGACAAGGCCCTTTTGAAACAGAGAACGGAGAGAGCGAAACGGAGAGATTCGGAGTAGAGAGGGGAAAATCGGGGAGAAGGCCTAGAAACTCTCTCCGATTCAGAGAACGCCCAGGTCCAGCTTCAAGGCCCCTAAAAGACCCCTAAGCCCGCGGAACCTTTGACACAACAGGGTGGCAACCGAACATAACCAGTGCTGTAATCAGGCAAAAAAAAACGCCCAAGCCGGGTTAGCTTGAGCGTCTTGGGCTCCCCCTTCGGGTCGTTACCGCGAACCATCGAACAGAGAATAACCTTTCAAAACAACTACTTAAAGAACCCTTGATGGTTGTGTACCAAAAGGGGCCTTTTTGCGTTGCGCGAACCATCTGAAATTTATAAGTGGTGAAAATAGTATTATTCCTCAATTGAATCCATCAATCCTTTCAAATCCAATACCATCCTCGCGGGTAGGCTTTCCGCCGACCGTACAAACCCAAGACGGGTATAGAAGCGCACTGCATCCTCGCTGATCGCATCGGTGACAAAGAGGCGAAAAGCCACAGGTCCTGAGGTCACCAACTCTAATGTGAGTCCGAGAGCCTCATCAAAGAGGTAACGCCCAAGCCCTTGGCCTTGCACACGAACATCTACAGCTAGACGAGCCAGGAGGATGGCTGGGATAGGGAAGCGAGGGAGTCTGTCTAAACCAGGCACTTCGTTGGTCGTGCTCCGTGTCACGCTGGCGGTGGATAGAGAGAAGTAACCCGCCACGCGTTCCATGCCATGCTGCTCGGTGATAGCGAGATAGCTGCGGGAGAGCATATCCTTCTCAGTGTGACGCAGAGCATAACGTTTGAGATAGGTGACCAGCGAGGGTTCTTGGTTCTGGAAGCCCTTGAGCAACGGGCGGTGGGCGCGGGTCAGAACCTCAATACGGCAGTTGGGCATGAATCAAGCGACTCCCTCAGGCCAACTCAGTTCAGGGGAATTTCGAACGGGGGAGGCCAAGCGACGCAAGCTCTCACGCAACGCCGGAGGAGGGTTGAAACTCTGGTTCATGATCTCTGCAAGCCGCTGAGTCTCTTCATCGTTGAATTGAAGCGTGGTTTCGACTTCACCACGCTGACGGATCTTCTCAAGGATCGGGTGATGCAATTCACGGATATCGTTGGCGCCCTTGGCCAGGACATCGCGTCCCTCCACCACTTGGCGGACAACCCAGGTAGCGAGAGTGGTGAGTTCGCGCAGCAAGTCCGCCTTTTGATTGCTCTTCAGTCCCAACTCCTGCCGGAGCGACTCGAGCTCCGCGTCAAGGACAACATTGGTTTTGGCTTGAAACCGGGACATACCACCTCCTCCATGTGAGTACTAAGTTACTCACACCTTCAGCATACAAGCGGGAGACCAGACCGTCAATTCACTCTCGCCAGACGGTGTCTGGCGAATCTCTCGATTTCCAGGAATAAGAACTTGGAGGCGGGATCTACCTCTGAGAGGCTCTGAGGGAGTTCAGCCGTCACTGCCACGAGGAGAGGCCCCATCAGGGCCTGGACAACCGACTCATAGATCCCACCGCTCCCGCGCACCTTGAAGGTCCAGTACGGTACCGGGAGCGCCTGGGAGGCGTGCTGAAGTTCTACCATCATGAGGCTGCCTGAAAACTCCCAGGCTCGGGCGCATCACCACACAGCGGAGTTGGGACCCCAGGGCTGAGTTGGACGGCTGTGCTCAGAACCTTCAAGGCTTCAAATCTCGGCTTAGAGTTTCAGATCAGCAGCGCTCAAAGACCTTAAAATACCTTAAAATCGCTCAGTTTTCCCCCGATCCTATTTTCGTACAGGACGGGATGTAAATCACCTGAGATTTTCGACCAAAACGATATTATTTATTAACAAACTCTGATAATCACTTCAGATCTAATACTGTTTCTGCAGACTCGGATTCTGATAATCGCACAAATCCCAAGCAGGAGTAAAAACGCACTGCATCTTCGCTGATTGCATCAGTGACGAAGAGACGAAAGGCCACAGGTTCCGAAGTCACCAACTTCAAGGTGAGTCCCAGGGCTTCATCGAAGAGGTAGCGCCCAAACCCCTGGCCTTATGATGGACCCTGTGCAAGCCCAGCGGGACATGCTAGCGTCCTCAAGGTGGAGGTGGCGCATCTGGGTCGGGTTGGCTTCAGCGCTGGACAGATCATCAAGGAGCTTGAGGAGGGTTGAGTGTGGTCAAGCTCAAGGAGCAGGTCAGACCTGCATACAAAGGACCATCTAGAGGCTCCTCTGTCCCCCAGCGCTCTCACCCTGTTTCATACAACGATAAAGACAAACACGATGATGAGGCTGTGTCCACCAGCTCAGGTGCTGTCGAGAGCGAGGCTTGGGTCGATGATGATCTCGCCCCCTGGGCTGAGATCTCGGATGACCCTTGGGCGGAGTGGGACGCGGGCTGGCTCCAACTCTTGGAGCGGAGGGGGACCCGACGCGCCGCGCCCTCATCCAGCCCCGTAGAGCGGCGCTGCGCCCGCGTGCTCTCACGCGCCGCAGAACTGTTGTGGGCTCAAGCGGAGCTCCCAGCCTCTGACTTCGGTCGGGTTCAGAACCTCCTGACAGACGCCAAAAACCCTGTCAGCCGAGCCAAGTGTTTGATCGGGCATATCCAATCTGGGCGAGCGAGCCTCGCGGCCCTGGAGCTGGTCCACGCCGCGCGAGGGGCATGGCGCCCCCTGAACCCTCAAGCAAAGTCTCCCTTGAGTTGGGCCTTTGGGCTCCGCCTCCTCAGGGCTTTTGAGCATCTCCCCACCGCGGATGAGTTGGTCGCGGTGTTAGACGACATCACGGCCGCATGGCGAGAGATCATCGAACCTGGAGTTCGAGGGATGCGTCTGAAGGATCTCATGGAGTTTGTTGAGCGGGTCGCGTGCCGAAGTGATCTGGGCTTAGACTTGGGCTGGGGGACTCGCTGCCTCCTTGAAAGCTGGCTGGTTGGCCCTGTCCGTGATGAGCGCGCCAGGGCCTCCAAGAGATGGCTGGGGCGACAACTGGGGCAGAGGATCGAAGGAGAGCCCCCTTGCATATAGTCACTGAAGCTCATCTGCCCCAACCGGGATGCATCGTGCGCCCCTTCAGGCCGGGTGATCGCTACGCGGTGATTTTAAAGGTGTTGCTGGATCATGGGCTCCCTGAGGCGCAGATCCAAGGCAGGCCCTCAGGCGAGATCATGCTGCGCCCTGTCGTCCAACTCCGCTCGGGCTTCCAGCAGAATATGTCTGTCATTGAAGTGGGGCAGACCGCGCTTCAAGCTGAGCGGGGACGCGGGGTGGTCTTGGGCCAAGCACCTATCGCGGGGATCGATCAGGTCTTTGTTCGCTTTGAGGAGAGCGCCGAGATCACGCAGATCCCCTTCTACAGGCTGCGGCGAGTCCCCAGCGTCTGGGAGCGGCTCCAATCCTGGAGCCCTCAACCTGATGAGGGTGCCGCGGAGCGGGTCCGGCTTCATATGTTGGGCCGCCTCCTGGAGCGCTGGCAGGGGAGCACAGGGGCCTTGGCTCGCCTCGATGTGGATCCCCTCCCCCATCAGCTCCACTTGGTCAACCATATCCTGCGCAGCGGGAATCTGAACTGGTTGATCGCCGATGATGTGGGGTTGGGGAAGACCATTGAGATAGGGATGCTGCTCTCGGCGCTCCGTGAGCGGCCCGACCACAACCGCTTTTTGATTGTAACCCCAGGGGGGCTGGTCAAGCAGTGGCAGGAGGAGCTGAAGCTCCGCTTCGGCGTTGATGACGCGCTCATCTACGGACTTGATTTCAAGATCAATGACCCACGCCACTGGCGGCTCTACCCCTTCGTCATCGCCTCCATAGATCGCCTGAAGCGTGATGAGCACCTGCCTGGGCTCTTAGAGGCCCCTCCCTTTGATCTGGTGATCTTCGACGAGGCGCATCGGCTCTCCAGGCACTCGTATCAAACACATGAGAAGGAGACCGCGCGCTTCAGGGTCGCTGCAAAGCTTCGATCTCAGACTCGTTCCTTCCTCTTCCTGACGGCGACCCCTCATCAAGGCAAGGTGGATCGCTTCCATGCCCTCCTAGAGCTGCTCCGACCCGAGCTGCGCCACACGATCATCCAGGAGCCTCATAGGCTGCCTGAGCTTCTGGGCCAGTGCGTCTTTCGTAACCGCAAGCTCACCGCGACGGACGCCTCTGGAGAGTTCCTCTTCCGCGGGCACGAGGCCCACATGGTCCCTGTGCCCACGGCGCCTGAGCACCAATGCTTTGAGCGCAGCCTGAGAGCCTATCTGGATCATGTGGCTGTCGCGGCTCTCGCTGTGGGGCGAATACGAAGTTTGGCGATGGGCTTTGTCATCACCATGATGCGGAAGCTGGCCGCCTCAAGCCCTGCGGCCATCCATCGCGCCCTCTGTCGCCGCTTGGAGCGGCTGGAGACGCCGATAGATGCGGAGCCTGGCTTTGATGAGGAGGAGGCGGACGAGCGCTTCTTTGAGGAGGAGGCGGAGCAGGCCGCGCATCGCGTCGGGGGTGCCTTCTTTGAGGGAGAGCGTGAACTGCTCATCGCCCTGATCGGGCAGGCTAAGCTGCTCCTATCCAATGATTTGAAGCTCAAAGCCTTTATGGAGCAGATCGTTGAACCCTTGGTGAGGCGCGATGAGCAGGCGCGGCTCCTGATCTTCGCTGAGTACCGCGCTACCTTGGAGTGCGTCCGCGACGCCCTCATAGGGCGTTTTGGCGCAGAGATCGTAGGGGAGATCCACGGCAGCCGCTCTATGAAGCAACGCAGGGAGGTCGTCGACGGCTTCTGCGATGGGGGGCTCCGCTTTGTCGTCTCCTCTGAGGCGGGCGGCGAGGGCCTCAACCTCCATAAAAGGTGCCACACCTTGGTCAACTATGACCTGCCCTGGAACCCCATGCGCCTGGTCCAGCGCCTGGGGCGACTCTATCGTTATGGGCAGCTCAAGCGAGTGGTCATGTTCAACCTCCAGGCTCAGGGCTCTTTGGACCAGCGCATCATCGCCAAGATGTATGCGCGCATTGAGCAGATCTCGGAGGATCTCGAGGGAATCGCTGAGGAGTATCAGGAGGAGCGCTTGGCGTCGGATATCCTGGGGGGCGTCGTGTCACACCTCGACATCGCTGAGATCCTGGATAAGGCACGCCGCCAATCTATGAGCCGCACTGAGGAGGAGATCGAGGAGGCCCTTGAGCGGGCTAAGGACACCTGGAAAATGCAGGAGGCGATCCTCTCAGGGGCCCAGAGCTTCAGCCCCGAGGATCTCGACGGACAGCTCAGGCTGGGGCCTGATCATCTCCGAGCCTTTGTGTTGGGGACGCTCAGGCAGCTCGGCTGTCAGGTAGTGAGGCAGACTCATAAGGGCAGGGTCTTTCGTATACGCTTGACACCGGAGCTTCGAGAGATCCTGCGTATGGAGCGCCGTGAGCACCTGGAGATGACCGTTGATCGGGCGATCCACAATCAGCTCCAGCGCAAGATCGACATTCTCGATGCTCAACACCCGCTCCTCCGCCAGCTCTTGAAGGTGGTCTCCAAGCCTGAGTTCAAGGCGGAGGTGGCGACGGCTCATCACCTACCGGGGGAGCGGCCTCTGTTCTGCTTCCTGCTGCGTATGCAGGATGTCACAGGACAGGTCTTGGATGAGGAGTGGCTGCTCTTGAGCGATGAGCCCGCGGATAAGGCTGCCTTGGACGCCCTAGAGGGTTGGCTGAAGACAGAGGCTGTTCATGCCACCACGCCTCCCCCAGGGGCTGCTCGTCGAGGTGCCTATGAGCACGCGAAGATCCTCGCGGAGCAGATGCTCCAAGGGCGCTCAGGTCAGGGCACAATCCCAGGAGGCTTGGAGTTGGCCTGTGTTCTATTTCCGGGGCAGGCGCTCAAGGGCTAAGATCTCAGAGCTGCTCTCCAAACGATGGCTCAATATGGGTCTCTGAGGCTGCCTGAGAACTCCCAGGCTCGGGCATATCACCGCGCAGCGGAGCTGAAGCCGAAGGGCTGAGTTGGGTAGCTGTGCTCGGGTCCTTCAAGCTGCGTTCCCCAGGCTCGAAGCTCTGGCCGAAAATCCGGCTCTCAACGTTACTTGAAGCCCTTAAAACTACTCGACTTTTCCCGCGATCCTATTTTTGTACAGGATGGGTGGCTCGCTGGGAGGCCGAGCGACCCGATCTGGTGCTGATGGACCTGCAGATGCCGGAGTTGGACGGCTACGGCGCCACCGGTGACATTCACCGTCGAGAGCAGGAGCAACAGCCCGTGCCGATCATCGCCATGACCGGCCACGCCTCGGAGGCCATGACCGGCCACGCCTCGGAGGAAGAGTGGCAGTACTGTCTCGACGCTGGCATGACAGACTGCCTGTTCAAGCTGTTCCGGGTCGAAGATCTCGAGGAGGTGGTGGGCAGGAACCTTACCCCTGAGTCGCCTGTCGTTTCTTCTCGATCAGCGGCGGAATCGACAGGAACAGGATCGCCACCAGAATAACGCCCGCGCCAGCCATCTTGTAGACGCTGGGCAGGCTGAGATCGAAGACGAAGTACAGCAAGAACGACGCCATCACGCCAGCCAAAATGCTCGAGGAGCGGTTGACCGGCACGGCGAAGGCGGTCTCGCTGCGGTCCAGCAGAATCAGCGTGCCGAAGATGCCGGTGAACTGGCTGAGAATGCCCAGCACGATGACCCAGCCCCAGACCGGGGTGCTCCAGATCTGGCTGAAGCCCATGCGCAGCAGCTGCCAGCGGGTGGGCTCTCCCACCACGTCGCCGCCGCCGAGGATCAGCGCGGTGAAGATCAGCAGCAGCAGAACCGAAGGGGTAGCCACCATCTGCTCCTCGGCCAGATATCCCTTGGTGACCGCCGGGTCATCGCTCTTGCCCATCCGGCTCATGAACTGCAGCCGGAAGAAGTAGCTGGCCAGGTAGATGCCGATGTCCACCATCAGTACCGCGCTGACCGCGAAGCGGCTGGAGCCTGGACGTCCAGGCTGGGCAAAGGCCACCACCAGAGCAGCGAAGGCCAGCAGCAGACCCATCCAGGAGAACCAACGCACGTGGCGGCCGGTGATCCGGTCCACCACCGGGCTCATGATCAGCACGCCACCCCGCATCATCAGCATGGCGAATACGATGCTCACCCCTTCGATGGTGTAGGCCAGGGTGGTGGTGACGATGATCAGCCCGGTGCAGATGCCGGACAGGGTGGTCCAGAGTCGGGGTCGAGGCAGACTGATACCCCCCAACTCAAACTGGGTGGCGTGCTTCCACCAGCCCATAATCGTGATGAAGGTAAACATGCCCAGCGCCGAGGCGATCACGCTCAGGGGCAGGATCTGGAAGCCCACCAGCTTGGTGTCCGCCACCAGGCCCTTGGTCAAGGCCTTGGTCAGCGAGCTATACGGCACGTACGCGGCGAAGTAGCCGAAGGCGAAGGCCCAGATGATGAAAGACGACCAGCTCTTGACGGTTTTCTCGTTGCTCATGAGGGGGCATTATGCACGAGCGGGCTGGGGCGGCAAGCCCCTCTGTACACTTCGTGACATCTTCCCCGCCTCACAGGGCGGGGGAGTCTTTCCGTCCTGTACAAAAATAGGGTCGCAAGGAAAGTTGAGTAGTTTTGAGGGCTTCGA
>CAYLJJ010000162.1:0-9009 GCA_964384025.1 uncultured Nannocystaceae bacterium
TGGTCATGTTTGGACGTTGGATCTCCATGTCATAAAGTTCACAACACGCTCTTAATGGCGGCGACACCAGTCACCCAGGGGCAATATAAAGCTCTGATGGGGAAGAATCCATCCCACTTCAAGGACCGAGCAGACAATGCTCGACACCCTGTTGAGCAGGTGAGTTGGTTTGATGCTGTGCGCTACTGTAACGCCCTTTCAGCCAAGGATTCGCTCAGACCTGCATATCTCATCAAGGGTAAGGGCGACCAACCAGAGGTGACAGAGCTTGAAGGTGATGGCTATCGTCTGCCCACAGAGGCAGAGTGGGAGTATAGTTGTAGAGCAGGAAGCAAAACCACATACTTCTTTGGCAATGACGCTGGAGAACTCTCTAAATATGCTTGGTTTAATGACAACTCGGAAGGCTCGACTCATCCAGTAGGAGAGAAAGAGGCGAGTCCCTGGGGGATGTATGACATATATGGAAATGTGGGGGAGTGGTGCTGGGACTGGTACAGCAACGCCTACATCCCTGACCCAAGCGGCACATCCATCGACCCAAAGGGAACATCTGAAGGCCCGAATCGCGTCGTCCGGGGCGGCTCCGTCTGGAACTCCGCCTCCTGGGCGCGCTCGGCTTTCCGGTACGGGAGGTGGCCCGGGGGCCGGAGCCGGCTTCGGGGCTTTCGTCCCCTGCGTCCTGCCCCCAGGCTCGGATCTTTGGAAATAGACCTATGATCATAGAGACAGGAGTGTGCCGGGAACAGAAGGAAAAGTTCGGCACCAGAAGGGCGCGGCATCGGAACAAAATCGAAGGGTTTCGTGCCGCAGGCGTTCCGACGTACCTTTTCCAAAGGGGGCAGCAAAAGGCACATCGGAACGGCAATCGGAATAAAGCAAAAAAACTAACATAAACAATATTTGCGAGTCAAATATGGAGCTGAGCATCAAAGAGACCGCTGCCCTACTCAGGATCAGCGAGCGTGGAGTCAGGGCGCGCATCCAGCGAGGGAGCCTCAAGGCGTTTAAGCGGGGAGGACGTTGGCGAGTCCCCAAGGCGACCCTGCCGATCTCACCTGAGATCCGAGAGTATGTCCAAAACAAGGCCAATGAGATTCGAGGCGCGGTCGAGGCCAGCTTGAGCGAGGCGCTCCCCAAAGGACACTCGGGTCTACAAAACCTTAAAACCTTCCAGATCGGCGCCCAGCTCCTCAAAGAGATCCAAACACCCGAAGCCAAAGATCTGCTTCAGACCGCGCTGATGGATCTGGCTGAGGGGCACCATGAGTATGAGCGTGAGGCCAAGCGCCGTGCCCTCTCCCAAGCCCGCGTCAACATCAGCCGCTGCGTCGCTCTGCTGCTTCTGGCTGAAGAGCTGGAAGCAGCGCAACGCCTAGAGGCTGAAGCGCTCCCCCCTCTCGCGGGTCTGATCCGCTGGGCAGAGAAGCTCAAAGAAGCCCCAAAGCGATGATCTGGAGAGACGCCCCGCTCTATGTTGACGCCTATGATCTCAGCTTGGCGCTGCTGCGGTTGAGCAGCAAGCTTCCAAGTCGCGCCTTTGATCTCTTAGGAGAAGACCTCGCTGATGAGAGCAAACAGCTCCTCTATCAAGTCTCCTTGGCTCTCAGCGCGCCAGAGCAGCGCGTTGCCGCTGTTGAGGCGGCAGATCAGAGCCTCCTTCGTTTGCGCCTTCTCCTGCGCTTGGCTGAAGATCTCACCTGGATCTCAGCCTCTCAAGTTTTGGTGTTTCAAGAGAAGATCTCTGGGATGGGGAAGATGCTGGGCGGCTGGAAGAAACGCCTATAGACTCCCAGGCAGGCACCTGATCGAGGCCCGAATCGCGTCATCCGGGGCGGCTCCTACAGGAACACCACCTCCAGGGCGCGCTCGGCTTACCGGAACAGGAGGAGGCCCAGGAACCGGAACCGGAATCAGGGCTTTCGTCCCCTGCGTCCTGCCCCAACCCGCGCGTACTCCTCGCGAGGAGCAGCGCCCGAGCAGATCAGGGGCTGGCGGCCTGCGCCGCGCTCGCCTCTACGCAGCGCCTTCAATGGCGCCCGTAGAGGCTCCTTATGAGCGATAAGCTCTTTGACTCCTGGTTCACTCCCTTGATCTTGGCTGAGGCGGCTCGAAAGACCTTGAGGGGCAAGCGACGCCATTTTGAGGCGGCCAGCTTTCTCTTCTGCAAAGAGGAGCGCATCGCGAGCTTATACGAGCGGCTCAAGGCGGGCTCTTGGCGCCCCTCTCCTTTCCAAATCCTCTTTATCCGTGATCCCAAGCCCCGACCCATCGCTAAAACCAGCGTGGAGGATCGGATCCTCCATACCGCCCTCGTTCAAGGAATGTGGCCTCTCTTTGAGTCTTCAATGGTGGCGGAGGACTTCGCTTGTCGTCCTGGTTATGGGACACATCGCGCGGTCCTGGCGCTTCAACGGGGGATGCAACGCAGCCGCTATGCTCTACACTTGGACTTGAAATCCTACTTCGCCTCGGTCGATCCTCAGATCCTGCTGGGGCTGCTTCAACGCAAGATCCGCTCTCCTCAAATCTTGGCGCTCATTGAGCTGCTCTTAGAGACTGGACAGGCGCTCTATCAGCGACCCAACATCAGGCAACACATCGCCCTCTCAGCGGAGTGGCCCCCTGCTGGGCGAGGACTCCCGATGGGCAGCAGCACCAGTCAGTTTTGGGCCACCCATGTCTATCTCAACGCCCTTGACCATTTCATCAAGCGGCAGCTCCGTGTGCCCTTTTATGTGCGCTATGTTGATGACCTCTTTCTCTTCTCGCCGAAACGGGCGGCGCTGCGAGTTTGGCGGGCTGAGATCAAAGCTTGGGTAGAGGAGAAGCGGGGGCTCAGGCTGAAGCGACCGGAGGCCCCAATCCTCTCCTGTTTTAACACCCTTGATGGTCTGGGTTATCGCGTCTCCAGAGGAGACCGGCGACCGCTCCCCCGTGTCAGGCGACGCTTTCAGAGGAGGATGGCTCAGGCGATCAAGACAGGGGAACCCAGCTGGGAGCGGGTGTTGGCCTCCTATCAAGGAATGTTTCTTTTCTAAGATAACTCATATTCTGAATTGGTGCTGATTGTCGTTCCGATGTACCTTTTGCTGTTCCCTTTGGAAAAGGTGCATCGGAACGCCTGCGGTACGGAATCCTTCAGTTTCGTTCCGATGTCGTACCTTTTTAGTGCCGAACTCTTCCTTCTGTTCCCGGTACACCTCTGTCTCTATGATCATAGGTCTATCTTCAAAGATCCGAGCCGGGGGCAGGACGCAGGGGACGAAAGCCCTGATACCGGCACCAGTACCCGGGCCTCCTCCTGAGCCGGTAAGCCGAGCGCGCCCTGGAGGTGGAGTACCAGTAGGAGCCGCCCCGGACGACGCGATTCGGGCCTTCAGATGTTCCCTTTGGGTCGATGGATGTGCCGCTTGGGTCGGGGGTATAGGCATCGCTGTGCCAGTCCCAGCACCACTCCCATACATTTCCATATATATCATACATTCCCCAAGGGCTCACTTGCTTTTCTCCCACTGGATGAGTCGAACCTTCAGAGCCTTCACCAAACCAAGCATATTTAGAGAGTTCTCTGGCGTTATCGCCAAAGAAGTATGCGCTCCTGGTTCCCGCTCTACAGCCATACTCCCACTCTGCCTCTGTGGGTAGACGATATCCATCGCTTTTAAGCTCTATAACCTCAGCTGTATTGCCTTTTCCCTTGATGAGATATGCAGATTTGAGGCTCTCCTTGGCCGAGAGGGCATTACAGTAGCGCACAGCGTCAAACCAATTCACATTCTCAACAGGGTGTCGGAGATTATCTGTTCGGTACTTGAAGTAGGATGGGTTCTTCCCCATCAGAGCCTCATATTGCCCCTGAGTCACCGGCGTCGCCGCCATCAAGAAGGGCTGCGTCAACTCAACCTTATGCTGAGGGTGCTCATCACTTGAGCCCATCCCATCAGGGCTTCCCATTATAAAGCTGCCGCTGGGGATATAGACCAAGGCGGGTCGCTCAGGGCTCCTCTCAAAGATCACCTTCCCTGTTTTCTCCCTCTCAGCCTCTCGCCTGACCTTCGTCTCGGCCTCTCGGCGCAGCGCCCACTGAACGGCCTTGGCGACTTGCCCCTCTGCTTTGGCGAGCGCCTTCTTCCCTTCACGCGCCCGCTCCCGCGCCTCAGCTCGACGTGCCTCAACTGTTGCCCGCGCGGCCTGCTTCGCCTGCATCACCTCAGCCGCTCGATCCATCGCCTCTTCAACGGTCGTGATCTTCAGCGCTGTTTGCGCCTGCTTCTCAGCCTGTTTGACCTCCCTCTTCCAATCTCGCTCAGGAGGCAAGCTGGCGCGCAGCCGCTCCACCTCGCGCTGTGGCTCAAACACTTGAGGCAGCACCTCATCCAAGCGCTCCATATCCAGCTCAGGCAGCTCTGGATAGCTCATGACGAACTGCTCCGCTGGAGAATCTGGCAGCCTCCCCCGACAGCGCGCCGCGAAGGCCTCAAGCAGCCGCCCCTCGATCACCTGCCCCCAACGCCCTTGATAGCGCTCATGCCGCAGCTCGCGCCGCAGCTCCTCAGCCACCGGCAAAAACTCTGATGCCAACTCCACGGCGCTCTGATAGCGTCGCTGAATGTCTTGCTCAAGGCAGCGCGTCAAGATCGGACGCAGGGGCTCTGGGATGCTCTCCTGCTTAAAGTCCAGGGTGGTCCTGATGATGTTGATCGCGATGTCAGTGACCGAGATCCCCTCAAAGGGCAGGCCGTCAGTAAGCAGCTCATAGAGCAGCACCCCAAAGGCCCAGATGTCTACCTCTGCCCCCACTCGCAGCCCCCGCGCTTGCTCAAGGCTCATATAGTTGGGCGTCCCCATCACCACACCCAACTGTGTCATGGTCGAGGCTTGGCCGCCCTCGCTGCTCCGGCTCAACCCAAAGTCGCTTAGCAGGAGCCGGGCGTCATCGGTGATCAGGGCGTTCTCTGGCTTCAAGTCTCGATGGATGATCCCCGCGCTGTGCAGCGCCTTGAGGCCCTCTAGGATCTGCGCCGCTAACAACAGGCGTTGCTCTAAATCCAGGCCCTGCTCCATCAATCCTCGGAGCGTCAGGCCGCTGAGGTTGGGCATCGCGATCCAAAAGCGATTTGGGTTCTCGATGGTCCCGTCTCCCAAATGCTCGATCAGGTTGGGGTGGGAGACGCCCCGCATCGCCTTCACCTCCTCTCGAAAGCTCTTGGGGTTGTTGAGCGCGCCGACCTTGAGCGCGCAGGCGCCCATCACCGCTTTTTGTTTGTTGAGCCTGTGGGCCAAATAGACGTGGGCGAAGGCGCCTTTGCCTAAGAGGGCGCGGATCTCAAAGCCTGGGATCTGGGGCCAAGCCGAGGGCTCTACCAAGCCCTGCGGAGGGGCGCTCATCATCGAGGAGGCCACCGCTGAGCCCAGCAGCCGTTGCCGAGGCGAGGGCGTCAAGGGCTGAAGGGTCTGCCCTGTCGCTCCCAACATGTGATGGTTGATGGTCTGGAGCAACTGATGCTGTTTGGGCGCGGCGCGGAGGGTCTGCAACATCCCCTCGATGGCCTGCGCCCCCGCCTCGCGCAGCTCGGGGGGCTGCTCTGTGCCCAGGATCTCCAAAGCGAAGGCGCGCCGCTCCTGGGCGCTCATCGCCCGCGCCTCCTCGCCAAGCAGCGCCCGATCTTTGGGCGCCGCGCCCAGGAGGATCTCATAGAGCCGCTGGGCGCTGGTGATCGCCAGCCGCACCGGGGCAGGGAGCGCCTCAGGGAGGTTTTCATTGAGGTTCTGGGCGGTGGCTATCGCAAGTTGCGCTCCTGGAGTGAGCCCCAAAGCGATGATGTCCACAAACAAGCGTCGAGCGAAACGCCCAAGCCCTCCTCTCTTCTCCTGCTTCATCCGGTCCTGACTCCTTCTCTTGGAAGCGCCCATGTTGCCACCCTCATCTCAAGAGATATCAAGAAAAAACAGCGCGAGTTTCGCAAAGGGACAAACTGAGGGAGAGCAAGGAGACCCTAGGCTGATGAGAGAGCCCAGAGGAGGGTGTTCTGGCCTTACTCATCGCCTCGGAGCTGCACCCCTCACGGGCACAGATCCCTGAGTCGAGCGCGGCGCTCTCTGTTGAGGTCCTGGTCTCAGTCATGCTGCCCCCCTTCAGATCGGACAGTCATCAGCGATCACCTCTCGCTCGCTGGTCAGGGGATCTCTCCAACAAGGTCCAGCGATGGGGCGCGACCAGGCCATCTGACCGAGGCGGGTGTATAGGCGTCCGTTGAGGCTCTCCCTCAGCTTCTTGGGATTGCTGTTGCTGGTGGCGAGGAGGCTCTTGAGGGCGTGGTCCTCGCGAGAGGAGATGAGGCGGGTCATGGCGTTGACAGCCCAGGTTGTGTCCTCTCCCTCGGTGCCGATCTCATCGATGATCAGGAAGTCAATCGAAGCCCAGCTCTTTGGAGACCATGCCTGAGAGCGTGAGCGCATCTCGGCCTTGGCGTCCTCCAGAGCGTTCGGCCAATGGACCCACCGGACGTTGAAGCCTCTGCTGAGGAGGTGGTGGGCGGCGAGGGCGCAGATGTGGGTTTTGCCGCAGCCAACCAACTCCCCGACGTGATGCTTCTGTCTGTGACATTATTATTCACTATCCCTGGCCCCCCTCCACAGCGAGCGCGTCGAGGTAGTCCACCAACATGGCGAAGGGAATCGACAGGTCTTCCTTTGTCGTCGGTCTGATAACACGATTGGGTCGTTTTGAATACAAGTTGACTACACCGATGAAATCTCTACGCAGGAGTGATGGGAAAACAGGTACTCCCGATAAAGAAAACTGTCGAGTCAGGGCCTTCCTGACCCAGAGCGCTTCTTCAACTACCTGGAGATCCTCACACCCCAGAGCAGAGGCTCCCTCTTCTGGGGAAGCGTCAGTCTGAGTCGCTACTTTCAGCAGCACCATCGCCAGCAACTCTACGAGCTGTTCATCTGCTCTTGGGGTTGCTGGGATCATCTCCCTCGGGAGTTGTCTCGGAATCCGAATCGCTGTCGAGTCGTCCACAAAGGCTCTCCCGTGTTCAAGGAAACTCGACCATGGACTCAATCTGTTCATCGAACAGCGCCCACAACCGCCTGAGTGTGTTGAGGTCGATCTGCTGTGCACCCACGCTCAGCTCGCTGCAACGCTCTGGCTGAGCCATCCAACTCGGAATCGACCGTTTCACGACCCGTCAAGGCCACTGACACTCGCACCTCGTAGCGACCTTCGCCATCGGCGACTGCAGTGCCGAGACTCTCTCCGTTCTGATCACGTACAAGAACATAGAGAAACGGCGACGGAGCGACCTGCGGTTCCCCAAGCAAATAGCCGCCACGACCATCAGGCTGTCCCCAGCGCTGTTCATGAAGAATCCTTCCCAAAACGTAGCCGTTCACCCCCCCTCTGGAGGGGCCTCGGCCTAAGGAGACAGGGGGGAGGGCAGGGGCAAGCCCAGGGAGTCAGCCCACACCAGGGCCTGCAAGTACTCCCACAAGGAGCGACCCTGCTGTTGGAGGCTCGCCCTCAAGGAGAAGAGCCGCTCCACAAATCGGCTGCCCCTTTGGCTCTGACTCCCCCCTGACAACCGCCTGCAGATCACCGGATGGCGCAGGGCTCTCTCAGCAGGGTTGTTGTCGGGCCTGACCCCAGGGACCGACGCGAAGGTCCAGAGGCTCTCGCTTTTCTTGAGGATCTCACGGCACATCCCGGCGTGCCGAAAGCCCTTCACTGCCTCCAACTCCTCCAGGATGGTCTCCACGGAGATCCTCAGCATCTTGACCTGATAGCCCAGGTAGTCCCTTGAGCAGCGGCCCGCTTGGAAGCGACGCCAGAGGGCAAAGAGCTTCCTGGAGCACTTGATGAGGAATTTGGCCTTGCGCCTGGCGCCAGGCGGCGCCGCTTCCATCATCTTCTGGAAATCCCGCTTGATGTGAGCCCAGCACAGCTGCCGCCGAGGCCCTGGCAGGTTGCTGTACGCCACCCAGCGATCCGAGATCACCACTCCGGGCAAGTCCAACAGCTTCTGCTCAAGGAGGCCCTCCGAATCCTTCCGGCTCCGCCCCTTGCTGATCTTGAAGATGCTCGCCTCTTTCGAAACCGCTACCCACATCCAGCCCTTCTGGTTCTTCTCTCGCCAGGAGGTCTCGTCTACATGCAACGCTGCGCTCTTGGCTACACACTCCCGCAGCTCTTCCACCGGCCCTTTCATCATCTCCCCCCCACGGGCCTCAAGCTCCGAAATCGCCCCCGTCGAGATCCGAATCCCCAACAGCTCCCAAGCCAACTTCTGCGCCTGTCGTACGCTCAGACGGTAGCTCCCCCGCAACAGCAACAGCATCGCTCGCAGCCGAGGCCCAAACGCGCACTTCGCTTCCAGGGGTAGATCCCCTCGCGTCTCCTTCCCACACTTCCCACATCTCAGCCGGTGCATCTGGTGCTCTATCAGAGCCGCTCTCAGCAAAGGCAGCTCCCACACCTGATGCCGCCACGGCGCCGCGTCCTCGCCCTCCAACACCTCGCCGCAGTGCTTGCACTCGCAGGGCCTGTGGCTTTCGATCTTCGAAGCCTCTTCCACCGGCCGTAGTTGCCGGTGATGCCCCTTGTGCCCCTTCTGGCCCCCTCGACGCCCCCGACGCTTCCGAGCCCCTGTCGCCTTCTGCCCCTCTTCCCTCTTCACCCCTGGCCCATCGCTGGACGGTGGCCGGTGCGAATTCCGCGAGTTTTGCCCCAGCTGCTCCAGCAAACGCTTCACCAGTTCTTTGAGCTGCTTCACCTCAACGCGAAGCTCAGCGTTCTCCGCTCTCAGCCGCTCTAGTTCCTGGTCGTGTTGGGCTCCACGCATGCCCCTTGTCTGCCTTCTCGGATTTCCTTTGGGTAGCTTCCTTCTGCCCCCTATCCTGCTCCAATCTCGCCCTCTATCCCCCAGGCCTGGGGGGCTGAACAGTTACGCTGTCGATACACGCTGCGTGGCAAACTCAACAACTCCGCCTGGCTCTGATACT
>CAYLJJ010000163.1:0-8859 GCA_964384025.1 uncultured Nannocystaceae bacterium
GAGTAGAGATATCCAAAGGACAACTCAGCGCAATTATCACGAAGGACAAAGAAGATGCGCAGCAGCGACCCCAAGCGCGGTCGCAAGGTGAGTCTTGCCTGTCCCCAGCTCTCCGATGAAGAGTATGGGCTCTGCTTTGGAGATGTATTCACCCTCAAAGAGCGCGCGGATGCGTGGCTCAGGGAGCTGTGGTGCGCGAGTGAAGTCAAAGCCTTCCAGGGTCTTGACCACAGGGAAGCCTGCCTCCTTGAGGGTCTTGACCACAGGGAAGCCTGCCTCCTTGATCCGTCGTGTCGCGCGTCGTTGGAGACGCTCCTCAAGCTCAGTCTCAAGCAACTCTACAAGATAAGCCAAGGGACCGCCTGAGAGTTTCCAGGCTCGGGCACATCGCCATACAGCAGAGCTGAAGCCCCAAGGCTGAGTTGGATGGCTGTGCTCAGGTTCTTCACGATGTGCTCCTCAGGCTCCAAGCTCCGGTCGAAAAAAAACGCCATCAACACTGCTTGAACCCCTCAAAACTGTTCGATTTTTTCCCCCGATCCTATTTTTGTATAGGACGGGATCGGCGCCAGCTCACACCTCCCTCTCCTGACTTGCCTTTCTTTAGCACCTTGACTAGTTTTTACTTGTGTAGACTTTTTTAAAACAGCTTTCAGCTGAGGAGGCGAACATGCGCGGACAATCTCAAGTCTCGGTCATGCTCTCGACGAGCACAAAGGAGCGCCTGGATCTGTTCACTGAGCGGCTCGGGATGAAGAAGAACTTCGTGGTCGAGCAGGCCATACTCTTCTTCATGCAGTCCCGCTGTGAGCTGCCTGACGAGGCCTTTATCCCCACGAGGATTGTGCTTGGAGATGAAGGCTTCGAGGAGTTCGTTCAGATGATCGAATCAGATGATCAACCCACACAAGCCCTCGTGGAACTGATGAATGAGCCTTGAACTCCAGATTCGCTTGCTCCGAAGAGATGATAGCCGAAGCGAATTCTCATGTGGTGAACCTGCGCTGGATCGATTCTTTCGGGAGTTCACAGGTCAAAATCAGTTCAGACTCCACCTCTCCATCACATATATCGCCATTATTGAATCTAAAATACTTGGATTTGCGACCATCTCTGTAGGCAGCGTTGAGCGCAGGATGATCCCCGAGGATCGACTGTGCAGACGCCTCCCTTCATATCCCGCCCCCATCCTCCGTCTGGCTCGCTTCGGTGTTGATAAACAGGCTCAGGGGCTCGGGATCGGTAAGAGGCTGCTAAAGCACATATTCAACCTGGCGATAAAGCAGCGAGATGAGTTTGGCTGCGTTGGGGTTGTTACTGACGCAAAAGAGGGCGCTGTCTCATTCTATGAAAGCCTGGGATTTAAGCCGCTCAATGATATTCGCGAAGGCCTCTCTCATGGTGATCCACTGCCGATGTTTCTGAGCATCAACTACGTCAAGAAGGCCCTCGGCCTCTAGAGCGCCCAAACCAGAAAGATCCCCCCAACTTCATCTTTCCCGCTCAACCAGCGTCCCATCAACCCCCATCTCCAACTCTATTCCACAGTTCTGCGCAACCCCCTCTGCGCTCAGAGCGGAGATGGACAGCTATGGCTTCAAGGCATCGATGTCCGGTTAAGGCTCGGGGGGGAATTCCGACTTGTCAACCGGGTGAAATCTTGAGGTAGGTTGACCTCTTCTTGAAAAGAGGGAGAAGTGAAGTGCAGGTCAAAGATCTCCAAGAAATCATGGAGGGGATTCTGCCCAGGATCCTGCTTGGGGCGATGAAGTCTAGAGGATCAAAGATGAGCTGCGTTGTTCCATCTTGCCAAGGACGACGTAGCGTCAGGGCGATGCGATCTACCTGATAGAAGCTGTAAGCGCTCCTGAGCAATCGCAGGACGCGCGACATAACGACAGAGACGCTTGAGGGCTTCGGGTTCATCGGCGGGAATGTAGACCACCGCGTTGAGGCTAGCGTCGGCGGCGCACGAAGCCAGCGAAGCAGGTAACGGAGACGAAGTATCCGTTGCCGTCGATAACAACCCAGAACATCAAGAAACAGAGAGGCCTGCCCCTTGACGCGCTCTATTCGCCCACTAGGACTCAGGCCCAAATGATTGTCGAATTGAGGCTGAAACCAGCACCGAAGTCACCGCATCCATCTCAATCCCTTCCCATCGGGTCGCATAGATAAACTCGTTGGAGATTCACTCAAAGTCGAGAGGCTCAGATTCCTTTAGCAACTCGCTTTGCACGCTACCATCCGGGTTTGAGTAGAAAACTACCTCAGAGATAAGCGTGTGAAAGTGCGGGTTCAAGTTGAGCGTTCCACCAACGCCGCTGAATCACCGTCACTGATCCGAAACGAGCAACTTCAGCGCTGGACTCTACAAAATGCCGATGGACGACGCGGACAAACACTTGCAATAGTGAATTTCTCAGGAGCGAGCTTCACTTTGAGCTTTTGGTGGGGTGTCTCCTGAGACGCTCCTCTGCGCTTCAAAAATTATGTTGGGATCAATAGGGCGTTTTTCGGTAGATTCTTCCAAGAACTCCCAAAACTAAAGGAGGACATGCGTGAAAACGCTACAAGTCACCATCGGTCTTCTCCTCTCCTTGGGCGCTATCCAAGCTCAAGCGCAGGATGAACTGAGCGTCACCGCTATCCCCTGGGTTCAAGAGAACCCAGATATCCCTCACCCCGCCGTCAACGGACGGAAGACTGCGCTTCAAGCCATCGCTGAGGCGGGGAGCTGTGGGAACGCCTATCAATATCAGTGGGACATCAACGGTGATGGTGATTGGGATGATCCTGAGGAGCAGATCAGGGACGTCAACGGCAACGGCTTCTTCGCTGTCTTGCACCTCGATATTCAATACCCAGACTCTCCAGGAGATCGACTCTATTACCCCAAGGTGAGGGTGCTCTGTGGCGAGGAGTCGATGACCACGGTGATGCCTGTGCAGATCCGCGTGGATCGAATCTGTAGCACCGCCGCCAACAGCTATTCACCTGACTGTCAGGGTGAGCAGAACCTCTCTCTTACGAGGCAGGTTCACACCAACCGCGCTGTAGATCGCGCGCTCTGGTGGATGTTCCGGCGCTATACTCACCGCGCGGATGATGGCCTGGGCCATGATGTCCAGACTTGCTATATGAATGAGTCCCATGACGTCTATGGCACCGGCCACTCCATGAACGCTTTTCTGCGAAGAGGGCATGGGCATGGACCCAACCGCGCTGCCGATCCCTACTATCGCCACCTCACCCAGTGTGGGATCCACGCCTTTATGGCCAACCTCAGACAGACCAACTTTGGTGAGGATGCAAACTCTGAGTTTGGAGTTACAGGGAAGAGCTTGAGCTTCAGCAATGTGCTCTTTAACGACTCTCATACAACGAGCTATGTCTCTACCGCCTGGGCTGAGCCCTTTGCGGAGTTTGGTAACCCAGATTATGAATCTCCTGTAGGTCGTGATGGTGTTTTTGGTCACACGCTCAGGGATATCGGTCAAGATGTCGCTGACGAATTGGTTCGTTGCCAAGGAAGCAGTGGTTGGTGGGGTTATAGCTGTGGACAAAATATAACCGATTGTTCCACCAATGGTTGGGCTCCAGAGAGCCTTCGCCTCCTTCATCGGAAACTGGGCTCTGAGACCTATGAGGCTCATAAAACTTCACAACGCAACAAACTCAACACAGGCACAGGCGCCAGGGGCTGCTTGTATGGTAGTTGGAAGCATAGCCTAGCAGGAAATGGTCTCGTTGGTTATGGATGGACCGAGAACGAAATTTTTGATCCCAACAACGCCAATGTTACTGGGCTCCTTCAGTCCGTTCAGAATGTTCACCCAAACAGCTACGGGCTTTACTATGTTTACGCCGCCACTAAAGGGCTGAGGGCTTTCTCGCCTGAGATCCGCTATTGGCCCAATGGCACCGACTGGAACGCCAGCTATACGGACTGGTTCCTCAACCGACTCTACGCCAACGAAGGAGACGCTGGAAACTGGAACTGGACGGGGAGTTGGTCTTGGGGAGGTTATATTTCACAGGGCTCTCGTACTGCG
Organism: uncultured Nannocystaceae bacterium; assembly: GCA_964384025.1. Classification (GTDB taxonomy): domain Bacteria; phylum Myxococcota_A; class Bradymonadia; order UBA7976; family UBA1532; genus CAYLJJ01. The sequence continues at coordinate 4,056 of CAYLJJ010000163.1, forward strand.
ATGACGACTCAGATCCTTCAGACTTGGCTTGAGGCGATCGCCTACCCCCGTGCCTTCCCAGAGTTGGCCAGCCCCGGCACCGAGATCACCATCGATCACTCCTGGTCCTATGTGCTCGATCCCGAGGCGGAGCTCGTGCTGTACCAATGGAATGTCCTCAACTACCCCGAGGGCTTGGATTTGGATGGGGATGGAGCCTTCGAGGGTGAGGGTGAGTTTGCTCCAGAGGATCTGGATGGAGATGGTAAGGTCTCCTTTGATGAGATCGTCTGGGAGTTTGAGACCGATGATCCCAACGAGCGCTTCTACTTTTCCTATGACGATGACTTGGATTGGGGCGAGAGCAACAACCACAAGGTGACCTTGGCGGTCACCGACAATCGAGGTCGTGTGGTCTATGATGATGACGCCGTTGAGATTCAGATCTCCCTGATCAACCACGCTCCTGTCATCCAGGCTCACCCTGAGGGTCGAGATGTGGTCTATCGTGGTTACATCGGCACTGAGGTGATCATCGATCCCCGAGGCACCTTTGATCCCGACTCAGAGCAGGAAGTGTTCCCCGGTGATGAGGAGCGCCCCGAGGGCATCCAAGACAGGGTGACCTCTCTGCATATGGATCTGAACTTCGACGGCCTCTTCACTGAGGATGAGGACGCGATGGAGAACCCAGCGCGTCTGACCTTGCGCGAGGGGATGGCGATAGGAGATCTCATCGCCGTGCCCATCCGGGCCTGTGATGATGGTCAGTGGAACGGCGAGTGTTTTGACGGCATCGACGCCGATGACTGCTCGCTGTGCGCCTATGGCTCAGCGGCGATCATGCTGATCCGCAACACCGATCCACCCGATATCGACATCGGCACCTGTGATCCGCTCACGGGCGAGTGTGATCCCTACAACGGCGATGATGGACCCGTTCAGCTCGATCTGGGTGACAGTTATGACCCAGAGGGGGTCTTTGGGCTCTACTTCTGGTATGAGGTGGTCGAGGGTGATGGCTATTTTGAGGTCGCCCCTGAGTATGAGGGCAACCCCAACGATATGGGCCCCAACCCCATCTACCACCCCAACCCCGATGGCACCCGCGTCGATCAAATCCTGGTGACGGTGACTGATCATGGTGGCCTGAACTCAGAGCAGATCATTGAGGTGACGGTGTCCAACCAGCCTCCTGAGATCATCGAGGCGCACATCGACCTTGAGCCCCGCGCGCCGCTGATGCAGGACCTGGGAGCGACGAACCTGGGCAACGGTTGGTATCGCGCGGTGGTAGACGCCGACCGGGATGAGACCTGGGACGCCTATATGAACATCACTGCTGAGGACCCAGGCGGCGATCCCCTCAACTATGAGGCGGATATGGACCTGGATGGGGTGACCGATCTGGAGGGGGATACTCCTCGGATCGGCCCATTCATCTACAACAGCATCCAGAAGAGCCTCCGCTATGAGGCTCTGGCGCGAGTATTTGATGATGAGGGCCTCTCCGATGAGCTGATCATCAGCCATGAGGTGCCGCTGCGCGACTCCGTGTTGACCTACTCCCTGGATCTCTATGGAGACGGCGACTTTGAGTCTGTCCGTGGCCAGGATCACATCGACTTCTGGGTCGAGCCTGGGGTCGAGCAGGTGCACGTGGCGGGGACCATCTATGACAGCGATGGCCCATCCATCGACTTTGATCGAAACCTGTTGTTGGACAATGACGCGCCCGAGTTTGAGGTGGCGCGCATCCTCGACATCGAGGAGTTTGATGTGGTCGTGACCGCCGCAGCGGTCGATCCCAACGGGGACGACATCAGCTACAGCATCGATTGGGGTGATGGCTCTGAGTTGACCATCATGCGTGGCGGCTTGGCCGAGCACAGCTACGCCGATGAGTACGCCAGCTACAACATCCGCATCACCGCTGAGGATGGTCGTGGTGGCAACACCAGCCGGGATCTTCAGGTGGAGTTCAACAACAACGCACCGATCATCGAGGACCTCCGCATTGTCCCCCAGGCTGATTGGGAGATCATGGTCGTCATCGCCGCGAGCGATCCTGACGAAGATCCCATCAGCTACGTCATCGATTGGGGCGATGGCACTCAGAGCGAGGGCTCCAGCAATGTCGTCGCTCACACCTATCCTGAAGGCCAGTATCAGACCTACGAGATCCAGGTGACGGTGCGAGACATCGCCGGCGCTGAGGCCAGCGGGACGACAGAGCATGACTTCCCAGAGCCTCCCGAGAACCAGCCTCCCGTGATCGACAACATCGAGGTGCGCATCGGCGCTGCCGGTAACGTCGAGCTCTTGACCGAGGCTTGGGACCCTGAAGGTGACCGCCTGAGCTATGAGATCCATTGGGGCGATGAGGCCGACGAGGAGACCCTGGCGGCGATGCCCGGAGGCAACGGTGAGCATCAGTATGATCCCGCCGACGATCCCTATGTCGCCTATGTCGTCGTCACCGATGAGGCCGGCAATCAGACCAACGAAGAGGTTGAGGTCCTCATCATCGACAACGCCACTGAGATCCGCGACGCCTCCGGCAACCTCATCCGTGAGGGTTCTGTCCTCGTCGATGTCGTCGCTGAGGACGCTGACGGCAGCGAGAACCTCGTCTATAGCTTCGACTTTGATGGTGATGGTGTCTTTGAGGTTGAAGATCAAGCCAGCAGCAGCAGCATCCACGCCTATCCCGAGCCAGGCACTTACACCATCGTCGTTCGCGTCACCGACACCTGGTCGGGCAACTCCGTCGAGGAGAGCGTCGAGATCGAGGTGCCGCCCTGGATCGAGGACAACCTCGCCCCCATCATCGACAACATCACCTTGGAGTATGGCGGTCGCGGTCGCATGACCCTAGCGATCACCGCCCACGATCCTGAAGGCACCCAGCTCGCCTATGAGGCCCACTGGGGCAGCGAGCAGGACCCTGAGGCTCTCGCCGCTCTCGGTGGCCCGATGGGCAATCACAGCTACCCCTTCCCTGCTCACCCCTTCTCCTATGAGGGCTTCGTCCAGGTCACCGACGCCGAGGGCCTCAGCAGCCGCCAGCCCTTCACCGCTGAGATCCTCGACCTCCCCACCGACATCCGACAGGTCGCTGACAGCCTCATCGGCGAGGGCCGCGTCCTCTTGACCGTCCGTGCTGAGGATGGCGATGGCGTCGATCAGCTCCTCTACCGCTTCGACTTTGACAACGATGGCGAGTGGGACACACCCGATCAGGCCACCGACAGCGTCGTCAACAGCTACTCCGATCCCGGCCTCTATACTGTCCGCGTTCGCGTCACCGATACTTGGTCTGGTGTTGAGACTGAGGCTGATCACAGCTTTGAGCTGCTCCCCTGGGTGGGCGAAAATCAGCCCCCTATCATCCACAACATCGAGGTCACCGTCGGCCCCGCTGGCCTCGCCTCTGTCACCGTTGACGCCAGCGATCCCGAGGGCGAACACCTCAGCATGGTCATCCACTGGGGTGATGAAGAGAGCGAAGAGGCCCTAGAGCCTATGGCTGGCGCCGCCGCCACTCACTCCTTCGCCTACGACGTCGATGAAGAGACCCGCTTCGGCTACCTCCTGGTCACCGATCCCCAGGGCGCCTCCGCCCGCGGTGAGTTTGAGCCCGAGATCGTCGATATCACGACCGTCATCCGCGAGATCTCCATCAGCAACGTCCGCGATGGCATCACGCTCATCAACATCCTCGCCTCCGATGAGGACAGCCTGACCCTCCGCTACAGCTTCGACTTTGAGTCTGATGATGTTTGGGATATCGAGGAGCAGGCTGATCACTCCAGCATCCACGCCTATGATGAAGCTGGTGGCTACACCATCCGTGTCAGCATCCTCGACCCCTGGTCGGGCAACCGCCTCACCGCTGAGCGCCACTTTGAGTTGGAGCCCTGGGTCGAGTCTGTCCCCCTCGCTGACGATCACCTAGAGGGCGAGGAGGGTCAGTGCCTCGTCTTCCGCATCGGCGATGACCTCTCAAACCTCGAGACAAAGGTCGATCCCACCGTCTGCGAGCGCGAGTTCAACCCCGGTGAGGAACTCTGGCACTGGATCTTCGGTGACGGCACTGAGACTGACGGCACCGAGGTTGGCCACCGTTACCTCGACGACGGCATCTATGATGTCCTCATCGAAGGCGGCACCCAGGCTCGCCCCCTTCAGTCCAGCATCCAGGTCCTCGTCATGAACGCCGCCCCCTCATTCCGCACCCAGCCCATCACTCAGGCCAAGGCTGGAGAGCTCTACGAGTATCCCATCCGCCTCGATGATCCCGGCGAGCTGGATGAGCTGCGCGTCCTCTTGGATAAGGCCCCTGGGGGTATGACCCTCATTGAAGGTCGCAATGATCGTGAGTGGACCCTCAGTTGGGACATCTCTGAGGACTTCGAGGGCGGCGTCGACATCGAACTCCTCGCTGAAGATGGCCGCATGGGCGATGAGGGCTGGGCCCCCGATGGCGCCAGCAGCGTCCAACAGTTCTATCTCATGGTCGAGCCGATGGAACTCGGCGGTGATGGTGATGGTGTGGGTGAAGGCGAAGGTGATGCAGGTCTGACCGGCGATGGTGGCTTCGATATGGACTCCTACTCCGGAAGCTCTTGCAGCTGTGACCTGAGCGGCAGCAGCTCAGGGAGCGTTCTGTTCTTCTTGAGCCTCCTCTTCCTCGGCCTTCGTCGTCGCCGACGCTAGGAAGCCCAGCCTATAATGGCTTGCCTCTAATCATTCTCTTGTAGCAAGTCCACGCCTATCACTGTCAGCGGAAGAAGCAGCGCCACAGCAACCGGAATTTGAGGAT
>CAYLJJ010000164.1:0-6923 GCA_964384025.1 uncultured Nannocystaceae bacterium
GCGATGAGAACGTCATTGAGTCGGTGACCCTGGCTTATGACTTCTTTGAGTTGATCCAGTAGGGACTCTCACTCTTCGATTCCCAAGGACCACCCGGTGTCCAGGTGCTTGAGAACACAAGATCGGCGGTGATGGCATCGACAACAGGCATGATGAAGTTCGCGATCACCATAACCGTGTTAGTCAAAGTCGGGACATCTCCTTGTACATTGGATTTTCTCAGATATGCTGTCCATTGGGTTTGTTTGTCTCGCGCTTCAGAGAATGCAGGCGTGAGCCCAATGGGGATGTTTTTGGGCAAGAGCGTGCGTCGGCGGTTGAATGTTGCCTTGATGGCGTCTGCCATAACAGCTCCCTCAAATGTTTCACTTTGTATGAGCGTCCAGATGTCTAAGAAGTCCTTCAATCGCGTGTTCGCCATGTCTAAAGTCACCAACGCTTCAAACTTCTCCGCGATCATCGTCTCTGGTGGATAACCAAGAAGAATAGGAGCTTGGAAATCAAGGAGCGTTGGATAGCTGATGGACTTTGCGTTTGGTGTAATTGCGTCACCGAAGCCAATATCGACCTGAACATTAATCCGGGCGGTGCCGAGCAGCCCACGCAACCGAACTCGAACACCATCGTACTGAGCGCTTAGCCTGATCTGTTCACCTACGACAGACTCAAGGTCAAAAGATAGTCCATCATCCTCTGCATCGACTTCCAAGCAACTCTTCATAATATCAGTGAGTTCATCCACGCTCGCCGTCGATTCCCGATGTAGATCAATATCTTTTGTGGACCGCGTGAGGCTGGCTCCCCACAGCTGAAGCATTAGGCCACCTTTGAGGATAAACCTATCAGCATGAGCAGAGCGCGATAGCCGATAGAGAAAACGCTCCATGGCATAATATTGTAATAGCTCATTAAAGGGCCTCTTCTCAGCCTTCGCTCGCTTAAGCAGCCGAGCGCGTACTGAGGCGGGGACATTAGTGATCTTCTTTTTCATTGTATACCTTCCAGATAAGGGACAATTACCGTCTCGATGCGACAAATTCGAGCATAGTTAAGGATCTCAGCAGGGCTAACGCCCTCACGACGGATGGCATCTCCAAGCGCTTGAACAGCGACATCCGTACCCAAGCTGTTTCGGAACCGGAAGCAATCCGCGATCGTCTTTGCCAGGCTGTACACCTGAACCTGCACATCGTCGATCTGTACGACTGCGACACCAGCCGTATAGATTTCGGCGCCAAATTGATGAACCTGAATCGGTGGATAATCTATACGAGGCTTCTTAGCACCGCGAGGCAGAGCGATGTGAACCTTGTGTGGTATTTCGTTCGAGACACCATGAAACGCAAGCGCTGATACAAGACACACGACCGCGCGAGGGACTCGGAGCGCGATAGTTGTAAGATCAGGATCACTCAGCGGCGGGAGTGAGGTGAGGCGATAAATGCCACGAGAGATGGCCTCAAGTTCCCCGATATCTCGCAGGTGATACAAGGTCCGCGGGTGTATCCCCAAGCCGAGCGCCTGGCTTGTATGAAGCAACCCGCCGTTCTGCTCAAAGATGTTGATCGCATGCTCAGCTTTCATCTTGGATAAAACTTACTCCATCTAGGGCCAAGTGTAAACCATTCTATCCACTCGCACTTGAGACTCAAGTATCTCACTCAAACCATCACTTTCCCTCGCCCACAGCGTCCCACTCAGCCCCCTCTCCAGCTCTATTCAGGCTGAAGGTGATGTGCGCCTTGTAAACAAAGAAGGAGCGAGATGCTTTGCCTCCCTGCTTATCCCCAGATGTTCTCGGAGTCGCGGCTGACGGGAATGGGGGCTAACCCCATGGGATCATGGCATTCCTCAACTCGACCTCAACTCAACCTCGGCTCAACCTCGCGATGGGAAGACTTGCCCTCGTCGCTGACAGATGAGCCGTCAGCCCTAAACCCAGGAGGTGCTCAAATGACCCCGAAGAACGAACATGATTGGCGCTGCTCTAAGTGCGGCCGCCGTCTTGGCATCCACAAGAGTCGAGGCATCTACATCAAACACAAGAAGGCGCAGTTCGTCGTGCAGGGCACGGTGATGACCGTCTGCACGCTGTGCTCTGAGCTCAACGAGACGAGCTCTGAGTTGCCTCCTCTGGCGGGAGGAAGCAGGCACGCAGCCTGAGCCTCTCGCAGGGATAACTAACCCCTCACTAAAACCATGACCTGAGGCCCGAGAGGCCCGCGTGCAGCCCCAAGCCCTGAAGGGTGGCCCACGCAGTCTGGCGCTGAGCTGGAGCCTCTTATGGACCTAAACACGATCAACAACTCACTGACCATGACGATAGCATCACCCTCAACTCAGCGCGCATTCAAACAGATGCGGGCTCGAGACATCAGGCTGCGACAATTTGAGCGTCCTGAAGATCTGCTGAGGTTCTTGCGGCGACGCGACGCGAAGAGAGCCGCTGCTCGAAGCCGCGTGACGGCGGCGCTTATCGCTGCAGCACAAGACAATGACGACAGCGTGGCGCTGAGCATACTCCTCAAGGCTTTTCTGCCTGGGCTGTTGAGGGTCTGTGGGCATCTGCAGAGCAGATCTGTGCTTACGAAGGATGAGATCGACGCGCTGCTCTTGGAGAGCTTCTTCAACCGCGTTCATAGCTTTGACTTAACAAAGCTGGGTCACTACGCGGCGCTGAATCTGATCCGAGGGACTCAGAAGTCAGCCTGGAGGCGGCTGCGTAAAGAGCAACGTTACCACAAGGGGAAGCATCAACTCTCAAGAGGCTTCAGGCAGGTCACTGAGGAGGCGCCGCTCTCTCCAGAGGAGCAGCTCATAGAGCTACAGACACCTCCTCTGGACGCACCTGGGCGCTTCAAAGAGCTCGTCAAGGATGAGTCCAAGGCGGACATCCTCATCATGCTTGAGACCTATGGAGCGGGCTGTCCTCTGAGTGATTGGCTCCGCAGACACCAGTCAGAGCAAGATGCGGTGATGTTTAGGCGTGAGTATGAGCGTCTGCGTCGTCGACGTTCGCGGGCTGTGGAGCGCATAAAAACTCGAACAGAGCGGGTTTTGCGTCCCATCCAAAACCCCTCCTCGCTCTATCTCAGTGTAGCCCCGAACTAAGTCCACCGGGCACCAACGACCAGCATGGATAGAGCAAGCCGATGAATATCAACGACCGCATCCGAGCCGCTTTTCATGAGCTGACTATCAGCCTCCTCTGCCTCTTTGAACTCCATCAGGCTCCTGGCGTGCTCATCAATACGACCGCCGAAGAGCTTGAGCGCATCCTTCACCATCACCTCACTGCAAACGAAGAGGGCCTCACCGTAGATGAAGAGGGCCTCGCCACCAAAGGCAAGCTCGCCTTGGAGAGATTCCTCGATGAGCTTGAGGCCCAAGATCCGGCCCTCATCGGCCTCAACCCACAACCCTGAACCACCAAACAATAAGGAGAACAGTTATGAGAGATCCCTGGGAGCGCACCACAAAGCTGGCGGAGAAGCACAGCAACCAAGGTGGCCTCTTTATCCGCCTGAGCAACAACAATGACAAGGTCATCGGCGCCTTCTGCGGCGCTCCTTATGGCCGCGAGGTCGTCTGGACAGGCGAGCGCTATGAGACCTACAGCCCCTCTATCCATACAGATAAGAAGGCCAGCCTGCGCGTGATGATGAACTTCTTTGTCCCCTCTGAGAACGCCATGAAGGTGATCGAAGGGGGCGCTGCTTGGTTCAAAGATCTGATCAAGGTTCGTGACAAGTACGGCCTGGAGAAGTGGCTCTTTGAGGTGGAGCGTCATGGTGAGCCGCGCGATCCCAAGACGAAGTACACCATCCTGCCGGAAGAGAAGCTCGACGCCGCGATCAGCGCTCGCATCGAAGAGAACGGCCTGCACAACTTGGCTGCCTTGGTTGGTGATGAGGAGGAGGAGCGAGAGGGCCATGCAAGCCATCACTCCGCTCCGACCGCTTCGACTCAAGATGAGCAGACGACCGGGCTGAGCCAACAGGTCGCTGGCGATCTCGCCAGCCGCCTCAGGCAGCTCTCTCGCGCGGACGTAGAGCTGTTCCTCAGCGAGCTTGGCGTACGCCGTGTGCGTGACCTCACGCCTGGACAAGTCTCGGCCGCTCACGACCTCATCGATCGTCTGGAGCGAGAGGGGCAGCCTAACTACTCCGCTGATCAAGACCCCTTCGCTTAAGGACCTGTCCGTGATCCACGCAGCCGTTGACAGCATGATCCGCCTTGATGAAGCAGAGCTGCCTCCCAAGATGCTGCCTCTCCTTCATCAGACGCTCTCTGCGCCAAACCCCGAATACAGCCTGCGACAGCGCATGGGTCGTTGGACGGGCAACACGCCTGAGAACCTGACCCTTATCGGGTACAGCCATAACGGTGAGTTGGCCTTGCCTCGGGGCGCGGTCGCGGCGTTGAAGGCGGCGGCGGTCGCTGCGGGGCGGCGTGTGGTCTTTGATGATCAGCGCGTCTCCTTTGAGGCTGAGGAGTATGGCTTCTCTTTTAGCCTGCGCGACTATCAAGAGGAGGCCGCAGCAGCTCTGGTTCACAACACACAGGGGGTAGTCGTGCTCCCATGTGGCGGAGGGAAGACGGTGGTTGGGGCTGCTGTCATCGCGCGCCTCGGCCAGCCTGCACTCGTCCTGGTTCACACCCACGACCTGCTTGAACAATGGCGCAACACGCTGCGCGATGCTCTCGGGGTTGAGCCCGGCATAATCGCAGGCGGAGAGCTCAAGCCTGATCGCGTCACCGTCGCCACGATCCAGACGCTGATCACCCTCGGTCCAAGCGCGCTGTGGCGCCTGGGGCAGCGTTTTGGCTTGGTGATCATCGATGAGGCGCATCATGTGCCTTCGGAGACCTTTAGGCTTGTCCTGGGGCGCATCCCCGCCAAGTACCGCTTTGGGCTCACCGCGACACCTGAGCGAGCTGATGGGCTCACCCCTCTGCTCACCTTTGGCCTCGGCCCGATCGTCTTCGACCTCAAGCATCAACGCCTAGTGGATGCAGGCTACCTCGTGATCCCTGAGGTCTACAGGGTCGACACCAACATCTCTGTTGAAGCTGATGACTACACCGAGCTGGTCAGCGCGCTCTGTAAGCATGAGGCGCGCAACAGACAGCTCCTCCAACTCGCATCCGAATGCGCACATGGTGGGCGCTGCACTCTCATCCTCTCTGGTCGCGTCACTCACTGTGAGCAGCTCGCCGCGGCCCTCAATGAAGATGGCATCGACGCCGCAGCCCTCACAGGTCGCGTCCCCAAGAAGAAGCGCACAGCCCTCCTCGGGCTCTTCCGCGCGGGTGAGCTGCCTATCCTCTGCGCCACCTCCCTCGCTGATGAGGGCCTTGATGTCTCTCGACTGGAGCGCCTCATCCTCGCCACGCCCGCGCGAGCTGAAGGCCGCACCATTCAGCGCCTGGGCCGCCTCATGCGCCCTCACCCTGGCAAGGCGACCCCCATCCTCTATGACCTCGTTGATGATCATCCCATGGCCCAGCGCCATCACGCCGCGCGTCGATACGCCTACCGCAAGGCCCTCGGTGATGTCGCGATCAGGAGCTATACATAATGGAAGACTTCCGCGCCCTCGTTGACAATGTGCGTGAGCAGGTGAACCTCGTAGAGCTGATCTCTCAAGAGGTCGTCCTCAAGCCCACAGGCTCTGTTCTTAAAGGCCGGTCGCCCTTCCGCAATGATAAAGACCCCTCCTTCGTTGTCTGGCCTCACAGTCAAACCTGGAGAGACTTCTCAGGGGCCTCTGATGATGGAGGTGACTGCTTTGACTATGTGAAGCTGCGCGATGGCGTGCCCTTCATGGACGCCCTGCGTGCCTTAGCTTCAGGCTCAGGCCTTGAGATCCCTGGCGCCCACGATCCAGCCTTTGAAGCCGAGCTAGAGCAGCTCTCAGAGCGCCGTCGTGTTGAGCGCCTGCTGACTGAGGCCGCCAACTACTACCACAAGGCGCTGCCATCAAAGGTCCGCGCGTCCTGGCTCAAAGAGCGCTACGGCTTCACTGATGAGATCATCGACAAGCTACAGCTCGGGTGGGCCGATGGGCATCTCTATAAGCATCTGATCGACGAACAAGGCGCGACAAGGAGAGAGGCGCTCGCCACGGGCCTCTTTGTGCGCTTCGCGGATGGCCGCGTCGTGGACTTCTTTCAGAGCCGGATTGTCTTTCCCTACTGGCGTCGTGGCCGCGTGGTCTACTTCATCGCTCGCCGCACTGAGATGACCTCTGACAAACCTTGGGAGCAAGCCAAATACAAGAAGCTGCTGACTCACTCTGATAAGCATCCCTATGTCTCAAGCTATGTTGCCAACAACACATTCTATAATGAAGGCGCCGCGCATGGAGCCAAGCAGCTCCTCATCACCGAGGGGGTCACAGACTGCATCTCAGCTATGCAAGCAGGTGTAGCCTGTATCTCCCCTGTCACGGTGCGCTTTCGCAAGAAGGACCTGCCCAAGCTCATCGAGCTGAGCAAGGGCGCCAAAGAGGTGATCATCGCCAATGATGCTGAGGAGAGCGGCGCGGGCGCTGATGGAGCCGCTGACACAGCCAACGCGCTCCACGCTGCTGGTCGCAGCGTCCGCGTCGCCATCCTCCCACGCCCCGAGGGGACCGAGAAGATCGACCTCAACGAGCTGATCACCAAAGGCGGCCCTGAAGCCCTCAAGCGGGTCATCTACGACGCCAACGACTGGTGCGAGCATCTGATCAATCAGATCCCCAAGGACACCTCTCACCGTGAGCTAAACGAGCATCTCAAGCCTGTTATCCCCCTTATCCTCACTGCTGATCCCATCATGCGTGATGCCTACGCTGCCCTGCTTAAGAAGCGCTTTAAGCTGGCGACGCCAACCGTCAACGCCATACTCCGCGCTGAGAGCGCCAAGGGTAAGGCGA
>CAYLJJ010000164.1:7023-8824 GCA_964384025.1 uncultured Nannocystaceae bacterium
CTCAAGGGCAGCCTTCAGGAAGCCAAGGATCACTATTTCACCGTAGACAGTGAGGGAGAGCTGCTCCGCCTCTCAAACTTTCGAATGGAGGTTAACCGATGGATCGCCTCAGACGACGGCGACATCGCAGACCTAAACATCCACACCGAGAGCGGGCAGATCTTCCACAACCTCCGCTTCGCGCGCAAAACCTGGAACTCTCGCCACAGCTTCATCTCCGCTCTCAAATCCAGCTTCACCGCCTGGACTGGAAACGATGACAACGTTCAGGCCCTCCTCTACCTCCTCACTCTACAAAAGGTCCCCTTCTATCGTGGCGTAAAGAACCTCGGCTACGGCAAGGATGAGAACGGCCCCTACTGGGCGATCCCAGACGGGCTCATTGAGCCTCTCGGTGAAGAGGGCAGCCATAAAGACATCATCTGGATTGAGTCAGGCGGCGCGCTCCACAAGCGCATCTCCCCGATCTCAAAAGCCAGCTATAACGAAGAGCGAGCCTTGGCCGCCGAGGTCCTCCCCACGCTCCTTGAGATCAACACTCTAGAGGTGATGTTGCCCATCATCGGCTGGTTTTTTATCGCCCCACTGCGCCCACTGATCTTTGAGCGGCATCGCAACTTCCCCAACCTCTGCGTCTATGGCACTCAGGGCTCTGGAAAGACGAGCCTCATCGTCAAGGTGATGTGGCCCCTGATTGGCATCTCATCCTCGGTGCCGTTCAGCTGCACAGAGACTGAGTTTGCCCTCACTCGCCTCCTCTCAGACACCAACTCCATCCCCATCTTCCTCGATGAATACAAGCCCGCTGATATGCCCAAGAGGCGGCTCAACGCCATCCATCGCTTCCTTCGCAGGCTCTACACTGGTGAGGCTGAGCAGCGCGGGCGCATGGACTTGAGCGTCGTGGATCATCTCCTCACGGCCCCTCTGGTCCTTGGAGGAGAGAGCCGCCCCATCGAGTCTGCATTGGCTGAGCGCATGATCATCTCCAACCCCTCCAAGATTACTATTGAGGAGGACCCCCGATATGTTGACGCCTTCAAGCTCTTAGAGAGCAAAGATCTTGGCCTCTTGAGCCGAGGCATCATCCAACACCTGCTCTCTCGCGATGTCGAGGCTGACTACAAGCAGGCCGCCGAGCTCCTCAACGACTACCTCGTCGAGATTAAGCACCCCATCCCCCATCGGATGCGCTTCAACTTAGAGACGGTGATCATGGGCCTCATCTGCTTTGACGCCTATGCCCTGAGCGTCGATGTCAGCCTCCCAGAGATCAACCTCAGCCCTCTCATCAAAGGGCAAGTTGACGATCTCCTTGAGGGGCGCAGGCAGGTCAAGTCTGCCCTCGACTTCTTCATGGAGATCCTCTCCTCCTTAGCGGTCAGCGGTGATATCGAGTATGGAAAGCAGTTCACCTATTCACGCGGATGCCTCGCGATTCACATCTCTTCTTGCCATGCAGCCTATACACAACACTGTAAACGCACTGGCTACACTGGCGAGGTCGTTGACCAACGCGCGCTGCGCCGCCTGATCAAAGAGAACCATCGTCGCCAGGGCTACATCCAAGAGACCAGCGTCCCCACCAGCTTTGAGGGCACCAAGCGTCGCGCCGCTCTCATCGACATGGATAAAGCCAAGGCTGACTTAGAAGTAGATGACTTCCCCCAAGAAGTCTCTAGCAGCAGCGGCTCCTCTGCTATCGGATGGTAAAGCGCTATCCACATGAAAACACTCCTCTTTCTTGGTTGACTGACTTGCTATGACCCCAAAGCGAAGCCTGTATGAACGCACCGAGCAG
>CAYLJJ010000165.1:0-8803 GCA_964384025.1 uncultured Nannocystaceae bacterium
CCTTAAACTTCGCTTGCCTTGTTTTGCATCTCAACCCTGGCCGGAGTATTGAGATTACAATGATGATAAATTCATACAGAAAACCTGAGAAGAGATAAACTCTACTTGAAGAGAGGTTCACTCAATTGGGCAGATTGGGCGCATCAAAGCGCGCTTCTAGGCTCTCGTAGTAGTCGATGATCTGGCGCACATAGCGACGCTTTTCTAGATAACTCCCTGGCATAAAACTGCGCTTAAAACCATAAACTATGATGGACTTCAGCGCGTGGCGATCTACTCCAAGATGCTCGATAGCTTTCATCAGCTCCTTGGTCACCGTGGTGTTACTCATTGTGCGATTGTCTGTACAGATGGTAGTAGAGAGGCGATGTCTACGCATCAGATCAAAGCTGTGCTCGCTCAACTCATTCATCTGAGGGTTTGTCTGGAGGTTGCTGGTGAGGCAGATCTCCAGGGTGATACGCCGATCAGAGATATACTCTCCCAACTTGTCTACATAGTCCGCCCGATTCCTGATCTCTGGATCTCTGATCGCCTCAGGCTCCAACAGATAGGTGCCGTGCCCGATGCGATCCGCGTGCAGCTCGGTGATCGCCTGAAAGATACTCTCCGGTCCGTAGGCTTCTCCGGCATGGACCGTCTTCTTCATAAAGTTTTGGTGGGCGTACTGGTAAGCCTCTCCATGATCCCCTGCTGGATAGCCCGCCTCCTCTCCCGCCAAATCAAAGCCAACGATGGGCAGCGCATACTCATCTCGGGCGAGGATCGCAGCTCGCGCCAGTTCCATGGAGGCTACAGGATAGAGCTGCTTAGGGGGGGTGTAGCGATGGGCGCGGACGAGGTTGGAGTAATACTCACTAAAACCCTTCTGGAACATGCGCATGGCGCAGACGATAATCCCATATTCGAAGGGAGGCTCCTCCCCTGAACAGACTTTTACTCGCTGGTTGAACTCTTGTTTAGCTCGATTCAGACCACGATTAACTGCTTTTACCACCATAATCGTATTCATATGCTGGTGAACGTGAAGTTGAGGAGCAAAACGTACTTCTAGATAGCGTACTCCCTCCTCTTGATTATCCAAAGCCAATTCGTAGGCTACTCGCTCCAAAGAGAGTTCGCTCTGCATTACCGCGGTTGTATACGCAAAGCCGTTGAGATACTCTCCAAGGTCCTTATAGCGATCTTTGAACACCAACTCCCTCAACCCTGACTCAGTGTAGCTGGGAAGCTTGACGCCGTACTCTTGGGCTAGATTGATGAGAGTCTTGATGCGGATAGAACCATCTAGGTGAACATGGAGGTCTGTCTTGGGTAACATAGCGACAAAGGATTCACTGATCTTGGACATGAAGTCTCCTATAGCTGATAACCGAACACGCTAACGAAGCCTCAAAGGGCTGTCAATTGCCTCTATCATCCTTAATATATCGAGAGCTTTAAACTGAGCAGATTTGGAGAAGAGACTCTATGTTCGGCGGAATCTATACGGCCCTCGCCACCCCTTTTCAGGGAGAAGTTCCTCAACTCGAAGCGCTCCAAGCCCAGGTGGTTCGACAGCTCAAGGCGGGTGTCCACGGTTTGGTTCCCTGTGGAACTACGGGAGAGTCAGCCACCCTCTCCGACGCTGAGCGTCTCGCCATTATCCAAGCAACCTTAGAGGTCGCCGCAGGACGGCCGGTGGTCCCTGGCTTGGGAACCAACAACACCGCTCAGAGCATTCGTCTGGTGAAGAAGGCTCAGGCCCTGGGGGTTGCGGGAGCCTTAATCATCACTCCCTACTACAATAAGCCCAGTCAGGAGGGCCTCTATCAGCATGTCGCTGCCATCGCGGCGGCAGCCCCTGATCTGCCCCTTATGCTCTACAATGTGCCCTCTCGGACGGGAGTAAGCTTTGAGTTGGAGACCCTCAAGCGCCTCGCTGAGTTGCCCTCAGTACAGAGCATCAAGGAAGCCAGCGCCGATCTGGCTTTTGGGGCGGAGCTGCTCAGGAGCTTGAACCTCGACCTCCTCTCTGGAGATGATGCCAGCGCGCTTCCGCTTTGGAGTTTGGGCGCGCATGGTCTGGTCTCGGTGAGCAGCAACCTGATCCCTAAAAAGATGGTCGAGCTTTGGGAGATGGCTCAACAGGGGCGTTGGGATGAGGCCCGTGCTCTTCATCTCCGGTTGCTCCCCCTCTTTAAGGGCCTCTTTATCGAGAGCAGCCCAGGCCCTCTTAAGCACCTCATGGCATATAGCTTGACCTATCCAGGAGCGCTGCGTCTTCCTCTCGTCTCTATACGACCTGAGAATCAGCGTCGCCTTGAAACCCTCTGGGATCACCTGGAGTTTTCCTGATGGCTGTGCCCACCAAGCTGGGGCTCTTTGGAGCGGAGGGACATATGGGGCGCTGTATCATCCAGCTCCTGGAGCAGCGCCCTGAGATTCAGCTCTTAACCGCAGTGGATCGAAGCAGCACAGCAGAGCTCAACTTTCGAGAGTGTGATGTGGTGATCGATTTCTCCATCGCTGGAGCTACCACGGATCTTCTCCACCGGATGAAGGGGAGCAAAGCAGCTTTGGTCAGCGGAGTTACAGGCCGGAGCCTCGAGGAGGAGGCTGCCTTAGATATTCGCGCGCTCCAAGCTCCAGTCTTCTGCGCGGCCAACTTCAGCTTGGGGATCGCGCTCCTTAAGCGCTTGGCGCAGCGAACTGCACGGGCCTTGGGAGAGGAGTTTCAAGTGGAGATTATGGAGATACACCACCAACGAAAGGTAGACGCGCCCAGCGGCACCGCTCTGTTGTTGGGGCAGGCGATCGCTGAGGCTCGGGGTTTAAGTTGGCCTCAGGCGCGTGCACAGTCTCGAACAGAAAAGACAGGACCCCGAAGTTCAAGAGAGCTGGGCTTTGCCTCTCTGCGAGGAGGAGAGGTTGTGGGAGAGCATACCCTCTACTTTTTGGGAGAGGCGGAGCGCCTAGAGTTGAGACATCAAGCTCAGGATCGTCGACTCTTTGCCTTGGGTGCCCTGCGCGCCCTGCACTGGGTACAGAAAGTTCCAGCCGGGCGCTACGGGATGGATGATATGTTGAGTGATATCGGAGCATAGGCTTGAAATCATTCACTATTTTTTACTCATTTGCAAACAACCTAAGAGGCTCGCTAGATTAAGACCTTAAATGGAGGGAACTTGAGGCTCTTGTGAGAGAACAGAGTTTTTCATTATTAGATGGGCTATCATATGGCTTAATAAGCACAGGTGCCAAGGGAAATCACCTTCTTTTTGATCCAGAAAGCATTCGGAGGGCATTCTCAAGAGTAGAGCATGGTCTGATAGAAGAATCGAATCTACTCTCTGCTCACAGAGCCCTCCGCCATCTTGGAAAGATGCATGATCTGCTTGATATGCGCTGTTTTATAAACGATCTTCCTTCTGAAACAGTTGATTTGATAGTGTTTATCTATTTTCGCAGCTTAGATCAATATATGAGTTGCACCCCATTCTCTCTTCATTGACTCTCGAATCTGTTTTCAGAATGAGCACCTCCTGATCATCACAAGCAAATCACAATTGTAGCAGATCATGTTCACAAAGCTTTTGCGTTGGGGGAAAGGGCCCTCCTGTCAGGCCAGAAGCTTGGATGACCGAAGTGTTGAGAAACCTCCTCCCGCTTTGGCGGCTCTATTGACCTTCTCCCACAAAGCTGGCAAGGCCAGCGCTACAAAGGATGGAGGTTTCTCAAAATGAAAGAGCAGATCAAAGCCCGTCTCGCCCAGATCAAGGCCCCTGGAGGTGAGGGAGATCTCATCAGCGCGGAGATCTTTCAGGAGATCGAGCTGGAGGGTGGGGAGCTGTATGTCATGCTGCGCTTCAAGAGCGTGGAGCGAGAGGAGCGTCATCGCCTGGAGAATGAGGTGCGAAGCGCGCTTGATGATTTAGAAGGGATCGAGGCAGTCTATGTTGAGTCTGAAGTGGAGGAGCAAGCGCTTCCACAGACGCAGCAACATGGCTCAAGCTGCTCTCACGGCGAAGCACACCAGCACAGCTCAAGCTGCTCCCACGGCGGAGGGCATCATCACCATGCTCCTGAGCCCGCCTCCTCCCCTCTAGATGGAGTCCATAACCTCCTGGCGGTGGCCTCAGGGAAGGGTGGTGTGGGTAAGTCAACCGTCGCTGTCAACTTGGCTTTGGCGTTAAAGGCCCAGGGCGCCCGCGTGGGCATCTGCGATATCGATGTCTACGGCCCCTCAGTGCCGATTCAGATGGGGGTCCCCAAAGCCCGCCCTGGCGTTACCCAGGATCAGAAGCGCTTTAAGCCCATCGAAGCCTATGGCTTGCCCGTGATGTCGATCGGCTTCCTGGTCGATGATGATACTCCCGTAATCTGGCGTGGTCCCATCGTCGCTTCAGTGGTTAAGCAGTTCCTAGCCGATGTAGAGTGGGGCGTACTGGATTACTTGGTGATCGACCTGCCTCCTGGAACTGGAGATGCCCAGCTCACCCTGACTCAGAGCGCTCCCATCACCGGCGCCCTTATCGTTACTACACCCAGCGAGTTGGCTCTGGTAGACGCCGTAAAAGGCTTACAGATGTTTCGCAAAGTGGAGGTGCCGGTCATCGGCATCGTCGAGAACATGAGCCACTACATCTGCCCCAACTGTGCACATGAGAGCCGCCCCTTTAACCAGGGCGGCACCGAGCGGATCTCAGAGAAGCTCAAGGTCCCTGTCTTGGCGCAGATTCCCATCAACGATGAGATTCAAAGAGGCAGCGATCAGGGCAAACCGGTGGTCGCCATCAATCCAGATTCTCCCCAGAGCCAGGCTTTTCTCAAATTGGCTGAGGAGGTGATGGGGAAGATGCCTATACAGGGGGATGAGCAGGAGAAGAAGGGTTTTCTAAAGGGTCTTTTTAAGCGTTAAAGCAGTTCTCACTCCGCAGGAGCGGCGCAATGAGCCGCATAATCCTCACAACAATCTTCATACTCCTGACACGATTCATCGCAGTAACAGCTGCCATAGCTGGCTTGACCGCCACAGGCTGGCGCGCAGCTCTCCGCAAAGGGGTTGACCTCAGGCTCGGTTGGCTTGGGAAGGCAAAGATCCTGCTCCTCATCACAGATGGTGTCTGGCCCACAAAGAGCGGTCGGACAGAACTCAGCAGGACCGCCTCCGTTGACGTGACGCACCGCAGACCAATGCACGCCGTGGCCGATATAGCGCACGCCCAAGAGACCACCAGGGTGCTTCCCCTGGGCGATGATGTGGTAGAGGCTGGGGGGCACATAGTAGCCGACGCCGCTGTCACTGCTGCGGGGACCGGTCAGCTTGGCAGCCTGAGCGATCAGGGGCTCGATCACCGCACGGAAGGCTTGATAATCAGCATAGGGTTGACTGATGGCGCTGACGATCTGACCAAAGAGGGCATCAACGGCCATCCGTGCTGGATCATCCTCTGGAGCCTGATCCAAGCCCATCTGCTCAAAGAGCCCAGGCTTCATCTTGGCCAACATAGCGCCCTGCATAGGGGCGATCTGCTCTCCCATCAGCTCACGAGGGAAGGTCAGGCGCATAAAGTGCTCGACGATATGGGCGGCGGTCATCGGCACAAAGGCCATCTTCTTGGCCTCGACGGCGGGCTCGGCGGAGTAATCGCTGAGGGGCTTCAGATCTGCGGGGGGGAGGGTGATCTGTACATATTTGATCTTGTCGTTTTTGTTCAGCTTAAGGAAGGCGCTCTCCTCACCCGCGTTGTGGTGCTCAACCTCTTGGGCATAGCGGCTCCAGACCTCTTCGCTGACATGCTGGGTCATAAACTCCTTGGTCATTGGGAACATCACGCCCGCGTTATGGGAGACATAGGCCAACTCAGCGCAGTAGATGAGGTGGGCGGGGTCTTTGAACCAAGCCTGAGCTTCTGAATCTCCTGCGATCGCCTTGAGCCCCATGATGGCGTGCTCTAGAACCTTCTCTGGGCTGTGAGCTGCCAGAGGATCACCTCCGTTGTAGTCACCAGGGAACTCAGAGACCGCCGCGAAGACCATCAGCCAGTTAAGGATGTTGTCATTAAAGGCCTTCTTCTGGGTGGTGTCGAGGTAGTCAGGCATCGCGGCCTGAAGGAAGATCATGGGATATTTCGCGTCACCAAAGAGGCCACTTTGATAGGTCTGGGGGTTGTTGATCGTGATCGCCCCAGGTTCACCATCGCGGATCACACCAACAACCAGCTCGATATGAGTATCCTGGAGCTTAAGGTGCTCTTTCATCTCGCTGCCTGCGCTGCTCTCGCTGAAGTAGCGATACTCAGGGCGGTGATGCTTAAGACCGATGCCTACTACGCCGGGTGCGAAAGCTTTGCTGATCTCTGAGTCTCGCCTCGGGATGATGTTGCCATCTGCATCCTTGACCCCATCCTCATCAGCATAGGGGATCACCGCGACCTCAGTTCCAAAGAGGTGGGTGGGAGCCTTAAACTGAACACCGCCCATATCGACCAGGAGGCTAAAAGCATCCTTGATGTCGGCGAGAGGAGCTTTTTCGTTAGGGAAGAGCTCACTCAGGATCTCCAGATCGGCGAGGTAATCCGACTTGAAGAGGGGAGCATCCGTACCATCACACTTCCCTGAACAACCCTCAGGGCGATTGGACTCTTCGCCAGGCTCTGCATCTGAGCTGCTCTCTTCACCACAGGCGAAGAGCAGAAAGCTCATAAAGGAAGCCAAAAGTAGAGTGGGAGTTTTGAGTTCAAACATCTGCGCTCCTCCTGAGGAGTCTCTATCTTATCCGGATTAAGAGAGGTCCATAATACAAGGAAGTTGGCTGAGCGCTATAGAATTCGCAGTGGAGCAAGGCTTGGCTGGCTTGGAGTTCCTGGAGCGGGCAAGATGGCGAGGTTAAATCTCCCTGGAGCGACCGGATGATTGGAAAGTTGAGCCTCTCCCTCCTCCTCCTGAGCTGTGCTGGTCAACCCAGCAGCTTTACGCTCCCCAGCAGCCTCCCTGCGACTCGCTATCAGCTCCTGATCTACAGTGATGCGGGGAGCCTTGAGGAGATCAGCGGTCTGAGCCACGCCCTGACCGCGCTGGGTTGGGAGCTACGCTTCCTTAAAGCAGACTCAAAGGCGGACTGGGGGGATGTACTCTTTCTGCCCTCAGGGAGCCCTGACAACGCCTCGTTAAGGAGCGCCCTGGAACGTTTTAAAAATCAAGGGGGGCATTTGGCTGCAACTCAGGAGAGCCAAAGACTTCTAGGAGTAGAGCACTCACTTAAGGCGGGAGAGATCAAGCTAGAGGAGGGCTTGCATCTGGCAGCGGGGCCGGGAGAGATGGGGCGCCTTGCGCACGCCTTGGACTGTTGGGTGCGTGACACTCAACCTCAAAATGAGGACGCTACCGGAGGCTCTCCCCCTTGAGACTCCTCAGCCTCTATCTTCTTTTCGGCGCCTCTCCTCTACCACGCCCAAAGATTTTAGAGCTTGAGCCCTGCCTTGGGGTGGAGCAGAGGCGGCCCCAGGGGCTTCAGCGACGTTTCCTAATGGAACATAAGCAGGTCTGGATCTTTCTGCGTCTTGAGAACCCTGGTCCCGAGACTCAGATTCAGCTCCGCTGGAAGCGAGGCGGGCGGGATCGAGGTGGGCTCAAGCTCAAGCTGGGACACAGCCCCAACTGGAGAACCTGGGCGCGGCGTCGCTTCCAGCCTGGAGATGAGGGGCACTGGCGAGTAGAGGTCTTAGACAGCGCTGGGCTTCTCCTGGAAGAGGTCGCTTATGAGCTTCAAGGTGTAGAAGTTAAGCAAGAGCCTGAGCCGCCGCCCAAGCCCCAAAGGCGATCTGAACTTCAAGCCCCCCTTGAGAGTTCAAAACCTCTGGATACAGCTTTAGAGCAGACCCCCGATAGCTGCCGTGTCCTGGCCCTGCTTCGCCTAAAAACTTTGGATCCTGAGGCGCGCTATAGCGTCGCTCAGATCAACATCGCTGCTCAGCCTAAGATCCAGCGCGCCCCTGGGCTCCTGCTGCGCGATGCTCAGACCTTTTATACTCTTCGGGTATGGCGACAGAGTGAGCATGAAGAGAGCAGGGAGGGAGAGATTGAGCGGGTATGGGATCTACTCCTGGCTCAGCGCCTTCCTGGAGGCCCTGTTCAGATCTGGCAGGGCTATCCAGCCCACCTGCCTCCACCCAGACAGCCTCTCCCAGCGGGCCTTAGCTTTGAGGAGAGCAACACCTTGGAGATTTTGGGGATCTTAGGCCCTTTTATCGGTTTGGATGCTCAGCTCAGAGGCTTTCATGAGGGGGGCGCCTTTGATCACTCCCGCTATCTCAGCCTGCGCGCCCCAGGGCGCAGTGTTCATATGGGGCGCTTGCTCGATCAGGATCTTCAGCGTGGCTTTGGGCTCAAAGATTCTGCGCAGGATCTACGCAAAATCGCCCTCTCTCTTCGAGCTGAACCTCCTCTGCTCCTCAGCCGCCTAAAGGGGGAGCAGCGCGCGCTGCCTCTTAAACTTCCCGAGCGTCTGGGCCTTCAACTCCCCCAAAAAGGGCGTTACTCTATGACTTGCGGCAACTTGGGTCTGAGGGGCGAGGCGTTGTGGGTTCAAGCCAAGAGAGAGAAGGAGCAGCGCCTTAAGACGCCTCCGCTCTTGGGGCTCTTGGGGGTCATCTGGCTGCGGATGGGGGAGGAGTCCCCTCTAGAACTGCATCGAATGCGCTGGAAGAGTATGGCACCAAGCCCTTGAGTTCGGGCGCTCAAACTCCAGATGGAGTTCTTCTGGAGGTAACTTCTCAATAAGTCCGGGCACCTCACAATTTTCAAGATGGGCATAGACTTT
>CAYLJJ010000166.1:0-8786 GCA_964384025.1 uncultured Nannocystaceae bacterium
AGAGGCTGGCCAAGGGGGAGCTGCTGGAGAGGCTGGCCAAGGGGGAGCTGCTGGAGAGGCTGGCCAAGGGGGTGCGGCAGGCGAAATATATCTAGAGCCTATGATTGAGGAGGCTTTCCTCTATACAAACCAAGAAATAGGCTCATTTGCGATCTATGTTGAAGGGATAGATGAAAATGAAGACTTAGAATGGTTGGCATTCGACCTTTTTGATGTAGATGAGCAACGGATATTTAATGATCGTCTCTGGAGTAGGTTTTCCCACATTATCTTTGATAACGGGCGTTTCAAAGCATGGTTCATATATATTAACGCTGAAATAAGCAATGCTGTGTCAAGCGGAATCGCCATCGTCACCGATGAGGTGGGAAACCAAAGCGAGCCCTATTCCTTTGAAAGGGCAGCTCCTGAAGCCGCTACCGACTTCTGTGATCCCCACCGCACGATCAACTTCTGTGAATCGGGACTCTGCAATGATTTTGTCTGCGTCGAAGAGCCTGAAGCAGCTTGTCCAGCGGGGTGGGAGGTGATCGATCTCAATGCTCAGGAGGATTGGAGCCACCAAGGCAGTACAGAGGGGAGCGAGACCTACACCAACGGCGGCTCCTGTGGGGGTGGAAGTCCTCAGAATATATTCAGTTTCACAGCTCTAGAGGCAGGTGAATATCTCTTTACCACCTCCACCGCAGGCGATGATGACACGCTGATCTATCTTCGCGATCACTGCGCGATAGAGGATGTCGAAGCTGAGTTGGCCTGTAATGATGACTATCGGGAGAATTCATATACCAGCCAGATCAACGTCTCTCTAGAGGCTGGACAGAGCGTTTTCCTCTTTGTGGATGGCTATAATGGCTCAGAGGGGCCTTGGTCTGGAGGGTATAGTCTTGAAGTCGAAGCATCGTCCCCTCCAAGTATCGAAGAGCTTGAGGCCTATCTGAGTGATGAGTCGCCAGATCAGCTCCTGGCAGTTCGAGGTTCTGGCTTCGATCCCAATGATGATGTGGAATATTTTCGCTTGAACCTACTGGATGAAAGTGGAGCCCCCATCGCAGAAGAAGCGCTTGAGGCGAGCTTCGCAGGCGCTGATCATGCAGATCTGCAATCCGATGGCGGTGGCAACTATCACTTTGTCATCTTGGAGATGATTCAAGATCCCTCCATTGTTCAGGTTCAACTTCAGCTCGGTGATGGCTCTGGGCTCTGGAGTGAATCGATGGCCGTCGAGATTGAACCTGCTCCTATCGTCGCTCCTGGAGAAGCCTGCCAGCTTGGCTTTATTCGTTGTGAAGGAGAGACGCGTTGTCTGCCCTCCACAGATCTCCCCGAGGGGGAAGAGCTTACAGAGTTCTCCTGCCAAATCCCTCCGCCTGATCCCGTGCCGGTTCTTGAAGAGGCGCTTCTCTACAGAGACCTGGAGAGCGGTTTTTTCACGATCTATATCGAAGGCAGAGATGGAGATGAAGATCTCAACTCTATGAGGTTCCAGTTCTTTAATGCTGAAGGGATGGAGATGTTACGAACTCCCCTTCAATTTGAATTGAGCCATGTGATCTTCGAGGAGGGGGTTTTTAAGGCGTGGTTCCAAAGCTTATCTTTTGATATCGCCAACGAGGCCGTCGCTGGCTTCGTCATCGCCATCGATGCAGAGGGAAACCAAAGTGAATCGGTGGATCTTCAAAATGCGACCGCTGAAGCTGCCACCGATTTCTGCGATCCCAGCCGCATCATCAATTTCTGTGAGTTGGGGCTCTGCCACAATTTCCTCTGCGTTGAGGATCTTGAGCCCGGTTGTCCCACAGGGTGGGAGGTGCTCGATCTCAACGCTCAGGAGGGCTGGAGCTATGAGGGCAGTACCCTGGGAAGCGAAATCTACGCTGAAGGGGGCTCATGTGGTGGTGGATCTTCTCAGAATGTCTTCAGCTTCACTGCTCCATCAACAGGTGATTATATCTTCACAACCACGATTGAGGATGAGGATGACACTGTTCTCTATATACGTGACTATTGTGAGGTAGCAGATTTTAATGCCGAAATCGCGTGTAACGATGATTACAGTCAAACTCACTATTCCAGCCGGTTAAATATCCACTTGGAAGCTGAACAGAGCGTTTTTGTCTTTGTTGACGGCTATAAGAGCAGTGAGAATGCTTGGAGCGGGAGCTATCGTCTAGATGCCATCCTCTCCTCCCCTCCTACCCTGGATAGACTTGAAGTTTATCAAAACGGAGAGGTACCTGAGATGGAGCTTGCTATTCGTGGATCTGGTTCTGATCTTGAGGGCGACACGGATAGAGTCCGTATGAACTTCCTGGATGAAAATGGTGCTCTGATCCAGGAGTTTACTGAGAGCCTCTTCAGCGAGTTGGAGTTTGCTGATCTGATCCTGAACGAAGATGGCAGCTATAGTTTTACCATCCAGGGCAATATCGATTTTGAATTCGCTGAGGTTGGGATCTCTATCGGTGACAGCAGCGGTGCTTGGAGTGAAATGGTAACCGCTGCGGTCGAGGCACCCCCTGTGATCGCCTTGGGTGAGGCTTGTGAGTTTGGCTTTAATCATTGTGAAGGGGAGGGTGTCTGCGCTCCCCCCCTCGACCTTTCGAGAGGCGAGGAGCTGTTCTGCCGTCTCTTACACTCCCCTATCTTAAACGACGCTGAGTTATATCATCGTGATGCCGATGAGGAAGGAGACAGGGAGTGGGTGCTTTGGTTCACCGGTACTGATGAGGACAACAACACCAACGGGATCCAGATCAGCTTGATAGATGAGCAGGGAGAGGCGCTCACCATTCTCAATGGGAGCACTGAGGTCATCACCAATTTCCTTCTGCTTGATGAGACTGAGGAGAGCTTTACAGGTTTGCTCTATATCCAACCATCCGAAAGAGTAGCTTCTATCCACTTGGCTCTCTTGGACGATGATGGTGGGCTCTCTGAGTTCGTTGATATCAGCATCGCTGATGCCATCGAAGGCGTAGAGTCTGCTGAGGGAGAGCGCTGTGACCCTCATGGTGTAATGGCAAGTTGCACAGGCGAGATCTACTGCGTTGAGGGTATCTGTGCTGCTGAAGCCCCCTGTCCAGAGAGCTGGGTCATCGTCGATCTCAACGCTGAGGCTGTAGATGGTGAGGTTATCGGGAGCAGCTTGGGCAGTGAGGTTTTCCCATACTCAAGCTGTGGCCGAGACACTGGCGCGGCGGTCTTCTCCTTTACCGCAGATGAAGAGGGAACCTATACCTTCTCCACCGACTATGAATATCTCTACTGCTCCGGTCCTGAGAGTGATGAGTGCGGTGAGGGGGTTGAGTGTAACGCTCATCTACCCATGCCGGAGAGCCCAGCCTGTAGGGTGGATGCAGATTGTGGTGAAGGCGCTGCTTGTATTTTAGAGGAGGCTGGAAACTTCTGCGCTCTCTACATCTGTGGTGAGTTGATAGACACTTTGATCTTTGCCCGAAGCCTCTGTAACAGTGAGGATTTTCGTACCGAATTGGCCTGTAATGATGATACCAACGGACCGCTCTCTGAGATCTCCCTCCTGCTCGACGCTGCACAGACCATCTATCTTTTCGTCGAGGGATACGATAGCCAGATCGACTTCATCCTCCGCTATGCTCAGGATGTCATCCCTTGATTCGAGCTGAGCCTTCGCTCATTTCAGGAGCGGGGCTGCCACCTTTGCCCCCAACGAAGCTGCTCTGTATTGAGCTGCTCCAGCTCAGCGCTCTTCAGCCCCTCTTCTTTGAGGCTCTGTGGTCTTAACTCTTGCGTAACAGAGGGCTGAGGAGCGGCGCGCGATAGCTCAAGGTGCTCCACCTCCAAACGCCTCTGCTCCTCAAGGGCCAGCCTGCGGGTCTCTTCAACCCTGCGTAGATCATCCAAGGTTCGCTCTGTTGCTGCGCGGGCTTCCAGGAGCATCAACTGAGAGCGTTTGCGTTCAGCCGAAGCCTCTCTGCTCATCTCTCCCCATCGACTCCTCTCCTCCAGCAAACTTTGAGAGAGCTGCCTCAGTTCAAGCTCGACCACCTGAAGCGCAGAGCTTTGGCGTTGACGCTGCACCTCTGCTTCCCTGAGTCTGCTCTTAGCCAGCTTTGAAGCGCTCTTAAACAGCTCCTCTTCTCTCAGGCGCTCCTCTTCAACCCTCTCCTCAGCTGCTTGATAACCGCGTCGAGCCTCCTCTTGTAGTTTGCGAGCGGCTTTGCGCTCTACCTCAGCGGAGAGCTCCTTCTCTTCACGAAGCTCTCGAGCCTCACGGAGGATCCTCGCTGCGTCCTCCTCAAGGCGGCTCTGCTCCTCAAGGGCTTGTTGGCGTCTCTCTTCGGCTCGTCGAAGATCTTCAAAGGCGCGTTCAACTCCAGCGCGGGCGATATTGAGTTCCAACTCAGCTTGAGCCCTCGCTTCAGCGGCGCTCTGAACGCTCTCCTGCTTCTCGCCCAACTCTCGGAGCTGCTGTTTAAGTTGGAGGTTCAGCTGATTTAAGCGCTCAGAGTGCTGCCGTGTCTTAAGTTGGATCACCTTGAGGGCTGACTCCTGAGCCTGCCGCTCAGCTTCAGCCCTATTGAGCTGATCTTCCAGCGCCAGAGCCGCCATCCGCGCATTCTCTTCATTTTGATGGCGTTCTAGCTCGGCGGCTTGGAAGCGTTCTTGAGCAGCCTTACGTTCAACCTCAACCGCTCGCTCCTGCTCCTCTTTAAGCTGTTGAGCTTCATGAAGGAGAGTCGTGGTCTGCTCCTCAAGATGAGCCCGCTGCTCAAGAGCCTGCGCTCTACTTTCTTCCAGCCGTTGAAGATCCTCAAGGAGATGTTCAGTCGCTCTCTGCGCCTCCTCTCTCCGAAGCTCGGCCTGCGCGCGCTCTTCAGAAGCGCGCTTGGCTTCCCTCTGCTTCTCGCTGAACTGTTTCTCTAACTCAAGGAGACGCCTACTCTGTTCTTGAAGATCTTCAGTGATCTTCTTAAGCACCAGCGCTTGGGATCGGTGCTCAGCCTCTGCCTTCTGGATTTGAGCTTCAAGCGCGATGGTGGTGATTTGAGCCTCCTCTTCAGCCTCTTGGCGGCGTTGAGCAGCCTCCCCTTCAGCTTCTCGCAGCTCACGCTCAACACCCTCAAGAATCTCTTGAGCAGCCTCGTTCGCTCTTTGACGCTTTAGCTCAGCGGCCTTAAGAAGCTCTCGGGCGGCTCTACGCTCAGCCTCAGCGAGCAGTTCCTTCTCTTCACGGAGCTGCCGAGCCTCACGGAGCAGAGCCTGGGCCTGCTCCTCAAGATCTCCGCGCTCCTCAAGAGCCCTTCCTCTCCGCTCCTCTGCATCTCGAAGATCTGTAAAAGCCCGCTCGGTGGCGGCGCGAGCCTCTTCTGCCTTAAGCTCAACCCGCGCTCGCTCCTCGGCGGCCTCCTTAGCACCCTTCTGCTTCTCATCCAGCTCTTGGAGTTGCTGTTTGAGCTGAGCGTTTAACTCAAGCAGCTGCTCTCTGTAACTTTGGGTCTCCTGCTCAGCGATCTGAAGCGCCAGCGCCTGAGTCTGCCGCTCCTCCTTAGCCCTCTTGAGACGGATCTCCAACGCGGCAGCGATCGCCTGGGCTTGCTCTTCAGCGCGTCGCCGTTCCAGCTTGGCGGTCTTAAGGCTCTCTCGGGCGGCCTCGCGCTCCACCTCAGCGGCTTGCTCTTTCTCCTCGCGGAGCTGCCGAGCCTCACGCAGCAGAGTCGCCGCCTGCTCCTCAAGGGTTCCCTGCTCCTCAAGAGCCTGCTTGCGCCTCTCCTCTGCTCGGCGAAGATCCTCAAAGGCGCGCTCAGCAGCGGCGCGCCCCTCCTCAGCGTTCAGTTCAGCTCGCTTCTGCTCCTCAACGGCGACGGCGACGAGCGCCTCCCTCTCGCTCAGCGCTCGGAGCTGCTGTTCAAGCTGACTGTCCAACTCAGCCAAGCGCTCAAGATAGCCTTGCCTCTCCATCTCAGCGGCCTTAAGGCTCAGCTCTTGGGTGTATCGCGCCGTCTCAGCAGCCCTGAGCTGAGCTTCCAAAATTTCGGCGGCTTCCTGAGCGGCTTGCTCCGCCTTTTGACGCTTTAGCTCAGCTGCTTCAAGGATCTCTTGAGCGGCCTGCTCTGCCTCTTGGCGTTTCAGCTCAGCTGCTTCAAGGCTCTCTCGAGCAGCTCTACGCTCAGCCTCAGCGGCTTGCTCCTTCTCTTCGCGAAGCTGCCGAGCTTCACGAAGGAGGGTCACTGCCTGCTCCTCAAGACGGCCCTGTTCTTCAAGGGCTTGTTTGCGTGTCTCTTCAGCCCGTCGAAGATCATCAAAGGCACGCTGAGTGGCTGCACGAGCCTCTTCAGTGCTTAACTCCGCCTCTCTCTGTGCCTCAACAGCGCTGGAGGCGGCCAGCTCCTTATCAGCAAGTTCTCGGAGTTGCTGCTCCAGCTTGCAGTCCAGCTTGGTCAAGCGCTCCAGATAACCCTGAGTCTCCAACTCAACAGCCTTAAGAGCCAGAGCTTGAGCCTCTCGCTCAACCTCAGCCTCCTTGATCCGAGCCTCCAGAGCATCGGTCGCATCTTGGGCAATCTGCTCAGCTTCCTGGCGTTTAAGCTCAGCGGCCAGCACAGTTTCTTGGCGCTTTAACTCTGCGACCTCAAGGAGTTCTCGACTGGCCAGTTCAGCCTCTTGCCGTTTCCGCTCAGCGAGCTGAAGGATCTCTCGAGCGGCTTCACGCTCAGCCTTAGCCACCAACTCCTTCTCTTCGCAGAGCTGACGAGCCTCACGAAGAAGTGTGGTCGCCTGCTCCTCAAGGCGGCCCTGCTCCTCAAGAGCTTGTTTGCGTGTCTCTTCAGCTTGTCGTAGATCTTCAAAAGCGCGCTCGGTAGCAGCGCGAGCCTCCTTAATCTTCTGCTCAGCCTCTCTCTGCTCCTCAGCAGTGGTAACGGCTTGAGCCTCCTTCTTGCTTAGTTCTCGAAGCTGCTGCTCGAGCTGGCTATCCAGTTCAACCAAACACTCACGATAACCCTGAGTCTCCAGTTCGACAGCTTTAAGGGCCAGAGCCTGAGCTTCTCGCTCAGCCTCAGCCCCTCTCAGTTGAACCTTCAGAGCCTCGGCAGCCTCTTGAGCTGCCTGTTCAGCTCCTTGACGCTTCTGCTCAACAACTTCAAGAAGCTCTCGGCTGGCCTGCTCAGCTTCTCGCTCTCTTTGTTTGGCTGCCCTGAGGATCTCTTGAGCAGCTTCGCGCTCGGCCTTAGCCTCCAGCTCCTTCTCTTCACGAAGCTGACGAGCCTCACGGAGGAGGGTTGCCGCCTGCTCCTCAAGGCGGCCCTGCTCCTCAAGGGCCTGTTTGCGCGTCTCTTCAGCTTGTCGAAGATCCTCAAAGGCGCGCTGAGTAGCAGCGCGAGCCTCTTCAGCCTTTAATTCAGCCTCTCTCTGCTCCTCAATGGTGGTAACGGCCAGGGCTTCCTTCTCACTCAGCTCTCGAAGCTGTTGCTCAAGTTGACTATCCAGCCCAGTCAAGCGCTCTCGATAGTTCAGGGTCTCCAACTCAACAGATTTAAGAGCCAGAGCTTGAGCCTCTCGCTCAGCCTCAGCCTCTCTAAGTCGAACCTCCAGAGCATCAGCAGCTTCTTGGGCAGCCTGTTCGGCTCCTTGGCGCTGCTGCTCAGCGACCCTAAAGGTTTCTCGAGCGACCTCACGCTCAGCCTTGGCCTCTAACTCCTTCTCTTCACGAAGCTGGCGCGCTTCACGAAGGAGCACCGCCGCTTGCTCCTCAAGGCGGCCCTGCTCCTCAAGGGCCTGTTTACGAGTCTCTTCAGCTCTTCGGAGATCTTCAAAAGCGCGCCCGGTAGCTGCACGAGCCTCCTCAACTTTTGACTCTGCCTCTCTCTGCTCCTCAACGGTAGCAACAGCCAGGGCTTCTTTCTCGCTCAGCTCTCGAAGCTGTTGCTCAAGTTGACTATCCAACTCGGTCAAGCGCTCCTGATAGCTCTGGGTTTCTAACTCAATATCTTTAAGAGCCAGAGCTTGAGCTTTCCGCTCAGCCTCAGCTTCTCTAAGTTGAGTCTCCAGAGCACCAGCAGCCTCTAGGGCGGCTTGTTCAGCTTCTTGGCGCAGTAACTCAGCAGCTTCAAGGATCTCTCGGCTGGCCTGCTCAGCTTCTCGCTGTCTCTGTTCAGCAGCTTTAAGAGTCTCTCGGGCGGCTTTACGCTCAGTTGTAGCTTCCAGCTCCTTCTCTTCGCGAAATTGGCGCGCTTTACGAAGGAGGGTCGCCGCCTGCTCCTCAAGGCGGCCCTGCTCCTCAAGGGCTTGTTTACGAGTCTCTTCAGCTCCTCGGAGATCTTCAAAGGCGCGCTCGATAGCTGCACGAGCCTCCTCAACTTTTGACTCTGCCTCTCTCCGTTCTTCGACCACGGTGGTGGCCTGAGTCTCTTTCTCGCTTAACTCTCTGATCTGCTGTTCTAGCTGGCTATCCAGCTCGGTTAAGCGCTCAAGATAATTTTGAGTCTCCAACTCAAGAGCTTTAAGGGCTAGAGTTTGGGTTTCTCGTTCGACCTCAGCCTCTTTAAGCTGAGCTTCCAGGGTATCAGCAGCTTCTTGAGCGGCTTGTTCAGCTCCCCAACGCTTCTGCTCAGCGGCTTTAAGGATCGTTCGAGCAGCTTTGCGCTCAGCCTTGGCCTCTAACTCCTTCTCTTCACGGAGTTGACGAGCTTCACGAAGGAGGGTCGCTGCTTGTTCCTCAAGGCGTCCCTGCTCCCCAAGGGCTTGTTTACGCGTCTCTTCAGCTTGTCGAAGATCCTCAAAGGCGCGCTCAGTAGCCGCGCGAG
>CAYLJJ010000167.1:0-8695 GCA_964384025.1 uncultured Nannocystaceae bacterium
GCTCAGCGATGTAGGGGAAGTTGCCGTCGCCCTTGAGGGTGCGTGAGCCGTCGATAAAGCGGGGGAGCCCAGGGCTTGTGGTCAGCGGGTTGATGCGCTTGGGATAGATGAGATCTCGCTTGCGCTCCTCCAAGACCTCCTTGGTCTCAAAGCCGAGGACGCCAAACATCCGCCCCTTGTCGACGCCCGCCGGGGGCTCATAGACGCCGCCAGGGCGCGCCGCGTCGGTGCGGGCAAAGACGCCTGCGATGATCCCAGAGGGGGGCACTGTGACGTGCGAGGTGGAGCCGAAGGTGGCCTTGGATGGGTTGAGGATCTCGAGCCTGGGCCAGTAGATGGCGGCGTGCTCTGAGAGGCCAGAGAGGGCGGCGGTTTGGGTCACATACTCGATCATCTGAGGCGCGTTGAGCCCCGAGGGCGGATCGAGGATGGCGAAGAGGGAGCCACCGCGGACGCCCTCACAGTAGCTGACCATGGCGTTATGAACCGCTGAGCTGGCGCGGCCTGGGATGATGAGGATGGAGATCTCTTGGACAGTGTCCAGGGCTCGCATCCCGGTCTTGGAGATGTCGGAGCCGATGAAGTCGTTGTCATCTAGATCGGTGAGGCCATCATCGCCGCCCGCGAGCTGAAGGAGCTGTGGGATGGGCAGCGCGTTCATCTCAAGATCGATGAGTTGGATGAGGGCTGAGCCCTGGCTCGGGTCGTTGATGATCGAGGGCGCATAGCGAGAAGCATCCATGACCATAGAGAGGTTGTTGAAGACCTCGCGGTAGACCCCATCCTCGATGACAGCGAGGTCAAAGCTCTGCGGGTCACCATCCGTGGCGCTGCTCACCGCCAGCTGGATCTGGTTGGCGTAGGCGCCAGGATCCTTGCCTTCGACGCGTAGGGTGTTGAGGAAGCCCCCTCCAGCGCCTGTGTGAAAATCCGTGTCAAAGCCAAGCAGGGTGCTGAGCGAAGAGGAGAGATCCACGTTCAAGTTTGCTGCGGGGCCGACAGCGATGGTCTTGAGCGTGATCGAGTTATCAGGCTCAACGGTGACGGTGATTCGAGGGGCGAAGGCGGCGGTGAAGATGGCGACCAGCTCATCTCGCGTCACCGCCGAGGCGAGGGCGACGTTACCCCCTCCTGTTTTCAACTCGGCTGGGAAGGCGAGCTTGCTGTTGGCCCCTCCCTCTGAGGCTTGGATAGAGGCTTGAGTGCCCGCCTCATCAGTGCGGATCTCAACCTGCCCGGCTTGCAGATGCACATGGACGCCGCGCAGCTGCTCATTCATACGAGCGGTGATCTGCTCTGCGCTCTGATCGCCATCTTGGAAGAGCACCGACTGCTCTTGACCATTGATGTTGAGGCTGAGAACCTCTCCTCCCGCGAACCCAGACGGGAAGATGCCAGTGTTGGAGAGAGAGGCAGATGTGGCGGTGACGTTGGCCTCCATCGGCGGGTCCAGGCCCTCTTGGAGCATGAGCGTGCCACCGTCGGGGAGGGCGATGGTGTCGATGGGATCGCTCTTGACGGCGGCAGGAGTCGGCTCTTGAGAGCTGCCGAGGAGATTCCCAACCGCTCTGAGCGCGGTCGCGCTGTTGGCGTCGCTGATGTCGCCATAGTGGACTGTGCGGACAATCCAGAGCTGAGCGCCGCCGTTCTCAAAGAAGCCCATGGCGGCGAGGGCGAGATCAGAGCTTGGGGTGAAGCCGCCAAAGTGGCGCTCAAACTCCTCAAAGGAGCTGACGAGGAGAGGCTCTCCGATGGGACCGCGCTCGGCGACGCCGACAGCTGCGGCGATGGATGTGGGCGTTGAGGGGATGCCACGAACACGGGGCTCCTCTTCAACGATGATGACCTTGGACGATTGTGGGCTCATTGATGAGGCTCCTGGTTTAGATCGGATGTGATGGGTTCAAGCTCTGTGGTCTGAATCGCCTTGCCGAGTTCTCTGGGGAGCCCCTCATCAACATCGAAGCCACGGATGATGAGGCCGACGCTGAAGACGCGCACGTCGCCGCGCCCGCGCAGGTTGCTGCGAAAGTCTCCCTCAGGCTCCATCTCCCAGCGCACGCTGCCGAGGTCTGGCGAGCCGCTGTCGCGTGGCAGCTCCAACCACTTGTTGGCGTTGAAGAAGCTGGCGACGACGGCCATAAGGTTGAACAGCTCTGCGGTGCGCTCAGAGGCGAGGGTGAGCGTGAAGCGCAGATCGACGGTGTAGCTGGGTCGGCGACGCAGCAGCTCAGGACCGGCTAGACCAGGGACGACCTCTTCATGTGAGATGTTGGTGGCGTAGAAGCGGTCGGGGATGAGCGTGGGGCCTGAGAGGATCAAGGAGGGCAGAGAGGCCATCGCGATGACGTGCAGCTCATCATCGGGCGCGTCGTCATAGTCCATCGAGACGGTGAGCGAGGTGTTCTGAAGGATCTGCGCCTTGAGCACCTGCAGCAGCCGCCTGATGACGCGCGTGAGGTTGGACTCTTTGATGATACGAGGGCGCTGAAAGCGATAGGCATTCGCGAGGGTGATCAGCTCACCGAGGATGGGCGCACCAGCTATATCAAGGTTCTGGAGGACCACATCAACCAGCTCTTCGCTGTGCTCAGGTGAGCGTAGATCAGCGACGCTGAGCCCCGCCTCTTCGCGCACACCAAGGAGCAAGGCGGGCGCATCTCCAAGGCTGACGCTGATCTGCTTGGAGAAGCCTTCACCGATGATGCGGATGAGATCACCACCGCTGGTGGGGCCAATGGAGGGGGTGATGCTGTGGATGATGGGGATCGCCACCTCAGCCACCCATCCCGCTGAGCTTGGCGACTCGGTTGAGGAAGCGAACTCGAACCCCACGCTTAAACTTATCGAAGGCAGGACGCAGGAAGGGGCGCGCAGGGGTCTGGACCACGATGACACCCTTGCCGCTGCCGCCTCTGGGGGTCTTACCCGCTTCACGTAGCAGCACAAAGAGGAAGCGCCGCATCGCAGGGGTCATGGGGATCACGGTAGGCGCTGAGCCGAACTCTTGGATCTCAGCGATGTTGACCATCGACTCGCCGTCCCTGCTGCGGGCCTTGCGCGAGACGCCGATGAAGGCCTTGTTGCCCTTGATGATCACGGTGATTGAGTTGCGCAGATCACCTCGAACAAGGAGCGCCTTGGAGCCTCCGAAGCCCTTGAGGCGCCGCGCGGCGAAGGTCAGCTCTGAAGGCGGCTTGATGGCCCGACCGCCGGGGGCTTGCTTGGTGAGGCCCTGGACGATCTCTCCGCGCAGCGCATGGGCCTCTTGGCGCAAGGCGATGTCGATGGCGCCCTTGAGGCGCGCAGGGCCTGATGTGAGCAGCGCCCGCGCCTTAGCCCAGTCGCCTGTCTTACGAGCGCCGCTCATGGGTGATGCTTCAACTCGGGGGCGTACTCTTCAAGCCAAGCGATGGCGATCTTGGAGGCGGACGTGATGATGCCCCCAGCTCGGATCGTACGAGCCGCCGCGATCAGGGTCTTATGAGTGACCTCAACATCAGCGGGGCGGCAGCCATAGTCGAGGAGCCGGCTGGCGAGCCTCTTGGGGCTCAGGATCTTGCCTGTGCGCCAGAAGTGAAGCTCCAGGTTGCAGGTGTAGGCTTCAGCTTCATAGGCGGCGCGGGCTGCTTTGCTGGCCAGATAGCGGCTGAAGAAGCGAAGCATCCCTTCGCGCTTGAGCTGCTCAACGTGCTGGTGCTCATGCACGCAGGTGACGAGCTGACTCCAGAGGCTGTGCCCTCGCCTGGACTCACCGACGCTGTAGGGGGTGTAGATGCGCTTACCGATGGTCGTGGTGAAGCTTTCAAGGAAGGCCTCCTCATCAAGCACGCCGATGCGTTTGAGGAACCAGGCGACGAGGCGCATCTCCAGGGCATCGGCCTTGTCGATGATGCGCGTGCCGTAGCGTCGGCTCATATAGTTCCAGAGCCCTCGAACGTTCTCAGAGTTGGGGCTGCTCATCGTTCATCTCCACATTTGGGTGAGCAGGCGTGAGAGGCAGGACCCAGCTCATCAGCAGGGACCGCGCAGCAGGTCCAAGGTGTGTCGTCATCGCTCTGGATGCCATCGCAGGACTGGATCTCAACCCAGCGCTCATTGGCATCACAGATCTCAACAGACTGATGCTGACATCTGGTCTGATTGGGCGAGCAGAGCGGTCCACAGGCAGGGAGCGAGAGGCAGAGGAGGAGCATCTTCATCATTGAACTCTCATGGGTGAGAGCTGCCGAGCCCTGAAGGTCACGAGCAGCAGGTTGCGTTTGGGTCGGCCTCGTCCCAGGCCAAAGCCGCGTGGCTGCGCCTGGTCTATGTAGAGCCCTGGGGGTGTTCGGATGGCTTGGATGAGCTGTCCTTGGGAGTCATAGAGCCCCGCCAGCCGATCGTTGGGGCGCAAGAGCGCGCTGCCTGTGGAGGGATCGACGAGGCTCAACCTCTTCAGATCCCGGAAGTGAAAGAGCAAGCCGAGATCTGAGCGTGGGGAGTCTCCTCCGGCTCGCATCTGGAGCTGCTCAAAGGTGTGAGGCTCAACCTGACAGGGGATCATCACAGAGGGCAGCTCTTGGCGCAGGCGGTCATCAAGCCCATCCCCATCGAGATCAAGCAGCGCGGGCTCCTTGAAGTCCTCATCGAAGCCAGGCTCAAGCGCCATCACCCGAGAGTCGAGGCGTCGAATATCCGCGAGGAAGGAGAAGATGAGCCGCCCACGCATCACACAGCCCCCATCGACTTAGGGCGCAGATAGCGCATCAACAGGGCGTCTACGTCAGGATCTCCGCTCAGAACGGGGACCTGATGCCCGCTCTTGTCCAGCTTGTAGCTCTGATCGCGAGTGCGCTCTTCGAGGATGCGCCAGCGGTTGCGAGCGTCGAAGGCGCTGTCATCGGAGATGGGCTGAAGCCCTCGCAGGACCAAGAGGACGCAAGCGCGCCGAATGGCCCAGGGCGTGCGGCCTCCGGGTTGATCCTCAGGCTCTGTGTAGCCAAAGACACCTTCAATCACGACGTTGCCGCGTCCCTTGGGGAAGGCTCCAAATTGCTTGGTGATGCGAGGCCCATCAAAACCAGGCTCTGCGGGGGCGCCGACGATGATCAGAGACTCAACATCAAGCTCACCGCCCCCAACCCAGATCTTATCGATGTGAATCGGGGGCACAGGCAGCTCAAGGCTTGGTGTCCCGCGACCATCAAGCTGATAGCGCTTATCGCGGGGCTCAAAGAACCAGCCTGTGAGCCGATCGATCTCCGTTGTCGCTTCTTGGATGAGGTCGATGAGGCGAGCCTCAAGGATCTCGGTCACGCCTTCAGCGCGGAGATCATCAGGGGTGGTGTACATCTCAGTCAGCCCTTGCTGCCGCGCTTACGAGCAGGGGAACGCTTGGCCTGTGGGAGATCTTCTGTCGTGGTGTCCACAGCATCGGCGGCGCGCTTACCTCGGTTGGCCTCAGCTTCACGCTCAGCCTCCAGGGCCTTGGCCTCTTTCTCGGTGCAGACCTCGAAGGCATGAGGGGAGTGTTCATCGCTGGGGATCTGGTGGATCTCGCGCAGATAATCAGCGATCTCCTCCTCGACGCGATACCAGCCGCGCTCAGCTTGAAACTTGATGCTCTTGTAGGTGTAGCGCCGCAGCACATGGCCTCGACGAGGGGCGTATGGCTTGAGTCGAACAAGCATGGTCATGGCAAGGCTCCTTTAGAGTTGGACTTTGATGGCTTTGGCGACACCGCTCTCTTCTGCGTACTTCACGTCGAAGCGGAGGGTGGCGACGATCTTGAGGGAGCCTTCAGAGATGTCTCGGGCAGATTCGACGCGGATGTTGCGCCAGATGCCGACGTGGATGTTCTTGGGGTTGCAGAGGAGGGCGACGGTCTGATCGTTGACGGCGCCAAGGTCCTCAGGGAAGAGGGGGATGGGCCGGATCGGGACGCCGGAGTAGAGGACAGGGGAGTCGCCCTCAAGGAACTTGTCACCGACGGCGGTGGCGCGCTCTGCGAGGGTGTTGCGGTAGTCGAGATCGGCGTCAACGCTGGTGAGGAAGCGCATCTGTCGCTTGTCACGGAGATGCTCGCTGGGGAGGGTCTTGAGCATATCGCGCAGGAGATCTTTGGAGAGCGCCGCGTTGCCTGCATCAACGACGTGGCTGGTGGCCTGCTTGAGGATGCCATCGAGGGTCGCGAGGAAGGGATCAAGGGAGAGCTTGTCCCCGTTGATGATCACCTCCTCCATATCTCGGCTGATCGCCTCAGCCATCATCTCCATGATGGTCTGACGCAGCTCTCCACGCTCGATGCTGTCCTCCAACACCTCATCCGAGAGACGCACCTCCGCCTTGAAGAGCTGCGCGTCCAGCTCCACCTGAGAGAGATCGGGCTTAACACGATCACCCGCGGCCAGGGCGCTGGCCTCTTGACCTGGGCGCAGGATACGGCTGCCAAACTTGATCTTGGCGATCTGCTGCTTGGGGGAGCCCATGGGCACCACGGTGACCAGCTTGAGCAGCGGGGCCTCCTTGATGAGCAGGCGCATGAACTTCTTGGCCTGCACAGGCTTGAGGAGCCCGCCGCCTGCGGTCAGATCGGCCAGGGCGATGTCGGCCTTCTCGAGGATGGAGCGGTTGTCTGTATAGGGCATGGAGGTTCTCCTAGATGTCGTGGAAAGAGATGGACTTATCGACGCTCTCGCGGTCCATGGGGCGGTTCAGGTCAAGGGGCCAGGCGGCGTCTTCAGGCTCAGATTTGGCGACCGGCTCAGGGCTCTGGCTGCTGTTGGGTAAGCCGACGTTCTTCTCGACGAGGGCGAGACGCTGCTGCTGCTCCTTGACGGTCTGAGCGAGGGTCTTGAAGGAGGCGTTGAGGGCGCCGAGGGCCTCTGTGATGTTGTCGAGAGGTGAAGGTGTGGATGGCTCTTCAACGGTGGGTGCTGTGTTCGTGGATGCGCTGACAGCCGGAGGCTCATCATCAGACTTGGCGGTCTTGGCTGTCAGGGCTCCAAGGCGAGCAAGGGCCTCACGAGCAGCAGTGATGTTCTGAGCGAAGGCGTCATCTTTATCCTGCTCTGTCTCTTCAGCCTCCTCTGGCTCACTTTGAACTCCTGCTTGCTCCAAGAGCCGCTCGGCGGTGACCTTCAGCTCCTCAGCGAGCGGAGCCAAGCGAGGATCATCAGCGCCCACCGTGCTTAAAAGCTCGACGGTGCTGGTGAGGCTCTCTAGGGCGATGACGGCGGTCCCCAAGAGCGGATGTGACTCAGAGGCTGTAGCCTCCTGGCCCTCTTCAGCCTCTATGGCGCTATCAGCCTCTGTTGCGCTGTTATCGGTCACGCTCTCTTGAGCAGCGTTCACATCAGAATCGGCCATCGATTCGCTCCTTTTGACGATAAGAAAGCGGCGCTTGTTGGCCGCGCGATCAACGAGGGAGATCTCCTCGACGATGATGTCGAGTAGGCGGCTCACCTTGCTCTGGGGCTTTGAGTTGGGCATCAGACCGCCTCCTGATCAGGGCGCTGAGGCTCAGGGGTCCGACGCGCTGATCCGCCGATGGAGAAGCCGGTGAGCTGTCCCTCTTGGATCAGGCCCCACAGCTCATCAGAGAGGACTCGAACGGCGAGGAGCCAGGTGCCCTTCTTGATGGAGGTGTCGCCCAACTCGAAGTCACCAGGAGCGAGGAAGCTTTCTAGAGCCTTGATCTGCTTATTGGCTCGGACGCGATGCATCACGCCCAGGCTGCCGAACTCCTCCATGAAGCGATGGGCGGCCTGACGGACCTCATCAGCGGAGTAGATGTCGCCCTGAGCGTCTACCTCTTCAGGGACCAAGACGACGCCGAGGACATAGCGCTCATCATCGGGATCGAGGCCCTTGATCAGCGGAGCTGAGAGCGCGAAGGCCTCTTCGGCTGCTTTGCTGACAGTGTAGTTGGCGCAGAAGAGGCGATAGGCCTGCTTGGCGCCGCCCGTACCTGAAGCTTCACGGACCTTGAGGCGGAAGACGCGCCCCACCTGCTTAAAGGCGCGGACATGCTCAGGGGTGTCGTTGAGGACCGCGATGAACTTGCCCTTGATGCCCTTGAGGGTCTGGGCGAACTCCTCAACATCAATCGCCTTGCTCTTATCGAACCACTCGCTGGGGTAGGGGGGGTCGAGGAAGAAGAAGGTGTCGGGTGCGTCATAGGCCGCGACCGTCTTCTTGTAGTCCTGCTGTAACACCTTCACGTCGCGCAGGCGCTCAGCGGCGCGCAGATACTTCTCGGGGTTGGTGGTGCTGCCGACGTGGTTCCCTGCGACATGGGTGCCATCTGGCCGAGCATCACGAGCGTGAGTGCGCACAAAGACGAGCTTGTAGAAGCGCTCCACATCACCATTGGGGGTCATATCGCGGGCGCGCTTGAAGCTGGCCTCGCTGACTTTCCACTCAAAGCGTCGAAGGGCCTCTAGCTTGGCGGGGGTCATCCCCTTGATGAAGCGGTGAAGGAAGACGACATCCGACTCAAGGTCGGCGATGACCTCTACCTCAGAGGGCTCTTTGACATGGAGCAGCGCGGCGGCACCCGCGAAGGGCTCCACATAGGTCTTGTGCTTGGGGAGCATCGGGAGCAGGCGACGCGCATAGTGATAGGAGCCGCCGAAGGTGCCAAAGGGCTGAACCTTCTCGATCTCCTCAGCTTCCTCGGGCGACCAGTCCTCAAGCCAAGAGTGTGCATCCT
>CAYLJJ010000168.1:0-8311 GCA_964384025.1 uncultured Nannocystaceae bacterium
GTGATTTGGTATCCATAACGATCACCTTCCAGATCCTCCAGGTGACCGGTCCAATACCACCATTCAACAGGCTCCTCATGTACGCTGTCATCAGCGGGCAAGGTGATCTGACCCGGCGCCTGCACCTCACAGGAGTTGATGGAACCAAGGAGATCCTGCTCCTCAGAGCTGGCATCGCGCAGCGCAGAGTCGCTGTCGCTGAGGTCAACATCTGGGTGCGATGAATCTACATCGCTGCTCCCCTCTTCCGAAGCTTCACAGGCGCTCACAAAGAACGCAATTATGATCCACAGAACAGAAACGCCTGGGTGGTTTTTGGAGGATCTCAAGTTGACTCTCTGGGTCGGGGTTTGAAGCCAAGCCGCCGTTGTACATCAGCCCAGCCCAGGAGACCAGGAGCGGCGCTTGAGCCTGTGAAGATGAGCCCTGATATCGCTTTAAGCCCTCAGCGGTTGCTGCAGACCTCAGCCTTTTTCTAAGAGAGCAGCCCCAGACCTTGATGGCGATTGACTGAGCAGAGGCTCACGGGTAGGGATCTTGGAAAGAAAAGCCTTCAAGGATGCTCATGCTACGCCTCCTGCCCCTTTTGCTGCTGCTCCCCCTCCTCGCTTGTAGTGAGGAGGAGTCTCCTGAACCTGTTGATGTTGTCATTGATCTACCCATCCCCGATGCAACCATCCCCGATGCAGATCCCGGCTTCCCTCCCATCCCCTGGGAAGGAGAAGCGCTGGAAGAGCTCTCAGAGAGCCCCGATCCTCGTGACTATTTTCCGGCTATAGAGGGCGCTGAGTGGCGTTATCGTCCCCGCAGCGAGGAGTGGATGGAGCCTCTCCCACCTGAGCAAGGGGCCTGGGTTCGCCTGAGCGTAGGGGAGGGAGAGGGTGAGTGGATCCGTGAAGTGCTGACCACCTTTGAGTCCAAACGAGGAGATGAACCCCGCCTACTCCACCAACGCATCGAGGAGATCTGGGTGATCACCCCCAATGGTGGGCAGCAGGGACCCAGCTTGGCCTTTAAGTCTTTTGATCTGGAGGAGTTGGATCTCCTGACCCGAGAGTTTGTGCGTTCGGAGAGTAGGCTTTATGAGCCCCCTTACCCAGTCATATTTGATGGTTATCACCCGGAGTGGGATCCTCAGCAGCAGGGCACCAGCACCATGACTCAGATCACACGCAGGAACGCTGAGGAGGAACCGCGGGAAATGGAAGCGGAGATGCCCACCCTGGTGAAGATTGAGGAGCGAGCCCGAGCGATCCCGATGGAGGGGATCTATCGAGAACCAACCCACAAAATGGAGATCTCTGACGAGCCAGGGAGCCGAGTGGGTCGTACCTACTGGTTTCAAGCTGGGATTGGCATCATCCAACAGAGCTATGGCCCTGATCAGGAGAACGCGACCTTTACCCTTATGGAGAGCAACCTCCCAGAGCCTCTCAGCTCCAATTAGAGTGCTCAGCCAACACCTTCACCAACTCAAAGCGTTATGCTCTGCCTGAAAGGGCTTTGAGCGATCTTAAAATCGAGGTGGATGATCAGTTTGCGAGGATCCTTCTTAAAGAGTACCTCGGTAGCCAAAGGGCAGTGAGCAGGAGGCTG
Organism: uncultured Nannocystaceae bacterium; assembly: GCA_964384025.1. GTDB lineage: Bacteria > Myxococcota_A > Bradymonadia > UBA7976 > UBA1532 > CAYLJJ01. Next base: position 1,597 of record CAYLJJ010000168.1, read on the forward strand.
CAGATGCTTAGTATCGGCGGAAACGGAACGAGAGGGTTCAAAACTGAGCGCGAAAAATGGTGAGGAAAATTGGGTTAACTAAAGAAATCTCTTGGCGATTTTTCTAGGGTATAGTAGAAACAGGATATGATCGGTGGAGAAAAAAATTTCATTTGATTTGCATCTAGTTAGAGGAGGAATATTCTCTTAACGGATTTATAGTTAGTGGTCACAAGTATCTCAAGAGATGTTGGAGGGGTGATTCGTGGATCGTTTGATCAGTATAGGCAAAGCATCCAAACTTCTTGATGTTACTTTACAAACACTTAGGGTGTGGGACTCGGATGGGAAGTTAAAGGCTGTCCGTACCGAAGGAGGACATCGTCGCTATCTCTTATCAGATATTCAAGGTATTCAGGGTATTGAACAGGATTCTTCTGATGGCAATGGTGCGGTGATTGCTTATTGCCGAGTCTCTAGCAATGACCAAAAGGAGAAGGGCGTTCTGGAACGCCAGATGGACCATGTACTCAGCTACTGTTCATTTAAAGGATACTACGTTTCCCATGCACTGGAAGAAGTAGGGTCAGGGATGTCTGACACTCGACCGAAACTCAAGACGTTATTTGATCTAGTCTCTTCAGGTAAGGTAGATCGGGTTGTTATTGAACACAAAGATCGTCTTACTCGATTCATGTTTAATGTATTCGAATCTTTTTTTGATTCTCATGGTGTTGAGATTGAATGTGTTGGAGATGAACTTAGCAAAACCTACGAAGATGAACTTAGCAAAACCTACGAAGAAGAGTTGGTTGAAGACATGCTGACTCTGATGTCTTCTTTCTCATCAAAAATCAAAAATTTACGAAAAGTGTAGTGCTGCTATCCGTAAGAAGAAAAAGGAACTTGGTAGTCATGAAGATATAGTGATTTTGGCTTTGAATAGCACTGGTTATTTGTGCTTGATTTATGTGCACGATAGAAATAGATCGGATATGTTATTGTGTATTTTATAAAAAAATGGGATAGTTTCCATGAATTGCCCGCGTTGTGAGTCTGACAGTATAGTCAAGGACGGTTATATACATAACGACAAACAAAAATACAAGTGCAACAGGTGTGGCAGACAATTTGTTGAAAATCCGACAAATACGCCCGTTTCTGAAGAGAAGAAGAAAATCATAGGATTGCTGTTTCTCGAAAGAATATCATTGGCGCATTTCTCGCGTAACTGGCGTATCAACTAGAACGATACAGATATATGCAAATGAAAGATACGGCAATATTTTACGGGAGATCAGCGTTACAGTAAAAAAAATCTGACGACTAACAATCGAATGCGATGAAATTTGGTCGTTTTTCGGGAATAAGAAAAACAAACAATGGGTATGGTTGGTTCTCGATATGAGCAGCAAAGAAATCGTTGGTTTATATGTCGGTCCTCGCAGCAAAAGGTCCTTTGAAAATCATTACCGTCTATATATAGACAATGTGCGGTTGTTTATACTGATTTTTTGGAATCCTATGAGAAAGCCATTCCGTCTAAAAGACACTGCGCCGTAGCTAAAGGGTCTATTTGTCATTTTCAAAGAAGTTAGAGGACCATATTGGAGCAATATGGGACTTTGTTCACAACTACAACATGCAACTAAAGAGTAATTGTTAATCACTACATCTTCAGCACTACCGCGTAAGGTAAATTTCGAAGAAGCGTCAACCAGACTGGAAATCTACTTCGTAGATTTCTATAGGTTCTGGAGAATGGTAAGTCAGGAGAGCGCGTAGAGATAGCCGTCGTGGGAGGCAAAGAGGATCTTATCGGGAGCGAGCATCGCGCTGGTACGGATGTCGCCCTTGGCCTGGAATCGCCAGATCAGCTCGCCAGTGCTTTGCTCCAACACGCGAAATTGTTCATCCGACGCACCCAGAAGGATCTGTGTACCCGAGAGCCGTGGACCACATACGGAACCTCGTGGGATCTCTGAGCGCCAAAGCTTTTCTCCAGTGTCAGCATTGAACGCGTAAAGCGCGGTCCCTTCGCTTCCAAAGCGGGTGGTGACGCCGAACACGCGGCCTCCTGAAGCAGCGACATCGGATTCGATATTGCCATAGACCTGTGAGCGCCAGAGACGCGCACCGTCCATAAGCGAAAACGCGCTGAGATGTTGTTCTCCTCCGATATACAAGGCTCTTTGGTAGACAATGGGGGAGGCCCTGTATTCGCCTCCTAGCTTCTGCTGCCAGATGATCCCGCCATCGGAGAGCCGCAACGCGAAGAGCGTGTGGTCTGTATTTTGAGCGTAAAGGATCTCTTCGTGAGGTGTAGCAGCGCTTGAGAACCAACTTCCACCCCGAAAAGACCATCGAAGCTGTCCATTGCGCTGATCGAGCGCGTAAATCCTATAATCTTCAGAGCTGACGAGCAGATACCCGCGATACGCGCGGAGCGCTGTGATCTGCTTTCTTGCTTGAAATCGCCAAATCAATGCCCCTGTTTCCTGGTTCCTGGCGTTAACAAAGCCCTCTACGTTCCCAGTGAAGATGAGGCCATTGCAAGCCTCAGGTGATACGTATGAACTTGTCGTTGGTATGCTCCAAAGGATTTTTCCAGACGCGAGTTCGAGCGAAAACAAGCCACAATCGCACGTCTGGCAATATACCCGATCCTTTCCATCTGAGAGCGCAAACCCTTTGATTAATCCAAGCAACCGCCGCCATTGTAGTTGACCATTAAAATTATTTACTTGATGCGTGAGTACTGGACTTGTCTCCGGCAACGTGATCATTTGCAATTCGGCCTTGGCCTCACCTCTAACATCTTCATTTATGTCTTTGGAGAGTGAGGCCAGGAATGGGGCTGTTTTTATCCCTCTGCGCCCATATATTCCAAATATTTTGGCAGACAGAAGACGGACCTTCGGGTCAAGATCCTTATCTAAAGCCCCAAATAGCTCTAGAGGATCGAGTTCCTTCGGAATTGTGTGCTTTTCAACAACAGCTCTGTGTGCATCTTGTATATGTTTACTCTCAGTATCACCAACCAAGTTCATCAAGCAGAAAATGTAGGTTTCCAAGGAGTCGATATCGAGCAGTCTGTAGAGCGCCGCGACGCGAACTTCTTCGCACTCATCGAGCAAAGCGAGCGCCAATTCAGCTTGGTTAAGGCTCGCAGTGGGGCTCTCATAGAGGCTTGCTTCTCGCCAACACGGGCCTCGTTGGCTCGACGCATCTTGGAACGACACGGCGTCCTCCTCCCTCCTATCCCACAGCTCGATAGCCAGTAGGTTCCCCGCTCCATCGACGAAGCAGAGCAGGTCATCAGCAAGGGTCGCTTCTGAGCCCATGCTGGAGGCGAGCTTGATCTGCCAGAGCAACTCTCCGATATCAGAGATCGCAGACAAGGTCGCGTCTTTTTCAAGGACGAGCGAGGTCAAGCCGCTCAAGAGGACCTGGTGAATCTCCCTCGTTCCTTCCCAGCGCCAATATTCCTCCCCATCTGAGCTGACCAATGCATAAAGCGTCATGTCTGCGCTCAAATAGATCAACTCATCCTGAAATCCCCATGGAATTGGCGAATTTTTAAATTTTTGAGATCGCCAACACAGTTCTCCTTTGCTGGTCTTATGTAATTCCGCACGACTATCATGACACCAAAGCAGTGTGTCATCGATTAACAGAAAAACTTTGCTCCCCCGATTTCTAATTCGATCAATTTTCCAGCGTTGAATTCCATTCAAGCTGTCAATAGCTCGGATGCTATCGCCGCTGCGGATAAAGAGTCTCCTCTTGCGTAGTAACGGACGACCACTGTTTGAGGATAACCTTTCACGTCGCCATCGCAACGCACCGGTCAAGATTTCGCATGCATAAGTATTCTCCCAATCCCCCCAATAAACCAGCTCATCATTGGCATTAACACCGCTGATCCACTGCCCTTGGCCGCGCATGTTCCATATAAGTTCTCCAGTCATAGGATTGAGCGCGTGAAGATAGGCATGGTCACACCCTACAAAGAGGATTCCCTGTGTGCAGGTCAAGGGAGCCTTGATAGGTTGCAGAAGCTTCGTTCTCCAGCGCTCTTCACCCCCTTGAATCTCGAAGGCTGCGATTTCTGCGGCTGCTGTTGCTGCAACCACCAAATTCTTGTAGATCAATGGACCCCATTCAGTTGAGAATTCCGAAATTTGCGCCCATCGTAGCCGGCGTCTGGGTGAACTGCTTTGAAGGGGAGGATAGTTTCCTGAATGGAATAAATCACCCATCCACATCTGGCTTTTTTGGTGTATTTTAGGTTTACGCATGTGTCGAACTGGAAGATCTTCGGTGCAAAAAACGAGGATGGCTTGCTCTGTTCTGCAGTATAAAACCTGGTTATTCCATCTTGGTGCTGCTGTCAAGCATAGAGGTAATATCAATTCCCATAATAATTCACCTGTTTTTATGTTGAACAATATAAATTGCTTACCTAGGACAGCACAAGCATATGTGGGAGTAACAGGGCTTAAGTAATAGTCACATCCTTTTTTGTCTTCACCTACAATTAATTCCGCCAGCTCCCAGAGTTTCCTGCCTGTGCAAACGTCTAAACCGATAATGATCCCATTTTGTGACAAAAAAACTGCAGTATTTCCCTGTATAATAGGGGCTATGGGTACTAAATCAGGGTTTTGCCAATACCATACCTTTACGCCTGTCTTGAGAGACAAAGCATATACACCGACATATTCATTGTAAAAAACTATGATTTTTTGGTCACTGACTACCAGTGATGTATCACTATCGATTTTTTGATCCCAAATTACTCGTTTTTGTGCGAAATCGAACGCGCAAATTTGAGGCAAACTGTTCGTAAACAGGAGGATTCCATCTGCGACAATTGCATTACTATTTATGCGAAAATCTTCGTTCCAATGGTACGCCCATAGTATTTCGCCACTTTTAGATGACAAAGCAATAATTTGATTTTTTGTATTGGTATAAAAAATCAAACTTCCTGAAGATACATATCCTTCTAATCCAGCAACGTCATTTCCAACATAGGTTTTCCAGAGAATTTCTCCGCTGCGAAGTGATATGGCGTGTAAAATATTGCTAAAAACAGCATATACTACCCCTTCAATGGTCAATGGTATTGGGTTTGGTGCGCCGTTGTTGGTAAATACCCATAACATTCGTCTGGAACTCAACTCCAACGCGGTTAAGCGATCTCCATCCCAGAAAACGAGAACACCATCCTCACAAGCAATGCTGCTTGAGCGGCATGAATCCTTATGCAATTCCCAGCGCCAACGCAGCTCAGGCACTTTTTTGTTACGGAGTCTGTTTTGTGGGGTATAGGCATAATCGACTACCGTGTCAGTCGCCAAAAAGGCTTGAATTTCTGGATGCAGCGCTTCTTTTCTCTGGGCTGGGGTAGGCATCGCTTCCAATGACCAGATGACTCCCTCTGTTTTTTCGGGGGCGATGCCCAGCAGATGTGTAGTTGGAGAGAAGGCCAATTTGCCATTCCATCCCACTGAAATATGTTTGCTTGCATCAACATCCCAGGTCTTTGTATTCCAGAGCACGATCTGATCTTCGACGCAGAGGCCTGCCAAGTGCTTGCCATCAAAGCTCCAAGAGGATGAAGTAAAGAGCTGGGTTGGTGACAGAACCTGTGCGCTTTGTTCGAGCGTGTCGAATAGGAGAAGACCTTTGTTTGTGGCCGCTGCGATGTGGGAATGTGAGCATGAGAGCTGTCGGATGGCAGCAGCGCAGCGATAGAGGAGCGTGGCCTTGCCTCTGAGGTTTTTTTGCCAGCGTGGTGTATTTTTGTCGCTCTGCCATTGCAGCAGCGCCCCAGACTCGTACCCTGCGACAACAGCGCCTTGGATTGTATCCCAAGCCACAGCATTGACCTCGCCTTCCTCTGTGTGCCATCGCCAAAGTGAATTCTTCTCCCCGATCTTAAACCCAACAAGATCTCCATTTTCACAAGCGACCAAGAGATGCTCCTGGCCAGGGAGCCAGCAGAGATCATATAGAGCATCGAGGGAGCTCCCTTTAAAATGCCAGATTTGTTGATGGCTTTGTGCATCGAATACTTGAATTTGGTTATCAAATGTACAAGTTGCGATAAATTGGCCATTTGAAGACCATTGAATCGCTTTAATATGGGTCCATAGTTGCCCACTACGTTCTTTGCTCCCTGGATGTCGGTTAAAAAGTTTATCTGAACGCCAACATATCGAACCATTAGGTTTTAAAACGCAAAGGCAACCAGCTTTTCCAGCAATGGCGAGCTGCTCTCCTGTAGGAGACCAATCTATGGCCTCGAAGTCGTATGAGTAATATGTCCAAGAAGGATAATTGAAATGGACTGAGAGAGTCGTATGCTTTCTTAAGGTTTGTTGCATCATAATACTTCTGTATGCCTTGTAAGGCTCCCCAATTAAAGAGAGCATTGTCGAGTTTGGTATAAATATGATTATATCTAAATAGGATTATCGTGTCTATAAGTTCACAGCAGTTCGGAGCCGAAACAGAGGTTTATAATGACAAAACTTCATTGGCCCTCCCCAAAAAAACATGTATATACACTTGATACTGCGGTTTTAAATCATCTTTTCACTCTGAAAACAGATTGCAAACAGTAAACTTGCGCAATTTGGCGAGTGTCTTTTGATCGTTACGAAGAAGATCACTGAGTCCGCCGGATTTGGTGGTTGATTCATTCTAAGGGGTTACGTCCACTCAT
>CAYLJJ010000169.1:0-7858 GCA_964384025.1 uncultured Nannocystaceae bacterium
TGCCATCATTATCGATACCATCATTGCAGACCGCATCGGTGTTCTCTTCATTTCCAGGACCACCGCCACAGACAGAGACAAAAGGATTTTGGCTACATCCAAAATCATCGCAATCTACAAAATTATTATCATCATTATCCAAACCATCAGAACAAAGCTCATCACTGTTTTCCCGAGCACCAGGACAGACAGTAACATTTGGATTGTTAGTGCAATCGTGATCATCGCAATCGATGAAGCTATCACCATCATCGTCCTGCCCATTACTGCATTGATCATCTCCAGTTTCTCCGGGAGGAGGATGGGGAGGATCACCACAGACAGTCACGGTAGGAGTACGGCTACAACCAAAATCATCGCAATCAGTATAACCATTACCATCGTTATCTATTCCATCGTCACAAACAGCGTCAGTGTTTTCAGCATTGCCACCACCACAGACAGTCACATCAGGATTGCGACTACATCCGAAGTCATCACAGTCAGTATAACCATTGCCATCATTGTCGATTCCGTCGTCGCAAACAGCATCGGTATTCTCCTCAACCGGAGGAGCACCGCCACAGTGAGCGGCGGACGCGCAGGCGGGATCATCACAATCTGTCTGACCGTTGTCGTCATTATCACGACCGTCTAAGCAGAAGCCTCGCTCTGTATCATTACAGACGCCTACCAAATCATTACGAGAGCAAGAGTAGTCATCACAGTCCGCGAAGTTGTTCTCGTCGTTATCTATCCCATCGCTACACAAGAGATCTGTACCTTCTCCCGCACCACAGACAGTCACCCAGGGGTTATGTGAGCAGGAAAAATCATCACAATCAGTAAAACTGTTGCCGTCGTTGTCCTGACCATCGTTACAGGTTGCGTCGCTGTTCTCTCGATCCCCTGGACAGCTTGTTACCGCTGGATTGTAGAGGCAATGCTTATCATCACAATCGACGTAGCCATCTCCATCGTTGTCTAAACCATCTTTGCAGAGTTCTGGAGTCGACTCATTGCCGATCTCACCGCCTCCTGATGCGCCCCCGCCGCCACCACCGGCGTTGCCTCCGCCGCCTGAGCTGCCACCTCCACCCGCGCTCCCTCCATCCCCTACAGGGCAAGCGCCATGAGCAGTCTCACAGCTGGGATCCTGACAGTCAAAGAGACCATCACCGTCATTATCCAAGCCATCTTGACAGAGTTCGTTGCCTTGCTCACCATCAGCTTCATCATCTTTTGAGCAGGACCAGAGAAGAACGCTCATGGAGAGAGCGAAGAGGACGAGGGAAGAGGTGCGCATAGACCCTCCAATGTAAAAAAACCCTCCTTGGATAAATCCAAGAAGGGTGTGATGTGGCTTCTCAGGGACTTGAACCCCGAACCTAGCGGTTATGAGCCGCTCGCTCTAACCAAGTTGAGCTAAGAAGCCTCAAGCGCGCGGAGACTATCAAAAATGCTTCTTTTAAAACAAGGGAAAAAACGTTTGGGAGTTCGAAACTTTAGCCCCAGTTCAATAGTGGGGATTGACCGGACGACGCTCCTCGCTCATCCAGCGCCGTAGGCGACCCTTCATCTTTTTCAAGATTTGGGGACGCGCAGAGCTGAGATCTCGCTGCTCTTTGAGATCCTCTGAGAGATCGTAGAGACGATAGTGATCATAGGTGATGGAGTAGAGCAACTTCCAAGGCCAGAGAATCAGGGAGCGTCGATCAGAGTGGGTCGCATCCTTGAGCATCTCTGAGAAGATCGGAGGGTGAGGAGCTGCTTCTCCTGGCTCGGCATATGCTAAGAGAGAGACTCCAGGCAACTCATCCGGAATAGAGAGTCCAGCTAGATCCAACAGAGTCGGTAGGATATCTAGGTTCGAGACAGGCGTCTCGATCAGACGAGAGGGTAATCCAGGGCCATAAATAAAAAGAGGAACGTGGATCTGATCATTATAGAGGTTCTGTCCATGATATTGGTAGCCATGCTCAGCGAAGGCTTCTCCATGATCGCTGTGAAGGATGATATAGCTGCGCTCCTTGAGTTCAGGCTTGGAGAGATATTCAAACAGGCGCGAGAGGGCCTGATCTGTCGAGCGAATCTCTCCATCGTAGAGATCGATCTCCCGCTGCCCAAAGCTCTCCTTATGTTTCTGATAAAAGTGGTGTGGGTTAAAGCAATGGACCCAAAGCAGGAAGGGGAGATCTGAGCGCCGCTCCTGAAGCCAATGCAGGGCGCGATCAATCACCTCCTCATCTGCTGAGACGTGGGGGATCTTGATCCCATACCTCTCCACCACGCTTATATCCCAATGTTGAAAGCCCTGACTGAGGCCATAACCTGGAAGAAAGAAGCGATGGGAGGGGATGCCAGCAGTCTCATAATCAGCTCTCTTGAAGTACTCCCCTAACAGGAGATTCTCAGAGTGGATCCGAGGCCAAAGATCGGGGCTGCGATGAACCTCTGAAAAATAGCGTCCGCTGAAAACGGAGGGCATAGAGCCCTTAGTTTGAGGGGCCTGGGCATAAGCATGAGAGAAGCGCAGCCCCCTCTCAGCGAGAGCATCGATCGCGGGGCTGGTGGGGCGCTCATAGCCCAGATAGCCCAGATGATCTGCGCGCAGAGTATCCACAGTGATCAAGATCAGGTTGGGGCGCTTCAGTCGTCGCCACCCTCCACCTCGGCGTAAGCGCTGTTGGGGCTGGGGGCGCCCAGGGCTGTCACCTTCAAAGCAATCTTCATCTACCCCATTGCGGGGGATCTCCTGAGCGCCAGGGTGGACTCCTGGATCATGATCGTCACAGTCTCCTCCTCCCAGCAGCCCCGCATAGCCATCCCCATCTGAGTCAAAGAGAGGCTGTAGAAGGTCCAAGACTGGACGACAGATGAGGCTATGCTCTAAGAGGTTCATCTTTACCTGAGGACGATCCTCCAGGTGCAGGCTCATCTCTATCGTCGAGATCCCCAGCAGGAGGCTTAGGAGCAGGACTCCAGCTTGAGCCCAGGCGCCGGGAGGATGGCGCAAAGTGTAGCGACTGAGCAGGAGTCCCAGGAGAGGCAGGGTCGCTAAGAGAGCGAGGATCCAGCGGTTGAGGCGGCTCTGAAACAGCTCCCCGTCCCTCAGAAAGAGGGTGAAGAGCAGAGAGAGGCCAAAGAGCAGCGCGATGATCCCAGCCACCACGCTGCTGTACTGCCCCAGCTGTCGATCCAGAGCTGCTAAGCGAGAGCGCAGGAGCACCCAGAGAGAGAGAGAGAAGAGGCCATCCACAAGAAGAAAGAGGGTTAGATAACCAGCCAAGCGCTCCACCTGAGGGATCTCAGCGCGCATCAGCCGGGTGGCGAGAAAGAGCAGGGTGGCGAAGGCGGTGACCGCCAAGAGCCCTGCGCTGAGATCAGCTTTAACGCTGCTCTCCCCAGGCAAACGGCACCCTCGCGACCAGAGCAGCAGCAGTCCCCCAACGGTCCCAGAGAAGAGCAAACCGAGGAGCAGGATCGGAGTCACCGCATAGAGGCTGAGTAAAATCTGCCCACTTAAATCTATCTTCACCCCGCTGAAGCTCAACTGAAGGATCTCCAGAGCGCTCAGAATGAGGCTGGAGAGTAGGAGCCCATAGAAGAGAGCGCGGGGCATTCAGAAACTTTCAGAGCGTTGAGTATTTGGAGGGAGCATCGCCTGTTAAGTCGCCAACTGGAAGCTCCTTGAGCTGAACTTGAACCCCACATTGACAAAGAGAGATTGGGATGTTGGGATATCTCTTTGGAGGTAACACTCATGTTTAGGAGGTGTGAGGGCCAACAACTGAAGGCTCAATATGCGCTTTGAGATCTTATGTTCGAGCGTGTTTCGGTTGAGCCGCCAGGGCTCTTCGCCTGTGCTTATTACCGCCCCTCATCTAGACAGCTGAATGATTCAGAGCAAGATTATCCAGATGCATGAAGCGGCTTAAGAACAGAAGGAGTTTCAGGATTGGGAGAGCTTGAGAGGCGAGGCTCTAAGAGCTGTCCTAGAAGATCACAGTTTTTTTGGACGAGAGGATGATTTAGGAGCAGAGAGATGAAGATCCTAGAGCTGATCAACCCAGATATCGCCAACCTGCACCCCTATGAACCAGGTCGACCCATCGAGGAGGTTGCCCGTGAGCTGGGCCTTGATCCAGAGGGGATCATCAAGCTGGCCTCCAACGAGAGCGCCCTGGGACCCTCCCCTAAGGCTTTGGCGGCGATGCAGCGCGCCGTCGCAGAGATGCACCTCTACCCAGACGGCGGAGCCTATAGCCTGCGCAGCGCCCTGGCTGAACACTACCGACTTGAGCGCGCCCAGGTAGTGATGGGTAATGGCTCCAACGAGGTCCTGGAGTTGGTCGGTCATGCCTTCTTCGCCCCTGGGCGCTCGGTGGTCGTCTCCGCCTACTCCTTTATCATCTACCGTCTGGTGGCCTGGACCTTTGGAGCAGAGATCATCGAGGTCCCGATGAAGCCGGGTCTGGTGCATGATCTAGAGGCGATGGCGGCGGCGGTGCGTGAAGACACCGTAGCGGTCTTTATCTGCAACCCCAATAACCCCACCGGCTCCTCAGTCACTGCTGAAGAGATTCACAGTTTTATGAAGCAGGTGGATGACAGCACCCTTGTCGTCTTTGACGAGGCTTATCTGGAGATCGGCTTGGCGTCTGAGGTTGACAACCTGCGTTATATACGTGAAAGCCACGCCTGTCTGATTACGCGCACCTTCAGCAAAGCCTATGGCCTAGCGGGCCTGCGGGTGGGCTATGGCCTGGGACCGGCGCCGATCATTGAGGCGATGCAGAAAGCTCGTGAGCCTTTCAATTGCAACCGTATGGCTCAGATCGCGGCGCTGGCTGCTCTGGAGGATGAGGAGTTCTTGGCTCAGGGTCGTGAGATCTATCGCCAAGGCAAGGCCAGCCTGGAGGCTGCCTTTGAGGAGATGGGGCTGGAGTATATACCCACCAGCGCCAACTTCATCTTGGTGAAGGTGGGCGCTGGCGCTGAGCTCTTTGAGGCTCTCAAGCGGAAGGGAGTGATTGTTCGCCCTATGGGAGGCTATGGCCTGCCGGAGTGGGTTCGCGTGACCCTGGGGCTCCCAGAAGAAAACACGCGCTTTCTCAAGAATCTAAAGGCTCAGCTCGAGAGATGAGATCCCTCCTCAACAGGCTCAGAGCTAGAGCGTGCTCCAGCCTGTTGAGGACTTTGGCTGCTGCCTGACAACCTTTGCTCAACCGGGAGTGTCCAGCTCTGGTTGGGCAGCGGGGGTATTCAGAGAGCCAGCAGCGTTGACGCTCTTCACTTTGAGCTGGATGAGAAGCCTGCGTTGATGCTCAACTAGATGAGCGTCTTCGCCCTGCCCTATCCTGAGGTTTGGATCGCTTATGAGCTGGGCCCCTTTATTGGATCTGTATCCAAACTTTGGAGAAAAGGAATGCATCTCCTCTCTGAGTTCCTCAAGCGCCTTCGTTACATGACTGCGGAGTCCCTGAACCAGCCAACTGAGGACTGAAGCTCCCTCAGATCGATTCCAACCTTCATGTTTTGACAACCAATCGCAGAGGGGATATCCGTTCCATCCCAGCGAGCTGGGAGCGCTCATGCTGAGCGCATTGAGCGCTGGTGAGGAGCTTCGCGATGGAAGACAAGAAGACCCAAGTTTTGCTCGGTGATGAGGCGGTAGCGCTCGCGAGCGTACATGCGGGGATCACCGCCGCTTATGCTTACCCTGGTACACCCTCCACTGAGATAGTCGAGTACCTCGTGGCCTATTATAAGCGCCACGGTGCGCCCCGTGCAGCTTGGGCGGCCAACGAAAAGACGGCGCTTGAGGCGGCTCTTGGCGTCTCTTTTGTGGGACGCCGCGCCCTGGTGGCCATGAAGCATGTGGGCCTCAACGTGGCTGCGGATCCGTTTATGAATGCCGCCATTGTGCGCATCCAAGGCGGCTTGGTGTTGGCCGTGGCGGACGATCCAGGGATGCACTCCTCTCAGAATGAGCAAGACACCCGCTACTTCGCCGACTTCGCGCACACCATCTGTCTAGAGCCCGCTGATCCTCAAGAGGTCTATGATATGACCTTGGCAGGTTTTGAGATCTCCGAGCGGTTCAACCTGCCTGTGGTCCTCCGCCTCGTCACCCGACTGGCCCACAGCCGCGCGGTGGTCAAGCTGGAACCTCAGCGCCCTGAGAACCCACTGCGGGGCGTGGGCGATCCCAAAGAGTGGATCCTCCTGCCTTCCAACGCGCGTCAGCAGTGGAAGCGCGTGTTGAGCCAAGTCGAGAGTGTTCAAGAGTGGTCGGATGAGTGTAACTTCAACATGCTCACCCTCAACGATAAGGAGCATCGTCTGGGCGTGATCACCACGGGGAACGCGCGTAACTATTATCTTGAAAATCTATCTGACTTGGACTCCGTGCCTTCCCATCTCCATGTGGGCGCTTATCCTATGCCCACAGCCAAGATCCGCGCCCTTGCCGAGCATGTAGATGAGATCCTCGTCTGTGAAGATGGTTACCCTTTCATCGAGCGCGCTCTCAAGGGGATCTTGCCTCAGACTATGGTCAAGGTCATAGGCCGTCTGAGCGGTGATCTCCCCCGAGATGGCGAGCTGAGCAGCGACCTCGTGCGCGCAGCATTGAACTTAGAGATCTTTGGAGATGCCTCACTCAACCTCCTTGAGCAGACACCTGGCCGCCCGCCCCAACTCTGCAAAGGCTGCCCCCACATTGACACCTTCGCGGCTCTTGATGTTGCTCGCCGCGCCTTCAAGCAGTCCGTAGTGGCCGCCGACATTGGCTGCTCCACTCTGGGCGCGTTGCCGCCCTACCACGCGATTGAGTCTTGTGTCTGTATGGGTGCCTCGGTGGGCATGGCTAAAGGCGCGGCGGAGGCGGGGCTAAAGCCCGCGGTGGGTCTCATCGGCGACAGCACATTCTGTCACTCTGGCGTTCCTGCGTTGATGGACGTGGTTGCAGACGAAACTCCCATGACGCTGATCATCGTGGACAACGAGACCACAGCCATGACCGGCGGGCAGCCCACGATCGTCCCCTCCAGTCGCTTAGAGCAGTTGGTGCTGGGCACGGGTGTCGATCCCGAACATTGTCACGTCGCCGAGACACATCCACGCAGCCGCAGTGCGGTCACAGAGCTGCTCAAGGCTGAGATGGCCTTTGAAGGGCCATCCGTCTTAATCCTCGTCCGTGAGTGCATTGAGACCGCCAAAAAGAAGCCCAAGGCTAAGAGGTAGGAGCGCGCCATGAAGTTCGATATCATCATCGCGGGTGTGGGTGGTCAAGGTGTCCTCTCCCTCTCCGCCATCATCGCCAACGCAGCCTTAAAAGAGGGTCTCAACGTCAAGCAGGCCGAGGTCCACGGCATGTCTCAGCGGGGTGGCGCTGTGATGGCCGATCTACGCCTTGCGGATGGCCCGATCCACAGCAGCACGATCCCCCGTGGCCGTGCACATCTGATCCTCAGCATGGAGCCGCTGGAAAGCTTGCGTTATGTGGAGTTCCTCGCCCCAGATGGGCGGCTGCTCACTGCTGCGGCGCCGCTGATTAATATCGATAACTATCCGCCCATCGAGGAGGTTCTTGAGGCTGTGGCAGCGGTGCCTAACGGTCAAGCCATCGATGCGCTCTCCCTGGCGAAGAAGGCGGGATCGGCGCGGGCAGGGAACGTGGTTATGGCGGGGGCAGCCTCGGCTATTTTGCCCCTATCCGCCGAGACCTTACGGACCTTTATCGCTGAGATGTTTGCTCGCAAAGGAGAAAAGGTGGTGCAAGTGAACGCCCGGGCCTTTGAGTTGGGACAAAGAGCTGCATTAGAGCCTGTTGTGAACCTGGCATAGCTTGAGCCCTGAGGAGGGATTCCGGCAT
>CAYLJJ010000170.1:0-7812 GCA_964384025.1 uncultured Nannocystaceae bacterium
CAGTTTCGTCCTAAGTCTGCTTAATCTAACGCCTATGCTGAGAGTTACACCCGGTGGATATTGATCGGTTTGGCAATATGGTCATTCATACCGGCTTCCAGTGCTTTTCTCTTGTCACCTGTCATCGCATTAGCGGTCATTGCAAGTACTGGAATATCTCTGAGCCTTTCATCTGCGCGGATCTTCCGGGTCGTTTCATAGCCATCCATAACAGGCATTTGGCAGTCCATCAAAACCAAATCGAATCTGTTCTTATTGATTAGGTTCAGAGCCTCTTGGCCATCATAGGCAAGTTCCACCATGATGCCGTTGTTGGAAAGTAATTCATTCGCCAATTCCATGTTGATCTCGTTGTCTTCGACCAACAGAACTTTTGCGCCTCTTAACTTGGCTATCGCATGAGATGTTTCTTCTGAAATGACGTTTAAACGGCTAGTTTTTCGGGGTTCGTATCCCATAGAGCTAATAACAGCATTAAATAAAGCTGATGGTGTGACTGGTTTAATTAGATGTCCAGAAAGCTTAATATCCCGCGCTGATTTCAGCAGTTCTAAATGACTATAGGCCGAAATCATGATCACTGTTGGCATATTGGTAATATTCAGCTCGTTCTGGATTATTCGCGTCGTTTCAATGCCATCCATACTAGGCATACGCCAATCCATGATCAATAGGTCATAAGGCTTTTTATTATCTGCAGATAACAGCTGCTCGATGGCCGATTTGCCCGATTTACAGTGGTGAGTTTCGAAACTAAAGCTCGTTAACAAGTGGGTTAGAATCTCACAAGAACTCTGGTTGTCATCGACGACTAAAATTTTCATTGATTTAAGATCATCGATATCGCAACCAAGCATTTTTGGCTGAACAGCTTGCTTTAATAGCTCTACGGTGAAGTAGAAAGTCGATCCCACGTTAATTTGACTTTCACACCAGATCTTTCCTCCCATCATTTCAGCCAGCTGCCTGGAAATGGTTAATCCCAGCCCGGTTCCCCCAAATTTCCTCGTCGTCGAGCTATCAGCTTGTGAGAAAGGAATGAACAGCTTCTGTTGTTGCTCCGGTGTCATGCCAATGCCGCTGTCACGCACCGAAAATTGCAGGAGAACCCCGGTTTCATCCTCCTCTTTCAACTGAGTTGATATAATTACTTCACCACCGGGCTCGGTGAATTTAATAGCATTGTTGCTCAAATTGGTTAGCAGTTGCCCTAGACGAAGTGGATCTCCATTCAAGGCTGTAGGTACATTGGTATCAATATCAAATAGTAATTCTAGGCCCTGATCTTCCGCCTTGAAGCCCACTAGGCTGAGTAGAGTATCCATGACATCCTCGAGACGAAAATCAATGATTTCCATCTCTAATTTCCCCGCTTCGATTTTTGAGAAATCCAGGATATCGTTGATGATGCCCAGTAATGATTCAGCAGAACGATTGACCTTGTCAATGTAGTTGTATTGCTTCTCATTCAACTTCGTCTGCAAGGCCAAGTGCGACATACCGATAATAGCGTTCATCGGTGTGCGAATTTCGTGGCTCATATTGGCTAGAAATTCACTTTTGGCAGCTGTAGCCGCCTGTGCTGCCTGCTTTGCTTGTTTCAGTTCCTTTTCTGCCTTGATTCGCTCGGTAACATTTTCTGCAATACCGTCAATGGAAACAACTTTACCTTCATGATCGAAAACAGAATGAGTAGAAGCAAAAATAGTGCGTTCATCTCCATCATCATGGATAAAAGACATTTTACCCTGCAGATATTCTACTTCACCGGCGGCCATCTTGCTGATGCCTTCTTCGGCTTGTTCTACAATACCAGGAAGCCAATCAACCAAATCACTCCATTTCGACCCTAGAACCTGATCTTTGGAAACTCCAACTATCTGGTGAATTCCATCACTGACGAACAGGAGTTCTCCCGTAACCTTATGGCTAAATATGACAAACTGCTCTCCAATGCCCTCTACCAGTGCTTTATATTTTTCTTTAGCCTCTTTCAGCTCATTCTCAATCAATTTACGGTCGGTGATATCCTGTACAGCCCCAACCATCTTCAGTGGCTTGTCGCCTGACCACTTTACAATATGCCCCCTGGAATAAAGGTGGCGAATCTCCCCATCGGGCCTAATAATCCGGTACTCAACATCGCATTTAACCCCGGGTTTCAGTGATGCTTCTACTGTTCTCATTACATGCTCGCGGTCATCTGGGTGAATGAACTCGAGCGCCATTTCAAAGTTGACAATCGGCTGGTAGGTGCGACCAAGAATCTCAAAGATTTCTTCCGACCACCAGGCTGTGGCGGTGTCAAAATAGCGCTCCCAGTTGCCCATTTTGACTAAACTTTGGGCCTCTTTAAGACGGGTCGTGACGGACCGGAGTTCAGCCGTCCGTTCTTCGACGCGCTCTTCGAGCTCTTCCTTAGCCTGATGAAGTTGTGCCCTGGCTTTGCGCAGGTCTGTCACCATCTGGCTTAAGGCATTGAAAGCACCAGCCTGACGGCCATCTATTCCCACAAGCGCGCTATCCAGCTCACCTTTGGAGACCCGGTCGGCTAGTTTTACCATATCAGCTGGCTCACAACCCAACTGGTCCAGGACTTTCTGGGAAAGCCTCCAGCCCAGAAAGCCGGCCAAAGAGGCGCCGATGCCTATCGCAATCCAGGTCGTCAAAACAGACATCAATACGGCTTGCTTGGATTCAAGGGTGGCCGTCTCAATAACCTGGCGGGCTCCGTTTTCTACGGTGGACAGAATCCGGATCATCTCCTGTCCATTTGAATCGACTTCCTCATCTAGGGTATACATTAAACTAAAGAGTCGGTTTCTCTCGGCTTGCAATTCAAATAGTCGTTGTCCCATAGGAGCGAATGAACTATTATGCTTTGTTTTTATAGTGTTTACCTGATCGATGAGTGCTTTATCCCCCATTTTCGATACTACAGTCTCGACATTAGATCCTCCATGTTTAAGTAAGCGAATCCATCCATGGAACTGTTTAATATAGCCCAGGTGCTTATCAGATAATCTCCTGAAAAAGTGCAGATCGTCGGTGTTCCCCGCCTCTTCCACCATAATACGCTCCATGGCAATCGTTGTTTTGATTTCCATGATCATATCTGCCCAGGCAAACTCATTTTGGATTATTTTAGACTGAAAATGGTCATCTGCTGATTTTTGCTTAATGCGCATCTTGATATCTTTTTCCAGTCTAATAGCAGCAGATGTGATCGCATCAAAAACCTTACTGTACTTATGCAGAGTGGTTTTCAACTCTCTATTAATGGCAAAAACACGTTGCATCAGCGCCTGAATTTTTGACACCCGGGGAACGAACAGATTATGATGAAAATACTCGGCTTCATTAGCCGCTTTGCGTAGTTTAGGGTCTTTAGTAGGGTAAATATATCCTTCATTCGTCTGTATACCATCCATAATACCGCGAAATAGAAGGTCGAACCCTTCAACATTTTCCTGATGCTGTTTCCAAAAGACTTCCATCTCAGCGATATCCTTAGATGCGAGCATTTCCATGACCAGAAACTGGTCGTAAAGGATCGATTGCTTCATCTCTTCAGACACATCGATAAGGGGCACTGATTGGATGATGCCGTCAGTCCTTTTATCTATGTCATTAACGTTCGAGAGGCTGAGCAGGCCGAATGCTACCAAAATCGCAAGTAGAGAGAGGAAAGAGAGCAGCAGCTTTGAGCCAAGGCTTGATATGCTAAATAGTTTCATCTGAATCTTTTACCTAGATTAGGGTAACCTTTATCTGCAGCGCAGTGTGGGGATAGGCTGCATAAGCCCCCCTGAGCAAATAATTGTAAACATGACACTTACCCAAAATCCTCTCGGCGAAACAACCTCCAAGGTAAACCCTCCCCAACCCCCACGTCGACGGGAAAAGCTGGGAACAACCTCAAAAAGTTGGCAAAGCTCTGGACCCGTAAAAAATCTAAGCAGACGGCGCGTATTTCTCAAAAATTAAGGTATCAGAAGTTCACGCCTTCTCCTAAGCGAAGGGGGAAATCCACCGATCGTGTGGCGCATGAAGCTCATTTTGAGGGGTTGTTTGGGCCCCTCTGGAGCTTGCCAACTTTTTGGGGTTGCACCCAGCAGCAATTCATCAGGCTAAAGAGCAAACGAATCTAGAACTTGTAAAGAGCACAAATTCAAAGTGTGACGGTTCATATCTATAGAAGATGTTTGAAAAAAAATCGGAGTTTTACATCAAATGCTCTGGAGAATTCACAGTAGCTTCCATGATTCAAAATCACAGTAGTTATATGCTCAAAAGTGTATAGGGAACTCAAGAGACCTCCCTTAAGCGGGTGTAATCTCGGTACCATCTCCAGGACTATCTCTATCTATTCGAGCTCCTAGCACCTCAAAGACAGACCTCCCCCTCCCCGCTTCAAGCAGAATTCTTGGTCGTTAAGTGCTTTGAGTTCAGCAAACCCAATCGAGTTGGAGTGGCGGTGGCCTTGGGGACGAATCGGCGGGGGCGTGGTGGACAAGCCGAGGTGCTTGAGGATCTTGGCGATGACGATGGGATCCTCGATGTGGGCGATGATGCGCATGCGACCTTGGCAGGCGGGGCACTGGAGAATGTCGACGCCGAAGACGCGCATCATGAGGGTGGCCCATGAGAGACGCTTGCGGCCTGAGGGCTTGGTGGCCGGGCGTGGCCCATCAAGATCGCGCGAACATCCGCGGCGGTGTTGAGCTTGAGGGGGTCGAAGATGAGTTGCTTGGTGTCGTTGCCCGGGGTCGGCGCAGCTGAAGGACCGCAGGATCGTTCTCGAGGAGTTGCAACCGCTTGTTGGAGATGGGAGGCCGCGTGATGTAGCAGCAGAGTCGCTTGAGCGCGTCACCCTCGAAGGTGGAGACGTAGACCGCCGCGTTGAGACTAAAGCCCACCGCCTGGACGCTCAGATAAGGAGCCGTCGCGGCGGTCAGGCTGAGGGTAATGACGAGTGAGCAGTCTCATTCGTGGAAGCAATGCTCAATGCAGGGCTTGCTCAGAAGCTCTAACCCATGCTCCCTATTCGTCCATGCTGTTCAGAATCCAGCCATATCTCCCGCCCAAAATAGCATTGTCCTCATCATATCCCCCTGAAATCTAAGGAAAGGCATCATCAAGACCGCTCCTTGCTCTGTCACCTCTGGCCAAACCAAAACCGGAGGAGCTGATGGGACCCCTCATGTACCAGCAGCATGAATGGCAGATCTTCGAGTTGACCATGCGCTGCTATCAAGGCCACTTCCTTCTCAGACTGGGAGAAGAGGCCAACCGCCGCTTGGTTGATGTTGGTTGAGGGGTTCGCTGCTGTTCGCCTTAGCTGCCGTTAGAGGAGGGAGCTGTTCGGTCGCCGTAGTCCTTAGACTGCCTATCCTCCTATCCATCCACCATCAATTTGCACTGATGACTATCATCAATGACTTTGTGTGCCCGACCTTCGCTCATCGTGTATTTTGAGCCCAAATTCAGTCTTTGATTGAATTCACTCTCTGATTCGAAGGTTTTGGTCATGATCTTGGGGTTTAGAGCGCCCCCTTTCGTCTTGCTTACGATGCTCCATAGAGCATCGGTGGCGCTTACCCCGCACTTTTGAGGAAAACTTCTTAATCATCGATTATACCCACAAAGAGAGCACATTGAAATTCTTTATTAAATCCAAAAAAATGGAAAATGGAGTCAAGGTATCATGCGGTCAATCACGATGACTTGACGATTCCCAGGACTCCAGTGGATCTCCGCCGCCTCCCAGAACTGCGTTGAGGTGTCGAGTAACTTGGAGCACTCCCCCGCCAAGCGACCGCTTAGGAAGATCCGCAGCGTCACCGTGCTGGGCACCATCTCTTGAGTCCAGGCTTGCGCTCCCAGGCCGCCGTTCTCTTCTGGGACGGCCGAATAGTAGTGGGCCGCGACTCGATAGGGCGCCCCCACCACGCTGGTGTCCTCAGGCTCATCCAAGCGGATATCTTCAGGTCCCGCGCCGTTGACATCATCAAGCTCCAGGATGGGGTTCCCTGCTGGACCTGGGTCGCCCCAATCAGGACAGGTGTTGGCGTAGAAGCAGTCATCGCCTGGGGATATCGCGTCGTGCCGAGTCCAGGTGTGTTCTCCTGGCCTGAGCAGGTGCAGATCCACATCTGTCCCCACCCCATCGGTCTGATCGGGATCGCTGGGGGTGTTCCAGACCAACTGGATGTGGATGTTTGTGTTAGATATTGCGGTGATATGAACGCGTACGAGCTCCTGGGGGCAGATCTCGCTGGGAGCTACGATGCCAAGGCTGTCCTCTACGCTCAACTCCAAAACATAGTCGCCCACCAGATCGATGAAGAAGAAGGCTTCAGGAGTGGCCTCATTGTCTGCAGGACCACCATTTGCGGGGTGGCTAAGGTTATGATAGTGCTCAACGGGTTGGGCGGTGGAGCCCTCTGGGCGCTCAACGACGCTCCAACGATAGAGTAAGAACCCTTCACCAAAGCCTTCATGGATAGAGGCACTCAAGCTGACGATCTCAAACACAGAGACCTCGAGCTCATCAAAAATCGCGGCGACGGGACATGGAGCAGCGTCATCGCCTTGATCCAAGAGGTCCCCGTCGGTTGAGGCCCCATCCTCCGCTTGGACGAGGCCCTCATCCTCCGCTTGGACAAGGTCCTCATCCTCCGCTTGAACGAGGCCCCCATCCTCAAAGAGAACAGGATCCTCCTGAACAGCTGCATCTTCTCCTGAGGGATCACTCCGCCCAAGATCTTGGGCGAAGTCAACATCCATCTGAGCATCTGAGTTTGCGATGCAACTTGATAGGAATAGGACCAATGATAATAAAGCACCATTTTTGGAATTTGGCATGAGGTTTCTTAGGCGTCGAGAGTAACAGTAGGATTCTCTCAAAGAATTGGCGGGAAGATCAAGGGATCATGTGGTTGATCACGCTGACTTGCTGGTTGCCTACGTTCGAAAAGATAGGAATTTTAAGCGACCCCCAGAAAGTCTTTAATATAGAATGGGAATATCGGAAACGGAACGAGTGGGGCAACCGAACAAGAATCTTGAGCTTCGGATTTTTTCACGGCTTTCTTGTCGCAGCAAAGGAGCCGCACCCTCAAAAGACTTATTGTACAGGATGGGGCCGTTGATTGCTGCTTCCGTGAGAGGGCCGTTGCACCGCGCCAGCCCGCCTCACGGTCCAGATGATCCAGGAGGTTTTAAGGGCAGAAGTTGCTGCAGACGTCCGCCTGGTCGGGGTTCGCATCGTCGGGGCAGTTGTCGTCGACGTCGCAGACACCGTCGTGGTCGCGGTCACCACCCTCAGGACAGGCGTCGCAGACATCGCCGGTGCCGTCCGTATCTCCGTCGTCCTGGTTGGCGTTCGGGTATGCAGGGCAGTTGTCCACATCGCCGCAGATGAGGTCGTCGTCCTGGTCATTGCGCGGGGCGAGCGGGCAGTCGTCGCAGACATCGCCTATGCCGTCGCAGTCCTCGTCCTCCTGGCCGGAGTTCGCATTCCAGACGCAGTTGTCGTCGGGGTTGCAAACGCCGTCGAGATCGTCGTCCACGTCTTCGTCCACGGTACCGTCGCAGTCGTTGTCGAGGCCGTCGCAGAGTTCCTCGTTTACGTCGCCGAGCGTACAGAGCAAGTTACCAGCCTCACAGACGATGCTGTCGTCCTCGCAGAGATCCGCGTCTGCGCCGTCGCAGGCCGCGCCCAGACCCGGATCCTCGTCACCGTCGGCGCTCGCCGGGTCACAGTCATTGTCCTGACCGTCGCAGATGTCGAGATCATCGTCACCGTCG
>CAYLJJ010000171.1:0-7681 GCA_964384025.1 uncultured Nannocystaceae bacterium
GCTAGAGCTTGAGTTTTTTGATCGACTTCGGCCTCTTTAAGTTGAGCTTCCAGAGCATCAGCAGCCTCTTGAGCAGCCTGCTCAGTCTCCTGACGTTTAAGCCCAGCGGCTTCAAGGGTCTCTCGAGCAGCTTTGCGCTCAGCCTTGGCCTCTAACTCCTTCTCTTCACGGAGTTGACGAGCTTCACGAAGGAGGGTTGCCGCCTGCTCCTCAAGGCGTCCCTGCTCCCCAAGAGCTTCCTTTCTCCTCTCCTCGGCTCCTTTGAGTCCCTCGAGGCCGCGTTCGATGGCAACGCGAGCCTCCGCGATCTGAGACTCCACCACTTGCTGTTTGCTGAGGAGACGCTCCAACTCCTCATGCTGCTCCTGTCTGGTTCGAGATGCTTCTCTCTCTTTGCGTTGTAGCTTGTCGTGCTCCTCTTGGAGGCCTTGAAGCTGCTCTAGGAGCTGAACGCGCTCCTCTCCTACTGCTTGAAGCGCTGCTCGTTGGCTCTGAAGTCTGGTCTGAGCACCCTCATACTCATGTTGAAGCTCATCTATCTCCGCTTGCACCTCAGCCAGGGCTGCTTGAGAGTCTCGCTTAAACTGTTTGACCTCCCGCTGAGATCGTGCCTGTACCTCCAGAGCCTCTGTGCGGATCTGAGCTGCGCGCTCCAGGGCAGCTTCTCTGAGTTTATGAGCCTCTCCTCGAAGCTTTTGCGCCTCCAACTCAGCCTCTTTTAAGAAAGCTTTAGCTCGCTCTTCGCCCTCCTTTAGGGTCTCAAAGGCGGCCCCACGCAAACGATCTGCCTTCTCCTGAGCGAGGCTTAACTCTCGTCGCGCGCTCTCCAGGAGCTGAGCGCGTTGACTCTCAAAGTGTTGAAGTTGCTTCTCAGCTTGGGTTGCTCTTCGATGAGCCTCGGCTCGCCGTACAGTGAGCCGTTTCTCTGCGAGCCTGCTCTCCTCTGCCGCGTTCTCCTCTGCCTGGGCCTGCTGCTCAACGATACTGCTGAGCTGTCGAGTCGCCTCTCGCTGCCTTGACTCCGCTTGACGGAGTCGCTCCTGGGCCTCAGCCTCCAGCGCCTGGACTTGCGCCTCGATCTGAAGCTTATAGTGTTCCCCCTCTTTCTCTCGTGCGTTGGCCTCTCTCTGGGCGCTGAGCCGCTTTGCTTCCACTGCACCGAAAAGCCGCGTCGCCTCTTGCTCGGCCGCGCTCAGAGCCTGTTTGGCCTCCGCAAGCCGTCGTTGGCTCTCCTCCTGAAGCCGCTGAGTCTCTCTCTGGATCTGCTTGATCTCAACCTGCGTTCGCTCCTGTACCCTGAGCGCCTCTCTGCGCCTCTTGATCGCCTCATGGCGCTCCTCCTCCGCTTGAGCCTCAAGCATCTGCTCTTTGAGAAGCTGCTCCTCGCTTTCTCGTCGCTTTTGCTGAGCCTCCTGGCGCAGCTTCTCTGCATTGAGCGTAGCTTCAGTGGCCTCTTTTAGGCTGCCCTGTTCCTCAACGCTCCTTCTCTCCTCCATCTCCTGTTTGAGACGCCTATTGGCTTCTTCATATAGAGCCTTGGCCTCCTGAAGTCGCGTCTGGGTTTGAGTCTCCAGCGCTTTTATCCGCTCCTCTATCTGGTCGACATGGGCCTGCCCCTCCTCCTCCTGCTCTTTGGCCTCCTTGCGGGCAGCTTGTAGCCCTGCCTCTGCTTCGTTGAGGAGGCGCAGCGCCTCCTCCTCCACTTGCTGAGCCTGGCGCCCCAACGCCTCGCTTCTCTCCTCGCTCTCCTCTCTAAGCCGCTGCCTTGCCCTCTCAAGCGCCTCCAGCTCGCCCTGCACCTGCGCTTGGGCCTGCTGCGCCCGCTCTCGCCGCCTAAGGCTCTTTTGATATGCCTCCTCAGCCTGAGCTGAGGCCCGCTCCTCTGCTTGGAGCCTCGCTTCGCTCTCCCTCCGTCGTTGATGAGCTTCTCTCGCCGCCTCCTCAGCGCTCAGTTGCTTCTTCTCCGCTTCCCGCTGTGCCCTCTCTGCGGCTCTCTGAGCCTCACTGGCTTGGTAGGCATCCAGGATCTTTCGCCGCTCCGTGCGGGCACGCGCTTCAGCAGCCAGCTGGTGCAAGCTCCGCAAGCGCTCCGCCTCTCTCTCCTCTCGAACAGCTCGCTTTCGAACCTCATCCGCGCTGCGCGCTGCGCGCTCTTGAGCCTCCTGCGCTTGGCGCTGAGCCTCTTTGACGACCGCTTCCTCTTCCGCCTCTCGACGCTTGGACTCCTGGACCTTGGCCTCCTGCAAGGCCGCCTTAAGCTCCTCTTTGAGCCCCTGCTCATCTCCTGAGCTATAGAGGAAGCCCTGGAGGGGGTGACGGAGGATCTCCAAGTCCTGAATGGTAGCGCCCTCAGCGACGCGCTCAAGGAGATGGGTTGAGAGCCCAGGGAGCAGCTCCTGGTTTAATAGATTCTCTAACTCTCGCGCTCCAGTCCCAGCCTGAACGCACTCTAGAACTAGGCCATCTAAGGTGGAGCGCTCCCAATGCAGAGAAGCGCGATGGCGCCGCTGAAAGCGCTGGGCGATCTGCTGTAACTTCTGCTCAGCGATGCTGCGCAGGTCCTCTGGTCTAAGGGGGAGGTAGGGGATGGCGGTCAATCGTCCCAACAGAGATGCAGGAAAACGCTCTAGGAGCGCAGCCCTGAGGATCTCCTGAGCCTCCTCCAGGGAGGGGCGCTCCTGGACACAGGCCCTCAGCAGAGCTTCTCCTCCGATATTAGAGGTTGCTAAGATAAGAGCATGACGAAAGCTGACCGAGACCCCCTGCCCATCCTCCAAGCTGCCCTTGTCAAAGACCTGGTAGAACATCTCGATGACATCGGGGTGGGCCTTCTCAAGCTCATCCAGCAGGACCACGCTATAGGGACGGCGCCGAAGAGCCTCGGTGAGCAGGCCACCACGCTCATAGCCCACATAGCCTGGAGGAGCGCCCTTGAGCAGCGAAACAGAGTGGGGCTCCTGATACTCTGAGAGCTTGATCACCACCATGTTGCGTTCGCCCCCGTAGAGGGCCTCGGCCAGGGCAGCGCCGGTCTCTGTCTTGCCCACCCCGCTGGGGCCGCTCAAAAGAAAGACCCCTACAGGCTTATTGGGGTCTTCAAGGTTCGCTCGGCTGATGTGGATGCGACGGCTGAGGATCTCCAGGGCGTAAGGTTGACCATAAATCTGTGTTGAGAGCCGAGACTCAAGCTCAAGGGCGGTGTGAACCTCGCTGGTGAGCATCTTAGCGCTGGGAATGCCGGTCCAGTCGGAGAGCACTTGAGCGATGACCCGCCGATCAACATTAAGAGGGAGCAAGGGATCTTCGCCCTGTAAGAGCGCCAGCTTCTCACGCAGGCTCTGTAGCTCCTGCTTGAGCCGCTCAGAGTCCTCCTCACTCCGCCCAGTCTCCAGCTCATGCTCCAGCACCTGGATCTGCTTAATACGCTCTCGCTCAGAGCGCCAACGACTGTCCAGGATGCTGCGCTCCCTCTCCAGCTCGGCGCGTGCTTGATTCAGCTCCTCAAGACGCTCCTCATGACCGCCATACTCAACCCCCTGCTCCTGCTGAAGCTGCGCTCGCTCCTTCTGAAGCGCGGCCAAGCTTTGAGTCAGACGTTCTAGCTGCTGAGGGCAGCCTCGTAGACTCAGGGCGACCCGCGCAGCAGCGGTGTCGAGGAGGCTGATCGCTTTATCAGGCAGCTTGCGCTCACTGAGATAGCGCGCAGAGAGCTGAACTGCCTCCACCACCGCCTCATTGAGGACACGGGCGCGGTGATGCTTCTCCAGCGCGGCCACCTGCCAACGGATCATGGTGATCGCTTGAGGGATGCTTGGCTCCTCTACCTTCACCACTTGGAAGCGGCGCACAAGGGCACGATCGGTCTCAAAGTAGCGCTTATATTCGCTCCAAGTAGTGGCCGCGATGGTGCGCAGCGCTCCTCGTGCGAGGGCGGGTTTAAGGATGTTGGCGGCGTCTCCCAGACCCTTGGCTCCACCCGCCCCGATGAGCATATGAGCCTCATCGATAAAGAGAATTGTGGGGTTGGCGCTGCTCATCGCCTCTTCAACGATCCCCTTGAGCCGCTTCTCGAACTCTCCCTGAACGCTGGCCCCCGCTTGTAAGAGGGTCAGATCGAGCATCCGCAGAGAGATAGAGCGGAGGCTCGGGGGCACCTCCCCATCGACGATATGCTGTGCCAACCCCTCCACTACGGCGGTCTTACCCACCCCCGGCTCTCCCACCAAGATGGGGTTATTCTGTCGTCTCCTGGAGAGCACATCGATGAGCTGACGGATCTCATCATCACGCTCGATGATGGGATCGATGAGGCCATCTCGGGCGCGAGCGCTTAGGTCGCTGGTGTATTGATCAAGGTTTGGAAAGCTTTGCTGTCGCTTCTCCTGAACCAGCTCTGGGCTGGGTGGAGTAGCACCCATAGGGGCCGCAGCGCTGCGCGCCTCCCCTGTATTGCGGATGAGGTGTGAGATCTCATTGCGGAGGTCTTCCGCCCCAATACGCCGTAGGCAGGGGGCTGAGGCTCGCAGGGCCTTAGTATGCTCGGGGACCAACAGCAAAGCCATCAAAATGGCTCCTGAACGCACCCGTGTTGATTTGAGGCTTAGGGAAGCATAGAGCCAGGCATCGCTTAAGAGCGGGGAGATTCTCTTTGAAAAGGTAGGTATTCGCGTATTGCCGCTGCGGAAGCGCCGGAGCGCTCGATTCAGCTCCCGTTTGAGCTCATCTCGTGTGATCCCATAGTGAGTCAGAAGCCTGATGAGATCTGTCTCTCGCTTCTGAAGAAGCTTAAGCAGCAGATGCTCAATCTCGATCTCATAATGTCCATGTGAGACACAGACAGCGGCGGCTTCATCCAAGCTCTGCCGACAGACAGGGTTAAGGATGGACATCAGGTCGTGAACATTATAACCAACCGCCATACGCGCTCCTCACCAGCTTATAATTTGAGGTTCATTAATTTTGGAGGAGCATCAGAGCATCCTAAGGATCTGGACGCAATGAGAGGATGGTGAGGGAGCATCTGTGAGCGCACGTCTCTTGATCATCGAAGATAACCGAGCTTTACGAGAGGGCCTCGCCATGCATCTGAAACATCAGGGCTATGAGATTCTCTGCGCTGCTGATGGCAACACAGGGATGGAGATGGCCTTCGATGAACGCCCAGAGCTGATCATCTTGGATCTGATGCTGCCGGGCATCAATGGTCTGGAGATTCTCAGTGAGCTGCGTGAGCAGGGTGAGGAGCTACCGATTCTGATCCTCTCAGCGCGAAGCAGCACAGAGAATAAGGTAGAGGGGTTGAGGCTGGGCGCTGATGATTATCTCTCCAAGCCCTTTGAGCTGTCTGAGCTGCTGGCCCGTGTCCAAGCGCTGTTGCGGAGGCATCAAACCCGCCAAAGGGAGATGCAGATCCGCTTCTCCGAAGTAGAGATAGACTGCGCCGCTCAACGCCTGCGTGTTCATGGAGAGGAGATCGCCTGTTCAAAGCGGGAGCTGGAGCTGCTCTGCCTCCTAGCTGGTGCCCCTGGACACCTATTTAGACGAGATGAGATTTTAAGAAGGATCTGGGGTTGGCGCTTTGAAGGCACGGCGCGCACCGTAGATAATTTTATCCGGGGGCTGCGCTTGAAGATCGAGCCTCAACCTTCTAAGCCTCGCCATATCAAGACGGTGCGAGGTTTGGGCTATCGCTTTGAGCGTTAACTGGGGTATTCCTTCGGGCTTAAATCTTGTCAGAGCACTGCGTCTCGCTCCAGAGGCTCTGGCGTAGAGCCCTCTTCTTATCTCCAGTGAGCATAGCTCTAACATGAGCAAAGCAATTAAGTTACTGCTTATTTTCGTTTGATGATCTATCAGAAAGAACCCATATGGCATCAAAGATTCTGATGCGCTATGATGCAACATGTGAAATTCCTGAAAATGGTAGTTTAGCCATATTTTTTAGGCAGATTTGCTCTTTTCCCGCATTCTATGGCAGAAATGCTTAGCTCTTCCATTTAACCTGTAATCAAGTTTTGCCTACTGGGTACATATCCAGTGGGCTTTGAGAAATCGGAGGAGGTCCCTTAGAAGTCCAGCGAATCTGATATAATGCTTTGTTTAGCGATTTCCATCAATGTTCAAACCAGCCAACAGCTCCTGAACACTTTCACTTACCGTTCTATTTGCTGTATCTATTACCAACCTCTCATCAACCCACGATTGATATTCTCTGTTTTTAACATCATTCCAAGTGGGCAATTTAAGTCCTTTAACAGTTGGCTTTCGATTTTCAACTCGACTTCTGTGCTCTGGGATATTCGTGCAGACTATTTCAACATTAGCGAATGATGCATTTGATTTGGTAGCGGTCTCACTCCACTCTGATCGAGTAAGTTCAATTGGATTGCATGAGTCTGCTATAACACTCAGTCCAAGTTCTAGATTATCTTGAGCAATTCGATATGATAAACGATATCCTTCACCCTCAATTTTTAAACTGAATAGATCTCTTAGTGCTTGCTCGACAGTGTCAATTCTTAGATATATAAAACCTGTTGCTTTAGATAGTTCTTGTGCCAGTACAGATTTCCCTGTTCCAGGCAAGCCAGAAAATATGTATAAAGTTGGTTTATTCATCTCGCTTAACTACCAAACTGCACGGTGTAAATGAAGTGGAGTATAGCGATTCAGTGCTCCGGCCATCCTCAGGTGGCTATAACCCACTCGTTTCGTTTCCGATATTCCCATTCCATATTAAAGGCTTAGCTTCCCGCGCTACTCGTCTGCCCAGAATCTTCAGCAGTTAAGTCACTACCGCTTCTCACCACTATCGCATCGCCTGGCTCCTGATATTGGAGGTGAGGGAGAGCCAGGATGGAAGCTGCGACCGCAGCTCAACCAACAAGCAAGATCTGCGGTCGCTCCCTAACACGAGGGGGGAGAAGAATGGCACGCGGGAAGATGACTGTCGAGTGGAAGCCAGAGGACAAGAGCCGACTCCCAGATGAGCTGAGCAGTTCAGCGACCGTGCTGCTCAAGTTCAGAAGCGAGGGTTTCCTTGAAGAGGCAGCGAAGCAGCTGAAGGTGCGGCGGCAGGGGGGCTACTCTGGCATGGCGCTATGGGTCGCCTTGGTGATCTATATGGCCTCAAGGTCGGTGCGGGGGATCCGCCCGAGTTGGGAGTCATGGGGCGGTAAAGCGCTCAACAATTTGGCAGCGATTGGAGGGCTGCGCTCTTGCCCAAGCGCAGGGTCGTTGTCGCGAGGGTTATCAGCCTTCGAGTTTGAGCTGTTGAGACCAGCGACGCCTTGGCTTCTTTGGGAGCTGCCTCAGATAGATGGGGTGTTGCAGGATCCTGCGATGCTGACATTGGACGCAGAAGGTGAGGGTTGGCATATCTTCGATCTGGATCCGACAGCGACGGTGTTGCGAGAGCGGGGACTCCCACGAGGGGAGAAGCTCCCAGATCCCTTGTTGTTGGCCTCGAGGATCGGAGCACCAGGTCATCGGGGGAGAAAGAGGGGCAATTTGGTCTTCCGTCAGTATTCAGTGCAGCACAGTGGCTCATCACTTTGGATCCACAGCCATCTATCGAAGGGCAATGGAGAGAGGGTTTTGGATCTGGAGCGCTCATTGGATGCAGTAGTGAAGACCTGCCAGAGACTTGAGCACCCACGGTCGCGTGTACTGCTCAGGATGG
>CAYLJJ010000172.1:0-7623 GCA_964384025.1 uncultured Nannocystaceae bacterium
CGGCTCGGGCATCTTCACCCGGTCTGGGGTGTCCACTCAAACGTAGCAAGTCCACCTAGTGCCTGAGCATTTTGAACGGTGGCCAGAGCTGCGAGAAATTTTGCTCGACGCGGGGAGGGGGGAGCTCTATCTTCGGCGTGCTGACAATGGAAAAACCCCGGAACATCAAGCACATACACATGCTTTCTGGGGGGGCTTGAAATTCCTATCCTCAATAGCATCAAATTCATGTAGGCAAATGTAGGGCAATGCAGCCAAAGGTATGGATATGTAAAGAAACATGGTTAAATATCAGGAGATATTTCAGGCACTGGTTCAAAAATTCTGGAAGAAGCTATGAGTTATAGAAAGAATACCGCAAAATGTTGAATCTGACGGTGCTCTGGATGATTTGAGCCTATTCTTGGGCTATTCAATCAAACATCAGTGACCAAATGATACCGGTTGTCACGGCTACCAAGCCCGTAGTTGCGATCACGATGCCAGCCGTCTTCATATCACGGGCGTCCCCGAGTTGCGTTAAGCCCTGTCCACCGTTTTGCGGATTGTTGAGGACATCCTGCTCGTCGTTGTACCCGACACCCCATAGGATCCCTCCGCTGCTCGTGACTGCTGCACCCACCCCCATCAACCATGGCGGCATCGAAGAGGGCTTATGTGGCTGGTCCAACTTGATTTTGATCAACCACACATCTTTGGCCTTAAGAACCTTCTTATAGGTCCAACCTGCGACACGAACGGTTCGTAGACCTATAAGTATTTCGGTAGAAAATGGTGTACTATCGATAAAAACATCGTCAATATATGCTTTTTTTGCGATTGGAACGCCGTTCTTATCTACCTTGACATCCACTGTTGCAAATATTGGACATCTGCCTTCTTTTTTAAGTCTGGCACACTTATCGAAGCATTTCTGACGGAGTTTGCTATTGTTTTTGCGATATTCCATTGCGGAATCAATAGCATTTTCGCAGATTTTGAAATCTTCGCATTCTTCTAGATGGTTTTTGTGTGAATCACGGCATTTATCAGCGCAAATGTTCGCTTTATCCAATGTTCTTGTTTTAACAAACAATTCATAGCTTTTAATACAAGTTTCTAAAGCTACTTCTTTCTCACTACAGTACTTTTTATGCGTTAAACTCACTTCTACTTTAGATCTAGAACAGATATCTTCACAAGATTTGTATGTCTCCACATCGGGGTTAGGACGCTTCGCATTAACAACCGCTTTCTTCTTTGCATCCTTGCATTTGGTTTGTTTTATTTTTCTAGTGATTGTCTCTATACGTCCTCTGCATTCTTCAAGTATTTCTGTAATGTTTTTCTTGTAATCTTCAGACTTCTTTTGTTCTTGGCAAGCATTCAACTGTTTTTTACAAATACTCACACAACTATCAGTTTTTTTAAGACGACAATCATCATTTTTTTCCTTGCATTCTGTTAAAGCTTTTTGTGCTTCACGACAAGTTCTGTATAAATTCCCAGATGCTAACCCAGGGACAAAAAATAAAAACAAAAACAAAAACATATCTATTCCGAGCCTCCCGACCCAACTTCTAGACTAAATTTTCTCCCATCTATCTGGACTTCGACTGGGTTAGTACTTCTGTAAACCTTGAATGATTTGTTAAAGCACTTTATTAAATCGTCATCATGCTTCATTTGGGTTCCTCCACAGCGCTGAAACTCCGTGTTTTCTGGTAAGACCCAGTGATCTTTCCAGTCCTTCCCTGGTCGCAAAGGCCAAGCAGCATCGGTACTCAGTTTGTCTATCAATAGAAGCCCGTTGGCGGTTATAATCGTACGCACGGGATTCGCCATCGGCACCTTCAGCAAAACCTCGACGGGCGCTGCATCCACTATGCTTGCATCGGCAACAGGCACTGCATCCACTGAGGTATCCGAGATAGGTGGGATCGGTGGGGTGCTCATCATTACGTATCCGCCGAAGGCGATCATCAAGAGCCCCAAAACTAAAGAAGCGATGATTAATCTTATTTCTTTAAATATATCGAAAGAAAGTATTGTTTTATCTTCTTTTTTTTGACAATCATGTAAAGCTCCACGCATCTCATTGAGATCACTAAAACGTTCATCTGGTTTTTTAGCTAATGCCCTCTCAACTATAGTCTTCAGAGAATCAGCAATTTCTTTATTTTTATCAAAATTAGGTTCTTCATAAATATGGGCACTTACAATTGCTATCATTCTCGCCTGAGAACCGGAAATTTCTTTATTTTTATCAAGATAAGGATCTTCATTCATATGGGCATTTGAAACTATTGTTATAACCTCCTGAAAATCGGCGATATTTTGATTTTCATCAGAATGAAGCTTTTTATTAATATTGGCATTTTCAATTGCAATCGTACTACCATCAAAGGGGACTACTCCAAATAGCATTTTATAGAGTATTATCCCTAATGCATATTGATCTGTCTTATGGCTAATATTGTCCCTATCTTTAAACCGCTCTGGCGCCATATATTTCACATCGCCGATAAAAGATGCAGCTTGGGTCTGAGGATTATGTTTAGAATCTATAATTTGGGCGATACCAAAGTCGATCAGCTTGATGCTCTTTTTGCCGTTGTGCTTATCTATCACCATGATATTGCTTGGCTTGAGATCTCGATGGACAAGGCCCTTTTTATGTACCTCATCGAGGGCGTTTATGATCTCCACCATAATATTTATGATGTCATCGACGCTGAGGTTCTTCTCCTCCTCGATCAATTTGCTGAGAGAGCGACCGCCGATCAGCTCTAAGACCATATAAAGCAGCCCCTCCTTCTCTCCATAATCAAAGATTTGGACGATGTTTGGGCTATTGAACTTCGCCAGGAGTTGAGCCTCATGTAAGAAGCGCTTTTTGAGATCAGCTCCCCCGCTGGGGGTGCCTGGTTTGATCACCTTGACGGCGACCTTACGCCCTAGAGGCTCTTGGATGGCGCGATAGACTGAACCAAAGCCCCCCTCACCTACTAAATCCTCAATGCTGTATTTGCCTGCCAGTTTCTTGTC
This sequence comes from uncultured Nannocystaceae bacterium, assembly GCA_964384025.1. GTDB lineage: Bacteria > Myxococcota_A > Bradymonadia > UBA7976 > UBA1532 > CAYLJJ01. The sequence goes on from CAYLJJ010000172.1 coordinate 3,028, forward strand.
TAAGAGGGAGTTTGGCTTATTATCTGGAGTTGTGACGGGGACAGCATTCATAATTTTACGCTCCAGAAAACTCGCGTGCTGATAAGCTTCATAACAATTAGCATCATACCCGAGACTGCGTAAAAAGGGAGATCATGAAGCAATTGGTAATCCTGCTTGGACTGCTGTTCGGGTGCGATGGGGCAGAACCGACCGAACTTCCCTGCACAGAGGATCTACATTGTATGGCGGGTTTCGTGTGCGGTACGAATGGCCGCTGTGCAGCTTTGGCCTCCACAGATGAAATGCATGATACGGCTATTATCGACGGTGGGCTGATCGATGCAGCGCGTGATGCAGTCGCTGCCGAGGGTGGGCTGATCGATACAGCCGATATACCACCACCAGAAATACCCGACGATATGATCTGTGTCTTGCCGGGGGCTTTCTGGCTTGGTAGCCCCTTTACCGAGGCGGATCGCGATGATGATGAACGGCACTCTTGGACACATCTGACCCAGGCGTATTGGATCGGTCGTACTGAAGCGACTCGGAACTTACGAGATCCGCAGGCTTGTCAGCTTGATGGGGACTGCGATTGGCCCATCACTGAGGTCAGTTGGTTGGAGGCGACTGAGCTGGCCAACGCTTGGTCTCTCCGCGATGATTTTACGCCCTGTTATGCGCCTGATGAGGACTTGAGTGTGGTCTGGGTGAACGGTTGCGATGGCTGGAGACTGCCCACCGAAGCGGAGTGGGCGTATGCTGCGCGGGCAGGTGAGGTGAACCCTCTTTGGCCCAATGCGGAGCGGATCGTCGCCGCTGATGCGAGTGAAGTGGGGGCCGTGGCGATGCGTGCGACCAACCCTTGGGGCTTATATGATGTGATCGGCAATGCGGAGGAGTGGGTCTGGGATGGTTACGCGCCGTTTTCGGGTGAGGTGCTCATAGATCCGCAGGGCACTAATGCCTCTGATCGGGTGGTTCGTGGTGCCCAAGATGATCCACCGCGCCTGGGCACTCGACTTCGATTCGCCAACGATCACTCAAATGCTGCCGTGGGCTTTCGGCTGGCGCGCAGCGTCCCCACATGTTCGTCGCGGCTCGATGATCAAGATGGCGATCGAGTGCTTGATGCGAGTGACAATTGTCCCAATGTGGGCAACCCGGCCCAGGGCGATCTGGACAGGGATGGCTTGGGGGATGCCTGCGATCCCGATCTGGATGGGGATGAAATTTTGGCGGATGACAACTGTTTATGGGCCGCGAATCCAGATCAGATCGATTCGGATGGCGATGGACAGGGCGATGCCTGCCTTGGCCCCTGCACCCGCGGGGTGGGTGCCTGCGCTCGGGTAGGCGAGCAGCGCTGCGATGGGTTGGGGTGTGCGTGCTCGGCCCACGCGGGAGATCCTACAGAGGAGATCTGCAACAGCGTCGATGACGACTGTGACGGCGTCATCGATGAAGATGAGGCCTTGCCGCAGGTGGGTGACAACTGTCAGGTGGGTTGGCACAACAATCATGTATGGGGTCGAACGGTGTGCGATGCCACGGGCGATGGCTATGCGTGCGATCCATTGCCCGAGGCTGAGCGTGTGGAACGCTGTGATGCGGCTGACAATGATGGCGATGGCGAGATCAACGAAGGGTGTGAGATCGTCCAGCTGGATGTCGGGTGGCAACATGCCTGCGCACGCCATGCAGACGGCACTCTGACATGTTGGGGAGGTACAGACGGCCAGTCTGAGGTCCCGGTGGGTGAGTATCGATCTGTCTCTGCAGGCCGAGAGACGACTTGCGCTATCAGAACACATAACGGCTCGATAGATTGCTGGGGCCGTGATCGGTGGAATGCTTTACATCCCCCGGCTGGTGATTTCTCTGAAGTGTGTGCCTATTATGCTTCGGCTGTCGCGTCTGGCGGAGCTTGGCAGGTTTGGCATCAGGATCTCACCGTCCCCGATGATACGATACATGGTCTGACCTGTGAGGCGCACTGTGCGCTGAAAAATGCCGACAACACGATCATCTGCAACGACGTGGAGTTCCGCGAATGCCTAAACAGCCGGGACGAGGACGAGCAAGAGGCATGCGAAGGCTGGGAGTTCTACCGAGCGATACCATTAGGTGCCTTTGATCAAGTGAGCGGCTCAGAGAACTACGGTCTATATGCTTGCGCGTTGAACGCCCAGGAGGGTTCACTGAGCTGTTGGGGTCGCAGCGAAGATCGTTCTACACTACCGGAAGGAAAATTCTTCTCTGCACTGCCTCCGCGTATTCCTGGTACCAACAACACCTGTGCTTTATTAAGCGAAGGCGAGGCCCACTGCTGGGGTAATGGCATTCAGGGGGGACGCCGAGTCCGGCCAGGTCCCTACATCGAGATTGACTCAGCGGTGGGCTACACCTGTGGCCTGACAGCAGACAGTCAGGTGCGCTGTTGGGGCCACATGCGCAGCGGCGCCTCCACGCCGCCACCAGGTCCGTTTACCCACATTGACGTGGGAGCATTTCAATCCTGCGGTGTTCATGAAGATGGTCGTCTGATCTGTTGGGGTCTGGGCTTTGATGACCCACCGCTTCCACCCGAAGGCCTTGATGGGCGCATCCGTCAGCTCGCGATTGGGGCCTTTATCAGTTGTGCCCTGCTTGATGATGGTGCCATACGCTGTTGGGGCAGTCACGTCTTCGGTGAGCATGATTCTGATTACGCCAGCATCCAACCCATCGATTTACCTAGAGATACTCCTATCGACATGGGATATGACGCGATCGACTGTGGGCGTTCACACTGCTGTGCGCTTCGCGATGAGCAAGCAACCTGTTGGGGCCTCGTTGACCTTACTCTCAACGAACCTGAATTCAACGAGGATAGGGTCAGAATTCTCGAAGATCTGGTCACCCCGGCGTTCCCAGTGACTCAGATTTCGACCGGATACTCCATCACCTGCGCCATCAAAGTGGATGGTACGCTCTGGTGCAGTGGGCGTGGGCTTGACTGGACTCCCCCCGCCCCCGAGGCGGACAACCCCTTTGTCGAGGTGGAGGCGGGAACGGTCTCTGCCTGTGCACGGCGCATGGATGGCACCCTTACCTGTTGGGGAATAGATGATTTTGACCAGGGTCGAGTCACCGGGGTCCTGGGCTCGCCGCGTTTGCTGCATTCGCGCGGGAATCGACAGGTCGAACTCGGGCGTGCGGGTGGCTGTGTGTTGAATGCTGAGCACTACATCATCTGCTGGGGTGACAACCGCGACGCTCAAGCGCGACCTCCCACCGGGCGCTTCGACTCCATCTCGGTGCAGGGCCGCATCGGCTGCGGCCTGACCGCAGAGGGTGAGATCATCTGCTGGGGCGGAATCTGACCCGCCCAAAAAATCCTGTTCTATAGAGAGCACTCACCGCTTTCATTTAAGGCTGTGGATCAAATGATTAGGGAGATCTACTGGAAGGATCGCGCTGTAGACACCCAATGGAGTGTGCTGGAACTCACGCCGCCCGGCGCGCTGGCCTGCGATGGTACGGCGCAGAGCTGCTCAGAGGGCGAGGCGGTGATCGATGGGTTGAGCTGTATCAGCGAGGGGCGAGTTGGGCGATGTCTGGAGGGGGTTTGTTGCATCGCTGAGAGTTGCTTAGAGCGACGTGAGTGTGGAGATTGGGCGAACAGCTACGGGGGCGTGGTCTCTTGTGGGGCCACACACCGACGCTGACGGGTTGCTCTATGAGGCGTTCATCTGAGAGCTTGAGGCTCTCTTCGATGAAGGAAACAGATGCTCAAATCGAGATTTAATGAGGCTCTGCTCTATGCGACGAAGATCCACGCAGATGATCTGAGGAAGGGCAGCTCAATCCCATATATCTCTCATCTGCTCGGCGTCTGCGCGCTTGTGTTGGAGGATGGCGGTGATGAGGATGAGGCGATCGCCGCGCTGCTACATGACACCCTTGAGGATCACCCCGAAGAGGTCAAGAGATCTGATCTTGAGCGCCGTTTTAGCGCTCGCGTGGCGAGGCTCGTTGAGCTGTGTAGCGATACACCCCCTGATTATCAGGGCGGCCCGAAGCCTCCTTGGTATGAGCGGAAGATGGGCTATGTCGAGCAGATCCGCAGGGAGACCTATCCGCTGTGTCGGGTAGCCTTGGCAGACAAGCTTCATAACCTGCGGACTCTTGTCATGGACCATCGCCAGTTGGGTGATACCGTCTGGGCGCGCTTTAAGGCGACCAAGGAGAAGCAACTTTTTTACTATCAGGCTCTCACTGATGCCTTTAGAGAGGCTCAAGCGCCCGAACATCTGTTGGATGAACTGGATTCTTTGATCGGAGAGCTTGGCTGACCTGAGATTTCAAGGCCTCGCCTTATGAAGGCGTTGCTCACATCGCGTGAAAGAGGCTAGATTTTTTCTCAAACTGGAAAGGCTATTTTCAGCTACATCCTCAATGACTTTATCTGCGCGACCCGGCGGATCTTGGCAGGGGAAGGGGTTGAGGTTGAGGTGGATGCGGTCACCTCGGCGCTGGCTTCTGCCTCAACTCGACAAACACAGCTATTTGGACCTCGTCCTGTACAAAAATAGGATCGGGGGAAAAACTGAGCGGTTTTGAGGGCTTCGA
>CAYLJJ010000173.1:0-1605 GCA_964384025.1 uncultured Nannocystaceae bacterium
CCCCCCCCCCCCCCCCCCCCCCCCCCCCCCCCCCCCCCCCCCCCCCCCCCAGGCGGAGGGCGTAGAGAGGATGGCCAAGCAGGTGAGCCTTCAGGCTGTGGTGGGGATGGAGGAGATCGAGGCTCAGTCGCCAACGGTAATGATGGAGGGGGCGGCTGCCAACCTTCAGCCGGCTCAGCTGGAGCCTGGGGCGAAGAGAGTACAGCTGGGGCGTTTGAAGAGGGTGGTTGGCGACCAGGGCAGGGCGCTGCGGGAGGTCCAGGAACTGCGGGTGCTCCAGGCGGCGGCGGTGGGGGTGGTGGAGGCGCCACGCTGATCGGAAATCGTGGAGGCGCGGGGGGCGGCGGAGGCGGCGCGGGTTGTGGTTCTCAGGGGGGCCTGGGAGGTCAGGGTGGAGGAGGCTCATTTGCGCTCTACGCCTTCGCCTCCGACCTCCAGATGCAGCGGGTTCAGCTTCAGAGTGGATCAGGGGGTCGAGGGGGAGATGGAGGCCCTGGAGGTCCTGGAGGCTCTGGAGGTCCTGGAGGTCCTGGAGGAGAGGGGCGTGATTGGTTCAGCTGTGGGGGCCTCGCTGGACCGGGCGCGGGAGGCCCTGGGGGGGCGGGCAGCGCGGGGGGACCTGGAGGCGGTGGTCGTGGAGGCGATGGTGGCCCCTCCTACGCTCTGATCTGTATCGACAGCGCGCCCAGCCTGGAGGCTTGTGAGCTGAGCAGCGCCGAAGGGGGAGCGCCGGGCGAGGGTCCGGGACATCCAGGAGAGGCAGGCCCCAGCGCGCCCAGCTTGGGCTGCCCCTGAAGCTACTCCAGATCATGCAAGCTCCTTCCTTTGAAGTGCCGCTCAAAGCAGCCAGGGCAGATGAGCTGCTCTTTGACGATGGCTGTCCCAAGGCCACCGACATCGGTCTCTTTATGCCGCCTTTTGCGAAGAGAGAGCCTCGTCTTCCCATCTTTTCCAGAGGGTTCGGTGAGGGCATTGAGACGTTTGGGGTGATGACAGGCGCGTGTCTCCACGGCCAAGCGATACGCGGGCATCCGTGGAGGGCTGATCTCTCCACAAAGCTCACAACGATACATGATAAACAGCCGGACTCAGCGATAACGCTGAGGACCCTGTGGGGGGCTGCCATTCCCACAGGCGTAATGACCTCCAACATGGAGGTGATTCAAAGTAGCGGGTCGTTCCAGAGGCCGCAAGGGCGAATCTGGACGCTCATCAAAATCCCTGACAGAGGCTAAAGAGATGACGATCTCTCCAGCTGAGGAATAATAAAATGCAACCTCTCTCCTCCAGGAGTGTTTGGGTTGATATCTCATCAAGAAAGGAGCGCATATGCGCCTGTTCCTCCTCAGCCTGTTCCTCCTCCCCAACTTCGCTCACTCCAAGCCCGGTCCCTGCCGAGCGGATATTGAGAAGTTCTGCCACAACGTCAAGCCGGGAGGAGGGCGCATCGTCCAGTGCCTCAAGGTGCATAAGGAGGAGCTGAGCCCTGCTTGTAAGAAGCGGGGCAAAAAGCTTCGGGCGGGTGGCAAGAGAGCCCACGCCGCTTGCAAAGCGGATATTGAGAAGTTCTGCCACAACGTCAAGCCGGGAGGAGGGCGCATCATC
>CAYLJJ010000173.1:1705-7467 GCA_964384025.1 uncultured Nannocystaceae bacterium
AGCGGATATTGAGAAGTTCTGCCACAACGTCAAGCCGGGAGGAGGGCGCATCATCCAGTGCCTCAAGACGCATCAGGCTGAGCTGAGCCCTGCCTGTAAGCAGCAAGGCAAGAAGTTCAACAAGATGAAGGGCGCTCTTAAAGCTGCCTGTGGTGCCGATGTGGAGCGCCTCTGTCCTCAGGTGAAACCCGGTGGAGGGCGTATCCTCCAGTGTCTTCGAGAGCAGAAGGAGCAGCTCTCTCAAAGCTGCCGTGAGTTTGCCCAAAGAAGGCGCAAAAGGTTGAAGAAGTAGAAGCCAGGAATATCCCTTGCTTGAGTCTCCTCTTGGAGGCCCAAAATGTTAAAGAAAAGCCACACTTTTACTCTCACTCTCCTCTCTCTTCTGCTCGTCGCCTGCGATAAGCGACCCTATGAAGAACATTTCTATCCTCCAACGGCTGTCGTAGATCAGGGTTTCCTCCCTGGAGAGGTTTTGATCTGTTCCAATGTTGCTCTTGAGCATTGGGACTATCTCTACGATGGATCAGATCGCCTAAGCCAAATCTTAAGCTCTCGGTCCGGTCCTGAGATCTTTGAGTACAGCGAGGCAGGAGATGTTGAGGGGTCTTGGCTATTGAGGCGTTTTGAAAGAGAGGAACTCTCTCTTCAGTTGAGTTGGGATCGAGAAAAACAGCTCCTGAGCCGGGTGCTCAGCGTCGGCTCAAGGGAGAACCGCTGGCTCTTTGAACGTCATGAAGAGGAGCTGATCCTCCACGTAGATCTGGATCCCGAGCTGCTCCTCTCTGAGCTGGAGATCTCTCTGGCTCCCAGCCTGCCTCCCCAACTGGACGCCAGCTTTAGGTTGCCTATGAATCTCAATATCCTCCTGCTCCTCTTCGTTGAGCAGAACGCAGAGGAGCGCCTCCTCTTCTCAGAGCGTCAGCGTCTGGATGAACAGGGATCCATCAAGGCCCTGGAGTGGGATCTTGCTGAGGATGGAGTGGTGGATGCCCGTTGTTTGATCAGCAAAGAGGGAGAGCGCGAGCTGCGGCGCTGTGAGGGTTTGGGTGAAGATTATGTGCACTGGACTGAGCATGATTCTCAGGGACGGCTCCTGGAGCAGAGAGACTTTGAAGGTCTGCACCGCTACGAGTACCTGGAAGAGGGGATCCTCAAGGAGGAGCATGAGCTGGTCGAGGAGGAGATCGAGCTGCTGCGCTTGATCACTCGAACCCCCGTGCAGATCCTGATCCGTGATGATCTTCACCGGAACGGCAGCATCGACCGGAGCACCCTCATCCAGCTCAACGCTCATGGAGAGCGGGTCCGCAAACAGGAGGATCACAATATGGACACCCTCCCCGATTGGCAGAAGATCTACAGCTATGATGAAGAGGGGCGCAGGCGCTATGAGGAGCGTGATCAGACAATGGATGGATCCCCTGATCAGCGCTGGGATTATCGTTGGGATGGCGATCTTCTTGTGCGAGAGATCCGCAGCGAGCCTGCGGCTCCTCACTGCGTGGAAGAGCTGGGGCTTTAGGTGAGGCAAGCCTTCAAAAGTTTAACACGCTCAAGATCTACGGGCCTACGCCAATCCCCTTCCTCCTTAAGCCAACTCCCCACGATCAGCGCCTGAGCCTCCTGAGCGAGGCTCCTTGCATCCTTGGGACTCACCCCTGAACCCACCACCACCGGGAGCCCAGCGCTCTTGGCGGCGCGTAGATCCATCAGTGAGGTGGCCGCGCCGGTCTCTGAACCTGTGATGATAAGAGCCTCAGCGCCGCAGAAAGCATGGCCCCGCGCCAGCTCCTCCAAGCTAAGATCTCCTGTCGAAGCGTGGGCAGCATGTTTCTTCTTTACATCAGCCCAGATCGCCACTTCATCAGCGCCTAGGGCGCGGCGAGCGCGCAGCAAGGGTCCTGCGCAAGCCTGTAACCAGCCCTCATCTGCGATATGAGCATAGGCATAGGCTTCGACCCGAATAAAGGAGGCGCCGGTCACCAAGGCCACGCTCAGCGCCTCCCGGTTGGCTCCAGCCAGAATCTGAAGCCCTGTAGGCGCCCCCAAAGCGATCACTTGAGCGGTGGCCAGGGTCATAGCAGCGACTGTCTCTGGAGAAATCTCAGCGCGGAGGTAGGGCAGATCTCCCATGTTCTCAACGATAAGAGCGTCACAGCCTCCCTGTAGGAGACGTTCAGCGTCTCTCTGAGCCGAGCTCAAAATCTCCTCCATATCTCCTGCCCAGCCAGGGCTGCCAGGGAGGGGAGGAAGATGAACCATGCCGATGAGAGCGCAGCGTGTGGATGAGAGCTTCATGGCCGAAGGATGGGGGCTTACTGAGCCGCTCGCAATATAGTCACTGGATTTTGAAGGCCGAAACCCTCAGAATGCGTCCCGAAAATGAACCCGCTGGCCCTCAACGCTCAGCAAAAATCATCAAAGGAGGCTATTTTGGCCAAAGCCAGACCAACGATCACAAAGCGCCTGAGGGAGAAAGCTAGGCTGGAGAAGCGCCTTCGCAAAGCGGAGCGCAAAGCGGAGCGGGAGGCGAAGCTGGAGGAGGAGAGAGAGGAGCTTCTTCAGTCGGAAGAGGTCACTGAAGGAGATGACCCCGATCTCGCTGGGATTGTCCCTGGTCCTCAGAAACCCATCTGGATGGATGGAGATTACTGATCAGGGTTTCGGAGAATCAGGTTGCCCAGTTCTGGGCCACAAACTCCCAATTCACCAAGCTCCAGAAGGCTTTGATGTAGGCAGGTCGAGCGTTGCGATAATCGACGTAGTAGGCATGCTCCCAAACATCACAAGTCATCAGAGGGTAAAAGCCCTCGGTCATGGGGTTGGCGGCGTTGGAGGTGGAGAGGATCGAGAGGGCGCCCGATCCATCTTTAACCAGCCAAGCCCAACCTGAGCCAAAGGTCCCCGCCGCTACAGCAGAGAACTGTTCTTTAAAACTCTCAAAGCTGCCAAAGCTGGCCTTAATCGCCTCAGCCAGATCTCCCTCTGGGGCACCACCGCCCTCAGGGCTCATGCAGTTCCAATAGAAGCTGTGGTTCCAAACCTGGGCGGCGTTGTTAAAGAGCCCGCCACTGCTGCTCTTGATGATCTCCTCTAAGCTCTTCTCAGCCAGAGAGGGATCCTGCTCGACGAAGCCGTTAAGCTTGTTGACATAGCCCTGATGATGCTTGCCATGGTGGTAGTCCAGGGTCTCAGCGGAGATGTGGGGGCTCAGGGCATCTTTGCTGTAGGGCAGGGCAGGAAGTTGGAAGCTCATCGTTCTCTCCAAAAAAATGTATCGTCTCAGATGGGGGCTCTCAGAGGGGAGAAGCCACACTGCTCGTTGTCCTTGATTCTGCAAAGGCCAGACCGAGAACTCAAGACGATTCTCTGCCCATAGACAGAGGTTGAGAGACGAGATATCGTTAAATGTTGACGAGATATCGTCTCTCAACGAGATCTCGTCCTGAGCGATTCTGGGAGAGTCTTTATGGTCAGCCCTCTGGATCTCACTGTAGATCTTAAGGAGCTCGCTGAGCTTGCCGTCCAGCCTGAGGATATCGACGCCCTCTTGGGTCATGCCCTGGAGGCGATGGCGAGCCTGATCCCCTACGATCTAGCGACAGTACTTCAGCTGGAGGGAGAGCGCCTCTCTGTGCGAGTCGCTCGGGGTGGCTTGGCCGGTGCTCAGCTTCGCAGACACCACATCGATCTGGAACATTTTCCCACCATCAAACAGGTCCTGGAGAGCCGCCAGCCTATGGCTCTCTTGGAGCACCACCATGCTTCAGAAGAGGGAGACACCTTCGCGGGGGTTCTAGAGCTGCCCGATGGGCACTCCTGTATGTTGATCCCTCTCCACGCCGCTGGACGAGACTTTGGGGTGATGAGCTTTGATCGGAATCACTGTGAACCCTATGAGCTGCGTCTGGTGAAGCTGGCGGGGGTCTATGGTCAGGTGGTGGCCCTGGCTCTCCATCTGGCTCGTCAAACCCTGCTTCTTCACCGCCACGGTCGTCAGCTCGCCGAGCAGAATCGACTGTTGCGCAGTCACGATCATAAGAACAGCGCGATCAAGCAGCTTGAGAACACTCGCTCCCCTTTGATGATCGAGCTTTTGAGGATGGCGCGGCAGGCCGCTGTCAGTGAGGTCCCGGTGCTCATTGGCGGGGAGACTGGGACAGGCAAAGAGATCCTCGCCAACGCCATCCATTTTTGGAGCACCCGCGCTTCGAAGCCTTTTGTAGCCCTCAACTGCACCGCTCTACCCGAGGCTCTCATCGAGAGTGAGCTCTTTGGGCACCTCAAAGGGGCCTTCTCTGGGGCGCTCTCCCAGCGCCTGGGGCGCTTCGCCACCGCCAATGGAGGCACCCTCTTCCTAGACGAGATCGGAGACCTGCCTCTCAAGGCTCAGGCGAAGCTCCTGCGGGTCTTACAGGAGGGCACCTTTGAGCCGGTGGGCGCTGATCGCAGCGTCCGGGTAGATGTACGCATCGTCGCCGCCACCCATCGAGATCTTCAGGTAGCAGTCCAGGAGGGGAGATTTAGAGAGGATCTCTTCTACCGCCTCAATGTCTTTCCCCTAAAGTTGCCCCCCCTGCGAGCGCGGCCTGAAGATCTTCCTCTCATTGCTGAGCGCTTCTTAGAGCGCCTAAGCAGAGAGCGGGGGCGGGGACCTTGGCAGCTCCCTGCACGAGCCCTCAGGGAGCTGGAGCAGCACCCTTGGCCAGGCAATATCCGAGAGCTGATCAACCTTTTAGAGCGCGCTACAATCCTCAAAGCTGAGGGTCTCTTAGAGCTGCGCTTAGAGTCAAAGCGAGAGAGACCGATTCAGAAGTCCAGCTCCAAAGAGCTCAAGATGATCAGCTTGGCCGAGAATGAGCGCAGGCATATCACCGCAGTGCTGCACGCCGTAGGTTTTAAGATCTCAGGTCGAGGAGGCGCTGCTGAGGTCCTGGGGCTCAAGGCCACTACCCTTCACAGCCGGATGAGCCGTTTGGGGATCGACCGTCGCGCGCTCCTCCTTCAGAGCCACCAACACGAAATATCAAGGGCTTGACGATATCTCGTATGAAGCTCTTGAAATATCGCTAAAGATCTCAGACCCTGCTCAATAAAGCAGGATCCTTCTCGACTTGGAAACTGGTCTGCCCCTTGCTAGAGGGGCGGGAGTCATCAAGAATTTCTTGAAATTAAGGAAAAAAATATGTCCAGCTTGGTCACCAAAGCAGCCCCTCAGTTCAGCGCCCAGGCCGTCTCCGGCGACAACGAGTTCATCACCCTGAACTTGGCCGATTACCAGGGCAAGTATGTAGTGCTCTTCTTTTATCCCCTCGACTTCACCTTTGTTTGTCCCTCAGAGATCATCGCTTTTGATAAGGCTCTAGCGGCTTTCCAGGAGAAGAACGCTGAGGTGATCGGGGTCTCCATCGACTCTCACTTTACCCACCTTGCTTGGAAGAACACCGCTGTAGAGCAGGGCGGCATCGGTCAGGTCAAGTATCCTCTCGTCTCCGATCTGGATAAGTCGATCTCTGAGCAGTATGGCGTCCTGATCAACAACGCCATCGCGCTCCGTGGTCTCTTCCTGATCGACAAGGAGGGGATTGTCCGTCACAGCGTGGTCAATGATCTTGGTCTGGGCCGCAACATCTCTGAGGCGATGCGGATGCTGGACGCTCTTCAGTTCACCGAGGAGCATGGTGAGGTCTGCCCCGCAGACTGGAAAGAGGGCGCTGAAGGGATGACACCCACCGCTGATGGTGTTGCTGCATATCTCAGCA
>CAYLJJ010000174.1:0-7352 GCA_964384025.1 uncultured Nannocystaceae bacterium
TCAGTTTCGTCCTAAGTCTGCTTAATCTAACGCCTATGCTGAGAGTTACACCCGTTACAGATCTACGCTGCAGATATGCGTGCTCAAGGTGCTGAAACCCGAGCTGAGGCGCAGGCGGCGTTGGGAGAACGGCATGGGCTGGTCGATATGGCATTGCTCACCGAGTCGATCCAAAGGGAACTCCGTCAGGGGTTGGCGCAGCGGCCCGTTCCCTTGGCTGGTCGAAGCACACAGATGCAAGCGCTCTCAGATCAAGTGAATACAATGATGGCCAAGCTGAGCGATCGCCAACCGCAGATGACAGGTGATCTGCAGAAATTGCTGGCCCCGGTGATGGCGCAAGCCCGTGAGACAGCTCAGTTACGTGAAGAGATCCAGCGCATGAACCGCCCGATGGATCAGCGGATGGAGGAAGCTTGGCTCAAGCGAGTAGTGGCAGACGCCATCCGACCCATCACCGAGCATGCTCAACTTGGCGCCGCATTGGCGAGGGTCGATCCGGGCAGCGGGCGTTCCGATCTGAATGGCTTGCTCGACACGGTGGCGATCAAAGCAGGGTTCTCATCTGTGCTGCTCAGTGACTCAAATGGGTTGTTGCTCGCCACGAGCAGCCAAGCACAAGAGCCAGAGCTGCGTGCAGGAATTTCATCGCTGTTGGTGACCTTCGCCCAGCAATTTGTTAAAGCGGACCAGCCGCCTCCTCGAGCGGTGGTAATCCACGATGAGGCCAACCAAACCGCTGTGAGCCGCATCTTCATCCTTGATGGCTCTTGGTATCTGCTCACTGCGGTAGCCACGGGCCGTGAGTTGCCACCCACGGTGCTCGATCCTGTACTTGATAAGATCGAATCGTTGATGAGCGATTGGACCACGACTCCGGACCGTATGGATACTCGCCCGATGGTTCAAGCCAACCGAATGTTTTCCACCGCTGACCTCGAGGGTCAGTTAAACCCACAGTTATAAGGGGACCTCCGATGTCACGAATGGACACCATCAATCGTATTCTTCGCGACCTGCAAACAGGCACCCCAGATGTAGAGGCCTGCGCATTGGTGTCGGAAGATGGGTTGATGATCGCCAGTGCGCTACCTCAACACATTGATGAAACCCGTGTAGCCGGTATGACAGCGACGCTCGCCAGCTTGGGCTTCCGCGCCGCAGAAGAACTGGAGCGAGGTGAGGTGCAGCAGGTGATGGTACGCGGTAAGGAGGGCTACGCGCTTATGTTCCAGGCTTCGAACCATACATTGCTCTTGGTAATGGCGAGTAAGATGGCCAAGCTGGGTCTGATTTTTCTCGATACCAACCGAGCAGCTGTACAGATCGCCAAGGTTCTCTAGGAGCATAGAGGTTTATGATGAGTCACTCAGGCACCGCCCTTGATGCCTTCGACCTGCTGCCGGCTGGTGTATTGGTGCTACAGGAAGATGGACGGATCAAGGCTGTGAACACTGAGGCAGCTCACATTTTGGAGCAAGCGGCGGAGTTCCTGATTTTACAGCCCATCGATGTAGTGTTTGCTCCTATCCAGGATGTGGTGGCCGTCGCACAGAACCATTCCCGTGGAGAATCTCTATTGCATACACCCAGCGGTGAGCGGCTGGTAGGTTATACTGCAAGTTGTGGCGATATAGATGCACCGCTGATCGTGCTGTTCCAAGATATCTCTAGGGTACGCCAGCTACGCGAAGAACGGGATCGATTATTAAGGATGGCCACAGTGAGCAAAATCTTGCCTACTGTACTCCATGAACTACGCAATCCTCTTGCAGCAGTAACTTCAGCGGTAGAACTGCTGCTCGAAGATGTTGTGACTGGCATTGAGACTGATAATACGTTGCAGCCCACACTGCATTCTGTTCTCAATGAACTACGACGAATGAGCCTAGTATTTCACGGAATTGGGATTGTGGGGCGCCGATTACGCAGTACAATTCACGCAGCTATAGATATTGCAGTATCTGAAGCTGTTCGTATGATGAATGGTCGCGCTAATGCTGACGGTATTTCGCTTGTATTTAAGCATCATGCTTTACCATTGTTACCTTTCGACCCCTCTGTGATTAGGTCGATAGTCTTTAACCTAATTAACAATGCATTGCAGGCAAGTAAATCTGGCGATCATGTTAATATATCAATCCACCTGGATCAAGATACATTCGTTCTGCAGGTCGCTGATACAGGAAAAGGAATGAGTCCTGAGATCCTCAAACGATGTACTCACGCATTTTTCAGTACTCGCCACAATGGTAGCGGTCTCGGCTTGGTAATTTGCCGTGAGGCCGTTGAAGAGGCGGGTGGCAGTTTCACAATTCAAAGCCAGCTTGGTAAGGGCACAATGGTAAATATTGTGATTCCTATCAAATGGTCTAGGAGAGCAACCGATGCCTACGTTCGAACTGTATAACCAAAACGGTCATCGCAATATCATGCTTGATGATTTTGGCCATGGGCTTGCAATACAAGCAAATCAACACATGGTTGTGCATGGTAAAAAGGCTATTTTGCTCGATCCAGGAGGTCATAAGGTATACTCCAAGTCACGTAATGAAATCGCATCGATCCTCCGAGGAAAGGCTCAGCTCACCGATCTGTTCATTTCGCACCAGGATCCCGACACCTGTGCAGCCCTCAACGGATGGCTGATAACCACTGATGCAAAGGCCTACGTGCCTGCGTTGTGGATGCGGTTCATCACCCACTTCGGAATAGATTCTCTGGTGGCCGAGCGTATCGATGAGATCCCTGATGAAGGTCGCTGGATCGATCTGGGAGGGGCACCGTTGTGCATCCTCCCTGCGCACTACCTGCATTCATGCGGAAACTTCCACATTTGGGATCCCACCTCCAAGATTCTCTACAGTGGAGATCTGGGTGCTTCGTTGGGCATGGATTACTCCATCGTGCCAGATTTTGATGTCCACACGCAGTATATGGAGGGATTCCATCGTCGGTATATGGCGGGTACCGCACCATTACGGGCTTGGACCAAGTTAGTACGTACATTAGGGGTGAAGACCATCGCGCCGCAGCATGGAGCGCTCTTCAAAGGGACCGAGATGACGAACAAGTTCTTGGATTGGCTCGACACGCTTGAGGTGGGGATCGACTACTACACCGAGATCAACCGGATGCCGCCGAACGGTTGAGATATACCTTTGGGCACGAGAAAAGAGCTTATTCTACATTCGATTGATCTGTATGCTACTCTTGCGACATTACTGGAGCCCAGGGTTGTTCAACGATTCTGAGCGTGCTGGAATCGCAAGACCCCTGCATACAGAAAAACCTTAATACGAAGGAGCGATCTCTCCGCATTCTAATAGGCTTGAGATGATCGGGAACAGAACCCATGTCGCTGGTAATGCTGGTTGAAGATGAAGCTGTGCTGCGTAGTTCAATGGCGCGCAGTCTACGACGGTTGCCTGATGTTGATGTGGTCGAGGCTGGCCGAATGGATGAGGCGAGGCGACTGCTGCATGAGCACACGCCGTCATTGATAATCAGTGATCTGAGCCTACCTGATGGGTGTGGAATCGACCTACTGTCTGAGATCGATATGGCACAACTCAACGTGCCGATCATTTTCGTCACCGCATACTTGGGAACCTATAACGATCAGATTCCGCGACGATCGAATATCGAAGTGTTTGAAAAACCTCTGGCTCTGGAGATGCTCCGCAATAAAGTCCGCAGTTGTATCGACAAAGTTCCTCAAAAACAGTCACCTTTCTCGCTCATAGACTATCTTCAGCTTTCCGGTATGGGTCGACACTCGGTAGTATTGCGGTTGGTTCAAAAACAGCAACAATTTGGGCGTATTATTGTGGTAGAAGGACGTCCATGGTCTGCCTACGCCGGAGGTTTGATCGGTTTTGATGCGGTGTGGCAGCTGGTATTCTCAAAGGAACACACCGTTCAGGCACAGCCACTCATAGGAGCTCCAGGGGCAAACAATATCAATGCCAGCATGGAGCACTTATTGCTTGAAGTATGTCGCAAACAGGATGAAACTACCATCCATAGAGAGGATCCATCAACGATACCGGTAGGCTCGACGGTGAACTCAACTAAGGAAGATGAACTCAGCGCAGAGGATATTGACGCTGCCATTCAAGTATTGGAGAGCGGAGATTGGAACTTGAGTGAGGAGACCCAATCGACACCGACAGTACCCCCGGTAACACGTTTTCCATTAGCATCAACCACAGATTTGAAACCACCTCTATTGCTACCAAGTGCTGTGCGCCTAACCCCAACACAAACAAAGCCAGCACGGTCTGCTTTACCACCACCAGGGACGTCCGAGGAAATACGTCGTTATGGTGATCCTGTAGACTCCGGAGAATCGCTTCCATGGAATGCGCTATTCTCCCATGGCTCAGTAGATGATTGGGTTGATGAGCCTAGTTTAAGCCCACCTACACCGGACCCAGCACGCTCAATGCGAGACTGGGATGATGGAAATGAGCCACCAGTAACAAGCAAAATAAAGGCATCATCACGTTCGATGCGAGACTGGGAAGATGCGAGCGATGGGCCAAGTACCATTGAGCGACCTCAATGGGTTCGACAGTCTTGGAAGGAGCCGGTCTATGAGCCAGAGCAGCATCGCTCCACGCCTCAGCTTCTCGCTCGCTCTATAGAAGATGGAGAAAATCCGCAGGTGGACCAAACGACTACAGCTAAGCAAAGATTTGATCAGCTGCTCGATGAAGGTCTCAGCGCGCTGCTTATACGAGAGTATGAACTAGCTTGGCGGATCTATTCTGAAGCCAGCCTTCTTCAGCCTGGCAATCGGTTGGTACTGGCAAATTTAGCGCGAATTGAAGCGTTGGGGTTTGGCTCAAAACCATAATATTAAGAACTCTAGATGCCTACTGATTTCTGACGAAAAAATGGGTATTCAGAGTTTCTACTCCTAAAATCCGTAAATCATTGCCATCAATAAATAGACAATACGCTGTTATTGATGCCAGTTTTTTGAAAGCATAGTAATGCTGAAGATATAGTGATCTTGGCTTTGAATAGCACTGGTTGCTTGTGCTTGATTTATGTGCATGATAGGACCATTTTGGATATGTTATTGTGTGTTTTACAAAAAAAATTGGATATTGCCCGTGTTGCGAGTCTGACAATATAGTCAAGAACGGTTCTATGCATAATGGCAAACAAAAATACAAATGCAACAGATGTGGCAGACAATTTGTTGAAAACGAATATAAATACGCCCGCTTCTGAAGAGAAGAAGAAAATCATAGGGTTGTTGTTTCTCGAAAGAAAATCATTGGCTGGCATTTCTCGCGTAACTGGCGTATCAACTAGAACGATACAGATATATGTAAACGAAAGATACGGCAATGTTTTACGGGAAATCAGCGTTACACCAAAAAAATCGGACGATTAATAATCGGATGCGATGAAGTTTGGTCGTTTGTCGGAAATAAGAAAACAAACACTGAATCAGCCGGATTTTGTGGTTAATTCATCCTAAAGGGTTGCGTTCACTAATCGATGCGACAACGAGCAAATTCTGTGGCCAATTCTCGCGACATGATAAGCCATTGATATTTTGAAAGGGCGAGATTCTTGAAGGGTGTCGACGGCGATTACGGGGAGGATTAGGGATGAAAATTCCATATGAGGGCCTTCATGCGAACCATCAGGCGGGTTGATTTAATGGTTCCGTAAAAATATCGTTGGTTGAAAAATAGCCTATTCTGGCAACTCATCAGGCGATCAACCCTATTTGAAGTTCTATAAGCCAAACATCGGAGTTGAAGCCTCAGGGCTGAGTTGGATGGCTGTGATCCGCCACCTGGAAGCTGGATCGGGCCCGCAACTTGTCAACCATGCGAGCTTGGGCTAACCTCTTTTCGAATGGATTAATGCGTCCTTCATCGACATGGGAGCATGAGATTATGGCACGGCTCCGATGGATTCTCACAGTCAACATCCTTCTCGCCATGGTGGCTGTTGGGTGTGGAGATACCGACACCACCCAGGATCCCGACGTTCGTTTTGACGCGTCCGCCCCGCCGGGCGACGTTGAGCTGGATGGGGGCGCTCCTCACTCCGATCTGGGTGCTTCCGACGACTTGGGCGGGAGCGAACCGCCCGACCCGCTGCCAGCTAGGCCGATCCTTCAACCGGCCGTCGCGAAGCTCGCGCTTGGCGATGAACAGGCCTTTCGACTGGTCGCTGCAGACGGCTCCGAGGTCGTCACGGCTGTGACCTGGACGGTGGACTTCATCGACGAGGCGGACAGCGCCGATCCCGGCGTCATCGACACTACAGGGCGCTACACGGCGCCCACCGCGCTGCTGGACCCGCCGGTCGTCCTCGTTCAGGCGACGGTCACGGTCGAAGACATCGGCGAGGTCACGTTGGAGGCTCGCGTGGACCTCGTTGCGGCGGGGGAAGCTCTGCTGACCCGCGAGCAGGCAACGGAACAGCTCCAGCTCACCGTGTTGACCGACAGCGCGCTTATCGAGAGCCCCAACACCGTGACCGCTCTCGGCTGGAGCGAGCCCCTCCGGGCGGGTGACGAGATCCTCCCGGCCGCGCCGCCCGATGATGAAGGCGGTCCCTGGACCGAGCCGCTCGTGATCGAAGCGGACACCTGGTTCTATCTGGTCGACCTCCATCCCGGCACATACTGGGCGCATCCGGTCCTCTATGTGCTCGTCCGGGCCGACAGCGGCGAGACCACCTCCATCCACGCTGAATGGTATCCCTTGGTCAACGGAATGCCCCTGTTCCCACGTCCGGCTGAGGCCTTCATGAGCCCCCTGCAGGTGTTCGAGGGCGAGGACGCGTCACGAGACCACTACGAGGAGAGTCGGCGGTATGCCGAGGAGACCCTCGAGTGGTTCGAGAACCTCCCCTCGACAAAGAACGCCAACTTCTACAATGTCGACGACCTCTTTCCCTTCTGGACCTCTCAGAGCTGCCCCTGTGACGACCCTCGTCGGGTCGCCCTGATCATACAGGGGATGCACCTCGACGATACCAGCTACTCAGACACCTCCGTCAGTCGGAGGGTCGCCGAGGCGATCTTCAGGGGCGCGCTCGGCTTCGACGAGGTCATCGTTCGAAGCCCTGCGAAGGAGCACCTCCCCCCCTTCCGGATGCAGCTGGCAGACGACCTCGCCGAACTCGTTCGGACCCTGCGTCCATGCGACGTGTTCGTGTTGTACGTCATCTCCCACGGGGACAAGCGTGGATTCCTGCACATCCAGGCGGAACCGAACTGGAAGTTCGACGCCGGTACGGGAACGATCCAACATCTGTTCACCCACTGGATACGTATCCACCAAATATCAATAATTACATGAGCATAGCGATGG
>CAYLJJ010000175.1:0-7272 GCA_964384025.1 uncultured Nannocystaceae bacterium
GTGTCAACTCATCTCTGCTTACTCGATCCCTCAGAATGGATCGCACCTCAAAATTGTGGCTCTCTTCTAGATCTCCTCGCAGCGCCTGGATGCCTCCCTCAAGCCTGAGGACTCGATACTCTGGAGGTTGGTTTTGAGATGGCATCAAGAGAAAGATCAGGGCCGCAGCGGCGGCGAGGAGCCCTCCTGCGCTGGAGATCCAAAGGGTGAGTCGTTTCCTGGAGCGTTGAGCGCTGTTTTGGAGCGCCCACTCCTCTAGAGCGGCGGGGAGCGGCTCGCTGAGCTTGAGGAGCATCCCTCGAGCGAGGGCTGAATCCTCTAGGGCTTCTTGAACAGGGCTTGGATCTTCGAGACCGCCTGCTCGAAAGGCCAATAGGGCTTCAGGCTCAGCCCCCTCTCCTAAGTCGGTTTTTTTTAGGGAGGCTCGAATTTGGGCATCTAGGATCTCAGGGTTCATCATTGAATCCACAGCGCCGAAGTAGACCAAGCCTTGAACTTCCCCCACTGCTCTACGCTGACCATCAACTGTGCGGAGATGATCGTCCCAAAACCTGTGGGATAGGGGATCTTCGCCACCAAGGCGCGCTCCCCTGGTGAGAAATATTCCTGTGTGCCGCTGGGCACCATGTCAAGCCAGGCCTTTTGACCTGCTTTATCTTTAAGCAGCAGATAGGGGCTCTTGAGCCGCGTCCCGATAGGGAAGTTCTTGTTGAAGTCAAAGCGCCCCTCCATTGAGCCCGGCTTAAGGATCAACCCGCATTCGGGACAGATGGGGATCTCTGGTTGAGGTCCAACAGCTCCCATTATCTCTCTTGGGAGTTGATCTTGGGGGCTGTTCAAACCAAAGAAGAGAGGAACGCCCGTACAGGGAACACAGTTTCCATTTTCACAAGCCTGCCACTCTCCACAGGCCTCCTCAAAGGGGATGAAATTTTGGAATTCACAAGCAGGATCCTCTTCCCAGGACTCCAAGCCTCCTGAGATGGCAATTGGATCAGCGCTTTGAGCTTCTAAACCGCAGCTGCTTAAGAGAGGTCCACAGGCTGAGAGTGTTTGGCTTAAATCCTGGGCTTGCTCCAGGCAATGAAGGATCCGGGGCAGCTCGGCACAGGGCAGGAGCTTCTCCAGACGCTCAAGATCCAGACGACGAACAGGAAGCCCCCCCCAGGTGCTGCGATCCAGATCCACTGCGCTGAGGTAGAGCAGGCCCTTGATCTGGTGCCCAGAGCTGGAGATCCCCACCTCTGAGAGTCGCGCCAAGATCAGCGCAGCGGCCCCAGAGGTCAGGGCTGAGGCGACTGAGGTTCCCGTAAAGGCAGGAGAGAGATCCGGCCCTGCCATATTGGGGAGATAGACATGCTGGCCAGGGGCGACGAGGGGAGGCTCAGCGCCAGGGCTGGGAATGGAGAGGCTTGAGGGCTGCTCCAGGATATCGACAGCCCCCACCGAGAGCAGAAGAGGCCCGCCTCCACAGAGATCCAAAGCACTGCGAGACCACTCTCCAGGAAAGAGCTGAGGAGGTCGATCACTGCTCCACCAACCTGTCGTACAGACATCCAGATTGGGGAGGCCCTGTTCCACGCGAAAAAGCTCAGGCTGCTCTCCGCTGAGAGGGCGGTTGCCCGCTGCGGAGATGATCAGGGTAGGGCTGTTGGCGCTGTCGCGCGCTTGAGCCACGCTGAGCATATAGCGCAGCACCTCTCCCACTCCGCTCTCTGATGCGTTGCAGCTGTCACTGATTCGGCGGCTGCGCTCCTGCTCTGGCAACCAACCCAGGCTCATATTGACTACGAGGGCTCCCTGGGCCCGAGCCAGGGCCTCATCTAAGGCCAATGCTACTCGCGCGATCACCCCCACGCCGTCGCCATCTATCACCCGCCAGCTCTCCAACTGAACGCTGCCCTGAGGGGCAAGGCTGCGCATCAACTCAGCCATGGCGTCACCGTGGCGGTGTAGATTGGCGTTGAAGGGCTCGGGCGCTCTGGAGAGCAGGTCGTTGCGAGCCACCCCCAAGCGCTTGGCAGTGCTGTCGCTCAGCCCGGTATCGATGAGGGCCAACAGAGGAGGGTTCTGAGGCTGTGGAGGGCTCTGAAGCCCCCCAAGCCCCAGGCGCTGAAGATGCCAACCCTGGAGCTGCGGTTGGGTGGCCATAGGAGAGACGTTACACGCCTCACGCCCCAACTTCAGCTCATCAGCCTGGGCTGGGTTAAGGCCATGATCTCTTGCTGCTTGACGCCCCGCCACTCCCAAAGCACCCAGAGCGATACAGTGCTGATCGGGCCAGAGAGCCATAAAGTCTTGAGGCGCTGAGCTGGGCGCAAAGCGGATTCTCCAGAAGCGCAGATGTCCATCCCCACGCAGACCAGAACCTGGGCGTTCAGGGAGGACCGCCTGGACCGAGGCGCTGATCCCTCCTCTGAGGCGCTGTCGACACTCATCTCCACAAGGATCTGGGTTACAGAACCAGCGATCCGCCGCGAGGGTACCCAGGCGCTGACTGAGATCGGCAGCGAACCCCTCACCTGGAACAGGGAGCCACTGGGGAAAATCCAAAAAGAGGACGCGAGCCTCTTCACAGTCATAGGGGGCGATCGCTTCCCCGATGAGATTGCTCCCCAAGCTCGGAGGGGCACAGGGCGCGGGGCTGGGTGGGTTGGGTTCCCAGTTGAGCTGACAGAGAGGCGCGTTTTGAGATCCCTGAGGTCCCCCACAGGTGGTGAACAGCAGCACGATGGTGATCAGCTTCATAAGGATCCTCCGAAGGCTCAGCTGACTCTAAGACAATCAGGGGTGATTCTCCACAGCACCCTCTATCGCTTAGAGGTCTCTATGTAGGCTTGGATAGCGCTCTTTCTCCCCCTCCGAAAAAAAACGACATTGACCCGAACTGAAACTCTGGCTCAACTTGAGCGAAAATAGGGAGAGCGCGATGTGGCGATCAACATTTCTCATTTTTTTGGCGATGCCCGCTTGGGCTGAGATCGATGAGGGGTACGCGGAGTTTGAGACGGGGCCTGGATGTAACCAGGCTGAGACCGGCTTCTTGACTATGGGCCTGGACCTCTTTGGCTCATTCGGCAGCAGCTCAGCGACGCATCAATCCGCCATCTTTGACCCTGCAGGAGATGAACCTGATCGGGGAGGGAAGAGCACGGTCTATGAGAGCATGCCCTTTATGTGTTTCACCCAGGGAGGAGAAGCCAAGGGTCGATGGTTCGACAATGCTCGCTCCCGCACTCAAGCTCAGGCTCAACAGGTGGGAGATCGCCTCATCAGTGACTTTGTTATCGAGGAGATGGCGGTTCATTTTGAAGCCCAGTTTGACTGTAACCGCGTCAGCCAGTGCTACACATTCAGCAACCAGACTGGGGCTCGGGTAGATAACCTCGCCCTGATCCAGTATATCGATGGAGATCTCTTCTTTGTGGGAAATTTCACCAATGATTTCGGCGGTGCGGGTGTAGGGACCCCTCGCACAATCTATGAGTTTGATACTGGAGACAACCCAGATGAGCCTGTGACCCAACTGGCGCTCTCTGGAGGAGACCCTCACGACAGCTACTTGAGTAACTGGGAGTTGGGAGAGTTTCCTGAGAGCCTTGGACGCATTGGGCGCACACGTGATGGTTGTGAGCCTCTCCGAGGAGCCATCACTCTGGACAACGGGGACTCCTCAGATCGAGACAATGATCTGGTCACAGACAGCGGCTATGACCTGACCCTCTCCCTGCGCTTTGATGCAGGAGCTTTGGAGCCTGGAGAGGAGAGCCCTGTCCTCTGCTTTGATATCCGCTGGGGCTATGCCCTGCCCTGTAGCGATGAGGATCAGGATGAGATCTGTGTCTTGGATGACAACTGTCCTACGGTCCCCAACCCTGATCAATTGGACTCTGATGGGGATGGTGTTGGAGACGCCTGCGATGTTTGTGAGGGCCTGAACAACCCTGGACAGGAGGATCTAGATCAGGATGGGGTAGGTGATCCCTGCGACAACTGCCCTGCTGAGCCCAACCCAGATCAACGCGATCAAGATGGGGATGGCAGCGGCGATCCCTGTGACGCCTGTGAGCCGACTGGAGAAGAGATCTGTGATGGGCTCGACAACGACTGTGATAATAAGATCGATGAGGGCATCGAGGCTGATGGTCCCTGCGAATCGGAGTTGGAGGGGATCTGCCGAGAGGGGCAGCGGCTCTGCCAGGATGGAGGCTGGATCTGTCAGTCTATCCAGGAGGCTGAGGAGGAGCACTGTGATGGAGTGGATAACAACTGTAATGGAGAGATCGATGAGGGTTTGGGTGGAGATCCCTGTGAGACAGGGCAACCGGGTCCCTGCGCAGAGGGGAGTTGGAGCTGTGATGCTGGGCAGATGATCTGCGCTCCTCTGCTCGCCTCTACAGAGGAGATCTGCGATGGCGTAGACAATGACTGCGATGGAGAGACCGACGAGGAGAGCCAGGGAGAGGGGGAATCTTGCCCAACAGGAGGGACCGGCGCCTGTGCTCAGGGGACCCTGCGCTGTGTGGAGGAGGTGTTAAACTGTCAACCTGCTGAGCCTCTGGAGGAGATCTGTAACCTCCTCGATGATGACTGTGATGGTTTGATCGATGAGGAGGTGCGCAACGCCTGTGGCCGCTGCGGCTTGACCCCTGAAGAGACCTGCAACGGTCTGGATGATGACTGTGATGGAGAGATCGATGAGGAGGCTCCCTGTCCCTCGGAGATGAGCTGTCGTTGGGGTCACTGCGTCGATCCCTGTATCGCCAACGAGTGCCCTTCAGGGCAGAGCTGTGTAGAGGGCCTCTGCGCTGACACCTGTGATCTGATGGACTGCGCAGAGGGAGAGCGCTGTGTAGAGGGGAGCTGTGTCGATCTTTGCCAGGAGATCAACTGTCCAGCGGGGGAGACTTGTGCAGAGGGTCACTGCGTGGAGGACAACTGCTATGCGACGGGCTGTGAAGAGGGGCTGCGCTGCTTTGACTACAGCTGCGAGCCTGATCCCTGCTCAGAGATGGAGTGTGGGGTTCAGGAGTTCTGCCGAGAGGGGCTCTGTGTGCCCAGTTGTGCTCATTTGAGCTGCCCTTCGGGAGAGATCTGTGTCGATGGAGAGTGTGAGGCGGAGAGCTGTGTAGGGATCGAGTGCCCTGATGGTCAACGCTGTATGGGGGGCTCCTGTGACCTCGATCCCTGCTTGGAGATCGACTGTGGGCTGGGGCACTTCTGTGAGGAGGGGCGCTGCTTGGAAGACCCCTGTAACGGCTTGATCTGCCCTCCAGGCGAGCGCTGTGAGCTGATCTACGGTGGCGCTCAGTGCGTGGCTGATTGGCTCTCTGAGGACCCATCTCAGCCGGAGGCGCCCGATCTGGGTGTACCCTCCCCAAGCGTCGAAGAGGATGCTGGCTCAGATCTTTCCCCAGGTTGGACCTCTGCACCAGATCAGGGTACATCGGGAGCAGATGGTGGTGTTGGAGCTGATGGGGGTGGCGGCGACTCAGGATGCAACTTTGGTGGAGGGGGCGCTCCTGGTATGCTCTTTTTGCTGCTTCCCCTGCTCTTCTTTAGGGTGAGGCGAGGCGTCTAAGGCTCTCCAACTCTCGTGTCGCCTTTTGCTCTCCAGCCATCTCAGCGCGGCGGACTCCCTCATTGAGGAGGTTCAGGGCCTCCTCTCGGCGCCGCGCCTTTAGGAGCAGCTCTCCCAACTGGTAATAGGTATAGAGATGATCTGGATCGACCTCCAGAAGCTGTATCAAGAGGTTGATTGCCTCTTCATTCTCCTCTAGGTGCTTATGCTCCATCGCCAAGCCATAGAGTGCGAAGCAGTCTTGAGGATCAATCTCCAGCATCTCTTTGAGGCCCTGGGTTCTGAGTTTGCGCATCTCATCTTGCTGAATAGCCAAAAGTCTTCTCCTGTTGAGAGCACGCAGTTTGAACAGAGATAACCCCTTTACACAAGAAGCTCGACATCGCCTCTTGAGTACGAGCCGTCTAGGAGAACCCTCTCTCTATGCTGCTGGGTGTTGACTCCACTTTGAGCACATGAGACGAGAAAGTGAAGCTCTCGACTGCAGATCTCCAGATAAAAGCAAAGGGTGGAAATGAGCAGCATAACAGCAGCAAGCAGTGTCCCCGACGACCGCGACCTCACACGAGCAGTCATGGAGCTTACTGGGATCACCGCAAACGCACTCGCTCGTAAGCTGAGGGTGCAATCAAAGCAAGTCAGCATATGGGCTGAGGCTGAAGCGACGCCGCCACCCGGTTGTTTGGCCAGGATCCGTAAGCTTTGGGAGCGAACACAGATCAAGGAGGCTGCGGTTAAGCCACGGCTCAAGCGTCCCCAGCTTGAATCTAGAGTTATCTGTGCAGACTGCATCAGGTATATCAAGGAGATCCCAGAGGAATCTGTGGATATGATCTTGAGCGACATACCTTACGGTATCGGCCTGGATGACTGGGACGTGCTGCACGACAACAGGAACTCTGCTTACTTGGGCAGCAGTGAGGCTCAGCGCCGCGCAGGAGAGGTCTTTAAGCGTCGCCGAAAACCGATCAATGGCTGGTCATCTGCGGATAGAAGGATTCCGGCCCAGTACCAAGCTTGGTGTGAGCGATGGGTCTCTCATTGGTTTCGTGTTCTCAGGCCTGGCGGCTCAGCCATCCTCTTCGCTGGACGCAGGCTCGCGCACAGATGTATCTGCGCTTTAGAGGAGGCGGGTTTTAACTACCGTGATCTGCTGGCGTGGCTGCGATCTCGTGCGGTGTACCGAGCCCAACGGTTGAGCGTGGTGTATCAGAAACGGGGAGATCTCGCGGAGGCGAGGAGCTGGGATGGATGGCGTGTTGGCAACCTCCGTCCAACATTTGAGCCGATCATCTGGTGCTTCAAGCCCTACGCTGCAACGATCGCAGACAACATGCTTGACCACAACCTTGGTGCTATGAACGCTGACCGATATAAGGAGCTGACTGGCTCCTTGGACAATGTCCTCCGCTTTGGATTTGAGAGTGGTGAAGCTGGACTGCATGAAGCTCAGAAACCTGTGGCGCTTCTTCGAGCACTCATTGAACTTTGCACGGTAGAAGATCAGGTCGTACTCGATCCCTTCGCGGGGAGCGGGAGTACAGCCCTTGCTGCAGCCCAAACGAATCGACGCTGGATTGCCATAGAGAGAGACAAGACTCTATGTGAATCGATTAAGGAACGTTTGGAAGCCCATGGAAGCTCAGCTCAGGATCTCAAAACAGGGTTGCCTGCTTAATCGTCCAAAATAT
>CAYLJJ010000176.1:0-7267 GCA_964384025.1 uncultured Nannocystaceae bacterium
GCCCCATGGTAACGTCAGCACCCACTGTCGCACCGGCAGCCCTCCCAGCACCGCGGCTACACAAGGCGGGGGTATCTCGATGATTTCTGTCGCGCAGGAATGCTTGAGGAATCGGGTAGCCCGCGTTCGGTCTATAAGTCGTTTATAACGGACCCTTGACAACTGGGTTCTATTGGGGCGTGGGGCGAGCAGAGACTTTAGTTCTCCAATCTAATATATAGTCCTCGGTTAATATGAGGGCCTGGATAGCAACTGTCGCAATATTTATTGTTAGTATCCGAACCACCATGGCCCCAATATGTGTTCTGGAATTGATATCCGTAGAGGAAACATACTCTACCCGTCGTGCCGTAGCTCTCATCACAGCCGACCATACCGTTAGAGTCCCAGGGACATTCTGTAAATGTATCAGTCTTAATAACTTGAGCACCACCAAAATGTGTCATTGTCTTGTACTCTACTCCACATAGATGTTGGCTGTCATTATTGAGTTCAGAACTCCAAACCCAGTTAGGACCAACATATATATTGGTATATTCATCAATTCCTCTGTTACTCCAGCCTCCACTCTTATACATGAACTGATTGAATGGGATCTGATTGACAACATCATCAGCGATCTTTCCATGACCACCATCCAAGAGGTTGCTTGTTGTAATAGCATCAGCCAAGTACATACCTGCAAATTTTGAGAAAGAATTAATCTTAGTCCAACCACCGCCATCTGTGGTCATATCGCAGTAAACCTCAAATGGAGGTCTACCATCTGGTCCATCAGGATCGATCAAGTAAACCCCATCTCCAGTGGATTGACCATTATCTATGATCTCCGAGCAGGATTTTTGGATTAGGGCATCCATATCACACTCTACAAGCTCTCCAGAGTTGCCATCAGGGTTGATAATATAGGTGCCATTTCCTGTAGATTGGCCACTGAGCAATATATCGAGACATGAAATATTGTTTGCTCTTCGAGCATAGATGCCTCGTTCTATATGTGGGCCTGGATAACAGCCGTTATTACACCATTGATTGGTTGTACCTGTACCACCATGCCCCCAATAGGTGTTTTCGGATCTATAGCCATATGTAAAGCAGACTCGATCTGTTGTACCATGGCTTTCGTCGCATCCAACAGTACCATTTGATTCCCATTGACAATTAGTATAAGTATCAAATTTTGTCACGGCTTCATTACCAAAGTATGTCGATGTTTTGTAATCTATATCGCATAAGTGTTGGCTATCATCATTGATGCTAGAACTCCAGTTCCAATTTGGTCCAACATGTACATTTGTGAATTCATTTACTCCATTTCCGCTCCAGTTTCCGCTCTTATACATAAACTGATTAAACCCGAGTTGATTAATAATAACATCAGATAGTTTGCCATGACCACCAGATGTAAGATTTTCTGGTGTAATCATAGCATCAGTATACATCCCATCAAACTTAGAGAATGAATTGATCTTTGTCCAACCGCCACCATCTGTAGTCATGTCACAATAAGTATAAAATGGTATTTCTCCACCTGCTCTGTCTGGATCAATCAAATAAACTCCATTTCCATTAGATTGACCTGTGCTTAGAATTTCAGAACAGGAAGGTTGGATTAAATTTTCCATATTACAATATACAGAATATGGAAGGCTTCCTCCAGAACCATCTGGATCTATAATATAGTCTCCATTACCGATTGAAAAACCATTGAGCAAAATATCAAGGCATGATTCATTGTTAATTGTTCTTATATACAATCCACGATTAAGATGAGGACCTGGATAGCATGTATCATCACAATATTTGTTTGATGTAGCTGAACCACCATGCCCCCAATAGGTATTTTGAAATTGATATCCATATAAATAGCAGACACGACCTGTTGAACCATGGCTTTCATCGCATCCTACCATACCATTTGTATCCCATGGACAATCCGTAAATACATCAGATTTTATTATTGGAGCATTACTATAATATGTGACGGTTTTATAAGGAATATTGCAAAGATGTTGAGTATTATCATTTAGAATCGAACTCCAACTCCAATCTAAACCAACATTGACATTTGTATGCTCATCCATATTATGGCCACTCCATTGACCGCTTTTGTACATAAACTCATTAAAATCAAT
This sequence comes from uncultured Nannocystaceae bacterium, assembly GCA_964384025.1. Classification (GTDB taxonomy): domain Bacteria; phylum Myxococcota_A; class Bradymonadia; order UBA7976; family UBA1532; genus CAYLJJ01. Next base: position 2,136 of record CAYLJJ010000176.1, read on the forward strand.
CTGGTTGATCATATCATCAGATAGTTTTCCATCTCCTCCTACCAGGAGATTCTCTGGAGTGATCTCATCTGCTATATACATATCTACAAAATCGGAAAAAGAGTTAATCTTTGTCCAACCTCCACCATCTGTGGTCATGTCACAATAAACTTCGAAGGGAGTAATTGCACCTGCACCATCAGGATCTATCAGATAGATACCATCACCCTGAGAAAATCCACTGCTCAGGATTGCTGAACAGGAGGAGTTTCTTGCACCACCAGATAATGGTTCTCCCAAGGATTGCCAACCACGACCATCAAAAAATCGCATCTTATGGCTGAGAGCATCATAGTATATAGAACCTTGAGCTGCATTATTTGGAGCAGAATTGGAAGGCACAACACCAAAAGTTCTAACATATAGCTCATCTGTATCAACTCGAATAGCTGATGCTGTTCCTGTAATTTGAGAATCTCCTCCAGAGATAAGACCATCAACCGAGAGATTTCCACTTGTGCCTGTATTCTGATCCACACGCATCAGCGTGCTTGTTTGAAGACCATCCACTCGATCAGCATCTAGAGCGGAATCAGTTCCATCAATGGTCAAGAGCAGATTGAGGAGCACAGCAGCCGCAGCAGGATCAGCTGCATTGATGAACTCTGAGCTGTCATGACCATCGAGGCGTTCAACATCCAGACCCGAACCTTGACCATCAACGGTCAACAACAGATCGAGGAGCCGAGCTGCCGTGGCCGGATCAGCGGCCCTGAAGAGCTCGGCGCTGTCATGACCATCGAGGCGATCAGCATCCAGGCCGGAGTTGGCTCCATCGCTGCTCAGGAGCAGCTCGATAAGCTGAGCAGCGGTGCGGATAAAGGCGCCGCTGTCATGGCCATCTAGATCATCAGCATCCAGACCAGAGTCGGCCCCATCGGCGTCTAGGATCAGGAGCATGACCTGGTCGCCGCCTTGTAAGAAGGCCGCAGCATCAATCCCATCGAGGGTGTCTGCGTCGAGACCTGAGCTTGTTCCATCAACGGCTTTGATCGCTGTTAGGATCGCCTGAGGCGTGTCATAGCCTACACCATCATTGGCGCCGGGTACTGGAGGCCCTACCCAGTTGCCGGTCTCATCGATGACCTGTTGACCACCCACCTGGATGCTATGAGGGCTGATATCTCCCACTGCATCCTGGGCTATCAGCGCATAAGGAGCACTGGCCAACTGTGCCCGAGGCAGCAGCTCAACGCCATCAATCGCTACACCCAAGAAGCGCGGGGAGCTATCGAAGGCTCCGCCAAAGGCGGTTTGGCTACCCAGCAGCAGGCTATAGTAGCCGCTATTGAGGTTGAGGTTGTGCTCCTCAAACCACAGCGCTGCTCCACCCTGCTCCTGTTCATAGAGGCTAAAACGGAGCTGAGCAGCTCCCTCGTGTGGGACGCCTTCTGCGTCGGTGATAAAGCCCTCCTGATGTATTGCCGCTGGTATTGCCGGGCTGGTATTGGGCAGGAAGAAGAGCAGGATGATCCATCGCATGATGACCTCGAATTGCAGTCTTTGTGGAAGAACCCATAAATGGGTATTGAAGAGAGAAGCTTTAAAATCCAGGTTGTGAGATTGCTAAAGATTACTTATTCTCTCTTTATCGCACCCAAACTTGTCCCCATGTTACTGTATTACACCAGCCTCGATGAAATGGAGCAAGATGATCTGTATGTACACCAAGGCCCTCACCACCATTGTAACAGCTGCTATCACCTAGGAATCCTCTCTCAGCGCCTTGATAACCGAATGCCCAGATATATTGATCGCGATTATACCACCAATGTCCACCCTGACGCCATGTTGGTGTATCGGTAAAGAGGTTTGCAACTTGCTGATTGCATTCTGCGCTTAGGTTCGCTTCTTTAGTTGCCATTTGGAATACACAATCACCCCGATGGAAGCTCTGTGCGCCGAGTGTACCCGGACCACTATCTCCACTACCTGGTGTCACTACTAAATAGCCTATGCTGTTATCATTAGTATTTTTAATAAGATTAATCATTTCATCGCTAAACTTATATAGAATATTATTCGGTGGCTGATTTGGACCGATTGAAGCCAGGACTTCTGGAGAATAACTGTTCCTAGTGGCAATATCCGCAAGATTTTTGCCAATACCTGCTGAGAGTACAAGTGTCCAACCACCTCCATTGTGATCCATGTCACAATATACAGGAAATGGATCGAGCCCTTGATCATTTCCATCTACATCGATAAAATATATGCTACTCCCAAATGATTTGCCATTATTTAATATATCTAAGCAAGAGCTGCCAACTGCTGTATTGTTATATTGAACCTGAGCCTTAATTCTATTCGGGTTGGGGCCTGTAAACTCCATGCATGTAGTACCTGCCGTATGAATGTCAGTAATAGCATGATCCCATGCTATCGGATAACCGCCTTCCCAATTATATTGCCCAAATGCAGCAAAAGCTCGACCATTGTTGTCCCAATCTGATCCAGTCATATCGAGTGTTCCATCTTTGTTTACATCCCATATGGCTAGATCATACCATGAACTGGTCACATTATTTGGGGTCCAACCAGCGGGTATAAATGCAGCACCATTTTCAAATGATCGAGCCTCTCCATTCGATCTATAAAACAAAGGATTACGGCTTGATTTATGCGTAAATAGATCATCATCTCCATCATGATCAGCATCAGCGACTGCAATGCCATGTATATCTGAATGAGCAGCACCACTATTACTGACTGCTTCAGGCGCAGAAAAATTACCTGATCCATCTCCCCAATAAACACACATACTGCAAGTTGAATTATGACCACCAATGATAAAATCCATATTGTCATCACCATCAAAATCGCCTGCAATAGCACGCCTAGTCCAATCGCAGTTACTGCATTGACCCAACACAGGACCTTGTGTAAAGCTACCATCACCGTTGTTAAAGTAGATGCGTGGAGATGGCGTAGTATTATATCCAAAGTTGCTTATCATATCGAGATGCCCATCTTCATTGAAATCAGCAGCATCAACTCCATTCCAATTACCATCGCTGTCAAAAGTTTGCACTTTAGTAAATCTTTCAGATCCATCATTTTCCCAAACACTAAGACCATGAGTCCCATTATCATCATGCGTAATCGCAAAATCATAATCACTATCATTATCCTTATCAAAGATAACAACATCACTGTTTTCATAACCAGTGCCAATTTCAGTGAAAATTCCGAAAGTTTCATCATAGTTATTATAGGCCCACCAGAAACTATTGGGTGCCGCATCTGAGCTGGCGTGGATCACGAATTCTTTGGGCATATCATGTACGACTCCACCCGAACCCAGCTTGAGATGGTAAGTGATCGCAGTTCCCTTGGCGTTCATGCCAGCGCCTCCAAGCTTCCAGCGCAACATCGCCTTGCGGTTGTTATCGAGCCAGCGAACTACATCAGAGGGCACCTCAACCCCATCTCGAAACACCTGGATCGCGACGGGCTGGGTATTATCGATCCCCAACCTTGAGAAATCGATCAGCTGCTCAACTACGGTGTTGGGGTGACGCATCGTGTAGCCTGTGTTTGCCAAGATGACGATCTCTGAAGCCCCTTCTGGAGCGGTGTTATGTATGGATTGCCAGGTTGTGCCATCAAAGAACTTGATCTCACCGCTTGTGCTATCGAAGTACATTGAGCCCTCTCCCGCCTGTTCTGGAGCTGTATTTTGCGGAAGAAGCCGAATCATCTTGGCCTGAATCTCTTCAGCTTCGATTCGACTGGCTACGAGGGTACCCGTAAGTCGAAGCTCACTCCCAGATAAGATACCATCCACCGAAAGGTCACCGGTGGTTCCAGTGTTCTGATCCACGCGCATGAACTTACTGGCGTGAAGCCCATCTACCAGATCCGCGTCAAGGCCCGAGCCATCTCCATCAACCGTGAGCAGCAGGCTGAGGATCTCAGCAGCGGCTGCTGGATCAGCAGCCTTGAGAAAAGCTTCAGCGCTGAGTCCGTCCAGAGCGTCAGCATCTAGGCCTGAACCAACTCCATCAACAGTCAGCAACAGGTTGAGGAGTTGGGTAGCTGTAGCGGGATCGGTGGCGTTAAGGAACTCAGTGCTGTCATGACCATCCAAACGGTCTGCATCCAAACCTGAATCGCTCCCATCAGTGGTCAAGAGCAACTCGATCAGCTGAGCAGCAGTACGGATAAAGGCGCTACTGTCATGACCATCCAGGCGATCAGCATTTAGGCCGGAACCGCTCCCATCAGCGGCTAGGACCAGAGCCATGACCTGTTCACCATTCTGTAGGAACGCTGCACTGTTGATACCATCAAGGGTATCAGCATCCAGGCCCGAACCAGCTCCATCAACGCTCTTAATGGCCGCTAAAGCAGCCTGAGGTGTGTCATAACCCACACCATCGCCAGCCCCGGGGACTGGAGGCCCTACCCAATTGCCGGCCTCATCAATGATCTGTTGGCCGCCCACATGGATGCTGTGAGGGTTGATATCCCCCACTACATCCTGAGCTATTAAGGCATAAGGAACGCTGGCCAACTGTGCCCGAGGCAGCAGTTCGACGCCATCAATCGTTACACCCAAGAAGCGCGGGGAGGCGTCAAAGGCTCCTGCAAAGGCGGTTTGGTTACCGAGCAGCAGGCTATAATAACCGGCGTTGAGGTTGAGGTTATGCTCCTCAAACCACAGCGCTGCTCCACCTTGCTCCTGCTCATAGAGGCTAAAGCGAAGCTGAGCAGCTCCCTCATGCGGAACGCCTTCTGCGTCGGTAATAAAGCCTTCCTGGTGTATCGTCACCGGTATTGCCAGCCCGATACTGGGCAAAAGTAAAAGTAGAGCGATCCATCGCATGGTTGACCTCAGGATAATTTCAGCGACCGCAGAAGAATACACAGATACAGGAGATTAAGTATATTTTTTATAGGTGTTCGACCCCTTCTTGGGTGCCCATCTGCCATGGCAGATGTAGCTAGAAAAGAATCCTCCTCCACTCCGCAGCACCGGATATTCTCAGGCAGCAAGCCTCCTGGGCTTGAGCCGAGTGGTATCCGGGTCCACTTTGAACTCAGTTCGAAAGGCAGGTCTGAGGACATTCCAAGCGTCATCTGCTCTGCCG
>CAYLJJ010000177.1:0-7163 GCA_964384025.1 uncultured Nannocystaceae bacterium
TCACGTACGGTTCTGCGAGCGCCTGGAGCTGAAATCCCTTCAGGCGACTCTCCGAAATATCCCTTTCCAAGAATTTGCAATAGATACTTTAAGAGTAAATTCTAAAGGCATGCAACTTAAAAAGTTTGACCATGTCCTCGATTCAATTAGTTGGGATATCAATTTACCTAGTATTACTGAAGAACAAAAAGTTGATTTAGTAGATAGTTCTCTTGCACCAAGAAGCATTGGTAGATGTATTCCTATTGATACAGATTATAATAAACGTGATTTTATCACCCAAGAAGTTAGCCCAGGTGTAAAAAATCGTTGTGGTAAACTTGTGGTTTCAGAATTGTCGCTTTTTGGAGAACAATTTATTGAAATCCGCAATGAAGGCGCTGGGAGTGCTCGAATTGAAGATATATCTTTTCAACTTGGAGACGAACAAGGAAATAAGGTGTTTGCTCCAGATAGTAATGAGGTAAAGCTATCAACCTATACTGAATCCAATGAACTTGATATTAATGAGCATATTCTTATTCCATTTTCAGTTGATGACCTATTTTCATCTGGGGGATATGCATATATACTTAATTCCCTTGATATAATTGACACTATTTCATTTGGGATAAATACCCCCTCTGTAATGGAAGGCTCAGATTTTGCCCCACATACGAACGAAATAGACAAAAGTATCACTAGATGCGGACAAGATACAGATCATAACTCAACTGATTTCATCATCTCAGAGAACAAAACACCTGGGGAAAAGAATTCATGCCCTAAGATTGTTATTAATGAAATTGATTACGATCAGTATAGTACAGATAATTGTGAATTTGTTGAGATTATTAATACTGGAACAGAAGCAATGGACTTATCCAATGTATATTTAGAACTAATAGATTCAAGTGGCGATGAATATCATACTGCTTTTGATTTAAGCCTCTTAGGTGTACTCCTTCCTCAAGAAATGATACTTTTAGGAACATCACGTATCATTAAAAGTACTATAGAAAATCTAGAAGATACTGACCATATTCATATGCTAGAACTAGATTCATATACTCTTTTAAATGGATATTATGGCTTACGACTTACTTCATATAAGGAAGATAGATACCAGTTTATCGATGGTGTTAGTTACCATGATAATATTATTGAAGGTGTGACTGAAGGGACTGGGCCAGCTCCTACAGATCATCCCACAACTGGATATCTTTATGAATCGATTTCTCGTTGTCCTAATGGACAAGATACACAAAGAAACGATCAAGACTTTCTTCGTGTTGGAAGAACATTTGGAGAGGTAAATATATGTGAGATAAAGCAAGATGATTTCTTAGGCAAAGAACGACTTTTAACAAATGAACCTATTTATCTAAAGGACTATTTTTTAGATGGCTCTACTGGTAACCTAGATTCAAAAGGTATCCACATAATATTAAAATCTGACTTTGATGCATTTATTGAAAAAGAAGGAATCAATTCAAATATTAATAGCGATTATTTATTAAATGCAAAAAAAATGGCTGCAATATCGAATCACCCCGGTGTTTTAGGACTTAGAACATCTTTTATCCCATATCCAGAAGAAGATGCCAAAACTGTTACTGGTCATACATTTATTGTCCTTGACAACTCTGATCTTAACCGTATTGGATTTTCATATAAATTCTCTGAAGTGTTAGCAGGTGATTTTTCAATTTACATATTACCAGAAGTAACTATTCCTATAAAAATGGGCACAATATCTGGAGAACCAAGTAATTCAAGATTTATTATAGCTGATACATCAGCTGGATGGCGTTTTCCTGAACCTTATTCGATTTGTGGTCTATATAATGGAACGACAAACTCTGATATAAAAATGAATATTTGTAATTGCCTTGGAGAGGATGGATGTTTAGGAACTAACGATGAATTTCAAGAGATATTTGCTTCATATAATAAATTACCGACTCACATTCATATACTATACTTTGCTAGTGATAGTGGAATTGGATTAGAACATCTAAACCCAAATAACCAAATGTATTGCACACAATGCTTTAACTCTAGTGTATATGATAATGATACGATTGATATCTACATAGATAATTGCCCGGAAATAGCGAATGAAGATCAATTAGACTCAGATAACGATAATGTTGGTGATGCCTGTGATTTAGATGTTGATGGTGATGGAGTTCCACAAGATTTAGATAACTGTCCTTATGATTTAAACCCTGAACAACTAGACATTGATACTGATCAAATTGGTGATGCATGTGATAACTGTTTGCTGATTCCAAATGAAAACCAGATCGATGTTGATAATGATCAGATAGGAAATCTATGTGATGATGATATCGATGGAGATTCAATTCTAAATGAAGAAGACAATTGTGATTATGTTGTTAATGAGCATCAATTTGACAATGATAGTGATGGTATTGGTGATACCTGCGACAATTGTCCCAGCATATATAATGATGCCCAGAACGACTCAGATTCCAATGGTGTCGGTGATGAATGTGAAGGATTATCAATAACTGATAGTGCGATTGATCTAAGTTGGAAAGGCTTCGAAGCTACTAGTCTAACAGAACTAATTGATGCTATCGGCGGTTATGAGAACGTACATAAACTAGGACCTGCTCCTACAGCAAGATACTCATCTGTTGACTGGGATAGTCCATCTCAAAATATGCCATATAAGACTGTAATAGATATTGATTCGATCAATCCTACTGTTCTTAAGTATAATCTTGATAGCTGTGGTATTCCATCGTTCACTCCAAGTGAACTAGGAATAAGTGATAAATACACCAATTTTTTCTCTCTTGAAAGCATTTACTTTTTTCATGAAAGGAATAGAGTCTTTTCTGTTTTGAACATTAATCTCTCAGTATCTGAACAAAAGAAAAAAATTCGCTGGATTAGCCTCTCTATTGTAGACAGAAGGATTGAAGTTGACAAAATTATTGTAGGAGCTAATGTACCATTGACCGATTTTGGGCATTTTATAGCATCCTATGAATGTAATTAGAAAGGTAAAAGGAAAAAAGGAGATGACAGGCATTAAATATTCACCTCTAATATATTTTTGTTTATCTTCAATATTTATTTTCTCTTGTGAATGTGATATTGAAGTATCTAATACTAGTGATGCATTAGTTGATGCTAATTTAGCAGATAGGTCTTCTTTTATCTCTTGTCCAGAATCAGAAAGTCCAAGTTCATGTGAAGGTAGATTATACAACTGTCCTGAAGATGGACAAGCCTCTGGAAAAGGTGAATTTGTACAAACACCTGTCTCTCCAATAATTGAAAAAGAATATATCTGTGGCTGCGCAGGAGGAAACCAGCAATACAATACTCAAAGTATTGATGTTAACATTAACTATTATGGCTGTGATAATTTAAATGAAGAATGTGGAACTAAATTAGCAGGTAGGCTAGAAACAACCGTAAAAACTCAAAAAAACTATTTCGAAGTAATAACTGCAAATACAGGTTCACATGATCTTATCGCGAATTGTGATCTACTTATAGATGACAGAGATCAAAATGGAGATCTCTGTTATGACATGAGTGGTGAACCAATGTTATGTCAAGCCCCATCTGTTTATTGTGATATTTATATTGAAAGAATATTCAAATTTGATGATGAATTTAGTCGGAATGGAGATGAATGTATGTATGATATCTCTCATTTAGATGATTGTTTGCTTCAAACTGCAGTTTTTTCGCATTCATTAGAACCTAATTGGAGAGAAAATACCGATCTTGATGAAATATGGGTGCCACATATGGGAGAAGCAGACTTATATATTGACATGTTAAATGACCCACTGAATGCATGGTCTAGATATGACAGATGCATCCTATCTGATCTAGCCGGTAAGATACTACCTGAGGAAGCAGATTATGATAATGATTTAGTTTGTAATATCGTTGATAACTGCGATAATATCCCTAATCTCTCACAATTAGATTTTGATAATGACGGTATTGGTAATGACTGTGATGAAGATGATGATAATGATGGCTTATCTGATATATATGAGAATAATCTATCCTATAACTATGATGGAATTGAATGCTTAAGTCCAATGAATGAAGATAGTGATGGCGATGGTATTTCTGATCAATATGAAGTTGGTAGTATTATAGATTTCCCATTTGATTCTGATAATGATGGCATACTAGATGCATGTGAAACAGATTCTGACAACGATGGGATATTAGATGAAGATGAATCTGGCGATGATAATTACGATGGTACTGACGATTTTAGAGATCCTGATCGTGATAATGATGGGGTTAGTGACGGTGAAGACAACTGCATTCACGCCGAAAATGCCAATCAATTAGACACTGATAGTGATGAAATTGGCAATGTTTGTGATGATGACGACGATAATGATGGAATTGATGATACTAATGACAATTGTCCTCTTGAGAGTGATTTAACCGACAGTGATAATGATGGAGTTGGTGATGCTTGTGAGCCAAATATTGAGTTTGTGCTCCCATATGGTGATCCTATGACACAGAATGGAGCAAATCTTTCAAATGAACTTGTTTTCACATCTGATAATCCTGGAATTCTAGAAATTCCTGTATCAATATTGCTTTATAATGACAATACGTTCGAGTACAACAGTGAAACTGATAAATTCATATTATGCATAGATAAGATCGGAGATAGTGATTTAACTTGGGGCCCAAATTCAAATATTCAATTTGATAGGCTTGATAATGGATTCCTAAAAGAATGTGGGATTTTAAACTTTGAAGAAACAACCCTTAATGGCAAAATATTTACGATTACCCCTAAATCTTCGAAACTCCCCTTGGAATTTTATGGTTTTAATCATCCTGAACTAGATCCAAATCTAAAAACATCGAACTTCGGAGAAAAAAGATTAGATATTTTTCTTTTAAGAAATCAGTCTCTTCTTTCATATATGTTTCAAAGCATTGAAGTATTTTGGCCGCAATATGATAATTTTTGCGATAGTAGTTTTAAACAAGCGAATAACCATCGCGGAGATGATATGACTTATGAGCCAGACATTAATGGATGTATCAGTGGTATTTTCCCCGAAGAAGAAGATCCATCATCTGGAAATGTTGTTGCATACGAATATAGTCGAGTTGGAAATTCTCCTTTCTATTGGTCAAAAATATTAAAGAATATTCCAAATAATATCCTTATTAATTCAAGTATTTTATCTGAACATTCAAATTTTTTGGATAAGATGACTAGATTTTATCTCCTTCAACATGGAGAATTCCAGCAGGGAATAAAATTTGCAAGAACACACTATTTGCAAATGTGGGATGCAGCATGTTTTAATAGTTTATCAAAAAACAATCAAGTTACATCCTTTCAACCTGCTATGTATGCCTATCCACAAAATCATTATATTGTTGACCCCAATAACATCGATTGTTTTGGTATCGATGTATATTATTTAACAGTATACCATGAATATACTCATGTATTGCAACATATTAGATGGGCTAACCAAATTTTAGACTTTGCCCATCTCCCAGGTGATATCGTTAATATAGCCCAATATGTAGCTCCGCCATTTATAACTAATGAAAATCCTTCTGAATATAATGGATTCTTTGATTTGGATGGAAATGGAACGATGACAGAGGAAGTTGATTACCGAACTAGTAATCATCCACTTGTAATACAAGATATGAACACTTTAGACTTTTGTTTTGATTTAAACCAAAATGATTCATGCGAAGATGAAGTTCGAGAAAGTAATTCACATGTCGATAAATTTGGGAATATTTATCAATTTTCTGGATTTGATTTTAATAATGATGGGAAAATGGATTATCTTCTTGATGAGTTTTTTCCGGAATCTACAGATGATGATCTTGATTCAGTTCCTAACTGGGAAGATGACTATAGATATGTCGGGAACCAGGATCGTAATCATTACGAACTAGATCAAGAACGCTTGCCTCAAAAAGAAGAATACCGAATGGCGCATGATGCTATATTCATGAACTTTATTCGATCTAATAATTGGTCAGCTTCTTATGAAAATCCGCAATATAGTTCACATGCAGAATATTGTTCTGAACAGCAAATAACCAGACATTACAAAGGAGAATATTATGATAAAGACCAAAAATTCTTTAATTTTCATTATAATCTTATGTGGTAATATTGCTTATAGTGATACTCGTCAAACTGCTTTATTTCCATCTGATATAGACATTGAACTCTATGATTTTGCTCAAAATAAGATAAACCAAGATATAGACTTCACAGAGGAAGATCTTTCTACTATTTCAAATTCAGTTTATGCGGAATATTTATACATTGAACACGCGCTTGTGTCTTATCCAAACAAGATTTTTGCTCCATTAGTTAAATCAAGCAGATTAAAACTGGTTAACTCGATGAACCAATTGTATATATATCTTATACAAAATAATTCGGATAAGATCGAGCTTTTATGGAATGAATTTGGGGTTTATTCTTATTACGCATATTTAATTGCTTCTCAAGGAGAAAAAAACAGCAATTTTGAGTCATTGATGATAGCTGATGGTTATCATCTTAAATCTTTCTACTATAAAAGCCAGCTTTATAAATATTTCGTACATAAAGCAAGAATAAAAGAATTCAACACTATTGAAAGCAAGATAGATTATATTTTAAGTAAAAAATGTGTTTTAGGATATGTTCCACTCTCATCTATATTGACCAATTCAGATTATGATGAATATTTATTTGACAAATATAACAATTTATACCCTAGTGCTGATTTGAAAATAAAAAGAATCAATGTGAAGTTATTAAGATACCGTATTTTAAACTATTTCATTAGAAATAAGAAAATTGATTATTTAAGCCAGATTAACTTTGATTTAGCAAAAATTGGGGCGGATAATTATCCTATAGGTGATTTTAAGTTAATTTCTGAAGAAATAGTCTCTAATACAAAAGACCATAATGACTTATGGTATTATACAACAAATGCTCACTTGTTTTTTAACTGGACGTCTCCACAGGGATATAGATGAATTTATGAACTAAATCTCTACCACCAACCATTCTGTCACCCCTCCTAAAGAGAAAAGACGAAGTAGTCTGGACAGGTGCAACTCTCAGCATAGGCGTTAGATTAAGCAGACTTAGGACGAAACTGAATGACATT
>CAYLJJ010000178.1:0-7149 GCA_964384025.1 uncultured Nannocystaceae bacterium
AGTTGAGGCAGAAGCCAGCGCCGAGGTGACCGCATCCACCTCAACCCCAATCCCTGAGACGCGATGGCGCTGCTCATCGAGTTCCAGCGATGGTTGGAGCCGAAGTTGGGCGTGGGCGGTGAGCTGAGCTCGATGCCCGACTGGGCAGGCAAGCTGGCGGGACTCGTCGCCAGGGTCGCCGGCATGTTCCACGTATGCATCGAGGGGGGAGCGCGGATTGGCACCGATACGATGTCCAATGCGATCGCCTTCGGCGAATGGGCGCTCGGTCACGCAAGGCGCTCGTTCGGCCTGATGGGCGGCGACGCTCTCGAGCAAGACGCGGCAGCCTTGCTTGCGACGATCGTTGCGAAGGGTCAGTCGACGATCAGCCGCCGTACGCTCCACCAAGCGGTGAAAGGGGCGGAAAGATTCAAGACGATCGACCGACTTGAGGAGCCGCTCGAGCTGCTTATCGAGACCGGCCACATCAGGCCATGGAATGCGCCGAAGGCGGCCAGCGGCAAGGGCAGGCGACCTGGCTCAGCCTGCGAGGTGCGGCCCGAACTCATCAGCGGATAGCTGTGCGGCCTGCGAATCGCCACATCGGTCATGCTGCGACGACACCTATCCACCGCCAGCGACGCGCACTGGCGGAGCAAGTGCGCGAGCGGAGCTGAGGGAAGGCCCGGCGCGAAGCGACGGGGCCGCGCGGCACAACCGTCCGGTTGTGCCATCGCGCCGAAGCGAAGCGGTCCCCGGCGACGGCGCAGCGCAGCGATACGTCGCTTCTAGTCTCGACCGCACCAAATCGCACCAAGCGGTGGGAACAACCCAAACGTCCCTAGCAATGTGCCCCCGAGCAACATGCCGGATGAGTCGCTGTCGCCGCTGTACTGCGCCAACATCACTCCGCCCGCGAGTCGCAGGATGGCTGAGAGATGTATGCGCTGCGATGGACAGCGACATCACCGACCCCGACGCGAGTTCGTTACGCAGCGCTGCATCCAGTTGGCGCTCACAGATCGGCTGGCCGCATGCACCGGAATCCAACGTCCACGAACCGTCGGCCCCGCTGGCCGCCGCTACGCTGTGATGCACGCAGCGCTGGGCTTTCGTTGTTCCAGTCGGTACCACGCAGCGACCGACGCTGATCTGCCGAATCGATGCCGCTTGGTGCATCGGGTCCGGACGGGTCAGTCCATGATGCTACCCATGAGCTGTTCATGGCGCAGCCGCCAGTCAGCTCCTCGCTATCTGGGCCATTGCAGTAGTAGTCCGCCGCGTAGACGTCGTGCACCCACTCGGTGACGTTTCCGCCCATGCCAACGAGTCCAAAGGGCTCGCTCGTGCCGCCATCAGGAAGAGAATCGACCGGCTCCGTGCCGTCGTTTCCAAAACATGCGCTGTACACGGCGCGCGTGCAATCTGCCGCCTGGTCTCCCCAAGCGAACACGTTGTCCGTAGCGCCTCTTGCGGCGTACTCCCATTGGGCTTCCGTCGGAAGATTGCCCTCGTCTTCTGAGGCCCAGCGGCAGTAGTTCCGTCCATCGTCCCAGTTGACACCGTTGATGGGATGATCGTCCCGAGATGGTGTCGCAGCCCAGTTGTACTGCGCATCGTCGGAAAACGTACTAGTGGGCGTATCGCAGTCGCCAGCCTCCACGCACTCGCTGAACAGGCCCACGGTCACTTCGTACTTGTCGATCCAAAAGTCTTGGGAGATCACGACCTCATGTCGCGGGAGCTCGTCATCGTCGCACAATCCAGACTCCGCTGACACGCAACCCATCTGGAACGTTCCTGCTGGAATCGGAACCATGCAACCCGGCACGTCGGCGATAGCGCATGCCCACTCCGGCGCGCAGTCCGCACGATCGCAGGAGCACTGAGCCGTGCCCGACGAGTCGTCGCAAAAGCCGTAGCCACCGCAGGAATCCGGGCCGCACGTTTCGACGTCGTCGTCGCCGGACACGTCGTCATCGCCGGACACGTCGTCATCGCCGGACACGTCGTCATCGCCGGACACGTCGTCGTCGCCGACGCACGGCGCGCAGACGATCTCTTCCACTGTCCCTCCTTGCGCCTGCTCGCGGCGTACAGTCTCTATCCCGCAATCGCAGATCGGTTCACAGAGCAATCGACAATTGCCCACAACACGGCACACAGCTTCAATCTCACCGCTAGCGTCAGTAACCGTGGAGTCGCCCTCGACTTCACCCGAACACTCGGTGTCCAACGCTGCGTTGGCTTGAGGCGCAGTGCCAAGCGGACAGGTCAGATCACAGTCTGGACCGCAGCCCGTCGCTGCAGCTCCGCCGGCGAGCAATAGGCTGGCCAGCCCAACCGATGCCAGTGCTGAAAGAACGGCTGCTGAGAGAACGGCAACAGACCTGAGCATATCGACTCCTTTAAAGCGCCGGATGGTGCGGCCAGCTACGTACGTGTTCATGAAGACGCTGGACAGGCCGGCTCTATTCACTCAAAAAGCGCCGTCATTCGCGCTGTAGGTGAGCCCCCACGTACGAGACAGGTTCTATCGCCAATACAAAGCGTTGTGAAACAAGTGGAAAAGCGGCGGGAATCGACGCCGCAACTGACGGCCGAAGGCCGGCAGTGCGCCGCGGAGTCACGGCGCATCCACGCCGACGAGCGTAGGCGAGAAAGTGGTGGAGGCGGCGGGAATCGAACCCGGGTAGGCAAGCCGTGCCGCGCTCGCCACAAGCTCAGTTGCCATCGGAATCGTCACCACCACACCCAGCGAGTGCGATGGTGCCCGACGACCAACGGATGAGCAAGCCCTTTGAGGCCCATGCCGCTGGCTCTGCCGACGGAACATACCGAACGGCTGGCAGTACAGCTATTGGGCCAAGACGCGGCCACCAGCTGGTATCTGGACGGATCGCATTGCCAACGTAGCGTGCGAGCGGGCCTTCGTGCTTATGTATTGCCCCAGCTGGAACGTGACCCGAACGGGCTTCGTGGTAGGGAGCCAAGAGGAGTCACGCCATGGCAGAGAAGAAGGTTCGCAGGAAGTTCACCCCGGAACAGAAGGCCGCGATTCTACGTCGGCACCTGAAGGACAAGGTGCCGGTTTCGGACCTGTGCGACGAGTACAGGATCCAGCCGAGCATGTTCTACGACTGGCAGAAGCAGGCGCTGGAGAACCTGGCCGGTGCGCTCGAGAACGGTGGTCGCAAGCAGCGCCGCAACAGCCGCGAGGACAAGCTCGAGGTCGAGGTGGCGCGGCTGAGCGCGAAACTCGCCAAGAAGGACAACGTGATCGCGGAGGTTTCGGAGGCATTTGTCGAGTTAAAAAAAGAACTTGGGGAGCCCTGAACGGCCGTTGGGTTCCCCACGACACGCGCGATGAGCTCGTCGATTTCATCGCGGCATGGTCAGAGAAGACCGAGATCCCGGCGAAGGAGTTCATCTCGTGGACGGGTCTCGCGAGGACGCAGTACTACCGATGGCGGCAGCGCTATGGAAAGGCCAACGAGCACAACGGCAAGGTGCCCCGCGACCACTGGCTCGAAGGCTGGGAACGCCGAAAGATTGTCGACTTCCACGAGGAGAATCCGCTCGAGGGCTACCGCAGGCTCACATTCATGATGTTGGACGCGGACGTCGTGGCAGTCAGCCCCTCGACGTCGTACCGCGTGCTGCGCGCCGCCGGCCGTCTGGACCGCTGGAATCGCAAGCCCTCGAAGAAGGGGACGGGCTTCAAGCAGCCGTCCGCGCCTCACAAGCACTGGCACATCGACATCGCCTATCTGAATCTCGCCGGTACATTCTACTACTTGTGCAGCATCCTCGACGGCTTCAGCCGCGGCATCGTGCATTGGGAAATCCGCGAGTCCATGAAGGAGGCCGACGTCGAAACGATCCTGCAGCGTGCCCGCGAGCGCTTCCCCGACGCCCAGCCGCGCATCATCTCTGACAACGGCCCCCAGTTCATCGCCCGTGATTTCAAGGAGTTCATTCGCATAGCCGGCATGACGCATGTGCGCACGGCACCCTACTACCCGCAGTCAAACGGCAAGATCGAGCGGTGGCACAAGACGCTGAAGATCACGACGATCCGACCAAATACCCCCGCCACACTCGACGAAGCCCGCCAGCTCGTCGCCGCCTTTGTCGAGCACTACAACAACGTGCGCCTTCACAGCGCCATCGGATACGTCACGCCCGCAGACAAGATGGCAGGCAGAGAGAACGACATCTTCGAGGCTCGGGATCGTAAGTTGGAGCAGGCCCGTGAGCTTCGCCGACAACGACGTCAACACGCGAGGGCATCATGACCCTCTCCGTTGTGTCATCATCAACCGAGTCACATTCCCGCCGGACCAGTACACTTATGCTTCAGCTTGTTCCGCAGCGCAGCCCGCGGAGCGATGAATCAATGCACGCTGAGTGTCGAAATTGCCCATATTCGCCGGCGCGCGCGGTCCGCTACCATCGCTGCAACGTACAGCTGCGAGGCCATTGAACGGCGCCGCTACACCGGCACCCGTACCAACGACCTACGTTGCCGTGGGCTCATTATGCTACTCCCGAGGCCGGAGAAGATTGACCACGTTCACCAGAGGGACACGCTGAGGATGTAACGTCGTGAGATCCTGCGACGTCGAGCTACTTCGGTATCCGCGGACCATCGACGGACACGGCGCCGGGGATCATCATCGTGATCCGCTGAACGATGGAGTCGAGTTCTTCAACCTCTTTGGCGCTCATCCGGTTGGTTCTGTCGCACTCCTGCACGTCGACACCGGCCAGGGCGATGGCCATTGCATTGCTGTTGCAAGCTCTTACGAACGGTGTCAGGTGAACGCCGTCGGCGTACATCTGGACGGTGATGCTCATCGTCCGCGACGCTCTCTGCTTGCCGATGGTCGCGCTCCCGGTCTCTCTTGGCGCGACTTGGATGATGCCAGCCGCCCGGTCCTGCATCGTCACGGTGTGTCCGGCAGCGGCAATCGACGCGAGGACTGCGCCGAAGCGATCTCCCGTCGTGGGAGTGTTGATCCGTGCTGGCTTCAGTACAGCCATCGGCACAGTGCATGCGGCCGCGGCGGCCAACAACGAAGCCAAGAACACATACCGAGTCGTCATCGCGGGAAGCCATCGTCGTTTCATCGAATCCACCCCCGAGTGCAGCAGCCTACCACCGAATCTGGAGTGGCGTCATGAAGCCGCACCAGCAAGCTACGTCGGTGCGGCCGGTCGGCTATCATCGCTGCCGTGTACAGTCTGGAGGCCATCAAACGACGCCGCTGCAATGGGACACGCCGCGATGGCCGACCATGCCGCGCTTGGGCGCTCTGGGATGATGTCCGGCAGCTCTGCGTCTCGCACGCTGGGCGCCACCACCGCGGACCGATGCTCGGCGGACGATTCGACTTCGCCCCCGATCGCGCGGCCCGCTACGTGCCGTGCACCTGCATCGCCTACGCGTGGCCACATCGACCGGGCGGTGGGGTCTGTCGTTGGCCCGAGCTTCCACGATGGAGCTCGACAATCCGCGCGGGAACGCGCCGCTACTGAGTCGCCTACAGCGGGCGAGATGAGATGAGGTCAGCACGAGATCGCGGTCCGATACGATCGAAGAAGCAGAGCGCCTCCTCCCTCGCTACTGGAACTGCGCCGAGATGGATGTTGTACCCCTCGCAACGCACGTGTGGGCCGTCGCAGAAGCAAGGAGTCCACCCCAGCCTGCTGGACCGCAACAATCACTGACACGGGCCGCAGATTCTGAGGATTGTGAGAATGCGAGCCGGATAATGTAGACACTCGATCGGCGTGGGAGGGCAAAGATCCCGTCGCAAACTGCACCACATTTTGGCACGGGTTTTGACACGACGGGGGCTGGCCGCGCGAGGCGACCGTCCGACGCTGGCCAAATGTCATTCCGCGGCCGGGGGGTTCGCGCCTTGTCGCGAGCGACTCCTGTGATGGCTGGTCGCTACAACGTGTCGCCACACTTCGGGCAGACCATCACCGTGCGCTTGCCGCGTCCCGCGCTGCTGATGACCAAGGCTGCGATGATAACGCCGCCTCCGAGGATGGGGTTGACGAAGACCAGGGCGAGTCCAACGAAGAAGCCGACGACTCCGACGAGGCCCGCGAGGCTGACCGACGCCTTGCGTTGCTCCGCGACAAGCGGCACTCGGCATCGTCCGCACGAACCGGGTGGCGCGTCCGTTGGATCCAGTTGCGCGACCAGATCGGCTTGGCAGAAACGGCACCTCACGGCGGCAGCTTTGATGGTCTCGGCGCAGTACGGACACTGCTTCTCGGCTGCACCAGCGACCGGAGTTTTGTCAGCCATGTTTCGGTCTCCCCTTCGTCGTGGATGTTCAGTCTGGCACCGTGTCCCATTCCGCAACACCGCGGTGTGGCAATTCGCCACACGAATCGCCGCGCACGCTCGGGCGCTGCAGACATTGCTGCGCTGTACGCCGCGGCACGGCCTGTGTTTCGGCTGCGAACCCGAAAGGAGACCGCATGGGAAGCGGATACGAGACAGCACAGCAACGGGTCCTGCACGCTCTCAGGGCCTACGGCGCTGCCGAGTCCGGCTCGGTGGAGCGTGGGCCGGCGTGGGAGGAATACACGCTGGCGGTGGAGTCGCGGAGCGTTCTGGATCGGATGTGAAGCGCAGCGAGCGTGCTCTGGCCGGATTGCGCAAGGTGGCCATGCGAGGCTCACCACCGGCACGTCGGTTACTCGCCGTATCGCGCGGGCTCTCTGATCCACGTTCCAGGTTGATGGACCTCCCAGGTTGATGGACCTCACGGAGCGAGGTAGTCCAACGGAGGGACGTGATGGCGATGACGAACGAAGAAGAGCAGGCTGCGCCCGAGGATCGGCACGCGGGTTCATCGGGAGTCGACGCCCGGACGATGTCGCTTCGGGCCTTCGTTGCTGGTTTGAGCCTGGGCAGCCTGGCGTGGCTCGGTGGTGGTGCGGCTGTTGTGCTGGGCATCGTGTTCCACCTTGGCGGCGAATATCGGGAGTACATGCTCCGTTCGAGTGGTGAACCCATCGCCTGCCCCGGCGTCGGTGAGCCCATCGATGTCGCAGAGCAGATCAAGGGAACCACGTGGCACGGCGAAGAGGATAGGAATTTCAAGCCCCCCCCAGAAAGCATGTGTATGTGCTTGATGTTCC
>CAYLJJ010000179.1:0-6984 GCA_964384025.1 uncultured Nannocystaceae bacterium
CAGCCCTCATCTACCCTCCCATCACAATCATTGTCCAAGCCATCACAGATCTCAGGAGTACACTCAAGGCACTCCTCATCGATCTCCCCATCACAGTCATCATCTAGGTCATTGCAGCGCTCTGGACTGGCGATACAGACAGGGCAGCCTTCATCAATCTCCCCATCACAATCATTATCCTCTCCATCGCAGATCTCCATCACGCAGAGCGCGCACTCCTCATCGATCTCTCCATCACAATCATCATCGATGCTGTTGCAGCCTTCAGGATGAGGAATGCAAAGCGGACAGCCCTCATCGATCTCCCCGTCGCAGTTGTCGTCGATGCCATTGCAGATCTCATCAAAGCACTCAAGGCACTCCTCATCGATCTCTCCATCACAGTCATCATCGATCCCATTACAAGCTTCAGGCAGCGGCTCGCAGATGGGGCAGCCCTCATCGATCACCTCATCGCAGTCATTATCCACTCCATCACAAAGCTCTTGGCTGGGAATGCAGTCGGGGCAGCCCTCATCGACCTCCCCATCACAATCATCATCGATCCCGTTGCAAGCTTCAGGTAGGCAACCATCGCAGCCCTCGTCAATCTCACCATCGCAGTCGTTGTCCACCCCATCACAGATCTCAGGATCAGGGTTGCATCCAGGGGTGCAGCCCTCATCGGTCTGACCATCACAATTGTTATCCACCCCGTCGCAGATCTCATCGCACTGTTGACAACTCAGCAGATCGCAGTCCATACCATCGCAGACTTGGCAGCCCGGATCGTAGCACTCAAAGTCAGGCTCACAAGCTTCGTTGCTGAGCATATGGAAGCCACCACAACAGCCCCAGCAGTCACAGCCCGGCGCAGGATTGCATAGATGATCGTTACCATCACCGCTGTCTCCATCAAAGAAGCACTCGCGGAGACAGCGATCATCAGGCTCAGGATGATCACTGATGCAGGCGTTGTCTCCAGGCAGACAGGTGGGGCGGTTGCCAAAAATCTCTGCTGACTCGCTTTCATCACAAGGACTCATACAGCCAGGATCGTTCTGGTCGATCAGCCCATCGCCTTCGTTGTCGATCCCATCATTGCACTCAGTGTTGGCGTTGGGATCATCTCCATACTCTTCCCAAAACTCATCGCGAGAGCGTGGGGGCTCATCTGGAGAGATCACCTCAACGCAAACATCTCCAACACCATCCAAGTCCATATCAGTTTGTCCCGCGTTGGCTACGTCTGGACAGTTGTCACAGAGATCACCTACACCATCTCCATCCTGATCTGTATTACTGAGATCGGGAATCAGAGGGCAGCGATCAAAGGCATCAGGGATCTCATCTCCATCTGCATCGCCAAGGCCCTCGTTGGGGCAGGCGTCTCCGCTGCCATCGTTATCGCTGTCGAGCTGCGCTGAGTTGGCTGTATTGGGGCAGTTGTCACACTCATCTCCAACACGATCTCCATCGATATCTCGCTGTTCCGGGTTGGCCAAAGCTGGGCAGTTGTCCTGCTCATCAGGGACCTCATCTTCATCTTCATCGAAGACCACACAAGCATCACCGATGCCGTCACCATCTTCATCTGCCTGAAGAGCGTTGGCGATCTCTGGGCAGTTGTCACACTCATCACCGATCCCATCGCGATCACCATCCAGCTGAGGCGCGGCGAGCAATGGACAGAGATCTTGTCCATCGGGGAGACCGTCACCATCCAGATCGGAGAGAGGAACGCAGGCATCACCGACACCATCCTCATCCTCATCCAGCTGATCGGCGTTAGCGACCTCTGGACAGTTGTCACACTCATCACCCCATCGATCCCCATCCAAATCTTCATGAGGACCCTCCAACTCAGGGCAGAGATCCAGCTCATCAGCAACACCATCACCATCCTGATCGGGAGGAGGCTCACAGAGGTCACCCTCTCCATCTCCATCCTCATCTCGTTGATGAGCGTTGGCGATCTTTGGACAGTTGTCGCAGTCATCACCGATCCCATCTCCATCTTGATCCTCGTTCTCATCTGGAATCTCAGGGCAGAGGTCCAAAAGATCGGGGATACCATCACCATCTGTATCTGGCGGTGGAGGAGCTGGTTCACAGGCATCGCCCAGACCATCTCCATCCTCATCTCGTTGATCGGCGTTGGCGACATCGATGCAGTTATCACACCCATCACCACGACCATCTCCATCGGCGTCAAGCTGCTCATCTGCCTGCTCAGGGCAGAGATCCAAGAGATCTGGAACACCATCACCATCACTATCTGGGGGGGGAGGCATAGGAGCACAGGCTTCTCCTAGACCATCGCCATCTTCATCCAGCTGATCAACGTTAGCGACATCTGGGCAGTTGTCACAGAGATCACCCACCCTATCTTCATCTCTATCCGCTTGGTCAATATTCTCGATCGCAGGGCAGTTGTCTCTCATATCCCTGAAGCCATCCCCATCGCTATCGGGAGGGGTGGGTGGAGGCAAGCAGGCATCACCCTCGCCATTCCTATCCGTGTCTAATTGATCAGCGTTGGCGACATGAGCGCAGTTATCACAGCCATCTCCCAGTCCGTCTCCGTCGCTGTCGAGCTGCTCGTCTGCGAGATCTGGACAGAGATCTTGGCTGTCAGGGATACCATCACCATCACCATCAGGGGGCAGGCTCTCGACTCCACAAGCCTCCCCCTCTCCATCTCCATCGCTGTCAAGCTGGTCGGCGTTGGCGGTCTCAGGGCAGTTGTCACAGGCATCGCCGACTCCATCTCCATCCACATCCTCCTGTTCTGGATTGGAACGTAGAGGGCAGTTATCGAGGCCATCGATCAGGAGATCCTCATCTCTATCTGGAGGGGGAGCTGCAGCCTCACAGGCATCACCTTCCGCATCCTCATCCCCATCAAGCTGATCTGCGTTGGCAACATCGACGCAGTTGTCACAGAGATCACCCACCCCATCTCCATCTCCATCCAGCTGCTCAGGATCAAACTCCTCAGGGCATCGATCCAGAGCGTTGGAGACACCGTCGCCATCGCTGTCTTCACTGAAGAACTCTGCACAGGCGTCTCCCTCCTCATCTCCATCCTCATCGAGTTGAGCGGCGTTAGCTGTGCCCGGGCAGTTGTCACAAAGCTCGCCTACACCATCTCTATCAGAATCAAGCTGCTCAGGATCAGGATCATCAGGACAGAGATCAGCCTCATCATTGATGCCATCGCCATCACGATCACGTTCAGGCTCATCTACAGCACAGGCATCACCGATGTTGTCCTCATCACTGTCAATCTGAGCAGCGTTGGCGGTCTCAAGGCAGTTGTCACAGGCATCACCCACCCCATCTCCATCCTGATCCTCCTGACCAGGATCGGCGAGCAGCGGACAGAGATCCAGCTCATCAGGGGTTCCATCTTCATCTCCATCGATAAAAATCTCCGAACAAGCATCCCCCTGACCATCTCCATCTGTATCGCTTTGATCTGCGTTGGCGACATCGATGCAGTTATCACAGAGATCGCCCAGACCATCCCCATCAAGATCTGCCTGATCCGGATTTGAGATAGCGGGGCAGGAGTCACGCTCGTCAGGTATAAGATCCCCATCTCCATCCACCCCCACAGGGGCCTCGCTGCAAGCATCTCCGCGCCCATCCCCTCCGCTCTCCTCCTGTTGAGCGTTGGCGATCTCAGGGCAGTTGTCACAGAGATCTCCAACCCCATCACCATCACCGTCAAGCTGCTCTGGATCAGAAAGAGTTGGGCAAAGATCACGCAGATCGGGGACCCCATCATCATCTCTATCCAGCTCATCGGGGCTCACCACATCAGGATCACAGAGATCCCCAAGCTCATCCCCATCCTCATTGAGCTGGTCGAAGTTGGCCGTATTGACGCAGTTATCGCAGAGATCCCCAACTCCATCACCATCTCGATCCTCTTGATCTGGATTGGGGAGAGTGGGGCAGAGATCGTGTGTATCAGCAACACCATCTCCATCTGTATCGATGGGGGATGGAGGGCTGGCCTCGCAGGCGTCACCGATTCCATCATCATCTACATCGCGCTGATCAGCGTTGGCTACATCGACGCAGTTATCACAAAGATCCCCCTGCCCATCTCCATCGCTGTCAAGCTGCCCAGGATCAAATATGAGAGGGCAGAGATCACGCTCATCGCTGATCCCGTCCCCATCGCTGTCCCTAAACTCTTCACCCTGACAGGCGTCGCCGATCTCATCCCCATCCTCATCCAGCTGATCAGCGTTAGCGACACCCATGCAGTTGTCACACAGATCCCCAACCCCATCGCCATCAACATCAAGCTGCTCAGGATCTGGCAGCTCTGGGCAGAGGTCAAAAGCATCAGGGATACCATCACCATCACGATCATTGGGCTCCACGCCGACGCACTCCTCGCCGACGCCATCTCCATCACTGTCATATTGGGAGGCGTTGGCGATCTCGGGGCAGTTATCGCAAGCATCCCCGATACCATCACCATCAACATCGCGCCCCTCATCAGAGATCTCTGGGCAGAGATCGAGAGCATCTCGAATCCCATCTCCATCCTGATCCTCACAGAGATCCCCCAGGCCATCTCCATCCTCATCAGCCTGATCATTGTTGGCGGTGTCGGGGCAGTTGTCGCAGAGATCCCCAATCCCATCAGCGTCTAGATCGGCTTGAAGTGGATCAGGCTCATCTGGGCAAAGATCAAGGCTATCTTCAATGCCATCATGATCCCGATCGGAGATCTTGGGGACATCAAGGAGTAAAAGGCCCAGATCTTCTGACCAAGCCTGTATATCGTTCTCAGCGTCGGGTGTTGGTCCTGCCGCAGGGTTATGCGCTTCACAGGCCCACAAGAGCAGAGCAGAGATGCTCAGAAGTGTGTAAATTTTCACTTATTCTCTCCCATTTTTCAGGCTCGAGAGCATATGTCCTGGAGTTTAAAAATCACATTATTAACACAGTATCTTTTATACCCAAAAGATAGAGAAAAACTCTAGGCTCTTTAAGATTTTGGGAAAGCGGGGAGCATAAGCTGCTCAAGTTCAGAGGGCAGTACAGCGCCAGGGAGATGTTGGATCTGCCTGTGGATTGCAAATCTCCCCCTCAGGGCAGATTCCAAAGACAGAAGCGGAATCGCAGAGGTCTCCTGGGCGCAGGAGGGGCGTATCTAAGATGGGAGACAACACCGGGAGGCTGATGAGTTGCCCATCATCCAGGACAAAGATACGGAAAGAGACCAACTCTCCCCCCCGATCGCTGTAGCAGCTTTCCCGCTCTCTCTGCTCAGCCGCGTGGCAGATCTGGAAGCTGTTGCCCCCCTCCATACAGAGGTTGATCGCCAGCTCGGCAGCTTCATCACAGACTTCAAAGAAAGAGGGGAAGGTTGCCCAGCCCTCAAAACTGTTGTCTTCCTCCACCTGCAACAGATCAAACTGTACAGTTCCACTGCCAGAGAGAGGTTGGTCTAACTCTCCAGGCCTCAAAGGCATTACACGCACACGAGAAGGATCTCCATCTACATCTGTCCCTGTGATATGTACTCCAAAAAGGTCGTTCTCATTGCGGAAGACCTCAGCCTGAACGATCACAGGGGCCTCAGCCGGGATACAGCTGGGCTCCTCACCCAGGCAGGCGGTGCCCTGAGGACAAGTATCAAAGATCGCCAGAGGATCACAGGGCTCACCGAGGTTTAAGATAAAGGCAGGGACAATGCCCGCCCGCTGCTCCTGGCTCTCCTTGAAGGCGCTGTCCACCAAGCGAACCTGCACTTGGTTGATCAGGCTGGGTGTGATGTTGAAGAGGGGGATATGTTGGCGATGCTCAAAGTTGCCGTTGGGTTGATAAACCAAGCCCTCCATCTCCAGGAGCTGAACCCCCTGCCGCTCTCTCCCAGAGGGGATTGGCTGGCCCAACTCATCTAGGAAGCTGAGGCGCAGATTTGCCAAATCTTGATCAACATCCTGACCGCTGATGAGCAGACCCAGCATATGCTCCTCTTCGCTGATGAAGGCCATCGTGGCGTTAAGGCTGGGTGCATGAGCGACCCGGCAACTGTTGTTAAGACAAGCAACCTCCTCTGTTGCACAGCCCTCAAAGGGATTGCCGTTGCTGCACTCTGCCCCCAGCTCTAAAGCCACCGGAGGAGAGACTGGAGCTAAGCGTGGGACGCTACGATTCCAGACGCTGTCCCGAGCGAAAACACGCACTTGAGCTACATCCTCTATGCTGGGATCTAAGAGCGGAGCGAACTCTCCACTGAAGCTGCCATCTGGGTTGTTGGTCCAGGTCAACCAAGCCTGCCCCGCGAAGGCAGAGGCGATAAAGTCCACCTCAAGCTGACCATAGAGGCGAATGGGCTCACTGGCGGAGTTGAGGACCTGGAAGATAATGCCATCAGCGTCCAGATCAGGATCCACCCCAGAGACTCGGATTCCCAAGGCGTTGGGGCCGGGAAGCCAGAAGGCATCTGCTTGGAAGAGATTGGGAGGCTCTCCGCTGACTCGCTCAGTTTCCAGAGAGAAGGGGCTGATCTGCATCGCCCCTAAGCCGTCATGATTGTCCACTACGATAAAATAGGGTCGCCCCGCCTGTAGATCAGCCGCAAACATACTGTGGCGCCCGATATAGTCATCGTTACAGAGAATCTCTGAGCTTGGATCAAGGCAGCTTTCAAGCAGGGCCAGAGTAACATCCCAGTTAAACGTATCCAGGATACGGAGACGCCAACGCCCCCCCTCGGGGGGTACAAAGCGAACCACCCGATCTGCACCTGGAATATCTCGGCTGGTGCAGGAACTGAGGAAATCATCTCGTCCTGTAGTGGCACTCTGCATCACCCAGGTGTCGCCGACGACTTGAGCATTCTCCATAAAGTCCTGTACCTCCAACTCTCCACAACCAGGATCGACAACCCCACCTCCACCGGCAACCCCACCTCCACCAGCGACCCCACCACCACCACCTTCACCGGCGACGCCACCTCCACCAGCGACG
>CAYLJJ010000180.1:0-6852 GCA_964384025.1 uncultured Nannocystaceae bacterium
TCTTGCCGCCTGAACTATTTAAGCGAGGTGTCCACTTTTTCGTAGCAAGTCCACTCCGCCTCCAACCTGCGGTCGGCTAAGCGCTTCAGCAGCAGCCCATCCGACCGTTACGGCAGCATCAGCACCCGCTGTCTTTTGTGGTTCCCTTGAGTCCTCCTCTCAAAACAGAGAAGAGTCTGTTTCAGTAACTAAGACCTGGGTTGTTGATAAATATCAACAAGAAACTGATCAAATGATCGCGCTGGAGCCAACTGGATGAACACCCGTATTGAGGCCAGCAACTATCGCTGCTTTGATCAGCTCGCCGTGTCAATGGACAACTTCACCGTGCTCGCTGGCGCCAACGGCTCAGGCAAGACAACCCTGCTGGACATCCCTGTGTTGCTCCAAGACCTGCTCAAGAGCGGCGACATCGCTACGGCCTTCCTGGAGAGCATCCTAAAACGAGGCCCGCGAGCAGGCTCTCTCGATGAGCTGCTCTTTAGAGGCGAGGGCGAGAGCTTCCTCCTTGCGATTGAAGCTCAGCTGCCCGTGCAGATTGCGAAGAACCTCCTGAACCACGCCTCCAAAGCGATCCAGAGCGCTCCTGAGCGTCACCCGACACATATCCGCTATGAGGTCCAGCTCAGGGTGTATGAGGGCCGTGAATTGCGGGTAAAGAGCGAACACCTCTTCACCTTCCCCATGAGCAAAAGCTACGAGGTGGCCCGTCTCCCGATACAGGGAGAGAACAGCCATCAAGCAGACTGGCGCTTTATCATCCACCGAGAGAGCGGCTCTAAGAGCGCGACCCTCTTTACCCCTGAGAGCATCTCCACGCAGGAGCGCCACGTCGATCTTGATGTCACCCGCCTTGGCTTTGCGCGCTTACAGTATGAGTCAAGGGCCGAGTTTGAAGCGGGTCGCTGGCTCCTTGACGCTCTGATGGAAGACCTGCTGTTCTTCACTCCAGACTGGGAGGAGCTGCGTAAGGCCAGCCGACCGGGCCTGCCCAAACGCTTGATGGCCTCTGGTGAGAACATCCCCTGGCTCGCGCTGCGCTTACAGCAGAGATCACCTCGACGGTTTCAAGAGTGGATAGAGCATATCCAAACCGCGCTGCCACAGATCAGCCACGTTGAGATCAGAGAGCGTGAAGAGGACCACCACGCTTACTTCCGCGTCACCTATGAGAGCGGCTTTGTCGTGACCTCCACAGGCTTGAGTGAGGGCACGCTGCGCATCTTCGCCCTGACGCTCATCCCCTATATCGATGGGTGCGTCTCCGCAATCGCGGATACAGCCGCTGGCGGGCTGGGAGTCGAAGGCGGGTGAAGAAGGCCATCAAATTTCGTAAAAGCTGAGTTACCACACACAGTTATTCGAAAAGAGATAGCCGATGTCAGGTTCTCACAAGTTCGAGTTTTCGACCAGCAAAAGCTTCGAGGCGCTCCGAGAGGCGGTAGAGGCGCGGATGAACTTGGAGGCCGCAGAGGCCGCAGCAGCACAAGAAGCCTTCGAGTTCGAGCTCCGAAAGCTGACGATGGCGCTGGAGCGAGAGATCCACGGGGTGGACTTCACTCGAATGGATGAGGACGCAGCGGGGATCATCTATGAGGGTAAAAGGTATAAAAAACAAAAAGATAAGACACGCACGGTTATCCAAACGACGGCAGGGCCTGTTCCTGTCCTGAAGACGGTTTATCGCGAGAGAGGGGGTCACGGGGGCAAGACGATCAGTCCGCTGGAGATGCGGCTGGGGCTGGTGAAAGGCTGGACTCCAGCCGCAGCTCGGCTCGGCAGCGAGTTCATCGCGCAGGTTCCAGTACGAGACGCGGTGAGGATGCTGACGAAGACCGGAACGCTTTGTCCTTCTGTCGCCGATCTTGATCGGATCACAAAGGTCATGGGCGAAGCGTGGGAGGCGAATAGAGAAGAGTTCGAAGTCGAGGTTCGGAAGGCTGAGGCGAATAACCTCCCAGCAGAACAAGAAGTTTCTCTGATCCTCGTCTCCCTCGATGGGGTCATGGTTCCCATGAAAGATGCTCCGCGAATCCCGGGCCTCGGTAAATTGGATCAAGGTCCAAAAGGGCACAAAGAAGCCGGATGTGGAACCATTGCTCTTTTTGGACCAGATAGAAGTCGATTACATACGGTCAAACTCGCTCGAATGCCCGAATCAAAGAAGGTTATCCTACAACAACAGCTAAAACTCGAGTTGGAAAATCTCACATCGAGATACCCTAATGCCCCAATTCAAGCCGTAGCTGACGGTGCTCATGAAAATTGGAGAATCCTCGAAGAGATTTCGAATGAACTCGGATTGAAACTCGAACTCACCCTGGATTTCTTTCATGCCTTCGAAAACATCTGTGAAGCCTTCAGAGCCTACTCTGGAAGAAACTCAGAACAGCTAAATCATGATATCAAGCGCTGGAGAGATGCTTTGCTCAGAAACCCTAACGGAGCAAAAAATGTGAAGCTCGCGCTCAAATATCGTTACCAAAATATCGAAAATGAGCGAAAGAAGGAGCTTATACTCCAAAAATACAACTATGTCTCTAAATACATGGAAATGATGAACTATGCCGACCTCAAGTCGAAGGGTCGCCCCATCGGGAGTGGTCTGCAGGAAGCTGCCTGCAAGACCCTCGTCTCCCAGCGAATGAAGTCCTCCGGCATGTCCTGGTCTCGAACTGGCGGCCAGGCTGTTCTCAATCTTCGAGCTGCTGTCCAGTCCGAGCGCCTTGAACTTATGTGGAACGTCCTCTCTCCGGCCTTCCGCCGAGAAGTCCTTGTCGATGAGGATCTTGGCCGCCTCAAGCCCAGGAGGTTGGCTGCGTAGCTGTATCCGCGATTGCGGAGACGCACCCAGGAGGCATTTGAGGTGCTCGCGAAGCGCCCTCGTAGATCAGCACAGGCGCCATCTCCAATCTCGACGCTGAAGCGTCCATCTATGAAGGCGATTGAGTCGCCCGCGACGTGGCTCTCTTCGCAGATCTGCACCTCGCCGACAAAAAGCCGTACAATGACAGGCTTCAAGCCATTGATCGGCTCACCAGCAGCTGTCAAGTATCCCTGGTAGGTGATGACCCCTGGTACCTCTTCCGCTTGAGCAATTAAGCCCCAAAGGAGGCAAAAGATGAAAATCGCTCGGTTTGCCAAGCTATTATTCACTGACATATATCAACTCCTTTCTGTTTCTGTGGTGCTTACTTCTTGATATATCGTATTTTGAGTCGTCGCCATGAAAGGGAGGATGTTCAAGGGTGGTCCATGAAACAACGAACCCCAAATTGAAGGTGGCGAGTAGATGGAAGAGTGTTGTTCCGGCTTGATGAACGCATACGTTCTGCATCATATCCATCACTTCCACCACGCATTCCTAAATATTCATCCTCACAATCCTGCATCCAAGCTCTTCCATTGCTTGGAGCATTATCATAACTATAATGAATGCAATCTTCTACCCTTTCATAAACATTTCCAGCCATATCCATTGCTCCAACGTAGGAAACTCCTTTAGGCTTGCTTCCTACGTTAAATCTCAGATTGTGTCCACATGAAACTCCTCTCCCATCATCCATTACGGCTAGATCACAGCTTGCTTCTATATCACCCCACGGATAAATTCTATGTATTGGTCCAGATGCCGAGTATTCCCATTCTGCCTCGCTGGGCAACCTTCCTCCAAGCCAAGCGCAGGCAGCTTGGCTTTCATCAAAATTTATATCAGCCTGAGGTCTTGACGAGTTGGCTCCGCTCTGAGGACGCTCGACACAAGCTCCGGCCATTTCACATGCTTGGTAGATAGCTTCTGTCAACTCATATTTTGCGATAAAGAATCCATTTTCAAAGTTTACCTCATGGACGGGACGCTCTGACTCTCTAGAGTTGAGCTCTTCAATGGGTGCTCCCATCTGGAAACGTCCAGGAGGAACCCAAATCCAGACATTGTATGCTTGCCAACCTGTAGGATTAAGAGGGGTATATTCACAATGCTGTTGGGTGTTACAGTTTATAGCGTAGCCTTCAAGTCTTGGGCACCAGCTTCCTTTACAAATCTGCGAACAAGTCCCCTCAAAACAGCGCCCCGCTTGTCCGCCGCTGAAACAGTGTTTGTCTCCACAGCTTTCAACAGGTTGGCAAGTCTCGATACAGCTCAATTTCCTTTGAAACTCTTCCAGTTGGGTCATGATCTCATCACCTGTAAGGCCTCCGCTTAGGGCTTCGGCAGCCTCGGCATGTTGAGACTGCATAGCATAGGGAACCGAGCGGAGCGGGATGCGTGGCTGAAGCCGTCCATTATCGATAGTCAACTCCAAAAAGATATTTGAGGCGCTCGCGAAGCGTCCTCTCAGACTAGCGCAAGCAGTTCTTCCAATCTCGACGCTAAAATGCCCACTAACAAAGCTGATCGAATTGCCTGCAATATGGCTCTCTTCGCAGATCTGCTCCTCGCCGACAAAGAGCCGCACAATGACGGGCTTCTGGCCGTTTGTCGGCTCGCCAGCTGCGGTTAAATAGCCCTGATAGATGATGGTTCCTGGTACCTCTTCCGCCTGAACAGCCAAGGCCCAGAGGATGACGATAATAGTACAGCTTGCCAAGTTATCTCTCGTTGGCATCGTTTGGTTCCTTTCTATTATGACAGTGCTTGTTTTTCGATGTGTTGAGTTGGAGTTCCTCACCGCAAAGAGAAAGATGGTTCAAGGAGATCTCAAAAGGCAGCGGACACCGAGGGTAACATCACGGGTCGAGGGGGCGATGTCTTTGCGCCTCGCCAATCGAAGGTTGAAGGCTGTATTGTCGAAAGCGCCTCCACGAAACATTCGGTGAGCTTCCTCACAACCTCTAGTCCAAGCTCCACCATCTATCGGAGCGTCGCTATAGTCCCTGTGATTGCAATCTTCTACCCACTCCCATACATTTCCCCCCATATCCATCGCTCCGATATAGGAAGTCCCAGTTATCCTTATTCCTACATTCCAAGCTTGGTTTTGGCCACATCCATTCACTCCAGAGCGACTCAACATCACAGCCAATTCACAGTTTGCCCCCGCTGAGCCCCAGGGATAGATTCGATGTGTTGGTCCAGAGGCCGCATACTCCCACTCCGCCTCGCTGGGGAGTCGCCCTCCCAACCAAGCACAGGCCGCGTGGGCTTCATCCCAGTTAATCTCAGCCTGTGGGCGATTGTCTCCGCTCTGTTCAAGATCTGTACAAGCTCCCGCTGCCTCACAAGCTTGATATATTACCCCCGTCAGCTCATATTTGGCCATAAAGAAGCCCTCGGCGAAGATCACCTCATGCACTGGACGCTCGTTATCCTCTGAACCCTCTTCTCCAGCAGGAGCCCCCATCTGAAAGCGCCCCGGTGGGACCCAGATCCAGACATTGTGAGCCCGCCAGCCGCTGGGATCTTCAGGGGTATATTCGCAGTGATGTTGCGAGTTGCAGTTGAGGGTATAGCCCTCCAGCACCGGGCACCAACTCCGCCCACAGACTCGTAAGCAGGCCCCTCGAATACAGAGCCCTGCTTGTCCTCCACTGAAGCAGCTTCTGCCTTCACAGACTCCAGCAGGTTGGCAGCTCTCAATACAGGCCAATCTCTCTTGGAGTTCTTGTATATCTTCCCCTGTGAGCCCCCCTGTAAGGGTTTCGGCAACCTCAGCATGTTGAGACTGCATAGCGTAGGGAACAGAGCGGAGCGGGATGTGTGGCAGGAGCCGTTCATTGTTGATCGTCAACTCCAGGGAGACATTTGAGGTGCTCGCGAAGCGCCCTCGTAGATCAGCACAGGCACCCCCTCCAATCTCAACGCTGAAGTGTCCATCAACGAAGGTGATCGAGTTGTCAGCGGTGTGACTCTCTTCACAGAGTTGCTCCTCACCAACAAAGAGCCGCACGATAACGGGCTTCCGACCATTGAGCGGCTCGGCAGCCGCAGTTAGATAGCCCTGGTAGGTGATGCTCCCTGGCACCTCCTCCGCCTGGGCAGCCAAAGTCCAAAGGAGAGCAAAGAGCATGTAACTCACCAAACCGTTCCTCATCGGCACTGACTTATTCCTTTCTCTTAGCGCTGGATGATTCCCCCTTCGAGGACCATCCCGCCTCCCTCGGCTCGCCCTGTAGCAGGTCCAATATAATCTGTCTCCAAACAGAGGATCGTCCCATTTTCAGTCTGGGCCGAGGCTTTACAGCCTTCTGCTCTGGCGGGTCTTGAAGGCACGCCTGATGCGTTGAACCCTCCAGTGAGACAGAGACAGGTGTCGTTGTGGCAAGCTCTCGGAGCCTCAGGACCACAGTCTCTTGAACAAGAGGCTGGATTACAGCCCCGAACGCAGATCTCATTTTGACAGATTTCCCCAACTCCACATCCGCTCTCCTCCTGACATCCCTGAGAGATACAGCGCCCTTCGACACAGACCAGCGTAGCGCCAATGACCTCACACTCTGAATGTTCGGTACAACTCACGCAGCGCCCCTCCCTACAGATCACACCACGCTCACAGGACTGGCTGGGGCAACCCTGTTGGCAACTTGGTCCCTCGTCGCAAATCCAACCTCCACCATGCATCTCTCGGCAGAGTTCATCTCCACCCAGAGGACAGGGGATGCAGCGGTGCTCGCGACAATAAGGTGTTTCAGAAGTGCAGTCTGCGTTCTCCGTACAGGGAGGCAAACAACGCCCATTCTCTGGATCACAGGTGGAGCCCTCTCCCCCATGCTCCAGTTGATCGCAGATCCCAACCAGATCTTGGCAGCTCAGGCAGGGTATAGGAAATTCAAGCAACCCCCAGAAAGTATGTGTGTACACTGGACTTGCTACGAAAAAGTGGACACCTCGCTTAAATAGTTCAGGCGGCAAGA
>CAYLJJ010000181.1:0-6839 GCA_964384025.1 uncultured Nannocystaceae bacterium
CCCTCTACACCAAGGCCTTCAGGGAGATGCTGGCCCAAAGCGGCTGCCGAGTCCTCCGTCTTCCCCCTCACAGCCCCAACCTCAATGCCTTCGCCGAGCGCTTCGTCCTCTCCGTCAAGTCTGAGTGCCTCAACAAGATCATCCCTCTCAGCGAGGCCCATCTCCGGGAGGCTCTGAGGGAGTTCATCCACCACTACCACGAGGAGAGGCCCCATCAAGGCCTGGGCAACCAACTCATAACTCTCACCGCTCCCATGCACCTTGAAGGTCCAGTGCAGTGTCGGGAGCGTCTGGGAGGCGTGCTGAAGTTCTACCATCGTGAGGCCGCCTAAGAGTTCCCAGGCTCGGGCGTATCACCACGCAGCGGAGTTGGGCCCAGGGCTGAGTTGGACGGCTGTGCTCAGGTCCTTCAAGGCGTACTCCCAGGCTTCAAATCTCGGCCTAGAATTTCAGATCAGCACCGCCCGAAGACCTTAAAACCGCTCAGTTTTTCCCCCGATCCTATTTTTGTACAGGACGGGGCCTTTCCGCGCTACGCGAACCGCCTGAAGTTCTCGGATGCTTTTCTTTTCGGGGCGGATTATCTCATCCAGTGTGACCAGCATCCCAAAACTCTGAGACGGTGTTCTGGGCCAGTCATGCTCGCTCCCTATATTCTCTAACGGCCATCCACACCTGCCTATCGGCCATACCTCGTTGTTGGCCAATAGAAAACAGTCGTAAATTCAAAGAGATGCATTTGATGTCCGATAGTCTATCGGCCACGATTGTCTCTTTAGTCTCGCTGTCTCTTTAGCCTCGTGCCTCGCCTGGGTGATATCGCCGCCAACGACGCTCTCCTTCTGCCCGAATCTGTCCATCTATTCAGCAACCGTCGCTGAATGCTTTGTCAATTCCGCCAACGCAACATCTAACGCAGGTCGATCTGCTAGGCTCTTATCCAACGAGCCGAGCCAGCCAACCTTGGAGTCGGGCCACGTATAGCCCGACAAACCACCCCAAGCGATCGAAATCTCATCTATAGTAATGATACCTACCCTAGCTGCCCAAGCCGCTACGTCCAACAAATCCACGACGACCAGGCCACAACGCAGAGCCAGTTTCTGTGCTGGGCCATCATGGGTCAGGATTGGAACCTTCAGCCGACGAGCGATAGCAATCAGCCCCATATCGTTCTTGCCAGGGATTCGGTCACTGCGTCGGAGTTTATTCCTGACTTCACGTCGTTCTCGAGATGTGGCATTGAACTGCTGCAGCCACTCCTGAGCATCCCATTCTCCCAATGTCATACGCAGACTGCTCGCGGTCAATTCCCCGTAAATCGCCGTTGTAGTCGCGAAACGAGCCCCTTCAACTGCAAGATCATCCAGCAATTGCAACGGTGCGTGCGGCAAGTGTCGCAGTGCTTTGGCATGTACCAAACTACAGCAATCGACAACCAGCATCAGGAATTGAACGAGCGCGCCATCGAGGTCGTCCAGTACTCGCTCTGGAGATCAGACTGCCACGAATCAGGCCCCGCTAGGGGACCCCGGATGATCTCGACGACGCGGCGTTCCGAGATCAAGCCCTGACTTGATGCTTTTCGAGCGAGGCGAGCCAACTCTCCTGTTCGCAGTGGGTTGGCAACGGGGGGGGGCATCTCAGCGTTGCCAACCCACTGTTTGGCGGGTTCAGTGGCCACCCACCGCACCGGGACATTCAGTGCAAGGCACTTCACATTGTCCAGGTGTGCCCGAGTGGCTCGATACCCCAACCCGAAAGTATCCATCACAGCTCGCACACGTGCCCTATCATCGCCCGTGGTGTTGCACCAGACGTCCTTGACCGCTCGCGGTGGTGCCAACAGATATGGGGCGAATGCCCGAGCACGGCGTTCGATCTGGTCAAACTTCTGGCGATGGCTGCCCTTGAGACCGCCTTCGATGTGGCAGAAACGGACAAAATGGATCATCTCGTGGCGGTCAAATGCCAGGTGGCAGATCTCGTGCGCCAGCGCGACGCGCAAACCAGGCACGGTGGTGGTGTGCTGCCCCTGTACATTGACCACTACAACCGCACCTGTCTCTTCAGTCGCAAAGGCTAGGGCATCCACTTCACGCGGGAGTGGGGCCCACAGCAAAATAACACCCAACGGCTCCAAAATTTCACGAGTGACGGATCGAATCGGACCTTGCAGGTCAAGTGCGGTGCGGACCTTGGCTGCTAAGCTCGCCGAAACACCATCTCGCGGGTGACT
This sequence comes from uncultured Nannocystaceae bacterium, assembly GCA_964384025.1. Classification (GTDB taxonomy): domain Bacteria; phylum Myxococcota_A; class Bradymonadia; order UBA7976; family UBA1532; genus CAYLJJ01. Next base: position 2,240 of record CAYLJJ010000181.1, read on the forward strand.
GTAATCCCCATCGTTCTGAAAGCAGGTAATGGATCCGAGCCCCGTTGACAATCCAAGCAAACCTCGTAGTTCCTGGATCTCTCGTGCGATGGTGGTGGCGTGAGCCAGGATAAATCGCGCTTCGGCAGGGAACTCACCTGCTTGGCCTTTGAGGAGCGCGCCCAACGGTCGCTGCTTGGGGCTGACTTCGCCCGCCAGTAGCGCGTCCACATCCACACCTAAGAGGGCACTGAGTACGTCGGCCTCGTCCGCCAGGATATCGTCGCTCGCCTCGATCTGTTGTTGACGGTTTGGGCTCCACCCCGCCTTGAGAGCCACCTCATTGAAGCTAAAGCCCAACGCCTCTCTAAGCACGGTGATGGACGAGGCCATTTCTCGATACTCCGCATTCGATCGTCTGCATACTTTTACTTCGCTTATTTGCAGGGGATCAAGGCGCGCAGTTCTCCGGTTTGTAGGCGTGCCAAAATCACGTGTGGGCCACACTTGACGTCCTGTTGACTCCCGCATTTCGCAGGCCACAAGCCGATTCTCCTCTCCATGAGCACCTCGCTCCCCTGCCCTCAAGCTCCTCCTCATCTCTCTTGCCGCCAGGGTCAACCGCCAACAGCGAGATGTCATCGAATATCTGTTGGAGGAGAACCGTGTCCTCCGCCAACAGATGGGCAATCGACGTCTCCGTCTGAGCGATGATCAGCGCCGTCGCCTCGCTGTCAAAGAAAAGGTCCTGGGCCGCAAGATCCTCGAAGAGGTCGCTGGCATCGTCACTCCCGAGACCATCCTGCGCTGGTACCGACGCTTGGTCTCCAGGAAGTACGACGGATCTAGGGGCCGCAGAGCCGGACGCCCCAGGACCAAGCAGGAGATGGTCGACTTGGTACTCAAGATGGCGAGGGAGAACTCCAGTTGGGGTTATAGCCGCATTCAGGGCGGCTTGATGAACCTGGGAGCCTCCATCAGCCGCAGCACCATCAAGAACATCCTCGTCGAGCATGGCTTGGAGCCAGCGCCTGAGCGTCGCAAGCGCACACCCTGGAAAACCTTCCTTCAAGCTCATTGGGGAGCCATCAGGGCTGCAGACTTCTTCAGCGTCGAGGTTCTCACTCCCCATGGCCTCATTCGCCACTTTGTCTTCTTCGTCATTGACCTCAAGACCCGCAAGGTTGAGATCGCGGGGGTGACGCATGCCCCAGACGGGCGATGGATGCAGCAGGTGGCTCGCAACCTCACCGACGCCTGCGATGGCTTCCTCCTGGACGCTCGCTACCTCATCGTGGACCGGGATCCCCTCTACACCAAGGCCTTCAGGGAGATGCTGGCCCAAAGCGGCTGCCGAGTCCTCCGTCTTCCCCCTCACAGCCCCAACCTCAATGCCTTCGCCGAGCGCTTCGTCCTCTCCGTCAAGTCCGAGTGCCTCAACAAGATCATCCCCCTCAGCGAAGCCCATCTCCGGGAGGCTCTGAGGGAGTTTGTCCGACACCACCACAAGGAACGGCCCCATCAGGGCCTGGGCAACCGACTCATAACTCCCACCGCTCCCATGCACCTTGAAGGTCCAGTGCAGTGTCGGGAGCGTCTGGGAGGCGTGCTGAAGTTCTACCATCGTGAGGCCGCCTAAGATTTCCCAGGCTCGGGCGTATCACCACGCAGCGGAGTTGAAGCCGAAGGGCTGAGTCGGACTGCTGTGCTCGGGCCCTTCAAGGCGTGTCCCCCAGGCTCCGAGTTCCGGACGAAAATCTCGGCATCAGCCCTGAAATAAGCCCTCAAAACCACCCGGTTTTCCCCGCGATCCTATTTTTGTACAGGACGCGATGCGCATGCTTGCTTTTGGCCAGGAGGAGAAAACGCTCGGCGAGTATATCGACTGGGCTGTCGAGGCCGTTGGGCGCTTGAAGGGAATCGAGATGCTGGTTGAGGGCGACAGCGAAGGGGAGAGGACGGCCTCATTCGTGGAGGCGATGCTTGATGCAGGGCTCGCTCAGAAGCTCTAACCCAGGCCCCTACCCGTCCATGCCGTCCAGAATCCAGCCGTATTTTAAACCCCAAACAGCATCACCAGCCTCATATCCTCCTATCCGGCGCTCTCGTGCAGCTTGAAGGTTCAGTGCAGTGCCGGGAGCGCCTGGGAGGCGTGCTGAAGTTCTACCATCGTGAGGCTGCCTGAGAACTCCCAGGCTTGGGCATATCACTATGCAGCAGAGTTGAAGCCGAAGGGCTGAGTTGGGTCGCTGTGCTCAGGTCCTTCAAGCTGCGTTCCCTCGGCTTGAGTTCCGGCCAAAAATCTCGGTATCAGCGCTGAAATAAGCCCTCAAAACTACTCGGCTTTCCCCGCGGTCCTATTTTTGTACAGGACGGGGGGCAGGGGGGAATACCGTCTTAGATCTGCCTAGGAGCTGTCTTACGCGCGTATGTATATGGTCAGGGCACCCTCACTCAGTGAGGGTGGATCCTCGCTCAGCGCGCCTCAGAGGGGTCGCCTCAGCTCATGCTCGGATCTGTGGATGTCCGAGAGCGCCCCGCTTGACCCGCTGGGCTCAGATCACGGCGCGCGACGATGGGCAGGCACAAGGCCCTCCCAGGGACACGGTGTACGGTGGACCCCATATCAGGCCCCCAAGCCCCCCTCCTTGTTAGCCTAAAATCTCAATATATTTTAGACACCTAGCCATTGCTTGTGGGGGGGCACAAGTAGGGCTTGTCTCAAAATTGGGGTTCACCATAACTTATACCCCTTAGAATTCTCCTCCTCAGGAAAAAAGGCGATAATCCATAATGATGTTCACAAGAATTCCCACGTTCCCCGAATGGAAAAGCAAGAGTGGCTCTGGATCCATTTTTACCTCTCGGGGTCAAGACAAGGTGCTCTTACGTATCGATGAATTGGTCAAAGAATACGGGCGCACGAATAACGGACCTGAGAGCGCTTATTTCCTGGGAGAGATCTACTTCGCAACAAACTACTGGCTCCGCAATATAGGCCGTGTTCGAGGAACAGGGATGCACAAGGGGCGAACAGATGCAATCCGACAGCTTCTGCGATGTGCGGTGCGCCTCCTCTCCAAGACGTTCCAGTGCAGCGTACAGGCTCTGCCCAATGAGCTTGAATGGATGTACGGCCGAAGCCAATCAACCCACGGCATCAGCATGCCGGGGCAAAATTTAAAGCGCCATGTGTCAGAAAACTATAAGGTTCATTTTAAAAAGGGAGTTGCGTGGCACTTTAATACGGATACCGGATTAGATCAAGTTAAACTTGTGCGGGCAAGCACATCATCCAAACATGTGAAGTCAGATTTTAACCCTGGCACGCGTATGAATAGCAGATCATCATATAAATTCTGCGTCTTGAGTATGTCTAGAGACCTTTACATGGGAGGCCATTTTAAAAGGACGATGATGGGTGGGTTGACTGAAACCCGAGCACAGTTCCATACATCCTGGCTCGCTGGACTACCAGTTCAATGTGCAGGCTCCATCAAAATCATAGATGGAAATGTCAAGGCCATATGCTCTGACAGTGGTCACTATAAACCAACAGATGATCATCTCATCAACTTCCTGGAGATGCTCAAGATGGTGGGGGTTGATATCGCTGAGGTTGAGGTTTACGACTATAGCTTTAGTTTACTAGGCCTTGGAAATGTAGTCCTCGCAAACCGTGGCAACCTAGCAACCTTGATAGACCGCGCACGAGGGTTGAACGTCGCCCCCCTTGGCCCAAGTGCCTCTGAAGGAGTTATAAAGGAGAGGGAGCACCGTCTACGAGAGCAAAAAAATTACGTTCCCTACCAACGCCAGCAGCAAGAACAGTATCGGCGTAGGAACAGCTGACTTTTGATCTTCCTTTAAAGTCTTACCCTACCCCACCCCCAAAACGGAACGCTAGGCTGTACCACGATCTAGGTCATCAAGGCGGCGCATGCCGAGCCCTCATCACCCCAGAGGCGGCGTGGATCATGGGTCACAGCCATCCAGATCAGCCAGGAGGCTCTGGGCTGAGGGTTCAAGGAGGGGGCTGGGGCGCTCCAGGCGCCGCTACTCCGCGAGCTTGGCCAGGAGGCGCTCCCCAGTGTTCATCTTCTCCACGAGGTAGCGGCTGTGGGGCTCGGCGCGCTCCAACCAGGCCTCCAGGTAGGGGCGGCGCTCCTCGTGCTGCTCCACCTGCTCCCAGAGCAGCTCCGCCACCGCCTCGTTGATGAGGATCTTGGGTGAGGTTCTCAGCGTGGAGGAGGGCGAAGGAGAAGTCCCGCTTGGGATCCCAGTTCTGGAGGAAGGCCTTGGGCCAGGTGGGGATGGGGGTGCCGCCCAGGGACTTGAGCTTGTCCGTGGCCGTGCGTTGGATGAGGTGCTGCTGGGCTGAGCAGGAGAGGACCTGCAGCTTGGCGACGCGGCGCTCCAGAGGATCCCGAGCCGAGAGGCTGCGCCAGCGGGCCTGCGCCATCCCCTTGAGAAACTCCTGGGGGTTGCGCATCACGGAGTTCATGGTGTCCTTCATCACCATGAGGGCCTGGATCTGGCTGGTGCCCTCGTAGATGGGCAGCACCAAGGTGGACTTGCTACGAAAAAGTGGACACCTCGCTTAAATAGTTCAGGCGGCAAG
>CAYLJJ010000182.1:0-6774 GCA_964384025.1 uncultured Nannocystaceae bacterium
CCCCCCCCCCCCCCCCCCCCCCCCCCCCCCCCCCCCCCCCCCCCCCCCGTGATGGTCGCCTATGTCAGCATGTTCGGGGATGCCTTCCCTGGTATCGCTGGGCATCTGATGATCGCCAGCATCATGTCAGCTCCAGCGGCCCTGCTCACTGCCAAGCTGATGCAGCCTGAGGAGGAGATCCCAGAGACAGCGGGGAGCGGCGCCAAGGCTGAAAAATCGGACTATGCCAATGTGATCGACGCTGCTGCTTCTGGGGCCTCTGACGGCCTCAAGCTGGCCCTCAACGTCGCCGCGATGCTCCTGGCCTTTGTAGCTCTCATCTATATGTTCAACGGGATGCTCGCTGGGGTGGGAGAGCAATTTGGGATCGAGGGTCTCAGCTTTGAGATGCTCTTGGGCAAGCTGCTGTCGCCTCTGGCTTGGGTGATGGGCGTGCCTTGGGAGGATGCTCAGACCGTAGGCAGCCTGCTGGGCACCAAGAGCGTCCTCAACGAGTTCTATGCCTATGACAGCCTCGCTAAGATGGTCAAGAGCGGTGCCCTCACCAACCCTCGCTCAGCGATCATCACTACCTATGCCCTCTGCGGCTTTGCCAACTTTGGCAGCATCGCCATCCAGGTGGGGGGCATCAGCGCCATCGCCCCCTCTCGCCGTAAAGACCTCGCCCGTCTGGGCCTAAGAGCGATGATAGGTGGCAATATCGCCGCCTTTATGACCGGCACTGTAGCGGGCATCCTCCTTTGATCTTTTAAGCGTGAGTGTTGGCTTGATCCAAGAGCACAGCCGCCGAAGATCTCGATCCTCTCCCTGCTGATGAGGGCTGCCAGAGGATAGAGCCACTGCGGTTGAGGATGAGATGGAGGCTAAAAAAAGCTTCTATTAGGGAGAACTGAGCGCTTCGATGATGAGGCATCTCATCCCAGCTATAGGTCTCTGTAAAGGATTTGTTCCATCCCGCTAAACGCAGTACATAATCCAGATAGCAACTCGCGGCGCTCTAATCGGTGTAAAAGATCGGCTCTCGGATCTCCATGAAGAGGTTCACCGCGCGGCGCGCCTCACTGTCCAGGTTCAGAAACTCGACCCCCATCCCTGGCCAAGCATCAGGCTCCTCCTTGTTGAGTGGACGCAGCCAACGAACGATCACCTTGGAGTCGATATCGATACCCCCCGGAAGCTTTAACTTCAGCTCAAGATCGCTGCCCACAGGCTGGAGATCAAAGGTGGAGATAAAGAGCCCCCCTTGAGAGACGTTGCGGACAAAGCCCGTGAAAAAGTTGTCACGGCTGCTCAAGGTGACGCGGCTGTTAACCTGTCGGCGATCTTCAACACGGCGCTCCCCAAGATCTTTGGAGGGGGTTGGAGAGGGCTCAACAAAGGAGGGACTCTGTTCCAGCCTTGAAGCGTGCTGGCTGGTCTCAATGAGGAGGCGATGGGCTTCTTTGATCTGCAAGTCCAGGAAATAGAGCGCCTGTTCCCGAGAGTCAGCTGCCTGCTCTCGCTGCTCTAAGGCGACCTGACGTGCCTGTAAGCTGCGATGACGATCCGCGATTCCTGGCGTAGGCCCCAGCCTGGGGAGCTGTTTGAGGAGCTGAGCAGCCTGATTCTGCCCTGAGTCCATCAAAGAGTAGATCTTCTTCTGAACCGCTCGGCAGCGACCCTCGATGCCTAATATATCCGCCTCAAGGGCGCTCTCGCTCTCTCTGAGCTGAGCCTCTCGCTGACCTACCGCCTGCTCTTCTTGATCCAACTGGTGTTCCAGCTCTTCATAGGCTCCGCTCATACCACCTCCTTCTGAGGGGATAGAGCGGTGATTCCAAGCGGGGACTTAAGAGCGTCTTAGCAAAGAACCTTCAGCGTGATACAAGCCCCTTATGAACGACTGGCTCAGAGAGATTCATCTCCTGGCGCTGCTGGCCTGGGGAGGGGGGCTGCTGCTGTTGAGCCTGAGTCTCTGGAGGGGCAGGGGAGACAACCTCCGATACAAAAGAATCTATCTCTCCCTCTCAGCTCCTGGGGCCTTCCTGAGCCTCCTCAGCGGAATCTGGATCCTCCACTCTCACCCCAACCTATTTAAAGAGGAGAGCCTGCGGCTCAGGCTGCTCCTGTTCTCTGTCTTGCTGTTGCTCGATGCCCTGAGCTTTATGGCGATCAAGAGGGAGGTTCTACGGCGCTTCAGCCCCCTCCTTTACGGGGGGATCCTGTTGCTGCTCATCGCTCACTTCGCTCTGGCTCAATGGAGGCCTGTTTGAGACGCCGAGAGTTTGTCAAGGGCGCCCTCGCTGCCAGCCTGCTGCTCTGGATTGATCAGGAGCCTGAGCTGAAGGCCAACCTGCCTCGTCTGCGCCCTGGGGCTCAGCTGGAGTTGAGCTGCACGGGGGCTGAAGCTTTCTTGCTGGAGAGCCTTGCGGGGAGACAGCTGATCCCTGCGAGAGCGGGGCGGGCTCTCTGCGCTGCTCCTCAGGCGCTGCCCTTAGGCTGGAGCCAGCTGCGCTGCACCCCCCTCAGAGGAGATCAGCGCTGGGGCCGCCCTCTGGAGATCCCCATCCTCTCCCTGAGCCCCAGCTTTGGAGCCTGAGTGATGTCCCGCGCCCTCCTCTGCCTCCTGCCCCTCCTGCTGGCAGCTCCCAGCTCGGCGCGCATCAAGATCGACGGCTATGAGGCTTCTACCCTCCCAGAGATGAAGCTCTGGATCTCTCTGTTGCAAGAGACTCAACCCACCCCACCAGGGATCATTCGAGCTTTCTCTGTCTATCTCAACGGGGAGACGGTCAGGGGTATAGAGCAGGAGACTGCTCAAGAGCGCGGAGAGCCGATGGCGGTGGCGGCGATCCTAGACGCTCGATTCCCTGAGCGTTGGGTTCAGAGTCGCATCGGTCTGGGTAAGGCCCTTCAGCTCCTCCCCGAGGGTTCTCTGGCCTTCGCCGTCGCTGCTCATGAGGGCTTCGCTCGGCTCCCCGAAGAGGGCTGGTCTTCAAAGCCCTCTGTGTTGGCCGCCTCCTTCCAAGAGATTGAAGCTGGCGGTCAAGATCCTCGGCTCTTGAGGGGGCTGCGTAAGGCCCTCAGCGCCTTTCCTTTAAGGGAGGGTTTGGAGCCTGGGGCTGCTGATGGCCCCCTCCCCAGCCAGGGAGAGAAGGACCCTGAGATCCCCAAAGATCGTCTGCTCTATGTGGTCGGGGATGGGGTCCTGGAGCTGAATGAGGAGCAGGGAGAGAGTGAGAGCCTTCGAGATCTGGTCTATCTGGCTCGCCGTCGAGGGGTGCGGATCATGGCCATCGGCGTTCACGATGAGGAGAGCCTCGCACTCTGGCGCCTACGGATTCTCTCTCGTAAGACAGGTGGGACCTTTCGCCACGCCTCCCGGCCCAGCGATATTCCCGCCCTCTTTGAGGAGTCCGCCGCTGAGCTGGCAGGACGCTTTGTATTGACCTTTGAAGCGGAAACGCTGCGACGAGGGGATATCGTCAACTTCAGGGTCAAGGCGGCCCTCACCGACGGGAGCCGAGAGGAGAGCCGAGAGTTCAGCGCTCGTGTGGGGAATGTGTTGAGCTTCTGGGAGCGCGTCGGAGATTGGATCAGCGATCTCTGGGAGAAGCTCCCCTGGTGGGGCCGTTGGTTGCTCATCGGCGGCCTTGGCCTGCTCTTTACAGGGATCCTCTTTCTGCTCCTCTGGAGGCGCGCCAAGAAGCGCCGCGCAGCTCAGCAGGCTGCGGAGAAGAAGCGCCGCGCCGCGCTGGCCAAGCGCAGGCCCTGCCCAGTCTGTGGAAAAGTGATGATGCCAAATTGGAAGGAGTGCTACTTCTGCGCTCAAAGCAAGCAGGCTGAACGCCCGATGAAGTTTCGCCTGACAGGCCGTAAGGGCTCCTATGCGGGGCAGGTGTTGCGCTTTGATGTTGAGATCTTGATGCTGGGCGCGGATGTTAACTGTGCGCTGAGGGTGGTGGATCGAGGCGTAGCCGCGAAGCATTGCGGACTTCGAGAACGAGAAACAGATCAATATGTCCTCACAGACTTCAACAGCGACAGCGGTACCTGGGTCAACGAGGAGCGTGTCTCTCAAGTCATCTTGGATGAGGGAGATGTGATCCGTCTGGGTCAGACTGAATTTGTCTTTGGGATCGAGGCTTAAGTGGACGGTCCAAGCTATCTGGTCTTTAAGAAGGAGCGCGTGGAGATTGGGGTTCGGGTGATCAGCTATCTAGAGGCTGGGGCACCCAGCTTCTACACCATCCCTGGCCGGCGCTTTAACCGTATCGCCTTTGAGAACATTCAGGGCTCTCGAAAGCAGAAGGTCAACAAGGTGGTGCTGCATCACGACGGAATGAAGAGCAGCCAGGGCTGCTTTCGAGTCCTGGTGCAGCGCAACCTATCAACACATCTGATGATCGACGCGAAGGGTACGGTCTTCCAGCCTCTGGATCTCAGCGACACCGCTTGGCACTGTGGAGACTTTAACCCCTCCAGCGTGGGTGTTGATCTACAAAACCCCATTCGTCCAGAGCGCATCCGCGATAGCCTGGAGCGAACCCAGCGTGGGGTTTACTCAGGGAAGATCAACGGCTCCAAGCTTCACAGTTTGGGCTATACGGATGCTCAATATGAGAGCCTGGTGGCGGTGATTCGGGGCCTGATCCAGATCTTTCCCAAGATCAAGGCTGAGGCTCCCATCGGCGCGAACAACCAAGTCCTCCGCAGCAAGCTACAGAACTTGGCCTTTGCCGGGGTGGTAGCACACTGGCATCTCTCTGCGGCCAAGTGGGATCCAGGGCCTGGCTTTGATTGGGAGCGGATGCTGATCGGCATCCGTGGCAACAACTTCTACTTCCCTCTCACCCTCGAGGGCAGCCGCAACTTAGCCCATATCCCTAAACGCCAAGCCCTCAAGGAGGCGGCGACCTATTTTCGTAACACCGAGACGGGTCGAGGGGGCTACTTCCCTGTAGGCAGTAACCAAGCTTGGCATACAGGGGTGCATCTGAACGTGCCTGCGGGCACGCCCATACTGGCTCCTGCAGATGGGGAGTTGCTGGTGGTGCGTAATACCAGCCCCACTCCGATGGGCAGCCCTAACATGCTGCTCATCCGCCACAAGCTCAGCCTGGGCTCCAGCAAGCTCAAGTTCTACTCCCTCCTGATGCATCTGCGACAGGAGGAGCTGGTCAAGGAGAGCAAGATCCCCTGGATGCGCACCCTGACCCGCCAAGATGGCCCTGCTGAGTTACCCGATGATAAGGATGAGGGTGATCATCTCCTGGCCGCTCCAGGCCTGATCGCTCTCCACAATCAGCGCGTAGCCCTGGTGAAGGTGCCGATCAAGGCAGGGGAGCTTTTGGGCTATAGCGATCGCTTCAGCGCCAACACCGATGGCAGTAGCATGGAGGAGCTGTTGGACTTCGCGATCCTGAGCGAGCGGCCTCTCTTACCCCCCTCAGACAGCACCTTTGAGCGCGTCGAAGATGATCCCGATGAGGAGATCCTCTGTAACGCTCGCGCGGTCTGGAAACGCTATACCCAGGATCCAGAGGCTTTGAGGGGCTTGGTTGAGGGGGGCTACCCACTCGCTCCAGCAGAGATCCGCGCCTTCTACGCTGGCGCGGGGATCGCTGAGGATGGTCGTAAACCCCATGAAGAGATGCGCTGGCTGGCCTGTAAACATGTCACCGAGTGGTCTAACACCACCGACTTCTCGGGGCTCTTTGGGGGCGGGATCGATTTTGAGTGGAGCACACGCAAACAAGCCCGACGCTATCTAGCGCGAATCCGTAAGTTCCTCTGGTGGGATAAGCGGGTCACTGAACACGCTGGGCTCCCCCAAGATCGCGTCATCTGGTCCTATCAACCCATCGCGCTCCTCACCGTCCTGGCCCTGGGAGAGGCACGCAAGGTCCTCCGACCAGGGAAGGGGGGCTTTATGAAAGCCCTGGAGGGCAAGGCTCTCGACTCAGCTCGTAAAGAGGACGCTGAACGAGAACAGGAGCACCGCCACACTCAGGTTGAGTATCGAGATATTTCGGGAGGCTTAGACCTCTATGAAGAGGAGGAGGGTGATCGCGAGAGCGAAGCCTGGATGCGTTGGGAGCAGGGAGAGTGGCCGCCCGAATCTTACTGATCATTCTCTGTATCTCTCCTCAGCTCCCTCTGGCCGCCCCGCCGCCCCCGCCGGGACCCTATGAGGCTCCGCTCTTAGAGGGAGAGGTGCCCATCCCGCCTTGGAAGCGGCGCCGCCGTATAGGGGTCAAGGGCCTCAAGGGGCGTGGTAAGGGGCTGATCAAACTCAACAGTTGGCCTCCAGAGCCACTGAGCCCAAAGAAGCTGAAGCCACAGCGCTTTGGCGCCGCTCTGCGCAGCCTCTGTGGACCGGAGCTCTCTAAGAGGCGGGGGCAGCGCTACAGCGCTTGGATCTTGGAGTACGCCCAGCGCTTTAAGGTTGACCCCTTTCTGCTGGCGGCCTTGATCTATCGTCAGAGTCGCTGTGACGCTCGCAAAGAGAGCGGCTTTGGCCTGGGCCTGACTGGCATCAACCTGAGGATGTATCGAGCAGACTTCAAGGGGCGGAGCTATCACTATCACATCTTTAAGGAGGGGGTATGGGAGCCACAAGAACTGAAGCTGCCGGACTTTCGCTTCTCCAAAGCGCAGCTCAAAAAAGCGCGACCCAGCCTCTACTTTGGGGCCGCTCTGCTCTCGATGTGGAAGGCGCAATGGCCCGCGCTGAGGACCGCTTTTGCTTCAGTCCCTCACCGTCACTTTGTCTCTCATTTTCTCTGGGGAGAT
>CAYLJJ010000183.1:0-6744 GCA_964384025.1 uncultured Nannocystaceae bacterium
CCCACCCTCATAAACCACGGGGTCATAGCGACCTGAGGATGACCGGAGTATTGAGTTATAAATGCTGTGCCTGCTGGTATAAATGTTCTTGCAGTGCCACTAATAATAATTAGACCTTGTGAAGATGATGTATGACTTGAATACCTTTGTACATAATTAGAAGAGAAAATGATGTCGGTGGTTCCGCCTCCGGCACAAACAGCACCATTGTAGTATTTGCAGAAAACAGTCAAATTACCACCCAATAGTATGCTACCACCTCTTATCATACCATCTTTGTGGAAGAAGTCCCCCTCAATTACGATGGGGTCGCCTGTTATTTCTAAAAGTGAATTGTTATATCCACCAGTGGGATGAGTATCTCTCAAATCAACTTCCACATTATTGAAATTTGCAACAGATGTAACCGCAATTTGCTGGATAACTGTATCGCTTCTGGTAGCATATGATTGATTGAATATGATTGTACCGCTGTTATGGTCAAAAGCTCCTCCATCTACAACAAAATGGCCAGGGTGTGGCGTAACATCATTGCCAACAGTAAGGGTGCCACTGGGAGCAATAAATTCGCCTCCATGAAGATAGAATTCTCCAACAGACATATTTGCTGGAGAGATGAATCCACCTGAATTAATGACCAAATAATCAAGACTTAACGAGTCTGTCCCTGCTGCTGGAATGAAGTTAGATGTAGAATTGAGCGTAATACCAATACTTTCTCCGACTCGACCACCATTTGAAAGTGGATAAGATGTGTGTACAGATGCTCCGTCTATATTATCATTAGGCTCAACAGGAACTAAGTTACTAGAATCGCTATTTCCATCAACTCCATCAGTTGTTGCAGTAACCCATGCATTGGCAGAACCTGAATTATTTAGAGTAACATTTGAATCAGTAGTAAAAGCCCTGCCATCATCTGTTTCGAATTCAGTACCTGCTGGTATAAATGTTCCTCTGTTACCAGTAATAATGATCAAGCCTTGAGAAGAAGAAGTATTGCTTACATATTGTTGTACATTATCAGAAGATAGTATTATTTCTGTCGATCCACCCCCTGCACAAACAGAACCATTGTAGTATTCACAGGCAACCGTAAGTTTCCCGCTTAATAGAATAGAACCTTTGTTCATTTTGCCATCTTTGTGGAGAAGATCTCCTTCTGCTACAACAGGATTTCCTATGATTTCTAGGACTGAATTATTATAACCACTGCCGGCATGAGGGTCTTCTACCACAACCTCCATATTATAGAAATTCGCTTCAGATGTGATATTGATTTGTTGTACTAGGATATCTCCACCATTTCTGGAATATATTTGGTCAAACCGAATTGTTCCATTGTTGTGATTAAATATCCCGCCATCTACAACAAAACTGCTAATTCTACCATTAAATCCAACAATGAACAGGTCATTAGGAGCACTAAAATTGCCGTTATGCAGATAGAACTCCCCAGTATCAAGAAGTTTAGTCGGAGAAATAAAGCTTCCGGCATTTATAGTAAGTTTATTACTATACAGTGTATCTGTTCCTACTGCAGGCGTTATACTTGTAGGATTATCGACAATAATGCTTGGTGCAGTCCCTATATGTCCACCATTATTAAGCAGATATGATGTATGAAGCAGTAAAATATCATCTACACCTTCAATTGGATTTACAAGAGACAAACGATCAAGATCTGTATTTCCATCTCTTCCTGGAACTGTTGCATCGACCCAAACGCCTGTTGAACCTGATCTGCTTATCGTTATATCATAATTTGTAGTGAACGTTTTCCCGTCATCTGATCTAAGCTCTGTACCTTTTGGAATAAAGCTTCCAGCGGCTCCAGTAAAGATGACATGTCCCTGAGATGTTGATCCTAGACTTTGGTATTGCTGTGGTTCGCTCGAGTTGAAGATTAAATCCGTAGTCCCACCTCCAGCACAAACCGAAGCGGTGTAGTATTTGCAACTTGTAGTCAGTTTTCCGTTTAATAGAATAGAACCTTTATTGATCATACCATCTTCGTGAAGGAGGTCTCCTTCAACAACAACAGGATTGCCAATTATTTCAAGAACAGAGTTGTTATAGCCAGAACCAGCATGAGGATCTTCTACAGCCACTTCCATGTTATAGAAGTTCGCTTCTGATGTAATATCAATTAGTTGTGCTAAGATATTACCGCCATTTCTGGAATATACTTGATCAAACCGAATTGTTCCAGAATTATGGTCAAACAATCCGCCATCTACAACAAAATTTCCGACCCTACCATTGAATCCAATGGAGAATAAGCCGTTGGGTGCTGTAAAGCTACCATTGTGCAAATAAAATTCACCAATATCCAGAAGTTCTGTTGGAGATATAAAATCTCCTGCGTTTATAGTCAGTTTATCAGCGTATAAAGTGTCTGTTCCAGCTTTAGGAGTTATGTTCGTAACATTTTCAACGGTGATGTTTGGTGCAACCCCCATACGACCACCATTCTGAAGGAAATATGACCTATGAAGGAGTAGAGTATCATCTATTCCTTCAATTGGATTGACGAGAGACAAACTATGAGAATCTGTGTTGCCATCTCTTCCTCTGACTGTAGCATCAATCCAAACACCTACTGTACCTGAATTGGGTATAGTTATATCAGAGTTCGTAGTAAATGTCTTCCCATCCTCTGACTGAAGTTCTGTTCCCTTTGGAACAAAAACACCAGATGTTCCGGTAAAGATGACGTGTCCCTGAGATATCGACCCTATACTTTCATAATGCTGCGGTTCATTTGATATAAAGATTATATTAGTAGTCCCTCCTCCTGCGCAGATAGAGCCAGTGTAATACTCGCAGGTAAGTATAATATCTCCGCTAAGTTGAATACTACTGCCGTTGACTTTTCCATCTGTATATATGAAATCACCTTCAACTGCGATGGGATTGCCGATTATCTCTAGTACCGAATTATTATAACCAGATCCACCATGTGGGTCTTTGACATCAACCTCCATCTCATAAAAACTTGTATTGATAGCAACATTAATTTGTTGGGCTGCAATATCACCACCATTCCTAGAATAAGATTGGTCAAACTTTATTCGTCCAGAATTATGGTTAAAAACGCCACCATCAATGACAAATTCGCCGATTCTTCCGTCAAAACCGATGGTAAGTAGGCCGCTTGGTGCAGTAAAACTTCCTGAGTGCAGGTAAAACTGATCAAGATCAAGAAAGTTGCTTGGAGATATAAAGCTACCTGAGTTAATAGTTAACTTTTGGCTGCTGAAACTATCTGTTCCTAATTTAGGTGTTACTTCTGTTGTGTTATTGACCACAATACTTGCAGCCATTCCTACCTGGCCACCATTGGTGAGCGGATATGATCTATGTATAGTGACATTACTATCTACCCCATCAATAGGAGCAACAATCGTAAAGTGTTCATCTTCAGTATTACCAGCGCTCCCAGGAACAGTTGCAGTAATCCATACATTGATCGTTTTTGCTGAATTGATAGTCACATTAGAATCTGTCGTAAAAGTTTTACCATCATCAGATCGAATTTCAGTACCTGCAGGGATGACTACACCTGCTGTTCCTGTGAATATTGCTTGTCCCTGACAAGTTGAACTTGAACTTGCATATTGTTGTGGATGATTTTCAACAAATATAACATCAGTAGTTCCGCCACCAGCACAGATTGTTCTAGTACGATATTCACAAGCAGTCAGAAGGTTTCCGCTTAAATTAATATGACTGTTGTTAATAGCACCATCTGTATGGATGAGATCTCCTTCGACTATGAGAGGATTGCCTATTATCTCTATAGTAGAGTTGTCATAACCAGCACCACCATGAGTGTCTTCTATTTTGATTTCGATATTATGAAAAATAGCTTCAGATGTAATATTGATCTGTTGAACTACAATATCACCACCGTTTCTGGCATAAATCTGGTCTAACCTTACCGTACCAGAATTATGATTAAATATTCCACCATCGATGACGAATTCCCCTATCCTTCCGTTATAGCCGACAGAAAGAAGCCCAGGTGCGGTAAAGCTACCATTATGTAGGTAGAAATTACCATTAACATCTACGGTTCCATTCCCACCAACAAACGTACCATTATTTTGTATCCAATTCTCGCTTCCAATTGTAAGATTAAAGTTTTCGGTTTGTGCAACGGTACCTGAATACTCAGCTGACATGTGAATGCCTTTAATGTTGACATTCATATCAACAACTGCATTGCAATTCACACATGTATCATCAAATAAGGCGACATCATCTGCTCCTGGAGGAGCACCACCCCTCCAGTTTCTACCACTACTCCAAAGATCATCTTCTGCTTCACCTGTCCAGATGTAATCATCTACACATCCACACATGCAGCGATAGCTGCCTGGAGTATTCACACAAGAGTACCCTTCATCGCACACTATCGCGTTTTCTTCACATTCGTTAATATCTACACAATTTAAACCATCGCCAACAAGTCCTGGAAGACAGGCACATTCAAATCCTCCAGGTAGATTGTTACAAGCAGCATACGTATGGCAATTGTCAAACCCTTCCGCACATTCATCTGTATCTACACAATTAACTCCATCTCCCTGGTATCCGGGGTTACAAGTGCAGCCAAATCCTCCACTAGTATTGTTGCATGTGGCTAATGCATGACAATTATTAGTGTTGTCAGAGCATTCGTTGATGTCATTACATGTTACGCCATCACCAGAATAGCCTTGATTACAAGTACATAAAAAGCTGCCTTGCTCGTTTGTACATGTAGCATTAATGTCACAGTTATCTAATTGATCGGCACACTCGTCTATTTCTATGCAATTTACACCACCACCATCAAATCCTGGAGAGCAGGCGCAAGAAAAACCACCTGGAGTATTAGTGCATACTGCATTATCATGACAATTGTGGTTTCCAACCGCGCATTCGTCTTCTTCTAGGATTGGATCGTTTAGTGAATGCCAATCATTCTCATAATATATTCGAAAATTACGAACTTGGCTGTTGAAATAAAGCATGGCTTCAGTTGGACTTTCTGGAGGAAACTCGAGTGGAATAAATTGTGATGATTCAGTTTGAATCATCACGGCTTCAACATCATTTGCAGTGGAAATGCCTACAATTTGCGCATCATTTGCCGAAAGTGCACCATTGATGTCAAGATTTCCGCTTGTTCCAGTATTATTATCTGCTCTCATAAACTTATCATTTTGCAGGCCATTCAATAGGTCAGAATCCAAAGATGTCCCTTCTCCATCTAAGCCAACAAGAAAATTGAGCAACACTACTGCTAATTCAGGGTCCGTTGTCTTTAAGAATAGATCACTATTGTAACCATCTAGCTTGTCAACATCGATTCCTGTGCCTGTCCCATCTACTTCTGTCAACAACGACAATATTTGTGCTGCTGATTCTGGATTAGTTATTCTGATAAAATGAGTGCTATCATAGTTGTCAATTCGATCTACATCTAGAGATGAGTTTCTGCCATCAGTGGTAAGAAGCAGCTCGAGCGCACGGGCAGCAGTTTGAAGGAAGTCAGTTCTAGGACGACCATCAAGAAACTCAACATCTAGACCACTATTAGCACCATCTACATCGGTAATCAGAGCTATTACTTGATCACCACCACTGATAAAAGCAGTGCTGCTTTTGCCATCGAGAAGATCAGAATCAAGGCCAGAGCCCTCTCCATCTACAGATTTAAGCGCAGCCAAAATCGCCGCTGGTGTATCGTAACCAACACCATCATTAGCTCCTGGAACAAGAGGACCAACCCAGTTTCCGCCTGAGTCGATGATTTGTTGACCATCGACGTAGATGCTGTGGGGGTGAATATCGCCGATCACTTTTTCTGCTTGGCGTGCGTAGGCAACACTAGAAAGGAGCTGTCGAGGAAGCAGTTCAACTCCGTCGACAGATAAGCCAAGATAGCGAGGATCAAGGTCAAAGAGCCCAAGAAGAGGATTTTGTTGTCCTAGGATTACGCTGTAATAACCCTCAGCAAGGTTGAGGTTGTGGTCTTCAAACCAAAGAGCTTCTCCTCCCTCAGCCTGATCATAGAGAGAGAATCGTAGCTGAACAGGCCCTTCACGGCGAACCCCCTGGTCGCTTGTTAAGAGGCCCTCCTGATGAATTGTGGAAGGCAGCGCCAAAGCTTCGGTGGACGCACTCACTGCGCCAGCGACGAAAAGCAGAAATAGGGTAGTCCACCGCATCTTAGTTCCGATGTTCGTTCCAATAATTTTGGAAGAATACAAGTTAGCCACCCTGGAGGCAACTCCCATCTTGCTCCCCAGATCTAGAGGGAGAGGAAGCTAAAAATCGGGAAGTCTGGCAACACCAAAAGGGAGTTCGCCCCTCCTCGAGCGTCCTGAAGGGTGACCGCTGGTCATTTCACCCCCTGAGCAACCCTGCTTTGAGAAACACCAACGGCTCAGAGTTCATCTGAGCACTCTCAAGCGCCGCCTCCGCCGAAGGAGCCAGAGGGCTCCCAAGCCTCCGAAGAAAAGCGGCACCCCTATTTGAACCCAGGCAGCCAACAACACCAGCTTATGAGATTGACTGCCATCCACTCTGAGCACCGTGCTCCAATCGATCTTGAGCGCTGACCAACTCGTCATGACAGGAGCCACAGCTCCTTGCGTTGATCCAAGGGCTGCCGGGATCAGGGTAGAATTCCTGAGACCCACTCGTTCCGTTTCCGATATTCCCATTCTATATTAAAGACTTAGCTTCCTA
>CAYLJJ010000184.1:0-6645 GCA_964384025.1 uncultured Nannocystaceae bacterium
GCCCTTCCCCACCTTATATTTCGGCTCCATCCGCCATGGCGGATGAGCACCCCCCCCAAGGAGCAATCCCAAAGGCGATGTGCGAGCAGTTGAGACGAGTCAGTCCATCGATGAGCCAAGCGAGCTGCTCAGGCGACAGGTCGTCAGGGCCTAGCCCATCAGGGAGGTCTGCGAGGAGGGAATCATTACAGATGATGATTACACTATAGATAGAGAGAAATACACTATGGAAAATATGAGAATTAAGGAAGAATTACACAACATGAATAGAGCAGATAAGAAACTTCTCGAACCCTTAAAAGAGTCATTTTCTTTCCTAAATAGAGCCAAGTTTGAATTTGAGAATGGAAATTATGAGAAAAAACGAATGATTCTAAAACTAATCTCATCGAACCCTACTTTAAAAGCAAAAACTCCGCTTATTACAGCGGAGTTTCCGTTTGATGTTTTGCCTAAAAATGGGGGCATTCCCAATTGGCTCGACCACTGGGAACAAATCAGGGGATTTGCCAAAGAAATTAAAAGGTACAGTGCTCTATTTGATAAGATAGTATAAATTAGCAATAAAAGCAAATTATGGACATCAAAAACTACTAATACCTCATAATTCCCAACCCCAGTAATACTGTATTAAAATCATAAATCGTTGGATGCTCTATATATTCATTATATAGAGAGCTAAGAGGGCGGACATTGGCCGAGAGATGTGTCAGAGACACAAAAGTTCTTAGGTTTAAAACTTTATATGATACTAATACACCGATACGCTTTCCTAATCCAATACCCATAATATTATTATTATCTGAAGACCATAAAGACGGACCAGCTGAAATGAGAAAATCTACGCACAGCTCTTTCCATATAGAAAATGAAATTCTTAATCGCAAATCTATCTCAGTCAATGACCGTCGTGTATCAAAATAAGAGAATGGGTCATCTAACCATAATAGCATTAGACCTGTACCAAAATATACGTTCTCTCCCACCTTCCATTCCATATAGGGATTAAACCCAAATGCACCATAAACATTCTTTTGTGATGTTCCATGTTCAGTGAAATCTGGGCCTGTAGCATCTCCAGCAAATCCATAGAGGATTTCTATGGATCCAAATGATTTCTCATTTTGATTTTCACTTGGAGGCTCGTGAGAAAATGCTGAAATATATAGGAAGGGAACGAGCAGTAGTGGCAGGAGGGGACGGAAAAGGCTCAAGGGCATCCTTCGTCTACAATTCCATCACAATCATTATCCAGGGCATCACATAGCGTCTCAGTGGCCTCATATATAGCACCGATAGTGCTTGTATAGTCAGGCTCCTGCCACACTCCACCAGAACAGACTTTCTCAATTCCTGCACAAACACCATTTTGATTATCTGCTGGAGTTTGAAAATCGGTGTCTTCATCGACAGAACCATCACAATCGTTATCTAGTCCATCGCATGATACTTCAACTATCTCAAAATCATCTACAGTTGAATAATCAGGTTCTTGCCATCCATTTATTCCAGCGCAAGCTTTTCGAGTTCCGTTACATACTCCATTCTGATTGTTTGAAAGTTCTGGAGTAAAGTTAAAATTATCATCTACTTGTTCATTGCAATCATCATCAAGCCCATTACATTGCTCTACACCATTTGGACTTATGCCTGGATTTTGTGGTGCACAGTCATCTATATCTAGTGAACCATCATTATCATCATCATCGTCCATGCAATCTTTCGTGAAATCATAATCTGTATCGGGAAACCCATTGTCAATTTCGCCGTTACAATCGTTATCTATACCATCGCAAACTTCTTCTTCTGCAACACTTCCCATGTAACTTGTACTACATATACCATATGCAGTTGGGTTTGTTGGGTTACATTCATAAACACCCTCACCACAACTACTATTACAAATGCCACCTATGCCAAAATATTCATCGGTTTCACCATCACAATCGTTATCTATTCCATCGCATATTTCTGAAGCTGGTAAGTATTCACTACCATTCGGATTAGTGCTACATATAGCATCTCCAATGGCATTACATTCAATTTTTCCGTCAAGATAAGCACCAATACCCACACATAGATTGTCAATGCCGAAGCCCTCATCAATTTCACCGTCGCAGTCATTGTCTATATCATCACAAATCTCTACGCCAGGTCCGCCAGGTTGAACATTGCATACAACCGTAGTATCAAATGAACAAGTAAATGTTCCAGTGCGTTCACAGGCTCCAATACCTACTGTACAAACTCCATCGATGTTAAAATCTTCATCAACTTGACCATCGCAGTCGTTATCTATGCCATCACAAACTTCTCCTGCTGAATTTGGTAGAGATGCGTTACATACTACAGTATTATCTTCAATATTACAGACATATACTCCTGTTGTTTCGCATGTTCCCGTCCCCATACTACAAGATGTGTTAACAGTGGCGACATCATCGATTATTCCATCGCAATCATTATCTATTCCATCACAAATTTCGTCTGATGAAGCGTTTTCTGTAGCATTACACCTAACGCCATGATCGTTAGCACATTCAATAGTCCCTGTATTTTGACATTGGCCTATACCAACAGTACAAGACTCTCCTAGGTGTAAATCTTCATCGATTGTTCCATCACAATCATTATCTAACCCATCGCAGAGTTCATCTGTAGGAAGAATTTCCCCCGTACATTCTTCCCATAGATTTGTATCTGCATCGCACTCAGCAGTACCTCCAATACATAGACCTTCGTTTTCTGTATTTACTGGGCCAGTATAGCAGTTTTCAGGTAAGGTATTAACGTTTGGATCACAGGCACATTCTTCGGGCATACCTTCATCTGCTATTCCATCGCAATCGTCATCTAATCCATTACAAATTTCATCAGTTGGTCGCGTTTGTCCTATACATGGTCCAAAACGTCCTTCTAAACATGTCCATGTACCATCTGAACAAAGTCCTTCTCCACTTGTTCCTTCTAGACCTGTATAGCATGATACAGAAATTGGATTTCCATCATTATCTTCATCAATACTACCATCACAATCATTATCTACACCATCACAAATCTCAGAGTACGTTCCAGGAGTGATGTTTGGAATACATCCAATGCCTGGGGATTCTGTATCTATTACACAAGTCCACTCACCTATATTACAAATTCCAGGATCTCCTGTATCACACTCATCACCACCACCTGGGTTACCTTCATCTATTTCGCCGTTGCAATTATCGTCTATCCCATTGCAAACTTCCTGGAAAGAATCATCTATGACACACTCTTGTATATAGTTACTGCATGATATATGTCCTACAAGCTCACACCCTTCATAACCAAAAGTACATTCTTCACCTTTGGCTGTTCCTTCATCAACAAGCTCATCACAATCATCATCTATACCGTTACAAATTTCACTTACGCCTGGATTGATGAAAGGATCATCATCTCTACAATCCAGATCTGTTCCACACCCAAAACCGTAGCCATCGTTATCATTATCGATACACTCAGAGCTAGGTGAAGAATCTTCTTCAGTATTACTTCCTATAATACTAGAGTCTCCTTGATAATTTCTCAGGAGGGTATCGCATCCTACGAGAGAGGTGAATGAGCTAAAAAACATAGCAAAAATGCTAACTGTTCTAATCCTGATAAATCTTATTTTTTCTTTTTTTAGCATGGTATTCTCCTTAATCATCTTTTACCTTCTCTGATATGTCTAATACTTCCAAAGAATGAAAACAAAATGCTATCCCTATTATAAAGAAAAGGATCATCTTCAAATACCTTAGAAAGGTTCTCTTTCTTTTTAGATAATTTATGAAATAACATTTCAAATGAATAAAATCTCTTGTTTATATCTTTGATAGGAAATTCGAAAACTCTCGCGTCATGCTTTAACAGCAAAACATTTAGCATTGCTATATATACTCCAACATCAAAAGAATTTTTAAGAGAATTAAGGTTTATCTTCATTTCTTGAAGACGATTGTAAATCATATCCAATAAACTCTCATGTTTATTGGATAATTCAAATAGTTTTAGCGTTGTATACTTTATTTTGCCAACCCGTCCAACTTCGATTAAAAAGTCAATTTTTTTCGGTAAATCCATACGCTTAAGTTCTCTGTCAAACTGAAGAATCCTTAATGACCGGACTCTCTTTGAATAAGAATCAAGATTAAACCCCTTCTCTGATAAATATCTATCAGCAGATAACTTTAAATATTCTAAAATCATACTTGACTCATATTCAGCTCCATACACTATTAGCCCAATCGACATCACACCCCATTTCTTATTTTTTTTGAAGAAAGCACCCATTTGATCACAATCTACGCTAGAAAAATCTATATTATTATCAGAAAGTGCGGTTAATAGCATGTTTAGCGATATATTGATCGGATCAATCAACATATTCTGGTCAAAAGGCGTATAATCTATATTATCATATAAAATAAGGTTTGTTAAAGCATTTCTAAGATATACAAACCTAGTTAGGATTGTTTTGCCGACTATTTTAGTTTCACTTGCTGATAAATGGACAGTCGATGATTTTTTTGCAAAATGATACGAATCATCATCTAATTTCTCTGGATTTATTTGTATAGAAGTATTTGTTCTTTTATCTAGAACAAAATTTGGTTTTTCCTTGAAATTACTACTTAAATATACGTTAAAAGTATTTATTACAATCGATAATAACACTATATTCTTAACTATAATCATTAGTCTAAGCTCCCTATCGTTTTATGTTGTGAACCAGGTGAAGACCAGTCTTGTAAACGAATACGTTCTATCATATTATTACTTGATAAAATATCTTTTGAATAACAGAATGCTTGAACTTCAGCTTCTTTACATCTATATGTATCGCGAAATAGACACCCACTCCAACGAGAAAAATCGTTAGAGTAAGAACCCATAGACCCTCTTATCATCCGATAGTTATCATCTATTGTATATTTATCATTATTATTATGTATATCATCATCATCATGGTCCTCATATTCAAAAAGCACATCTCTATCAAATAATTCAGTACAATCACCATCTGGATCACAACATCTTAATGTTTCTACGTTAGCTACCTGTATCGGATAATCATTCGGGTGTCCATCTCCATTAAAATCACAGAAATCATCAATATCTCCATCTTTATTATAATCAATATAATGGTTCCATGCAAAATCACGGCGATCTAAAATCATAGACCAATGATCTTTGGTTATATAGTCTGAAGGACTAAATTCATGATTAGTAAGGTACTTAGTGGCATCTAATAGTTGCTTCACATGAATATACTCATGAATTCTAGTTCTGATAAATCCATCAATCGGCATTCTTTCCTTAGACCCACAAGGATTATCTTCTAAGATATTTGGAGTTGAAGACAGATCATACTTCATTAATGAAATTTCACCATTGGTATATACTAAATTGGTGGGAATAAGTGTATTATTACAATATACTTCCTTATAAAAGCTTACTCCAGCAGCCATAGCTCCATAATACTCGACATCTTTATCATTTCTATCCATATACTCAGGAAGTACTTCTACAATGTTTGTAAAATCTCTAATATCGTCTAGACCATTATATACCTCTATCTGACTCCAATAATACAAGGCATTTGGTACAGGTGAACCCTCTTCTATAGAAATATTATTTGGTGGTAATTCACAACTACTATTTCCAGACAACATATTTGGCCTATTATTAAATTGTTCAGGTAAAGAATGAGATTCAAATTCTGGATGATTATTATCAAGTATATTAATTATTCCACCTTCAGCATAATGTGGCCAGAACAACTCTATCTCTTGTATTAAACATAAAAAATTTTCGTCTCTTTCACTCTCGTACATACTGCCAATACATTCATCTCTTAAATAGCTCTTATGAACGCAGACTTTTATACGTTTCAAACCAAATCCATCGTTGGCTTTTGGCATTTCTGGATATTTAATTGAATAAACTCTACTATCTGAGTCGGTGCTAACCCTTTCATAGTTTGGAATAATTTTTTTATCAACATCTATAATAGGCTCAACATCTATAATAATACTATCATTGAGTGGTTCTTCATCTCCCTTTATAATAAATATATCATTACCTATATCATCTGGAACTCCAGATACTTCTAATCTAAATTCAGCACCAGGATTATTTGCATCGTTTGAGTATACGATTTCAGAGGATTCATGATATTTATGGCTCCCAAATGATTCAGAAGGATCCCCTTTAGGGGAGTCTATTTTAAAACAATCTATATTATCACATACACCACCATCATCATCATAATCAAACTCCCAATGAAATAAGATGAAATTAGCTCCAGCCAAACAATTAGCAAAATTTACTAACTGAACTGGTAGTGGAGGTTTATAATATTCACTATAAAATTTCCAGCTTCTATCTTGATATGGCATTAAATCATCAAATGAAATTATCCCATTCTCATCATAGGGATACCATTTTCCTTTGGAGTAATCGATGCGATTATTATCCTCATCGCTCTGAACACACTCCATTATTTCCTCTTTCCATTTTGTTATTGGAGGATAAATATCCCGACAAACCATGTCTTGAGCAGATGAATCAATACTCCGGCCAGGGTTGAGATGCAAAACAAGGCAAGCGAAGTTTAAGGGG
>CAYLJJ010000185.1:0-6483 GCA_964384025.1 uncultured Nannocystaceae bacterium
GTTCCCCACCCCCCAACCCACTCTTTTTGGTTTTTTGTCCCGCCCCCCATCATTTGGCTGCCCCGCCTCGATACCCTCACTGTCCAACAGATCAACATCGACATGATAGAGGCGGGTATCTCCAGGACAGTCTCCCTCCCCATCTCCGGTGTAGATCGTGACCTGGGCGCGGTGATCCAGGGAGATCATAAAGAGATCAAAGAGATCATTCAGGGTGTCCAAATGAGCGACGACCGAGGTGCCTGAGGTGATGAGCTGCTCACTCGCCTGCTGGCTGTTCTCATCAGGCTCCAGCTCCTCTAAGAAATGCAGCCCCTCCAAGCGTCCACAGAAGCCCCGGCCATCCACCTCTGTTTGAAGGCAGTGGAAGCCCTGCTCACAGCGATTTTCCTGGAGGCTGCGATCACAGGCCCCTCCCTCCATAATGAGGGGCAGGAAGCGCGCAAAGAGGTTGAAAGCCTCCTCCTCCTGATCATCGAAGCTGTCCCAGATGAGGAGTTGATACTCTCCCGCTGAGAGGATTGCCTCCAATTGAAGGCAACCCTCTGCCTCTTCGATCAAGAAGAGAGAATCTAAGCTTCCCGGCCAGATTGCCTGCAGTTCCATCTTGCTGGGCGTTTCACAGTGAGAGAGATGGACCCAGTACCCCTGCTCTAAATTGAGGGTGAAAGCTGCAGGACCATCAAGCGGGAGGAGGCTGCCATAGCTGTTATCTCCATCGATGCTCTGGGAGGAGATACACTCTCCAGTGTTACTTAAATTCTCATCAAAGCAGGTCTCAGCCACCCCACAGTCTTCCATTCCCGGTGTACAAGCGCCGATAAACTCAGTTGATATTTCGTAGTAATCGATGGCCGCGTCGTTCATAAACTCGCTGATCACGATGAGATAAGAGCCTGCGCTGAGAGCCAAGTTTAGAGCGCTACAGAGCCCCTCAGCGTTGTCATTGGAACCCAGCAGCTCCCAGCCATTCCTCAAAGGACGATAGATCTTCAGCTCAGTGTCTGCCTCAGCACAACCCGCCTCCAGACCATCCTGAGTGGTGATGTTCAGCTCTTGGGCAAGATCAAGATTGAGGCGATAGATGTTCATCCCCCCTGCAGGGAACTCTCCGGGGTAGGTCTCATTACCAACCCTCATCTCTTGGATTTGCTGACAATGCCCATCGCCGTCGTTGTCGAGATCGATACAGGAGAGGCCCTCAAGGCAGCGATCCAGCTCCTCAAAGGGATCACAGCGCTGGAACTCCTCAACTGGAGGAGGGCTCAGCTTCACCTGGAATTGATACTCTAGGGCAGCGTCGCGGCGATACTCATCTACCAGGAAATAGAAGAAGCCATCAGGCAGATCCAGCTCTAGGCGGCTATAGAGGCCCGCTCCACTATCATCATCAAATGCGATCTGTGCTTCAACGGCGGCGGCTTCACCTTGTCCCTCCATGATGGACGAATCGATCTGATAGAGGCGGGTATCTCCACGGTCTCCGTTGACACCGCTCGTCTCAACGATCAGTTGGCTGGGCTCCTGCAGGAAGACAATGAAGAGATCATAGGGATCCTCCTCAGGGAGGAGCGTGGCGTTGACGATGATGTTGGGCTCAAGGAGCAGCTCCTCCGCTTCAGGGATGCTCTGGTTGGGCTCAAGCTCCTCGATCATCTCAGGCTGAGGGGGAATGCTACAGATTCCCTCTCCGCTCTCCTCTCCGTAGAAGCAGTTGGAGGGCTCAGCGCAAGTATTCTCTCGGCGGCTTCGATCGCAAGGCTGTCCCTCTTCAACTACTAAAGCAATATCAATATGAAACTCGTACACTCCGATGACATTGTTTTGGTTATACTCAAAGACACCAAAATGGTACTCCCCAGGTTCGAGCATGCGATTAATAAGAGAACAGTTTCCGATTCCTCCATCATCATCGATTTCAATCTGTGATGTTTCATCTCCAACGAGATAAAGCTCCATTACAGTATCAAATTCGCAGGTTCCATCGATTCCGAGAGTCTCAGCGCGGATAACGGCGGTAGAGCCGAGACTCATTCCATAGATATCCAACTCCCCTATATCTAACCCTCCTTCAAAAGCCCCACCACGACTGACATCTATAATCTCACTTTCACAGTTCGCAGAACAGCCATCTCCATCCTCCAGATTGCCATCATCACACTCCTCTGTCTCAGAGTAGATGATTCCATCTCCACAGAGATGAGCGGTGCAGAGGCTCTCCCCCTCCTCAGGGCAGTAGCTCCTCTCACCACAGACAAAGTCTGGATCCCCAAAAATACAGGGGAAACCATCCTGGATAAGAGCAATCTCACAGGTAGGAGAGCAGCCATCTCCAGGCTCAAGGTTGCCATCATCACAGGCTTCGAGCCCAGGATAGAAGATCCCATCACCGCAGAGATGAGCTGTACAGCGAGAGGCAGGTGCTCCTTCAGAGCAGTAGCTGTGCTGAGGACAGCTGCTCTCTTCCTCTCCAAGGTTGCACGGGTCTCCAAGCCTCAACACCTCGATAAGCTGAAGGTGCATCCACTGTCCTGGCAGGACCCTCCTTGAGGAGTAGGCGTGGACGCGGAGGAGATACTCGCCTGGAGGCAGAACCTCTTCAGTGTCGATGAGAGAGCAGACTGCGAGCCCTCCATCATCATCAAGGAAGAGACGCTCTTCACCCAAATATAGCTCCAAGACGGTGTCCCCGTCACAGCCGCTCCAGTCCAAGTTGACGGTCTGAGTGAGGAGGCGACGTGGCTGCTCTAGGTTGAAGCGGAACCAATCGTCCTCAGCCTCTGGATCGATGCTGAAGACCACGGCAGCCTCCCCAGCCTCATTAAAGCTCAGCTCGTAGGGCTGCTCAGCGCTGTCCGGCTCAGCTGGTCCATTAAAGGGCTCATAGCGACAGGCGATGCAGCCAGGCAACTCTTGGCCCAAGTCGCATTCCTCGGTTCCTCCAAGAATCCCATCTCCACACTCGTTGAGGACACAGATCCCATCTACACAGTTGAGCTCCTCAGCGCAGTGAAAGATCTCACTCCCTGGCTCACAGACGTTCCCCTCAGCGATCCCGCGAATTTCGCAGGCCTCACAGCCATCTCCAGCGATACCGTTGGCATCATCACACTCCTCACCTGGAGCTTGAACACCATCACCGCAGGCGTGCTCACGGCAGAAAGGCGGCTCAGACTCAGAATCACAGAAGGAGCCCTCAGGGCAAAGGGAGAGGGGATCTTCCAGATCACAGGGGTCACCCATATTGAGAGGGAGAGAGGTCTTAAGGAGCAACCAGTTGCCCCCAGCTCCTCTCGTCCCAAAATGCTCAGCTTGGATCAAGTAGCGTCCTGGAGGCAGGATCCCCAACTCCTCAGCCTCGATCAAGGAGCAGAGACCCTGGCCGCCATCGTCGTTGCGAGCGCGATGCTCCTCCTCTGCCTCAACCCAGAGGGAGAGGATCGTGTCTCCATTACAACTTCGCAGGCTGAGATCTACGGTCTCGATCTGAACACGGCTGGGGTGCTCCAGCTCAAAGAAGAACCAGTCGCTGTCCTCTGAGGGCAGCTCGAAGATCACCGCAGCGCGTCCCTGCTCATCCAAGAGCAGCTCATAGGCTGCCTCAGGGCTATCGGGTTCAAAGTCACCATTGAATGGCTCATAGCGACACTCGACAGTGCAGCCATCTGTCTCATCATCGTTGCCATCATCACACTGCTCGGCAAGACTCTCAAAACCATCCCCACAGCTGTGCTCTGCGCAGAGCCGCTCATCTGGGTGGCAAAAGTGATCCTCAAAGCAGGAGTAGATCTCTGAATCAGGGACGCAGGGGTTCCCTGGAGCGATGGGGATCAGGAAGCAACCATCACAGCCATCTCCATCCAGCGTGTTGCCATCATCGCACTCTTCATCCACAGCGACGACCCCATCTCCACAGGCGTGGTGGGTACAGATGGGGGTCTCAGCGCGCTCATTACAGTAGCTCCCCTCGATGCAGAGGTAGATATCGGAGTTGGGATTACAGAGCGCCCCGGTGACGATGGGGATCAGCTGGCAAAGATCACAGCCATCGCCATCTAACGCGTTGCCATCATCGCACTCCTCCTCTGCAGCGACAACCCCATCTCCGCAGCGGTGTAGACTGCAGACTGGAGGCTCTTCAGCCTCATCGCAGTAGGCACCTTCAGTGCAGCTATAGATCGTGGAGAATGGATCACAGGGCGCTCCAACAGCGATGGGGACCAGGAAGCAGCTGTTACAGCCATCTCCATCCAGCTCGTTCGCATCATCACACTCCTCCTCTCCTGAAGAGACCCCATCACCACAGCGATTGAGAATACAGATAGGCTCCTCGACGCGCTCATCACACCAGGAGTTCAGCTCGCAGGCTCGAGCATCGAAGTCGCAGGGCTCTCCTTGAGGGATGGGCTCCAACATACGCAGCACTAAGAGATTGCGCCCGGTGAGAGCCCCACGGAAGCTGGAGGCTCTGATGAGGTGAACCCCTGCGGGGATCTGCCGCAGGGCGCGGTGGCTTCGTGGAGCCAACTCTGAGCAACGATCTCCAAGGCGATCATCATCATAAGCACTGGACTCCACAGCCTCAAAGAGGTAGAGATTGAGGATCGTATCTCCGTTGCAGCGATTGGGATCTTCATCAGATTCAGTATTGATCTGAAGATCTTGGGGCTCATCCAGCTCAAAGAGGAACCAATCTGTATCATCTTGCTCCTCGATGCTAAAGAAAGCACGAGCCTCCCCATTGATGAACTCCAGACGCAGGGGCTCCTCTCGGCTGTCTGGTTCTTTGACCTCGGGTGGAAGTGGAGGTACACAGAACTCTCCTCCGCTGGGGCTTGCGGCTATACAATGCAACTCAAGATCTTGGGGAGCGCGGAGGGCATGGCTGATACGACACTGGATCGTATCACCCTCCAACTCTTCACTGAGCCCCTCTTGGGAGAACTCTTCACAGTGAGCCATACAAGCCCCGAGATCGGAGTAGCTTTGACAGCTCTTCTCCATGAGATCACAGTAAACATCGCAGTAACTCCCACAGACCCCGCCGCCATCAAGCATTGCAGCTCCACAGGCTCCCGATCCTGGATGAGAGCTTTGTAAGAGGAGCTGAGAGATACGACACTGAAGAGAGTTCTCAGCTACATCGCCGATCTCCCCCTCAGCGGGGAGTGCAGCACAGAGTTCTAAGCAAAGCCCCAGCTCTGGGGCACTCTCTGGACAGTGTTCGGCCATCAGCTCACAGTAGGCGGGGCAGTCGTTGGGGGGCGGGATGACACAGCTGTGGGTGATGGGGTCGCAGATCTGCTGCTCTTCGCAGCTGTCGGGATCCAGGCGACAACCCAACTCACAGGAGCTCTGATTGTTCCCTCCTGAAGCGCAGTATTCATTTGGCTGACAGTCATCGTCTGCTACACAGGGTTCCTCTAGACAGGAGCGTTCTTCTGCCCCACAGTAGAAACCATCAGGGCAGTTATCACAGAGGCTGCCACCACAGTCGAGAAAGCGACAACCTAAGAAACACTCGCCTCGCTGCATCCCTTGCAGGATCACACAGTAGTCTGTTTCAGGGCACTCCTCATCTGCGCTACAGCCTGCCAACTCACAGCTCCGTGTTGCTTGCTCACAGAGAGAACCCTCAGGACAGTTATCCGGTCGAGTTCGACAACCCTCAACACAATCTCCACGATCCGAACCCTCAGGGACTTGGCAATACTGAGAATCATCACACTCCACATCGTGTGCACAGCCCTCTAACATACAGAGACGGCCCCCAAGCTCACAGAACTGCCCCTCAGAGCAGCCTCCTGGGCGGCAGCCTGGATAGCAACTCCCATCCTGACTGCCTGGATTAATCTGGCAAAATTCCCCAGCGGGACACTGCTCATCCTGATCGCAGGCGACGCGAACGCAAACTCTGCTCTCCAGGTCACAGAGGTGCAGCGCAGGACAGGCATTTGACTCATCCCGGCAGCCCTCTACACAATCCCCTCGCTCAAAGCCTTGAGGAATCAGACAGAACTCCTCATCGGCGCAGCCCAGATCATCGAGACAACCTACCGGAACACAGCGGTGCACTTCGGGATCACAGCCAAAGCCCTGCCCGCAGAGATCGGGATCGAGGCGACAGCCCTCCTCACAGCTCCCCTCAGCGCTACAATAAAACCCTGCTTCACAGTCCAGATCCCCAGCACAGGGGATGGGAATACAGAGGCGACTCTCCGGTTCACAGAAGAACTCCTCCTCGCAGCTCTCCACCTCCAAGCGGCAGCCCTCTTGACAGAAGCCCAGGAGTTCTCCCTCAAGGAGCGTACAGTATTCCCCCTCCTCACACTCATCATCCTGCACACAGCCAGGATCAGGCACGGCATCAAGCGCAGCATCAGGAGCAGGAAGCGCCTCAGGCGCAACATCAGCAGCAGGACTTACAACAACAGCAGTAACAGGATCACCTGAGAAAACAAGAACTAACGCAAGATCATCGGG
>CAYLJJ010000186.1:0-6275 GCA_964384025.1 uncultured Nannocystaceae bacterium
ATCTTTGTCATGTTCGGCGTTGATACTGGAGCTAAAGCCTCCTCGCTCATAGGAGAGCCCTCCCTTTAGGCTGCTCTCATCCTTCTGAAAGTGATGGCTGCCCTCCACGTTCGCCTTAAAGCCTCCCTGCTCATAAGAAGCACCTCCCTGAACAGACTGCCCGGAGTCATCATGTTCTCCTGAGAGGCTGCCCTTAAAACCCCCAGCGCTGTACTCTACGCTGAGGCTGGCGGCCTGGACGCTTAGATCCTGTAGAGGTCCGATATCGACAGAGCCACCCAGCTCAAAGCCCTTACCCAGCTTAAAGCTCTTCTCAAGCTCCCCTGGATCCATATTGGAGAGATAAGCCCCAACGGCGGCGCCGATAGCCGCTGTGCCTACCAGAATGGCGACGGTGCGAGGATGCTCCTGGACCCACTCAGCGATGGTTCCCAGGACCTTCTGCCCTGACTCTCCTTCAAGCCAAGCGTTGGCCGACGACTCCAGCAGGGGGGTCAGGGCCTCAGCCAGCTTCTTGAGCGCTTCAGCCTCCCCCGCCTCATCCATAAGCCCCCCCAAAGCCCCCTCCTCAGTGGGCTTGATCAGCTCTGGAATCTGCTTGGCGAGTGCCTCGGTGCCCTGCTTGGCGTAGCCTAAGAGTGAGTCATAGCTCACATGCTTCTCGATCTGTTCCCAGACCTTCGCGCCCAGCTTCTCTCCCAACACCTTGGACCAATCCAAACGGGCCGCAGCGAGACGCTCCTTCTCTTTGGCCTGAGCGGTGTTTATCTCTTCACTCTGCCCCCTCGCGGCTTCACCTCGTTCATCCAGAGCGCCGCTCTCTGAGCTGCTCTGTTCAGGAGAAGCACTCTCTTTGGGGCGATCATAATCACTCATCAGATCCTCACTCACTCACTCGCTCAAAGCATCATAGCTGATTTTGCTCTTAGAGGAGTCAGGGATGGAGGCCCGCGCGGACCATAAGCGCCTGGGGATCAGGCTCACGCCCTCTAAACTGTTTAAACAGCTCTAAAGGATCTTGGCTGTCTCCCTGAGCGAAGATCTCTGTTCGTAGACGCCGACCCACCTCGGTGTTAAAGATCCCCGCTTCAGCGAAGCAGGTGAAAGCATCCGCGTCCAAAACTTCGGCCCATTTATAGGAGTAGTAGCCTGCCGCGTAGCCCACCGGATCAGCGAAGAGGTGGTTAAAGCTGGCGACCATAGCGTAGGAGTCAGGGAGGGGCGTTGGGCTGAGGCGCCTTTCGATCTCAAGAGCGAACTCCAAAACATCTTGGCCAAAGTCAAACTCTCGATGGAGGCTGAGATCGAGCTGAGCAAAGCTGAGCTGCCGCATCTGAGCGCTGGCGCTGCGGAAATGGCGGCTGCGCCTAAGCTTGAGATAGAGATCTTCAGGAATCGGCGTTCCAGTTTGATGGTGCCGGGCGAAGAGATCCAGGGCCTCCCGTTCCCAACACCAGTTCTCCATGATCTGAGAAGGCAGCTCTACAAAATCCCAGGCTACATTGGTGCCCGCTTGGCTATATAGCTCTGCCTCGGTCAGGAGATGGTGGAGCATATGACCAAACTCATGGAACAGAGTCTCTACCTCTCGATGTGTCAAGAGAGCGGGCTTATCTCCAATGGGAGGGGTCAGGTTGGCGCAGACGACCGCCACATGTGGACAATCTTGAGCTGGATCGCCTCTAAAGAGCGGGCGCATCCAAGCGCCGCCCCGCTTCCCCTTGCGCGGGAAGAGGTCGATATGGAAGAGGCCCAGGCAGCGAGCGCCCTCATTGAGGCGATAGACCTCTACATCAGGGTGACAGCCCTCCAACTCCTCAGCTTTGGAGATCTGCACCCCGAAGATCCGCGCGCAGATCTCAAAGAGGCCCTCTAAGACAGGGTGGATAGAGAAGTAGGGTCGCAGCTGTTCCTCTTCAAAGCCCAAGCTCTCTTGGCAAAACTGCTCCGCAAACCAGCCGAGATCCCAGGCTTGAATTGGAGCGCCTCCATAGCGCTTCTCCTTAAAATGAGAGAGGGCAGCGTGCTCCTCAAGGGCATAGGGCTCACTCTTCTCTCTGAGATCTTCAACAAAGGCCGCCGCGCGCTCTCCGCTCTTGACCATACGAGGCTCAAGGTGCAGATCGGAGATATCTTTATAGCCTAAGAGGACAGCCTTCTCTGCTCTCAGCTTGAGGATCTCAAGGAGCAACTCCCTGTTGAGCTGAGCCGCACGACTCTTATGCGCTCGGTAGAGCTGCTCTCTCAGCGCGCTGTTATTTGAATAGTTCATCACCGCCAGATAGCTGGGTGCTTGAAGGCTGAAGCGCCAGCCGGCCTGCTTATGTGCTCGTGCTGAGGCTCGAGCGGCAGCGAGGGCAGAGGGGGGCAGTCCTTCGAGCCGCGCTTCATCCTCGACGAGCAACTCAAAAGCGTCGGTTGCGTCCACCACGTTCTGAGAGAAACGGGTGGTCAGCTTGGCCAGCTTCACCTCGATCTCTTGAAGTCGCGCTTTCTCTGTTGGGACCAGCTCCGCTCCATGACGGCGAAACATCTCCAAGCTCTTCTCTAGGAAGCGCTGCCGCGCTGGGGTCAGCTTGGGCGCGAATTGGGCGTACTCCTTGACCGCTTGATAGAGAGGAGTAGAGAGGGCGATAGAGGAGGAGAAGGCGCTCAGCTTGGGACGGCAAGCTACAAGGGCTGCCCTCAGCGCTGGAGTCCCCAAAACCGACTCCAGATGCTCCAGGAGCCCCATCAGCCGCTCCAACTTCTCAGTTAGGCGATCAAGAGGAGCGGCGGTGTTCTCCCAGGTCCGAGGCTCCTTTGCTTGGATGATGCCCTGCATCTTGGCCTTGGCCCGCTCTAGGAGCTGATCCATAAGGGCCTCAGCCTCTTGGGCCTTGAAATCTTTAAAAGGGAGAGAGGTGGGCTGCTCAAAGAGAGAGATCTTCATAGCCGCGCAGGCTAACAGAAGATCAGATGGAGAACACGCCCATGGCAGAGAGCTGTTGGGGCTGCTCCTCTCCTGGGAAGCTGTCTAGGCTCCATAGGAGCCCCAAGAACGCCAAGTGAAGGCTCAACTCCGCACGCAGCCCAAAGCTCTGCTCCCCTTCACGCCAGCGAGAGATCAACCCTCCGCCCAGGCCCAGAGAGAAAAGAGCGCTCTCTTCCAGGAGGCTCAGCTCGCTCTGGAAGGCCAATTTAAGCTCTCTTTGAAGATCACTCTGGAGGTTGATTCCATGAATCAGGAAGTCTGGAGCAGAGAGTTCATAGCCAAGACGTCCTATAAAGTTCAGCTCTCCCTCTCCATCCAGCCTTCCCTCTCCTCCCAAAGCCAAAAGAGGCCCACCCCAGCGGAGATCTGGGCCAGGAACCTTAAACTCCAACGCTAAGCTCTCTTTGAACTTGGGGCTCTGTCTAAACTGAACGAGTTGGCTCTCTCCTTTAAGGAGCTGCTTCTCTTGGAGAGGAGCCCTGGGCTCTTGATCTTTGGGCTCGGAGATGTTCCAGCTCCAGCCCTTGGGCAGCTGTAGCTCTACCTCAGTGACAAAATCGGGGCTTCGCTGCTGAGGGTGTGGAGGGAGGTAGTCAAAGTGCCGAAAGCTGTGCCGGGGGCTGGATCGAGCGAAGAGCAGGTGCCGGGTGAAGATGGGCGCCCAGGAGAAAGCTTTCTGCTGAGCACGCCCTGGGCTCAACTGCCCGCTGATGCTCAAGCTTTGGGGGCTCTCTGAAGGCAAGCTCAAGGCCAAGCCCCAGGTACCCTGCTCTCGAAGCCAAGCTCCCAGAGGATCATTGCCCTCTCCAGGGAGGGGGCTGATCTTGAGAACCTCAAGCTGGAAGCGGGAACCTTTGAGGCTCTCTTCTACGCCTCGATGTGCGGCGCGACGAGCGTTTTTTAGGGCGATCTCCTCTCTCTTCAGCTGCTCTTGGTAGAGTTTGAGTTTGGACTGGGTTAAACCCTCCTGTGGTGTGGCTCCCGCAAACTGAGGCTTCTCTAGATTGCGAGCATAGAGCAGCAGTTGAATCTCTCTATCGGAGGAAGCACCATCCTCTAAGCGTCCACTCCAATGCAGCGCACAGCGAGGCTCTTCTGG
Organism: uncultured Nannocystaceae bacterium; assembly: GCA_964384025.1. Classification (GTDB taxonomy): domain Bacteria; phylum Myxococcota_A; class Bradymonadia; order UBA7976; family UBA1532; genus CAYLJJ01. The sequence continues at coordinate 4,074 of CAYLJJ010000186.1, forward strand.
ATCTGCTTGGCGACAGTCCAGCTTGAGTTGAGCAGACTGAAAGCGGAGGCTCCCTGACTCCAAGATACGAGGAGCCGCTAGCATCGCAGGATCCCTTGAGAGACAGGCGCTGAGGGTGAGGAGGCTGAACCAGAGGGGATTGTGATAAAGCATAGAATCTCCAGAGCACGAACCTCTACTCTATTCTCTACTGACTCAAAGTCCCAGGGAGCACGCGATGGAAGGAAGATTGGGGATCTTAGCCCTTGAGGATCTCCTACGAGGCCATCTCTGGCAGAGGCATAGAAGCCTAGATTTTCTTGAAGCTCTCTCTCTTAAGAAGGGCTCAATGCAGCGGTTTCAAGGGCTGCCCCCTACCCTTTTACTGATCTATCCCGCTGCGCGACAAGAGCTGCTCAGTCAACATGCCCCCTGGCTCAACCAAGCAGAGTCGATCATCCTTTTACGAGATCCCCTCGGTTATGAAGAGGCTCTTGAGGATCCTGAGCTGATGGAGTTGATCGAGGAGGAGCGCCTAAAGCAGATCGCGAGCCTGGAGAGGTTGCGTGGACATTTTGAGTGGAGCGAGCAGGCGGAGGCTCTCGCCGAGGCGGAGCGCTGGGCATACCTCAGCGCCCCTTTCCCTCAACCCGCGCCTGACTGGAGCCTCCACCAGAGTCCACCTGGCCCCTGGCTGAGCTGGCCAACGAGTCGCTGGGCTGAGGATGAGCCGAGACGGCTCGCCTGCTCTCTCTGCCATAGAGAGGGTCGCCCCCAACTCTTGGATCCCTCCTTGGGCCTTCGGTTGGATCTGCTCAGTGGGCAGCGCAGCTCTCTACATGGCGATTTTGGAGAGCCCTACTTTTGGGCGGTCAGCCCTGATGCTCGCGGCCTTCTCCTCCCTGGAACAAAGCGCAGCTCCTGGCGTTGGCTGGAGCTGGCTTCAGGAGAGGTGCAGGAGATCAACGGGGCTTGGGGGAGACCGATTGGCTTTGATCCAACAGGGCGTTACGCCTGGGCTGGAGGGCGCTGCTTTTTTCATTGGCTCTCTGTTATCGAAGGCCAGCCCTGCTACTTAGGACAATCCTCACATGACTGGCCCTGCGGTCATGAGAAGAAGCAGTATGGCTATCTGGACAATGAACCTCGCTGGATTCACTTAAGTCCAGATCTCAGCGCCTATCTATCCATCTATGACAAGGATGCGATCATCTCCTCCTCGATCCCGGTTCAGTGGTGTCAGGCAGGGCCTTATCTCTTCGCCTGTCGAGCTGATGACTCTCTCCGAGCGCTCTTCTTTACGCGAAGGGAGACAGCAGAGAGCTACCCTGCAAACCCTATGGACCCCTTCGATGGTGAGGCTCGGGATGCAGCCCCAACTGTGCTCCTGGGACCCTCAAGCTCAGCTCGCTATCTCCTCTCCTTTGAGGAGCCGGTCTATCGGCTCCAGGGAGAGGAGGTGGTTCAGCTCGGTGGTCCAGATGAGCGCTATGCGCTCTTTGATAGCCAGCACCAAATGCGAGCACAACGTCAAGGTCGGCTCCTGGGGGGTTGGTGGCGTTGGGCCTTTGTCGTTGAAGGAGGGCAGATCTTCCGAGAGGAGATTGAGAGCGGTGTGCGTGTGGAGTTAGGAACGGCGGAGCTGGGCTGTAAAGGGGTCCCCATTCCTGGAAGCCAAAATTTTCTCCTCTATCAAAGGAGTGAGAAGACGCTGAGGATTCGTCTGATCTGATCAGCAAAAGAGAGCCTCGATGAGGGCCTCAATAGCGGTGAGAGGGATCACCTGTATCCCCTCAAGCAGTTTGACCTGTTTTCGGTTGTTGGCAGGCATAAAGGCTCGCTTAAAACCCAGCTGCCGAGCCCCAGCGACGCGGGCGCCTGCGGCCACTACCGTACCTCAGCTCCCAACCCCACCCTCCAAAGATCACGATCTCAGGATCGATGGGGCGCTCTAGATGGCTGGAGGCCAAGGCGGCGATGACAGCTAAATTTGCGGCGGGTTCACCAGGAGCGGGCGGTCCCCTCAAAGCTGGTGGAAACGACAGAGCTTGAGGCTCCAAGACGCGCTCCGCCAAGAAGAGGGCGCTGTGGTTCTTCACCATCCTGGAATCTAAACCACGGTAGATCATGGAGCTTTCCTAATACACAACAAAAGTTCAGTCAAAATAGGGCAACCACGAAATCCAGTGGACTCAGCCCCTTCTTGAGGAGATTAAAACTTTA
>CAYLJJ010000187.1:0-6165 GCA_964384025.1 uncultured Nannocystaceae bacterium
CTCAAATTCTCATCTATCTCCCCGTTGCCATTGTCATCTTGACCGTTACAATCTTCAACAGGGGTCGCTACAGGAGGGATACAGGCACCCCAGGCACCATTGGTGCAGAGTTGCTGCCCAGCAAGACCGTCGATATTACAGACTCGAGGCTGTACATTATCAACAATTTCATCGCAGTCATCATCAAGGCCATTGCACTCCTCTGAGCTGGGCACACAGCCCGCATCTGGGAGCATCGTGGGGGCGGAGTCATCGTCGTTGCAGGCGGCAAACATCAGTAGCAATGTGAGGCACAGCGTCCAGAATCTCATCTTTCATCTCCTCAAAGAACCCTGAGAGGATAGCTCTGACTCATCTTTGGAGATAGAAAATTTGGACGAGGGCGGAGACATCGTAGCATCCCTTGGAACTCTCAGAGCCATATTGAAGGATCTGAGGAGAAGGAGAGGAGATGAGCACTAGGAGCCCTTTTGTGGAGCGGAGCCTGAGCTGTCCAGCCTGTCGAGTTGAAAGTCTACAGCGAGTACTCAAGAGCCAAGCTCACTACAGCTATAAGAAGGAGAGCGACGGTCATGTCTTAGAGTTCCATTGGCGCAAAGCGGATATAGAGACGGTCCATCCCCCCCACTTTGTCCTCTTGAGCTGCCCTCTTTGTTACTACACAGATTTCAGCGCAAGCTATATCAAACCAGGGAGAAGCAAAGGCGCTCGTCGGGGGCTTAAGCTTTTTCAGAACCAAAGTGAGCGAGGAGAGAAGATCTCTCTGTTTATGGCGCAGAGCATCAACTTTGAGAGGAGGAATCATGCCGATGCCCTCGTTCAGCACCTCCTGGCTCTTTATATTCAGGAGCAGGTCCCTGAGTCGGAGCAGGATCTGCGTAGGATGGGGCGCCTCTCTCTGCGTATCGCCTGGATTTTCCGCGAGCGCCCCCAGTTGAGCACCTTGATGGCCACCTACTTAGGCAAGCTCAAGAGGCTCTGGGAGCAGCTGCCCCAAGATGAGCAGGAGGCGATGGCGCTGAGCGTGCTTTTCTTTGAAGGGGCTATGGATCGAGATCACTATTACAGCGACAATCGCCGTTACCTTGATCTACTCAAGCTCTTGACAGATCTCAGGCTGCGCTGTGAGCGCCTAGATGAGGCTCTGGAGTTTCTGACTCAGATCTTCAAGCGAACTCAGGCAGAGCGCCGTAGATATGAGCTGATCTATCGGGACCCAAAGAGCTTGAATCCAGAGAAACGGCGGGCTCGCGTTGAGCTACGACGCCTGGATGGCTTTGCTGGAGAGTTAAAAGGGCTTCGGGTGGAGGTCTTGGAGCGCCTCCTCAACCGAGATGAGGCGCTGATTGAGGAGATTATCCAGAGCAGTTCCGATATAAAGGAGGCGCTGAATCTCCTCAGAGCGAAGGGGCTCTCCTCTGCACAGCTGAATCTGCTTAAGAAGCGTGGACGATTTCGGACCCTGGAGCGCAAGAAGCGCTTTGGAATTTTTTAGGCTCCCTGCCTCTGAACTCTGCTATGGAGCTTTATGCGTGTTGTTCACATCTATAACTGGCTGGATCCTCAAGTTGGGGGGCCGCCCAGGGTTATCGCAGCCCTCGCCGCCGCGCAGCGAGATTTGGGCTGTGAGATTCAACTGATCTCCTCCGACAAACCTCAGGCCGAGGCGGTAGATGCTTTCCTGGCTCAATATCTCAGCCCTCTTCCTCCCCGCTTGTGTGTGCGCCCCAAGTTCTTTAAGCCGATCCTCAATCGGAGGAAGCTACGGCGTGGTTTGGCGGGCGCTGATCTGGTCCATCTGCATGGGATCTGGCCTCCGGTCTGTCTCCTAGCCAGCCAGATCTGTCGCCAGCTGAGGATCCCCTATCTCCTTGCTCCTCATGGAAGCTTACACCACGGCGCGATGCGCGAACGCCCCCTGCGCAAGCTGACCGGCCTCTTTCTCCTGGGCTATCGAGAGATGATCCAGGGCGCCGCCGCCATCCATGCCCTCAACCCTGAGGAGCAAGATCGGGTGGCTTGGGTGCGGCTCCCTGAGCGAGTTGAGGTGATCCCCAACGGGATTTTCCCTGATGCTTTTGAGCGCCGACCCGCGCCAAACACTTTCCGTCGCAGCTTGCCTAAGTTGGGCGAGGCCCCCTATCTTCTCTTCCTCTCCCGTCTTCACCCTGGTAAGGGCCTAGAGCTTCTGGGGGGAGCCTTCTCAAGCCTCGCAGCGGAGTTCTCGAAGCTGCATCTGGTCATCGCGGGACCTGATCAGGGAGGGCGTCGCCTCTTAGAAGCGGAGCTAAGCCGGGGTTTAGAGCAGCGCGTCCACTTCACTGGTAACCTCGAAGGCGCTCGCAAGGACGCTGCTTTCTGTGAAGCGCGCGGCTTCTGCCTCCCCAGCCACCATGAGGGCTTCAGCGTGGCGATCAGCGAGGCTCTGGCTTGGGGCTGTCCGGTGGTGATCAGCGAAGGCTGCCATTTTCCCAGAGTGGGCACAGCGAGAGCAGGGCTCATCTGCGCAGGGGACACCAAGGCGCTCACTCAAAGTTTGCGTCAGCTCCTCTCCGATCCTGAGGAGGCGGCAGCGATGGGCCGTCGAGGCCAAGCGCTTATCCGCGAAAACTACACTTGGCCTGCCATCGCGGCGCAGAGCCTTAAGCTCTACGAGGAGATCATTCAAAATCTATGAGCAGGATCCTCTACCTGGGTGATCCAGAGGGGGCCCTTGCCCTCCTGGATCGTGGCTTGACACTCTGTGGTTTGGTGCATGGCCGTCCGGGAGGACGAGGCCGTCGTCGCCTGCTCTCTCGGCTGGGTGATCTACCTCGCTGGCAGCGACTCCCTGATGATCTCAGCCCTCTCCTAAGCCTTAAGCCCGATCTTATCCTCAGCGGCTTCTTTCCCAAGCTGATCCCCCCTGAGCTTTTGGCGCTCTGTCCAGGGCTTAATGTTCACCCCAGCGATCTACCGCGCTGGCGAGGCCCCGATCCCTGCGCCTGGGCGATCCGCGCTGGGGATAGAGAGAGCGCTCTTTGTGTTCATCAGCTCACCGAAGCTCTAGACGAGGGCGATATTCTCTGGCGTGAGCCCTTCCCGATTCGCCCCAGAGAGAGCGCAGGAAGCTTGGCGGAGCGGATGGAGCGTCGCGGCGCTGAGCTGTTGGCGGAGGTGGCTGAGCGCCTCCTGAGGGGAGAGGAGTTGGAGCCACAGCCTCAGGAGGGCGAGCCTCTTTGGGCTCCCATCTTGGCCCCTGAAAAACTGGAGATCGATTGGGAGCGCTCAGCTGAAGAGTTAGAAGCTTGGGTACGCGCTGCAGCTCCCCACCCTGGAGCTTTTACGGGCATCGGTGAAGAGTTGTTGATCATCTTCTCAGCGCGGGCGGTTGAGCCTGAACAGTTTCAAGCGCTCCCGCCAGGGACCCTGTTTATCCACGAGGAGCAGAGCCATATTCGTTGCGCTGAGGGGGCTCTACGCCTGGGGCGCCTTCAGCTGGGCCGTAAGCACATCACAGGGCGGATCTTAGCCGAGCTGCTGCTTTAAGAGGACCTATAGCGACTCATATACTTGGCCACAGGAGGGGCAATGGAGGGGCTCGGCAGGAGGCCAAAGGGGGATCAGATAGAGGGGCAGGCGATAGTGGCCTTGGCAGTGGTTACAGTGCAGGACCTTCGCCTGCTGCGCGCCGCAGTGGGAGCAGAACTCCCCATCGAAGACCCTTTTGCCGCAGGAGAGGCAGCAACGCTGCTCCTCTTGGACGCTGATCTTTTGGTATTCAAGCCGCTTATGTTGCTCTTGCAGAATCTTCAAAGTCCCCTGAAGACTCTCTTGGCTTAAGCTCAGGCGCTTACTGAGCCCCTTGAGTTGACGCAGAAGCCTCCGGCTGGACTCCTCGATATTGCTCCCAGGAGCCTCGCTCTCTAGAGTGTTAAGCTGTGCGGGGATCTTCTCCATCTCCAGCAGCCAGCGCTGTAGCTCAGCCCGATGCTGTTGGAGTGCATCAAGGTTGCCCCCAGACAGCTCAGGATCTGCGCCCAGGCTGGCTGCTTCAGCCTCCATCTCCAACAACTCCACTTCTCCCGAGAGGCTCTGTAGTGCTGTCCAAGCCGCCCGTAGGTGTTCAAGCCACTCTGCTCGGGAGGCGCGCTGCTGCTCTTGAAGTTTGGCAGCCACGGACTCGAGCTGCGCAACGCGCTTATAAGCCTGAGCGCTCAGGCGCTTGAGCTCCTCCTGAGGCGCCTGGAGCTTAGAAAGGAGCTGCCGAATCTGCTGCTCATACTCCTCCGAGTCAGGCTCTTCTAGGAGACTGAGGCTCTCCAAGCTCCTCTCCAAAGCAGGCAGCGTGCTCTGTTCCAATAGAAGCTTCAAAGCTTCAGTCTCTCCCCAGGCGTTTAAGCCTCTGGGGCCACGCTCCAGCTCTCGAAGAGCTTGTTCAGCCTTGAGTCGAAGCTGTCTAAGTTCCTCCAGGCTCCTCTGAGCCTGCTGCTGTTTGACATCTTGCAACCAACGCCACTCCCGTTGAGCGCGGCGACGCTGTCGCCCTGTAGCCCAGCCCCGATAGCTCAGGGTGAAGTAGGCCATAGCGATCACCGCAGCGCCCAGGTAGAGATATTCGCGGAGCTGCGCCCCATAGACCCCATTGACCACCAGAGCCAGAGTGAAGAGGGCCAGGGGCAGCACCTGCATCAGGGCAAAACGAGGCCCCAAGTGCTCTTTCAGGTTGACGCTGACATGCAGCAGGAGCAGCGGGATTGAGAGCAGGGCTGCGGCCCCCAGACCCAGCGGGGCAGAGAGCTGATAACGGAACATCAGCACCGCGAAGAGGATAAAAAAGAGGAAGTAGCTGAGGGAGAGCAGCAGGAAATCTCCCCAACGGAAGCTGTCCAAGCAGCCTGGTTTCCAAGCCTCGCTCATATACCAAAAGCCGATCCCAAAGAGCAGGACCCCCAGACTGGCCAGCTTAGCCAGGAGGATCACCCGGCCAATGGGGCTTAGGACCGCTGGCAGCTCGACAAGGATCTCTCGGTTCTGAGTCACCAAGTTTTCAAAATGCCAGCGCAGATGCCCTGGCTCCTGAAGCTGAGGTTGAAGGGTGGTCCCTGGGATGTGAGGCGTTACCCCTTCGATGTTCAATTCCAGATCAAGAGACGCGGTTCGCCCCTCTCCTGGGAGTTGAAAGAGGAAGCGATCATAACCCTCAGCTCGGTAGCTGACCTGGGCCTGAAGAGAGCGCTCAGGGGGCAGCATTCCGCTCCAATAGATACCGCGTAGGTCGTAGATCACCCCCTTGGGCTCCTCAAACCCTCCCTCCAGGCTGAGCAGCTCCAGAGAGACATCCTGGGCACCAACAGAGCCGGCAGGGAAGGGAAACTCCAGCTTGATGAGCCCCTCTTCGGGGACACGAAACTCAAAGATCCCCTCAAAGCTGGCCTCATACCAAGTGTGGACCTGTAAGCCATCTAGGCGATGACCTGCCTGAAGATCTATCTTAGCTTTGAGCGCCCTGAGTTGAGGGGAATGGCCCGGCAGCTTGATACTGGATTGCGGTTCATACGCTGAATGAGAGGCCTCTTCCTTCTCCTGTTTAAAGCTGGCCTGCTCCGCCTCGGTAGCCAACTCTGACTCCTTAGAGAGTTGCTGAGCCAGCATCGGGATCACGAGCGCGGAGAGGATCCCAAGGATGACCACCACGATCATCAGTTCGATGAGGGTAAAAGCGCGAGATATCATCGACTGCTCATCGCATCTGCTGCTCATCATATCTGCTCTGAGCCAAAGGCCAGCTCATAGCCTATGAATGATGAATATAGGACCTCTTTCTCTGAGAACAACGCTCTGGAAGGGATGCGTAGAATCTCAGAGAAAATCTCAAAGGCGGTAGAGACAGGCTTGCGCTGAGCCCAGGCGGTGCTGAGCAGCAGATGGGGGAAAAAACTCTTCATTTTCTTTTCACTTCTCTGGCTCATAGAGCATTTGTTGAGCATATCTTATTGCAGCGTGGGGCTGGCGCGCAGGATCAGAAAGTTTCGGATATTGAGCGTTTTGCAGCGGCTCTTCTCTTCCGGGTCTGTGCTGGGGCGAGAGGCCTACAGAAGGGCAGTCGATATAAAAGCAATCCAAAGGAAAAACGGGTGTGACTCTCAGCCCTCTCGCGTAATCATTGGGCTTTTCGGATCCCAG
>CAYLJJ010000188.1:0-5963 GCA_964384025.1 uncultured Nannocystaceae bacterium
ACCCGAGACCCCCGGCTCGCCGCTCCCTGTTGAGCCACAATCATCATTACGTGCTCCTCCAGCGCCTCCAGGTGCTCCTTCGCCAGGGTTGGGGTTCCCATGAACACCTCGGGCTCCATTGTTGTTGCCCTCTCCCCCGGGACCACCTTCGCCTCCAGCGCGGTTACCGTCGGGACAGAGAGACTGCCCTCCAAGGCCACCAGGGCGTTGATCGCAATCCTGAAAGATATTGGAGCTGTCTTGAGCATCAGCGCCATCGGTGGCTGAGAGCCCTTCAGCACCAAACTCTCCATCTATTCCATCCTCGCCATCTCCACCGCGCCCGGACTCCAGCAAGCAGTCTTTCAATCTGAACTGATCACTCTCCGAGAGATAGAGGGCGATGCTGCTCCCTCCAGGGCTCTCATTGTCAGCAGAGACGATATGCAGGCGCTGGATCTCAGTGGGGGTCTGGATGGAGAGCCCCTGCACCGCGATCGTTCCTCCATGAACCAGGGTCTCAACCCCCTGATCTCGTCGCCAGTTCTGGCTGGCATCATAGCCCCCATAAAGATTGGCTCCCTCACGCAGCTCTAAGCTCTCTCGGTAGTCTCCGTGGGAGATATAAAGATCAAAGCCCAGCTCAGCAGCACGGAGGATCCCCGCTGAGATGCTGCGAAGAGGGGCGTTGCGGTTTCCAGGAGCTTCATCATCTCCAGTCTCAAGATCGACATAAAGGGCGCGAGAAGCATCTCCATCCAAACCATCGCAGTTGGCGTCGATGTTCTCTGAGTCCGGGAGATCCAACTCAGCCTGCCAGATACAAGCTTCTTCACAGCCATTGGCAGGATGCCCGTCGAGATCGATCCAGCCCGGACGACACTCTCCCATACCACAGCGCCCTCCCAAACAGAGAGAAAAGGCGTTGTCAAAGAAGCAGCTGTTGTTGCAGCGCCCACAATGCTCAGGGTCTGTTTGGAGATCGAAGCTCTCATCAAGGAGTCCATCACAGTCATTATCCAAACCATCACAGGTCAGCTCCTCCCCCTCTTCATAGGTGCCTGGATAGCGACAATCCCAAACCCCTTGGAGGCAGAGCGGCGCGGAGCGTTGACATTCACCCAACTCCAAACAAGAGCCTGGAGGAAGCAGCAGCTCTTCATCCACCTGAAAATCACAGTCATCATCTAAGCCGTTACAGAACTCTTCAGCCCCCTCATAGCGATCAGGAGAGGTCTCATCACAGTCGATCCCCAGACAGTCGCCTCCCTCTCCATAGCCGTCACCGTCGGGATCTTCGCAGCCTGCACAGTAGCCACTTTCAGGGAGACACTGCATTAGAGACTCTCCTGTCTCCCCCTCTATCTCTGTACAGAGGAAGCCCTCTGGACACTCCTTATCGTTGCAATCCTCAGCGCAATAAAAGCCTCTCCCGATGGAGAGGCAGCGATCTGCGCGATCATCACAGTCATCATCGATCTCACATGGCTTACACAGATCATCAGAGTCAGGAACACAGAGGAGAGTTCGATCCCAACCGCTGTTCTCAATCGCCGCACAGACATAACCGCTGGGACAATCGCTGGCGTTGCCACACTTTCGAGTGCAACCAAGGCCCTGAAGCATCTCGATACAGCGTCCTGAGAGGCAGTCAAAATTGTCTTCACATGCCTCTTCAAAGCCCAGCAGCTCTTCGGCGACCCCGCCATCGGGTGGGTGCCACTCAAGATCTAGGGGGAGAGGCAGGAGATCTCGCGCGTTCGCTCCTTGGTCGGAAGGCAGGGTGTCTACATCGCTGGGCTCAACAGCACAGCCCAATAAGATGATCATCAGAAAGAGTTTTGGCATGGCAGAGAGGGTAACAGGGAGCCAGAGCTACTGCCAATCTCAGAGATCCAATCAGCAAGACCTTTGCTTAAGCTGAGGTCAAAGCCTGGATGGGAGCAAGGAACAGCGTACAGAGCCCCTCGACCAAGCTAGAGAACTCTTGATCGACAGCCTTTAAAGCAGCCAAGCTTCTCTTCTCGATCTCAGTAAGGGCGGCTTCTCGCGCTCCCAGATGTTCCAGGATCTTGATCGCCTCAGCGATCTCCTCTCGGCTGGTCTCCTCTCGGGGACGATCGAGGATCTCTTTGAGCCGCGCCCCCACCGGAGCCTCAGCACGCTCCAGGCTATAGACCACCATAAAGCTGCGTTTCCCCTCAGCAATGTCGCTCCCTCGCAGCGTCCGTCCCTTATCTGCCCAGAGGTCCAGGAGATCATCCTGGATCTGAAAGAGGACTCCCAGATGAAGAGCAGCCTTGACTAAACTGGGGGCAGCTTGAGCACCACAGAGCGCAGCAGCTCCCACCATAGGTAGGGCAAAGAGACCCGAGGTCTTGCCCTCTACCATCCTAAAATAGTCGCTTAGAGAGGGGCGTTTTAGGGCTTGGAGCGCAAATTCTCGCTCCTGACCATCGATCACCCTCAGGGTCTCACGGAGCAGGCGACGGCTGATTGTCTCTCGTGCCTTGATGGGTTGGCTTAAGCCCTGAAGGAGCAGCAGGGGATAGTAAAACATCGCGTCCCCCAAGTTGATCGCTTGCGGGACCCCAAAGCGACGCCAGATCGTCTCGCGACCTCGACGATGGCTGTCTCCATCCTGAAGATCATCATGCACCAGGGTAGCGTTATGTAAGACCTCACAGGCAGCACCAAAGGGGATCAGCTCTTCGGGAGCGTGACCACAGCACTCTGCCACCAAGAGCGGCAATAGAGCTCTAAGGCGCTTCCCGCCGCTCTCCATTTGGTAGCGCAGCATCGGGAGCAGGCTGGAGCCCTCCGGGCTGGCTTCTAAGAAAACCTCGTCGATAAGCTTGAGGATCGCGGGTAGATGGGCCGCCTTGAGAGCCTCAAATCGCTTCTCAATCACGCTGGACACCTCCTGTATCAATCTCGATCATCTCAGCTCGCCAACCCTGGCGACGCCAACATTGAAGCTGAGGTTCCAGCCTGTCTCCTCCTAAGATCAGCAGAGAGTCCCCTCCTCCTGCTCCAGAGACGCGGGGAATGAGGCCCTGGCTGCGGGCCTCCTCTGCTAAGCGCCAGAGGCTTGTGGTCATCAGGCCCAAGCTTCCTGCAGCGTCCCAGGCTTCAAAAGCCCGCTGAGCCCGGTTCAAGGCATCCAGCAGCTCCCCTACCTCACCCAATTTTAGGGCGCGGATCACTCTCCAGGCTGCTACCGCCAGCGGCGCTGGATCATGCCCTCTGGCGCGCTGGATCAAATGCCGGGTATTTGCTCCCTCTCCTGTCGCTACCCGCCCCAGCTTTAAGCCCTGAGGCCAAGAGAGGCGCTGAGGCTTGAGCTGCGCCCTCAGGCGCGCAAGGGCCAGACTCGTCTCCATCTGGTCTAACTCGAGCAGAGGCTGCTGGGGAGTGGGCAGAGCCACCACGCCGCCCAGAGCGCAGGTGAGCACATCATAGCCGGAGCCTTGATGGCTCTGAGCGCGTAGATGGGCCAAGAGCGCGGGGATTGGATCTGGACAATCTAGAGCAGCCATCACTCCCAGAACTGCTGCTGCGCTGCTGCCCAGCCCTCCCTTGGCTCGCCCTGGCAGGTTAAGATCTGCGCTCAGCGTCAAGCGCAATGGGAGAGCGGGAGAGAGGTTCAAGGCAGCGTCCAGAAAGGGGTCTCCAGTGGGTGGCCTGACCGCAGTTGGACCCAGGAAGGGAGAGCAGATCTCAAGAGCTGTAGCGGGTTGGACCTTGACCTCTAAATACTGAGCCACCGCCAGCGCTACCGCGACCCCTCCAGGCTGCAGGGTGGCATACTCTCCGGCGAGCATCAGCTTACCTGGAACCCTGATCCTCAAGGCTCGATGAGGCGGGCTGGACCCGCGAGGCGGCAAGAGATGATCCTCTGGATCTCAGGGAGCCCCTTCAGAGCAGCGTGCGCCGCCTCCAGATGCTCAGGCTCACAGAGCAGCTTTAGATGGGGGCCTGCGTCGATGGTGAAGTAGATCGGAAGATGAGGGCGCAGAGCGCGGACCTTATGGATCAGCTCCAGAGTACTGCCGCGCCAGTAGATCAACCCTGCGCTGAGCATATCTGCGTGCATCGCAAGGCAAGAGGCTTCAGCGACAGCCCCCAGAGCGGGGAGATCTCGTCGCCGGATCGCCTCCCGTGCGATCTTAAGGTGAGGCTCTACGCAGCTGAGCCAAGCAGCATGATAGGGGCTCTCGGCGGCGGTCTTGAGCATCCCCTCTGTCGAAGAGATCATCTTGGGGCCTGCCTCCACCAAGAGAACCAGGACGCGCAAGTCCCAATGTTTTGGTGGATAGAGCTGAACGCCATAAGAGTCTTCTCCATCTGAAGCTTCGCCAGGGCGCCACTCTACAAAACCCCCATGGATAGAGCGGGCTGCCGAGCCTGAGCCTCGACGAGCCAGGGCTGAGAGAGCCTCCTGAGAGAGGGTGAGCCCCGCCGCCCGACTGGCTGCCAGGGCCAGCGCCGCCATCCCGGAAGCGGAGGATGCCAAGCCCGCGCCGTAAGGAAAACTGTTCTCTGAGTCGATCCAAGCATGTTGAGAGATCCCTGCCTGAGCTCTCACCCGATCCAAGACCCGCTGAGCCCGGATCAGCGCCGCGCCTGTACGCAACTGCCCATCCACATAGAGTCGATCCTCTTCAAACTCAGAGGAGAAGCGCAGCCGAGTCTCAGTCTTAAGAGCATCCACAGCCAAAGAGAGGCTGCCTTGGGCGGGGAGATTGAGCCGCAGGTCCCGTTTTCCCCAGTACTTGACCAAGGCGAAGTTGGCGCATGCCTCAGCGGTGGCGCTGCTCATTGAGGGAGGACTCTCACCTGCCGCAGCTCCTGAATGTTGCGTGCTCCGGTACAGAAGCAGATGATGCGCAGCTCCTCAATGATCAGCCTCAAGGCTTTCTCGACGGCGGCCTCTCCATCTCGAGCAGCGACGAGCATGGGAGCAGCCAAGGCCACTGCATCTGCTCCTAGAGCCAGGGCCACAGCCACATCCATCCCAGTTCTGATCCCACCCGAGGCGATCAGCAGGCGCTCAGGGCCGAGGGCAGCACGACAATGGCGGATAGAAGCGGCGGTGGGGATACCAAAGCCTGCCAGTCGCGCTCCCAGCTTTGCGTTGATGCTCCCCTTGGGGGCTCGATAGCTCTCCACCCGCGCCCAAGAGGTTCCTCCCACGCCTGAGGTCTCTAGACCTGCTAAAGGCAGACGAGCCAGCTTCTCTGCGGTGCGCGCAGAGAGCCCAGAGCCTACCTCTTTCACCAGGACCGGTTGAGGTAGCTTGGGGATGCACTCCTTCATACAGGCGAATAAGCCTCTAAAGCGAGTCTCTCCTTCAGGTTGGATCGCCTCCTGGAGCGGATTGACATGTAGAAAGAGAGCATCAGCGCCAACTGCCTCTAAGGCGCGCTGGAGGCGATTATCTCGACCATACTCCAGGAGCTGAGCGGCTCCCAAGTTGCCAAAGAGCAAGGGCAGATCTGGAGCGAAGGCTCGCAGGTCAAAGGAGTCGGTGCAGCTTGGATCCCTGAGCATGGCGCGTTGAGAGCCCAGGGCCATCCCCACCCCTACCCGCTCTGCAGCGCGGGCCAAACGCTTATTATACTGCCCTGCTCGCGAGGTCCCTCCGGTCATCGCGCCGATGATGATGGGCGCCCTGAGGCTGCGATCCAAGATCTCAGTGGTGAGCCTGACCTCCTCCAGATCGATTTCGGGGAGCGCGTCATATTCGAGCAGGAACTCTCCCAAGCCTGTGTCGCGATCTGAAGACACCGCCTTATCCAGGCAGAGATCAAGGTGATGGTCTTTTCGGCGTAAGATCAGCTCCAAGCAAGCCTCCTTCTCCGCAGATGTCACTCCAGGATGCCCCCAGCTCAGAGGAGATACGAGGATTTTTTAAAGGGTCTGAAACATCAATACTCCGGCCAGGGTTGAGATGCAAAACAAGGCAAGCGAAGTTTAAGGGG
>CAYLJJ010000189.1:0-5952 GCA_964384025.1 uncultured Nannocystaceae bacterium
TCATCAGAACCGCTTGCTCCAATCTAAAACTCCAGATTGAGCAAATCTATCACATGCAGACCAGAAGTTCGCCAAAAGCATTGAGTTTAATTCAGGTTCAAAATCACTACATCTTCATCACCACCAAGAGCCGGATATACGGCCCACAAGTCCGGTTCTGTGAGAAGGGCCCTGGGGCAACCCGAGGCTCCTACTCGACACTCACAAGGAAATACACTACCCCACCCCGCGATACCGATTGCATAACAGGTCTGCCGTGCATCCACGTGACAAGCGAGTTGCCAGCAGCCGGCAGGTGAGCACTTCTACGTCCTACTGCATGGCAACCACTGGTAGACCACCTGATAGAGCTAAGTTTTTGTTTTGGGGTGGGAACTATGGTATTCAGATAGGATCTTGGAGCGGGGAGATGGAACTACAAATGCGACTCACAGTGCTTGCTTTGGCAATCCTCTCGTCCTTTTGCGCCTGCACTGCTGCAGACGACGCAGAGGGTAGTAGTCAGTCCGTCGGAGGATATGGCGAGGAACTTGCGGTCCTTCGTGCAGATCCACATGGGGTTCTGATCGGCGAGTACCGGTCGAAGCAGAGCACGGTACGTTTCGAAGTCAACATTGGACCTCGTCGGGCCCTAGAGCAGGTTGTCCTGATCCCAGAAACCGCAGGGGATGACCTTAGCGTCAAGTTCGAGGCGGGTGAGGTTTCCGAAGTCGCCATTGGTGACACCGACTGGGCCCCGGAAGACGGGCCGCCACCGAAAGCACGCCTTGACGCCCTCCACGCCGGCGGCGTGTCACGAGCTCTTCCATACATCAGCGCGCACTTGTATTGGGCGCTGCCAACACGCGACTTCCGGCCACACCGGGTCGCTTTGCTGTCCATCTACAGCAAGCTCGCCCCCCATCTTGAGCCAGGCGACAAAGTATTGAGCCAACTAGATGGAACGGCACTGTCAAGCTGTTTGCTCGACATCTGCGCCGTCAAGACGCCTGAAGCGCTATTCGGGTGCGAGTGGGGTGATGAACTTCACCGGGACATTGTCCCTCTCATCGACGGACTTCCACCAGGGTGTGTTGTGGGTATGCCCGACGGCTCACCGATGCCTGATGTGGACGGAGTTCCTGTCGATGTTCACCATCAGGACTTGCACGAAGCCGGTGCATGCTATGGGGCATGCGGTGGAAGCTGTGGTGGAGCATGCCGAGCTATCCCTATAGGTTGCAACCCTGCAGATATCCGGTGGCCAGAGGGCGGCCTCCGCGACGGGGCCGAAGCTACCTCCGGAGCTCGTGCATGCTACCGTGTTCAACGGTTTCTCCGAGTTGGGGATGTTACACCAGAGGATGATTTCCGTGCTGACTACGGCGAGTGTCCTGAAGCATACCTAACCCAGAACGAGTTCATTGCTTGCACAACTGCCGAGTGTTGTTTCCGCCACGATGAATGTACCCGGCACGACAACATCACCGCCGATGGCCAAATCGATTGGCTGACTCCGGCGTCCGTGCTCTGTCAGGATTGGGGGGTTGCAAGGGAAAATGGATGTGGGATTCGCGCCCTGCAAGGGAAGCCTTCTGGTGGTTGGGGTATCAAGTGGTTTTCAGATCGGCGTCGGCCTATCGAGACGGGCAATTGGGGTGTTTGTCAGTGGCATGCGCGGTGCGTGGGGGGGCAGTGCCGGCCCGAGCTGGTTGGGTATCTCCGGCCAAGCGAAATCGATCATGAGCAGTGGGAGCAGGCCATCTGCCCTGTGCATGCTTGCAAACACGGATTTGACGCTCGCTGTCGACAGGATGCAGTTCATGATCATCTTCCAACGGAGGGGCCTCAAGTTGATGTTGTACCTCGGACTGGTGTTCGTGGCCGTGACGAGTTCCATCAGTCGGGAATTGGCTTCGCCCCGAACTCAACTGTTTCTTGCACCGGATATCGGGTCGGCGAAGATGCTGGCCGCTTCGACATTCATGTGGATTTCGATGGAAGGTTCGTCAAAACATATAGGCCTGGATTCGACAAACCTGCTGGTGATTATCTTTTTTCTTGCGTGGATGAGTTCGGGGTCGATAGCAATGAGGCTCCGTTCGAGATACTTGCTACGCCTGTGCATGCTGCACGGCCGAACTGCGGTGACCGAGTGTGTTCAGGTACTGAGAACCGGAATACGTGCCCAGAAGACTGCGGATTGTGTATTGGGCAGCAAAATGATAGAAATTGGGGTGTTGTAGCACAGGGCGACGGCCACTTGTACGCTGTGGCAGGGCGCTGTTCTCACCAGATCGTCTCATTGCCATCGTTTGATGCTTTGGGTGTTAGCCACGTTGACATTACGCGTGCTGAGTTTGATGGATGCTACGAACCATGCCGTTCTCTTGACGGTGGTCATGATAGGCCACTGCTTAAACTCCCGTCAGAGGCAGCTGTCTACATGCTTGATCAGGGCCGGCTTCGTGCTTTTGACGATGAGGCAGCATACCGGAGTTGCTCGGGGGAGGTGGGTTTTGAACGAGTCTTCTCACATGCAACCCGAGCCCTCCTTGAGGAACTTGGCGGGGTTGAACCAGAAGGTTTGTGCGCACCAGCAGTTGAGAGCCCCTGTGAGGATGGTGGGGTACGGCGATGCAAGGACAACTGCGATTGGGGGGAATGTGCAGGCTCCTGTGATTGCCAGGATGGTGACGGTGATGGATTTTTGCCGTTAGGTTGCGAAAATGGTGATTGTGAGCTGCCTCGTACTGATTGTGACGATGATGATCGGACTGTACACTCTGGGCATGTGGAACTGTGCGATGGACAGGACAATGACTGCGACGGACAAACGGACGAAAACCTGTCGAGGGCCTGCAACTCGGTATGCGGCGCGGGTCAGGAGATGTGCAGCAACGGTCAGTGGCACAACTGCAACGCGCCACTGTCAGAGGCCGAGATCTGCGACGATCAGGACAACGACTGCGATGGCCAGACGGACGAAAACCTGACGAGGGACTGCAACTCGGTATGAGGCGAGGGACAGGAGAAGTGCAGCAAGGGACGATGGCGAAACTGCAACGCGCCACCGCCAACAGCCGAGATCTGCGACGGCCGGGACAACGACTGCGACGGGCAGACGGACGAGTGTCCGGCAAACCAAGTCTGCAGGAACGGGCGGTGCGAGGGGATCTGCCAGCCGTCGCCAGAAGTTTGCGACGGCCAGGACAACGACTGCGATGGCCAGACGGACGAGAACCTGACGAGGGTCTGCAACTCGGTATGCGGCGCGGGTCAGGAGATGTGCAGCAACGGACGATGGCGAAACTGCAACGCGCCACCGCCAGCGGCGGAGATTTGCGGGAATGGTGTGGACGAGGACTGCAGCGGTGCAGATCTTGAGTGTCCAGCCACTTGCGAATGTGAGGACGCCGATGGTGATGACTTTTATCCCATCGGCTGCCAAGATGAGGACTGCATTCCCAGGACAGACTGCAATGACAACAATCCACAAGTCAACCCGGGTCGCGGAGAACTATGTGGCAACGGTTTGGACGACGATTGCTCCGGTGACGATGCCGCGTGCCCCTGTTCATGTATAGATGCGGATCGAGATGGCTACTACTCGACAGCTTGTCGAGATGTGAATTGTGATCTCCGGACGGACTGTGACGACAGCCATGCGGGCGTGAATCCAGGCCGCCCTGAAACCTGTGGCAATAACTTCGATGAGGACTGTGATGGTGTTGCTCAAGGGTGCCCGTGTGATTGCGTTGATGCTGACGGCGACAGCTACTTCCCTCAAGGCTGCGGTGACGCTGATTGTCCTCGGCGAGGGGATTGCGACGACACCAACCCATTAGTCTCTCCGGCAAGGACAGAGGTCTGTGGTAACGATGTCGATGAAGACTGTGATGGTGACGTTCAGGCCTGTGTGCCAGTGCAAGTCTACAGAGTATCTGTACGCGATGCGAACCCAGCTCCTGATGAGATTATCTGCGTCTCCTTCTACGTTCCGAACCAGGGTTGGCAGATAGCTGCGCGCAGCGGCAATTCTCACACCGCCGACTTCGCATTGCCTAGCCCTGGTACGATGGAGTTTGTTGTTTTTGCGGCTGGAGCAGGTGGTTGCGATCAGTGGCGTCGCGATCTCTGGCCATCCGGCTTTGATATTCGAGTCGATGATGTGTCGGTGACTGGTTGCATTGCCCGCAGCGCCAGTCCGGACCCCAGTTGGAACTCGATGAGAGTTCAGGTTTTACAGGATGGACGAGTAGTTGATGATTCAGATCCCGGGCGGCCCTGTCACTATGTTCCTGCTCGGCCTGGTTTTGGAACTCGCTTTGAGGTAGAAAGTGTGGCGCCTGGTCCGCAACAGACCATCTGTGTTGGTATTTCGTCGCCACTTCCAGGCGGTCATCAGATGTTCCCAGCAGATGATGTTTATGCTACGGAGCTTGCTGTTCGTGGTCAGCATGAGATTGAGTTCGTCGTGTATGAAGGCGGGTCACAGTGTAATTGGGTCCGTGACCTGTGGCCGACCGAACATCGCATTCGAGTCAATGGTTCAGAGATCAGGCAATGTGCTTTGCGGATTGGAGAGCCTCATTCGCGATCTCTACGTGTCGACCTCGGACCCCCTACACAGGATCGCGGACAGCTGTTCTGTCCGAGCCTCCCAGGTATCTGCTCACCGTTCTCGGTCTGGCTCCAACCTGAGGATGGTCTTGGCTTGGGTGGGGTAATCGAATGGTGGCCTGCGGTAGGTGATGCTGTTCGACTCCCAGTACTGCAGGAAGGCGGATGGGTACATTCACTTCCGGGCTCCTGTGCTGCGACCGTCGATGATGTTGTTCAACTTGATCATAGGCGCTCCTGGGCGGTTGGCAGTCGGTTTGGCGAAACTGCACTCTGCACCCTCACTGCTGGCGGGGTTGGTATCGCTCACGATGGGTGTCGCTAGAAGACTCGCGCCAGCAAAGCGGCTGCAGGCTGTGGTAGGTGCAGCACTACGCGCTGTCTATCAGGCTATTGAATTCACGTACCGAGTTTGATCGATCGAGCCAAGATTCTTCCCATCATGGGCACTTCGCTCCCGCCAGCCCCCAAGCTTCTCCCCATCTCCCCCGCCGCCTGGGTCAACAGCCAGCAAGGCGACATCATTGAGGAGAACCGCGTCTTTCGCCAGCAACTGGGCAACCGCCGCCTCCGCCTCAATGATGCCCAACGTCGCCGCCAAGGGCAAACTCCAGGGTCGCAGGGGCCTCGAAGAGGTCGCAGGCATCGTCACCCCTGAAACACGAGGAGAGGCCCCATCAGGGCCAGGGCAACTAACTCCCCCCACTGATCCCGTGCAGCTTGAAGGTCTGGTGCAGTGCCGGGAGCGCCTGGAAGGCGTGCTGAAGTTCTAGTTGGATGGCTGTGCTCAGATCCTTCAAGACATACGCCCCAGGCTCTAAATCCCGGCTGAAAATCCAGCCTTCTTCAGCGTTCGAAGCCCTCAAAACTACTTAACTTTTCCCCCGATCCTATTTTTGTACAGGACGGGGAGCAGGGCTCCAAGATATGCGCCGCTCCAGGCTGAGGTCCTGGAGCCTACTCTACTTCATAGGTCCCCTTCCAAAGATCACCCATAAAGCGCCCACCCTCATCGGAGTGACACTCCATCCAGGTGTGGATGGTCCCTACGGAGTTAGGGGGAACTGAGCCATCGGGGCCGATGCTCGAGCCGATAAAGCGCGCATATCTGTATTCGCCGGCGTATTTTTGCCAAAGGCCACAGGTCCATTTGGCCTTCATTTGGGTTGAAGCGGCTATCGCGGATGCTGTCTTCAGCATCGAGGTTGCGGCTTGGTAACAGAGCTTATGATCGATCGCGAAGGAGAGTGGAGTTTTCAGCATCCCAGCGTTCTTGATCATATTCCAGGTGTTGGGTAAACCGTGGGCTTCACCATGCGCGCGCATATACTCAAGAGATTTAAAATATGC
>CAYLJJ010000190.1:0-5857 GCA_964384025.1 uncultured Nannocystaceae bacterium
CGGTGGCTGGGGGGGCTGAGGAGCTTGATGCGCCGGCCGCGGAAGAGGAGCCTGTCGCGCCAGAGGAGCTTGACGAGCCTGCCGCTGAAGAGGAGCTTGAAGAGGTCGAGGAGCCTGGGGCTGAAGAGGAGCCTGGGACTGAAGAAGAGCCTGAAGAGCCTGGGGTTGAAGAATTCGAAGAGCCTGGGGTTGAAGAATTCGAAGAGCCTGAAACTGAGGCTCCCAGCCAACAGGATCCTTAAAGCTCAGCGCTAAGTTGAGAACCCCGCCCAGAGCGCGATAAGCGCAAAAAGTAACCCCAATAAAGCCAACGCGAGAGCGAAGATGCCTAGATGGCTGCCCTTCTTGGCTGCCATCGTAAAAAAGACAGGAGAGATAAGAGCAAAGCTGCTACGCCCCGTTCCACTCCCCTCCATCTGACTGAATTTAAGGAGCAGCGCCCCCCCCACCGCAATCAGACTCCCATAGAAACAGAGGTCGATGATCTGGCTGCGTCTGATCACCGTTGGAACTTTCGATATTTGACACGATGTGGACGAATCTCCCCACCCATCCGACGCTTAAGATCCGCCTCATAGGCTTGATGGTTGCCCTCAAACCAGAGGACTTGAGAGTCCCCCTCAAAGGCCAGGATATGGGTAGCGAGGCGATCCAAAAACCAGCGATCATGGCTGACGATAAGCACACAACCGGGGAAGCTCAACAGCGCCTCCTCCAGCGCACGTAGAGTGTCCACATCCAGATCATTGCTGGGCTCATCTAGGAGCAAGAGGTTGCCTCGAGATTTAAGCAGCTTGGCGAGGTGAACCCGGTTGCGCTCTCCTCCTGATAGCGCTCCCACCTGCTTCTGTTGATCAGCGCCTTTAAAACCAAAGGCCCCAACATAGGCCCGGGAGTTCATCTGATGGCGCCCCATCTCAATCACTTCAGCACCCTCGCTGATCTCCTCCCAGACGTTATGCTCCCCCTCTAGATCAGCTCGACCTTGATCCACATAGGCCAGCTTAACGGTAGGCCCAATCCGCAGCGCGCCTCCATCGGGTTTCTCCTGACCGACGATCATCCGCAGCAGCGTGGTCTTACCTGCGCCGTTCCCACCGATGATGCCGACGATGGCTCCTGGCGGAATCTTAAAGCTCAGATCCTCAATCAGCAGCTTCTCTCCATAGCCCTTCTGGAGATTATCAGCCTCGATGACCAAATCGCCCAGGCGCGGGCCAGGAGGGATGCGCAACTCCAAGCGACGTTGAACCTGATCTCGCTCCTGATTGACGAGCTGCTCATAGGCTTTGATGCGCGCTTTGCTCTTGGCTTGGCGCCCTCGGGGGCTCTGACGGATCCACTCCGATTCAGCAGCCAGGGCGCGCTGCCGAGCTGACTCCCCTTTCTCTTTCTGAACGAGCTGCGCTCGTTTCTGCCCCAGCCAGCTTGAGTAGTTGCCCTTCCAGGGGATCCCTCGGCCTCGATCCAGCTCCAAAATCCACTCAGTTACATTGTCAAGAAAGTAGCGATCATGAGTCACCAAGACGATGGTGCCATGATATCTGCGTAGATGAGCCTCCAGCCAAGCTACGGACTCTGTATCCAAGTGGTTGCTGGGCTCATCTAAGAGCAGCAGATCAGGCTTCTCCAACAGGAGGCGACAGAGAGCTACACGCCGCCGCTCTCCTCCTGAGAGTATCCCAACCTCAGACTCTGGGCTGGGACAGCGCAGGGCATCCATCGCTTGTTCAAGCTGGCTGTCTAGATCCCAGGCATCCAAAGCGTCAATGCGATCCTGAAGCTTGGCCTGCTCTTCAAGCAGGACCTCTAGGGCCTCATACTCCATCGGTTCAGCCATCTGTATGCTGATCTTCTCAAACTCATCCAGGAGAGCTTGGGTAGAGGCGACCCCCAAGCGGACATTCTCCAAAACGTTCAGCGCAGGGTCCAGTTCAGGCTCCTGAGGGAGGTAGCCCACGCTGAACCCCTTGGCCAGCCAAGCTTCACCTACGAACTCCCGATCCAGGCCCGCCATGATGCGCAGTAGGGTGGACTTCCCTGCGCCATTCCCTCCAATGACGCCGATCTTAGCGCCCGGGAAAAAGGAGAGGTTGATCCCTTTAAGGACCTCTTTACCGCTGGGATAGATCTTGCGCAGATCGCGCATGTGGTAGATGAAGGCTTCCATACTGTCCCTTTAAAAATTTCCACGAGGATAGAGGCCCTCTCCCAGGGGGGCAAGGAGAGCTTGGATGTCTAGAATGTTGGGGCTGATGGCCCTCTTTGGTCTCTTCCCTTGGGGCTGTGATGGTGGAGAGACAGAGACAGATGCTGTAACCCACCCTCCAACACTAGATCAGGGTCTTAAAGATCAGAGCCCTGAGCTTGATCTGGAGGCTCAAGATCAGAAATCAGAGGAGGAGCTTCTAGAGATCGGGTTGCTCGATGCCACGCTCCCTGAAGATCGATCTCTGGATCAGGGAACTCCTCTTGATCTCCCTGGCCCTGATGCCCGCCCTCCACTGCGCCCTGAACATCTGCCCCTTGAGGGGGCTCTGCTCCCCGGCGCAGAGGATCTCAGCATCCCTGTATCTGAAGGTCAGGCCCGCGCCGGACAAGTTGATCAAGAGGAGGAGGCTCTTCAAGGACCTCAAGCTCGCTGTCGCCCTGGCTGCTTCCGCCTGGACAATGCTCGCGTCAGCTTCTGTATTGAAGATGAGTACACCTCCAGCCAGATGACTTGGCAGGGGGGCAAGTTGATCGACGCTCACCTCGCTGATCGACCCGGTACAGATCTCCTGGAGGAGCTGTTCCTGATGCCCAGCTGGGGAGAGGTCTCGGTTGAGCATATTGGCATTCTGCTGGATGGCAGCGAGGGGGGCGCGGCGGTGGTTCAAACTCAGGGAGAGATCTTGATCAATCGAACCGTGGCAACGGTGCTGGCTGCTCTGGATCTACCCAAGGCTCGAATCATCACTGAGTTTCGCCTAGAGCCAGATGTTGATTATCTGGAGATCTCAAGCTGGATGGAGGTTATCGGGGTTCGGCTCAATATCCCCCTCAAGGAGCTGTTGCTCTTTGGAGATCGAACCCTGGGGCTGGCTCCTGGAGGAGATTTCAACGGCGCTCAATCCGGGTTGCCTTTTCTAGCAGCTGATGGCCTCGGAACCGCCTATGCGCTCAGCCGTAATGGAGACACGGTAGACAGCGCCCCGCTCTTGGTGATCGATCCGCCTCTCCCTGGAGCGAGCTATGGCAACTTCTCTCTTCTACATGGAGATATGGTGCAGGTGAGCCGCCGTTTTTACGTGGGCACCGATGTAGAGTCTGTACGTCCCGCACCTGAAGGCGCTCACAGCTTCAGCTTGGAGGGTCCTTTAGGGCTGCGGGTGGAGATTCAGGATGAGGAGGGAGCAGTCACCCGAGCTTGGTTGGAGACAGGGCAACGAGAGCTTCAACTCCTCCCCGGCGAATATCGTGCGATCTATATCAACTGGCCCGGAGGAGAGGGCAGCCAGGAGTTCAGCGTAGAGGGTCCTGGGAGCCTCCGCCTTGAGCCCCCAGAGCCTGCTCATCTGCATATAGAACTGCAAGATGATCAGGGACAAGGCATCGCCGCCAAGCTGCACTTTAGGGGTCCTAAAGAGCTTTTTCGCTTTATCATCGACGAGGCTGATCTCCTCCTGCCTGCTGGAGAGTGGCGGCTGGTCACCACACGAGGTTGGCATTACAGCATGGATGAGCGGTTCTTAAACCTCGAGCCTGGGAGCGAACAGCACCTCTCTCTTAGCCTTGAGGAGCTGATCCCCTTCGAAGGTTGGACCTCGGGTGAGTTTCATCAACATGCCGCCCCCAGCCTGGACAGTGAGCTGCCTGAAGAGATCCGCGTTCGCTCCAACCTAGCTGAAGGCTTGGGCTTTATGGTGCCCAGCGACCATGACATCATCTTTGATTATGCAGGTTTTGTAGAGAAGATGGGCTTGAGTGGGCGCATCGCCACTCCCATAACCGGCGTAGAGGTTTCTTCGCCTCTGGCTCACTTTGGAGCTTATGGCATCCCTTATAATCCTCGCCAGAGCGGTGGAGGCGCCCCTGCGCTGGCTACGCCTGAGAGAACACATTATCGGGTGCGGAGCGTCGCTGAGCTGATCAGCGCTGCCCGAGAGGCTGCCGCTGAGATCATCCAGCTTAATCATCCTCGAGGAAACTCTGGCCTCTTTGACGTTGTTGACCTCGATCTCAACGAGCCCCTCTCCGGGATTCAAAGCCCCCACTGGAGCACAGATTTCGACACTGTAGAGGTCTATAACGGGCAAAATGATTTCTGCGCTGTGCTTCAAGATTGGATGGGTTTACTCAACCAGGGCCTCAGGATCACTGGCGTCGGTAACAGTGACACTCACTCAGACAGCGACGCAGCTGGCTATCCCCGTAACTATCTGCCCACCACAGCGGAGCAGCCTCAGGGGGTCACAGGGGCTGAGGTGGTTGAAGCGCTCAGAGGGGGGCATCTTTTTGTGGGAGGAGGAGCCTATATGGATTTTCCAGATGGCCCCCAACCTGGAGAGAGGATCAGCTTAGAGGAGGAGCGCTTTGAGTTGAGGGTTCGGCTCAGGACTCCAACCTTCACCCGCGTAGAGCGCATCATCGCCTTCCTTAACGGCCAGATGGTCCTGGACCGCAGCTTCGAGGTGGAGAGGGAAGCACTTCTAGACTTTGACGAGCTGCTTGAGATCCCTGTAGAGCGAGAGGGACATTTGATCATCCTGGCGCTGGGAGATCCTCAGATGCTCTATGTAGAGGATGAGCCTGTCTTCGCCTTCAGTAACCCCATCTGGTTGGATCTGGGAGCGGCCGGGATAGAGCCGCTGGGTCTGGGCGTGCTGGAGTTGCCGGAGATGTCGATCTGTCGTTAAGGGCTCGCCTCTACTCCTCTTCGAGGATGGTAGTCGATTCCAAACTCAGGGTGTAAGGGGCGCAGGATCCACCCCCATTGCGCTCAAAGATCTCAACAATCAGCTCGCTGGTGTCATCCCAAGCGCAGATGGCTGAAGAGCGATAGCTGAGGGTCTTTTTGCCTCCCACGGCGGGACGTGCTCCCCAACAGACTCGCTCCTGAAAAATATCCTCATAGTTGCAAAGCAGCGCTTGGTCATCCTCAGTATCGATCACCGTTAAGCAGATCTCATACTCCTGATCTGCAGGGAGATTGGAGAGGCTCACTGTCACTTCGTAGGAATCATCATTGAGGACACAGAAGTTGCTGGCCTCCTGAGCGCGAATTACAAACCAGTCCACGTCACCGGGAGGATAGAGGCTGCCTACAAAGAGACGAGGCTCATTGTTCTCAGCGATCTCTCCCGCGCGGATAGCGCTTAAACAGTTATTATTGGGTTCAAAGGGATCTGGCTCCAGCTCCTCATCTATCGCCTCATCGCAGTCGTTGTCCTCTCCATCACAGATCTCAACCTGAGCCTCAGTGGCCCCTTCACAGATCTCCTCTCCCTCAACGCAAGCCAGCTGCCCTGGGCGGCATTGACCTATCTCCTCTCCACA
The DNA here is from genome assembly GCA_964384025.1 of uncultured Nannocystaceae bacterium. Classification (GTDB taxonomy): domain Bacteria; phylum Myxococcota_A; class Bradymonadia; order UBA7976; family UBA1532; genus CAYLJJ01. The sequence goes on from CAYLJJ010000190.1 coordinate 5,539, forward strand.
GGGGCTTCCCATCTCTGAAAAGCTTTCATCCGTCGCTCCATCACAGTCATTATCCACTCCATCACACAGCTCCTCCTCCTCCCCAGGCAGGCGCACTTGCTGCCCCTCGGCGTTCAGACAGGGACCCCACTCTCCCTGCCCATTGCATTCACTCTGCCCAGGACGACAAGCGCCCGTAGCGGCGCCACAGTCAACCCGCTCTCCCTCCTGGCAAGCCAAGCAGCTCTCATCAACCCGACCGTTGCAGTCATCATCGATCTGATTGCCGCAGATCTCCTCTGAGGGTTGACGACCGCTGCACTCTCCCAACTCAAAAGAG
>CAYLJJ010000191.1:0-5807 GCA_964384025.1 uncultured Nannocystaceae bacterium
ATGGTGTCAACTCATCTCTGCTTACTCGATCCCTCAGAATGGATCGCACCTAGATTTTCCTTCCGACAGGGGCTTGGATCTGGTGGCTCTGGGCACCATCGCCGATGTCGCCTCTCTCTCCTTGGTTAACCGAGCCCTGGTGCGTCGGGGGCTGATGCAGATGAAAGAGCGGCCCAGGACAGGGCTGGCTGCCTTAATGAAGCTCTGTCGTGTTCACCCTCGGAGCTTGAGCGCCCGTGATCTGGGTTTTCGACTGGCCCCTCGTCTCAACGCGGCGGGGCGTATGGGTGATGCAGATCCAGCCCTCAAGCTGCTCATCTGTAAAGAACCCTCGCTGGCCTGGGGCTTCGCTCATCAGCTGGAGGACCTCAACAGAGAGCGTAGGTCCATTGAGCAGCTGATCAGCGCAGAGGCGATCCAGAGGGTCGAGCAGAGCCCGGCGCTTGAGGAGATCCTGATCCTCAGTGGAGAAGAGTGGCATCTAGGAGTTTTGGGGATCGTCGCCTCTCGTCTTGTGGAGCGCTTTCAGCGCCCCGCCATCCTGTTGGGGAGAGATGGCGATCGCTATAAAGGCAGCGCTCGCAGCCTCAGTGGCTTGGATATCAAAAGCATCCTGGACAAAGTCTCAGAACATTTAGAGCGCTATGGAGGCCACAGCGCGGCGGTGGGGCTGAGCCTCTCTGTCGAAGCGCTCCCTGCGTTTAAAGCGGCGATCCGAGCAGAGCTAAAACAGCCTCGACCCCTCCCTCAAAAGCTTCGCAAGCGCTCGATAGATGCAGAAATCAACCTCACTCAGATCCGCCCCTGGGAGATCAAAGCTCTAGAGCGCTTGGCTCCTTTTGGAGAGGGCAATCCCCCTCCGCTGCTTCTCGCTCGGGGGGTGAAGGCTCAGAGCTGCACCCTGCGCGGAGGGCACCTCAAGTTTAAGATCCCCTCCGCTTATCTGGAATGTGAGGCTCTCGGTTGGAATATGGCCAACCGCTGGAGCCTCACTGAGGGGGCCATTGATCTCCTCTTCAATCCCAGCTTGGAGTATTATCGAGGACGACAGAAGCTGATCTTGAGGATCAAGGATCTCAGGCCCACAAGGGGGCTCGGATGAGAAAACGCCAGAGGAGACGAGGGAGCGGGGCACAGCCATCTAAGATCAACCTGAGCAACCTGTTTATCATCCTGCTGGGTCTAGCATTGATCTTGATCTACAAGGCGACCATGGGCGATCAGACCTTAGGTTTCCTAGACACCCTCGCGGGAGATCCCAACCAGGAGTTGCCCAAAGAGAGCGTCTTAAACCGCATGGAGATGGGCCTAAGAGAGGAGAAGAGCGCAGATGCCGCGCTTAAAGAGCGGAACCTCGCCCCCCCAGAAGGGCGCTGAACGCTGGCTCCTGAACCAGCGACTCTTTGGAGATCTAAGCCAAGGGGGTCATCAACGGGTCCCTCTCCCTGAGGCGCTCCCCCTGGATTGGACCGAAGTTTTTGGGCGAGAGGCTCCTCTCGTCTTAGAGATCGGCTTTAACCGAGGGAAGTTTCTCTGTGCCCTGGCTGAGCGTTGGCCTGGACACAACTGCGTGGGCATTGAGCTGCGACGACGTTACCCCTGGCTTCTGGCTGAGCGATTCCTCAAGGAGGGAGGTCCTGAGAACCTCAAGATCATCTGGGGGGACGCCAAGCTTCTCAGCCCTGCCCTCTTCCCTCCAGGGAGCCTCAGCCAGCTCTTGATCACCTTCCCTGATCCCTGGTGGAAGAAGCGACACTTTAAACGCCGCCTGATCAGCTTTGAGTTCGCCCAGCGCATCCAAGAGCAGCTCCAGCCTGGGGGCCTTGTCTGGGTCAAGTCTGATGTTCCTGCCATCGCTGAGGAGATCCGTGAGGCGCTTGCGGAGGCTGGCCTTGAGGGTCCAGAGCCCTTTGCTCAGGAGGCTCTGCCTCTGACTCATCGAGAGCGCCGCTGTATCGAACAGGGGCTGCCGATCGAGCGTTTTTACTTCAGACGCAGCCTCAATCTAAGCTGAAAATCTCCAGCCCTCGGATGGGAGTCCCAGCCAAGAGCGTGAGCAGCAGCAGCGAGAGACTGCTCAGGCTGAAGAAGATCCCAAAGCCGATGAAGAGGCTATCCAACTTGGGACGCTTTGAGAAAAACAGCGCGACGGCGACGCTCGAGAAAAGCAGGTTGGTGGCCAGGATCAGAAATAGGAGATCACGATCCAGAGTAAAGGCCAGCGCCCAGAGAGGTCCAAAGCGTCTCAAAGTTCCTCCGGAGTGAGAGGTCTGAGGAGATAGTGCAGGTTAAAATAGTTGATGCTGAAGTGAGCTACGATGGGAGCAAAGAGGGAACCAAAGTTCTCAAAGAGCAGCCCAAAAGCAAAACCCATGAACACCGCTGCTAAGGTCCAGGGGAGCTGAAAGCGGCGTTGGGGGAGATGAGCAAGCCCAAAGAGCAGCGAGCTGGCGAAGAGGCCCACCTGGGGCTGAAGAAAGCCCCTAAAGAGCAGCTCCTCTCCCAAGGCACTCATCAGCGCTAAGCTTAGGAGCTGGGCTGTGCGCAGCATCTGGAGCTTCTCACGGAAGTCACGATCGAGGAGACGCCCCCACTCAAAACGCCGCCCCAGCCACCGACTGAGGAGCACAGCAGAGAGCCCCAGGCTGAGCCCCGCTCCCAGCTCCCACTCTAAGGCAAAGAGACCTGGCCCCCAGAGGGCGGCCAGGGGCTGCCCTAAGGCCAGCTGGAGGAGGAGGGCGGTGCTCCCCATGATGAGATAGAAGAGGATCGGTGCCACAGCTGAGAGTCTAGCATTGAGACTCTCCAGATGGAATGTTTGGCGTTGGAACTCAACCCCAACAGAATGCGAGCTTGACAAGACCCCCAATACCTCTTAAATTCCTTTGCCAAATTCTACCCTTGGAGGCTTAATGGAGCGCGAAGCCCCTGAGTTTGAAGAGCCCTCAGAAGAGGTCCTGGAGCGGGAATTGGATCGCTTCCGCAAACTCCTCCTGGATGAGAAGAGTAAGCTGCTGCGCAACGCTCAGCGAACCCTCACCGAAGATATGACCCTCGATCAAGAGGATCTTCCTGATGAGATGGATCTAGCGACAGCGGACTACAATCAATCCCTGGCTTTTCGCCTCAGGGGTCGTGAACGTCACCTGTTGGATAAGATCGAGGAGGCCCTTCAACGCCTGGACGACGATGAATACTTCTGGTGTAGAGCCTGTGAAACTTTTATAGGTATCAAGCGCTTACAAGCGCGGCCTGTCACCACCCTCTGTATCCGCTGCAAGGAACAACAGGAGCAGAAGGAGCGCGGCTACGCGGGCTGATCAGCTCTTTACATAAGCTTCTAGGCGTTCAATCGCATCCTTCTCGCCCAGGACCACAAGGGTCATTCCCTCTTGGAGCCGAAAGCTGGGTGGAGGGTTGAACTCGTAGTGTGCTCCCCCCTTACAGAGGATCGAGAGCACCAAGACGTTCACCTCTTGACGGATCCCTGAATCAGCGAGATAGACCCCATCTAGGGGGCTCTGCTTGGGGATCAGGCACTCTCCTACAGTGAGGCTTCGATCTAGATCTCCGACCAAAAGATCGATAAAGCCCACCACGCTGGGCTTAAGCATCTCATTGGCCATCCTTCGCCCACCGATGCTGTTGGGGCTGACTACAGCGTTGGCACCTGCGTGGATCAGCTTACGTCCTGCACGCTCCCCTACAGCTCGGCTGACAATACGAAGCTCGGCGTTCATATCCCTCGCGGTCAGGGTGACAAAGAGGTTGTCTTGATCACTCTGTAAACAGGCGATGATCCCCTTGGCGTGTTCGACCCTACACTCGATCAGGGTGAGATCTTCGGTCGCATCTCCGATGATCCCGATGAACTCTTCTCCTACATGACGTGAGAGAACATGTAGATGCTCAGGGTCTCGCTCGATGACTACGGTGGGTGTACCCGACTCCAAGAGAATCTCGATAACACCTCGTCCTGTCTGACCTGCTCCACAGACAATGTAGTGATCGCTCAAGTTTTTCAGCTGTCGTTTCATCTTCCGTCTCCAGATCACCTCTCTTAGATCTCCCTCAACGATAAAGGCGGTGAGGGCAGAGAGGGCATAGATGCTCACTCCAGTTCCAAGCAGCATCAAGAGCATGGTGAAGGGTCGTCCATACTCAAACTGGTGAACAGGGAGGATCTCTCCATAGCCGATGGTGGTTACCGTCAAGACAACCATATAGGCGCAGTCGATGAGGCTCCACTGTCCCTGGCCCATAATGAGATAGCCCAGGGTTCCGAAGATAAAGACCAGGGCGCCGGCCAAGGCGGCGATGAAGAGGCGGCGTCGAATGAGCACAGGGCTCTCTTCATCTGTGGGATAATAGAGTCGCTCTAGAGGAGATCTCATGGTCCTTTCTGTGGACGGTTGGCGAAGCTCGATTAGGGTCTGCTCAGCCGCCTCAGATAATCGTAGAGGCGACCCTCTTCCCAACGTTGAGCATCGATCAGCCGCAGCCGCAGCTCTCCCTCCTGATCGACTACATAGGTCTCTGGGAGCTTCTCAGTACCGTAGCGTTGAGCCATACGCCCCCCTGGATCCAAACCCAGACGCATATTTGTACCCTTCTTGGCAAAGAAGGTGTCGAGTTCTGCCCAACCTTTATCTTGACTGACGCCCAAGATCTCCAACTTTCCCTGAGGGAAGCGCGCCTTAAGCCGCTCCAATTGAGGAATCTCTTCGCGGCAGGGAGAGCACCAGGTGGCGAAAAAGTGAATGAGGAGCAACTGACCTTGGAACTCTGCAAGCTTGATGGGCTGGCCTTCACGATCCAGCAGATCAAACGCTGGTGGGCTGCCCTCTCGGAGCTGAGCTTGATGACTCTGAAGGAGGAGTTGTTCGGAGGGGCTTTGCTCTAGACCCTCTTTAAGGAGCTGAAGCAGGCTGAAGAGGGCCCCCAGCGTGAGGATCCAGGAGAGGAGTCTCTGAGGCATCGCGTTTGAAGCTACTTAAGCTCAGCGTCGATCAGCTTCTTGAAATTCTCAAAAGGCTGAGCGCCTCGGATCTTGCGACCGTTGATAAAGAAGGTAGGAGTCCCGCTGGCTTTTAGCTTTTTGGCCTGTGCCTGATCGGCGGCCACCTGAGCTTTATATTTGCCGCTGTCCAGAGCAGCCTTAAAGTTCTCCAGGTTGAGCCCCAGCTCCTGAGCATAAGTATCTAAGTTCTCTCGCTTCAGCTTGCGCTGGTTCTTAAAGAGAAGATCGTGCATGGGCCAGAACTTACCCTGAGCGCCTGCGGCCAGAGCTGCTTCAGAGGCGAGGGGGGCGTCTTTATGGAAGGGCAGTGGGTTGTGTTTAAAGACGATCTTGACCTTATCGCCATAGCTCTCCATGATCTTCTTCATCGTGGGGTTGACGCGGCTGCAGAAGGGGCATTGGAATTCACTGAACTCAACGATGGTTACTTTTGCTTTGGCGTTACCCTTGAAGTAGTCGTTGGGGCTGACTGCAACTTGATAAACGGTTTTGTCTTCAGCGGCGGGCTTGCGACGTGAAGCCACTGGCTTATCTACCCCATTCTTGATGCTCTCCTCATAGACCTTATTGGGAGCGATCCCCTTGGCCACCAAAGCGCGGGCCTTCTTCATCTCAGCATCGATCAGCTTCTGGAAACTCTCAAAGGGCTGCGCGCCCACCAACTTGCGACCATTGATGAAGAAGTTGGGAGTCCCACCCGCACCGATGGAACGGGCCAGCTTCTGGTCGGCGTCGATTTGAGCAGCATACTTACCACTGTCCAAATCAGCCTTAAAGGCTGCCATAT
>CAYLJJ010000192.1:0-5752 GCA_964384025.1 uncultured Nannocystaceae bacterium
AGGTAGGACCTGGTAATGGAAACGTAAGAGAGGCTTTTTATAAGGCGATCAAACATTACCCCTCCCCCTATTCACCCTCCACGAGCACCTCCACTCCAACTCGATTGGGTCTCCTGACACCTAAGCTAAGCATTTTGAGCGATGGCCAGAGCGGCGAGAAATTTTGCTCGACGCGGGGAGGGGGGAGGTTTATCTCGGAGCGTTGACGATGGAGAGATTTTGGAACATCAAGCACACAGGGATACTTTCTGGGGCTTGCTTGAAATTCCTATAAGCAACGAATTTTGAAAGCATTCTCAAAAATAACGCTAACTATTATTAAAGACAAGTCTGGTGGTGAAATCGCGCGTTTTTTGACCCCTTTGTCTATTACTCAACAAGAAATTATTGATCGATTGGATTTTAAATGCAGTGCTTACCAACAACTTTTGAATTAATCATTTTGATTTTTTAAGAGCGAACGGGGAGATAGAGAGTTCCTGTAAGATACAGGGAAAGGTATGTGAGATGTCTTCTTCTAAGAACGATAAACAGATAGCAAAGTTTGCTATCCTTGAGTTTTTGCTGGGTGTCTTGAAAAAGATGCCTCTCATTGGCCCAGTAGTAGAAGTGCTACTAGCCATGAAAGAGAGAAAGAGAAACAGTGATGATTGTGTAGATGATGGAGATTTCAATGAAATCTCCAAAAAACGATCTGCACTTAACCTGTTACTCAGAGTTGTTTTTTTTGTTATATTAGTTTTTTCTTTATTTGCGGGGGATATTGCTATTGAGATCGCAAGAGATCACACCTTTGGTTTTTTAAGCAAAATTCCTATGATTTCTAATTTGCTTCCAGAAAAAGAGAATAACCCTAAAAAGGAAGTGAAAAAAGAGATCGAAAATGTCAGGAAAGAAACGGAAAAAACAAAAGAGGTCGTGGGGAAATTAGAAGAACGTACAGATAACAGACTTGTGCACCTTGAAAGAGAAGTTCATCAAGTCACTAATAGAGTGGAAGAGACTTATGAAGAATGCATGGAGGGTTGTGTAGGAAATTCTGTTAAGATGTACGGCATACAAAAAGGTGAAGCTAAAACAGGATGCAACGAGGGTTGCAAGGAACTGAAATAAATGAATATGCTATCAGTCTTCTTGTTCTCTTTCATAGGTTTTTGTGTTACTGCGGAAGCCCAGGTGAAACGTGGCGAGTTTACTGCTGTAGAGATGGGGACTAAAAAAGCTTTAACTACGCTGAAATCTCATGATAAGCGACTTAATGATGTGAGCAGTCAACTTAAGAGAGTTTCTTCTGCAAGCTATAGCTCTGATATAGATTATGAAGAGATCGAAAAGTTAGAGCGTAGGGTTAAGTATCTGGAACGCACAAACTATAAACACAGAAAAGCTGCTAAGGAAAATGTAGTATTTTCAAAAGAGATGCTAGATGAACTTAGAAGCGCTTCTAAGAAGATCGCTGCACTAGAGGAAGCCGTGCATAGTCTTAGAGTGTCAGCTGAAGACAGTAGAAGAATGCTCACAAAAACTAAAACAGATCTGAGTAGAGCTAGAAAAAAAATAGCTATGCTGGAAAGTTCTGTAAAAGTTGAGCATCTTCCAGTCCAAGCAAAAAGAGATTTTTTGTTTGAAAAATTAAGTTTTGCAGAAAAAAAGATTGTTTTTTTGCGTAAGGAAGTTGAAAACTTTGGAAAAGTGCAAGGGCTAATAACTCGTGCTGCGAGGCTTGATGTGATTTTTTCTAGTTTTAAATCAGAAGATGAAACTTATAAGGTTCTTACAGAAAACGTGAAGCTTAGCAGTGCTAAGTGGATTAATTTAGTAAGAAGCTTGAAATCTGAAGCTGAGGCTGATATTTCTGATACAGAGGCTTTTGTTGAAATACTAAAGCATAAGATATTAGAAATACCTGTTGAGAAGAAAGTAGTGGAAGAAGAAGTACAGCACTTTCAGCTTAAAACGGGCTTTGGTATTCTCTTAGGTAGAAGGACATTAGAAGAAGAGAAAGGGATTAATAGATCTACATTTAATATTGCTGTGCAGCACTCTGGTCGCTTGGGAAAACATAGTTCTTTGTGGGTGTTTTCTGAACTAGAGGCATCTAAGTTTATGGATGAAGATGATATCTTTATTGGTGGGCTTTCTATTTTTCTTGGGCTAGGTGTTAATGCAAGGAAGTTCATATTTAAAGTGGGGACAAGACTTGATTCTATTTTTGGGAAAAATGATCATGATCAGTGTATGTCTGTATTATTGGAGGGGCAGGTAGATGTTTTATATTTCAAGCCCTTTATTCTTTCTTTTTATTCGGGGTTTGGTGTTAGTATGATTCGAAAATATGAATATAAATGGACTGAAGTAGAAAGTTCATCACAAGAAGATACTAGGGATCATATTAACCCTGCATATAGTGTAGAGATAGGGGAGATAAAGCAGATTGAAAATCGCATGGCTGGAAGAGCTGGTTTTAGCTTAGGCCTTCAGTTTTAAAATCTGTAAAGCAACCACTCTGGACTTTCAGTCCAGAGTATGGGTCAGCGACTTTCAGTCGCTGTTCTGGTAGCGTGCGGAGCAAGCTGCTAAAGGAACCTGAGCCTCTCGACCTTGAGTGCATCCTCAATGACTTTATCTGCGCGACCCGGCGGATCTTGGCAGGGGAAGGCGTTGAGGTTGATGTGGATGCGGTCACCTCGGCGCTGGCTTCAGCCTCAACTCGACAAACACAGTTGTTTGGACCTCGTCCTAGTGGGCGAATAGAGCGCATCAAGGGGCGGGCATCTCCCAAACATCGTCAACAGTCTCTCTCTGTTCAATATGCAGGTTTTAGCCTCAATGCGGTGGTCTACATTCCCAGCGATGAACCTGAAGCCCTTGAGCGTCTCTGTCGTTATATCATGCGTCCTGCCATTGCCCAGGAGCGCTTACAGCTTCTATCAGGTGATCGCGTCGCTCTGACGCTGCGTCGTCCTTGGCAAGATGGAACGACGCAACTCATCTTTGATCCTCTAGACTTCATCGCCCGAGTCGCGGCGCTCATCCCCGCACCCAGGACCCACCTTGTGCGCTATCATGGGGTCTTCGCGCCAGCCTCAAGGCGGCCTCCTCCCCATCCTCAGCCTCAGCGCGCTCTCCTGGGCCTCCTCTCAGCGCGGCCCTCGGATCAGCTCCTCAACGCTCCCCCTGCTCCTGGGCCTCCTCTCCTTCTCAGCGGTGGCCCCTGCGCCTCCTTGGGCTCCTCAGCGCGGCGTTCTCCACGCTCCTGAGCATCTTCCCTGCCTCCTCAGCCTCCAGCTCCCCAGCGCCGCGCTCCTCTCCAGTCGCTTCCTGAGTGCTTGGCTCCCCAGCGCCTCCAGCTCTCCAGCCTCAGCGCCTCCTCTCTGGGCCTCCAGCGACCTCCCCAGTCTTCGGCGGCCTCCTCCTCGGTGATGGGCAGTCAAAAAGATGCAGCGGCATGGGTTTACTAGACAAGGTTTTTAGATGGGTTTCTGACTGGAGTTCAGGGCTGTTTTGAGGGGTTTAGGGGAAGTGCATCAAACCATCGTTTGTGTAAGGAACAATGGAGCCGCCTGAACATGAAGCAAAGATGGAACCAAGATGTCTACCGCTGGGTTCCCGCCTCCGAGCAGATGAAAAACGAAAAAGCGGATAGCTTAGCTAAATCAACAGATTAAAGAAGAATGTTGGATACAGATGGCACTTCGTGTCAGCTTCGTTACCTATGGGCCTTGGTCCAGCGCTACAACAGGGCTGAGATTCCCAAGGAATATGCAGGGACCTCCTTTGATAAGACGAATTGGGATTGCTCAGGATGGCCTGAGCCTCTTCCAGATAGAGCGGCTTATCTGGCTTGGTTAGAGCGCCTCAAGCCCACCGATGCAGGAGCTTTGTTCTTGGGGCCTACAGGGACAGGGAAGACTCATCTGAGCGCTTTGGCGGCGCACACTCTTCTAGGCCGCGGCTTCGGAGTCCGCTGGATAGACTGGCCTCAACTGCTCTGGGAAGGGAGAGCGCGAGCCAAGAAGAGGGGAGGAATCGAAGAGGATCTCTGGCCTCCTCCTGAGCTGGAGAGCGTCGATTTCCTGATTCTGGATGAGATTGGCAAGGAAGATCCCACCGACTCCCTCCTGCCAGAATCTCTTTCTTCTCCAAGCTGGGGCAGAGCGTGGCGCTTCTCTCCAGTGTGGCTTAAATCAATTACATGCATTATTTGTCTGACAGGATGCCCATATCTGATAACCTTCCCCAGCATTCATACAGGATTGAGTGCCTTGCCTGATTAGACCATTTGGAGTATCACAATGTACTTCACAGTCACGCTCTTCACCGCTTGTATTACAGGAGTCACCTAAACCGGTGCATAACTCATCAACATCACCAGGTCCCCAACCGGAATAGAAGGCAAAATCGCAGTATCGACCAAGCAGTCCAAAGCAATGCATTGTGCCATTCATAACTTGTCCATTTAAACATCGATAAGTTGTTGGAGTTTGTTCCTGGGGACGTCCGCCAAAGCATGAGGAGTGAAGAGGTCCACACTCCATTTCTGTTGCGCAATCACCCCAGTTTCCATTTGAACAGGTCTCGACTCCCATGATCAATGCAGCATTACCTGCAAGACAGTCTGATGATATCCAATCTTGAGAACATTCTACTGAGATTTCAACTCATGCGTGGTTGTCGAATTGTCTGCGGAGGCAAATCATTTTGTCGTAGTTAAATATTTAGTTTCTTTCGACTTCAGTATGGTTTATATGTGGATATATGATCAAAATCGATAATCTGCTAAAACAAACTGTCAAAGATTTTATCTCTGAAACCTTTGAAAATTTACATACAAAAAACATGATGAGTATCACAAGCATAATACTCGGTATTTTGGAGTCAAAATCCATAAGAATCAGTAATATTGGAAGGTCGATTGCCGAAATGGGCGGAGTTTCTGACGTGAGTGGGATTGCTCAAGTTGATAGACTTTTGAGAAACCAGAAAATCGACGTCAACCAGTTGATGGCATCTTGGTGCTCCTTTATTACGAGAAACTTAGACGAAATTAGAATAAATATTGATTGGACTGAGTTTTATTCTGATAATCAATCAACTCTTTCTGCGAGTTTACAGACTGGTTCCAATAGATCTATTCCATTATTATGGAAGACTATTTATTCATCTGAAAAAAACAATATGAACCAAATTGAAGATGACATGATCTATGATCTTGCTGAATCGATAGGCAAGAGAAATGGTAAGGTAATAATAGTAACTGATCGTGGATTTAATGATACAAACTTCATGCGGTTTCTAAGAGATGAGATGGGGTATGATTTTACCATGCGTTTAAGGTCAAACATTTATGTATATACAACAGAATCCGAGAGGGCTCCAGTATATGGACATGTTAACAAAAATATGCAGCCCAAAATAATAACAAACGGATTCATTACCAAAGAATTATTTCGAATAAAAACGATATATATCGAAGAAGAAAAAAGAGAAGCTGACGGCCCTAGTTTTGGGTATTTCTGTCTTGTATCTACAGAGGATCCAGAAGATTCTCTCTATTCATATAAGAGGAGGTTTCAATATGAAGAGACATTTAGAGATATAAAAGATTTGCGCTTTGGCTTAGGGATGAATTCAACATGGATAAGGAATCCAGACCGTAGAGACAGGCTTTTAATGTTTGGAACAATAGCACTTTTTATTCTCCGTACCGTGGGTAAAAACCCTGCACTTTAGTGCAAGACTTTAGTATAAT
>CAYLJJ010000193.1:0-5719 GCA_964384025.1 uncultured Nannocystaceae bacterium
CATGAGTGGACGTAACCCCTTAGAATGAATCAACCACCAAATCCGGCGGACTCAGACGCGCCCAGGCCCTGGAGGCCAGATCCACTTCCTGAGCTGCTTGCTCGCCCACCACCTGGGATCGAACGCGATCCCTTGGCTCCTCGAGATCTTCGCCCAGGCCTCGCCGGTGTTCCGGAACCAAGCACGTGAATCGGGAGAGATCATCACCTGGCTCTGCCACCACCCCAACCAGAAGGTGAACGTCATCACCGCGCTCGAAGAGCTCGAACGCTCGGGCGCTCGATGGGATTACGACGAGAGGCAGACGCTCCAAGCCGTCAAGGCCGGCAAACGTCACTTCTGGTCCAACGGTTGAGAGTGATCATGGTACTCTCCCCAGATCCGTCTGTTCTGCCCCCCCCAAACTGATGATCATCGAGTTCAAACCACAATCGTTGGGAACGCGATGAGCGGCGCGCAGTTCCAGATGGGTGCTCCTCCGCCACGACAAAGCCAGCTAAGCAGCGCTCCTCCTGGGCTTCTTTCTCTGCACCGCTTCTCAGTCTGAGCGCCTCCCCACCACATTCAGATCCCAGTGACTTCGAGCTTCCTGGATACCCTCGCCCTCGAAAGCGAAGAGCCTCCCTGAAGATGAGCAGCTCCCAATAGAAGTCGCCTGTGAGGAAAACTGGAAACCCAGAGTAATCGAAATAACATATGGCGAGGTCAAAAAGAGGATCTTTAATCGATCAGATTTTGATGTTTTAATTTAAGGTTTATACATCCGTTATCAGTTTTACTATAACATTTACCCATCGCTATAATCTAACTGAAACTAACATCATGATGAGAGAGCAAATAGATGTCAAGTAGTTCACAAAAAAATGGAGCTGACGCCGTAATGAAGCCTATGCTTGGATCGAGGTTCACTGATGCGCTGCTTTATGCGATAGAGATTCACGCCGATGACTTGAGGAAGGGTACCTCAATCCCATATGTTTCCCACCTACTCAGCGTCTGCGCTCTTGTCCTGGAGGATAGCGGCGATGAGGATGAGGCGATCGCCGCGCTGTTACACGACGCCCTTGAGGATCATCCCGAGAAGCTAAAGAGGTCTGACATTGAGGCTCGTTTCGGCTCTTGTGTAGCGAAACTTGTTGAACTGTGTAGTGACACACCACCTGACTATCAAGGTGGGCCAAAACCTCCTTGGTATGAACGAAAAATGGGCTATGTTGAACAGATTCGCAGAGAAACATATCCACTATGCCGAGTTGCTCTGGCTGATAAACTTCACAACGTACGGACTCTTGTGATGGATTACCGACGATTCGGCGATAAAATTTGGACTCGTTTTAACGCAAACAGAGAGGATCAACTCTGCTATCACATGGATCTTGTTAATGCATTCCGAGAAGCCAAAGCGCCCACTCATCTGGTAAATGAGCTAGAATCTCTGGTGAAAGAGCTTGGAGGAAGCGATTTGCAAATATAGCATGTTTAATTAGTGGTTTCTGTGATTTTGACCAACATAAATGCTAAAAATCACTGTTCGGAAGCTCATTGCCACCTGCTCCACCTACACCCATCTCTGAGGAAGGCAGGGGCACAGCGTCAGGGATGCTCCAATCATAGTGTTCTTCGCTGTTATAGCCCGCGCCGCCCCCCCCAGAGCCCTCATACTCCTCATCGATTGCTCCCGATTCCAGTGTTGCATCTAGGTGGAAATCTACGCCTGAATCTGGGATCACACCTGAGCGATAGTCCGCACCACCGCCAGCGTCGGTATGCTCATGGTGCTCGGCATTCGCTGATGCTTCATCAGGATCTCTGATGCAACCCAGGAGAGAAGAGGCGCCGACTATTGTGATCCCCTGGGTCAAGAGGGCGAGGACCTCACGGCGCTTGACGTGGAATGTTTTGAACTCTGGGTACTCAGGCTGAGATCGTTTGATGGGCTCCATGAGATCCTCATGTAGTAGACACGCACGACATGAGCTGAAATCTACTATACCCACATCACCCACGACGGCACTCAGGCGCAGCTGGGATGCTTGACAAGACCCGGCCCCGTCTGCGCTCCCATCCACATCTGCACACTCGCTCTACAGCAGCGCTTCTTGCTTCGCCGAGGAACATGGCATCTTGCAACTCACGGCGCTCTAAAGAGAGGACGCAGGAGCGGGTCGATTCTTACGCGCTGGGTGCATTTTGGCGAAAAATGGCACGGGGGTAGCTCTTAAAGAGGAGCTGAGTTCTGATTGTCCCTCCTCGCGATGTTTCTTCCTTGGAGAGAAAGAGTATTTCGATACTGAGCTCTTGGATCGGAGAGTTTGATGGACGCGGTCTGGTGTGAAATCGATACAGCTGCCCTTGAGGCAAACATCGGCATGTTTCGAAGGCTCCTTGGTCCGGATCTATGTCTTGCCCCAACGGTCAAGGCCAATGGCTACGGGCATGGGCTTCTTATCGCTGCCCGAGCCTTCCTCAGAGGAGGTGCAGACTGGCTCTCAGTTCACAGCCTCTCAGAGGCACGACAGCTCCGAGAGGCGGAGATCAATGCTCCCATCTATATCATGGGTCCTATCCTCCTTGATGACCTCCCTGAAGCCCTGAGCCTAGATTTGAGGATGGTGCTCTATAACCGCGAGATGCTCAGGCGTCTGATCAGCCTGGGGCAGCCTGCGCGCCTACACCTCAAGTTGGAGACAGGCAACCACCGTCAGGGAGTTGAGTTGCCTGAGGCTCTCAGCCTCGCTCAGGAGATCGCGGCGACGCCAGGCTTGGAGTTGGAGGGGATCTCCAGTCACTTCGCCAATATCGAAGACAGCAGCGATCACAGCTACGCTCGAATGCAGCTGGGACGCTTTAAAGAGGGGGTCGTTGCCCTGAGAGCCGCTGGGCACTCCTGCTCCATCCGACACCTCTCTAATTCGGCGGCGGCGCTTCTTTGGCCCCAGCATGACTTTGAGATGGTGCGGCTGGGGATCAGCGCCTATGGACTTTGGCCCTCCAGCGAGACTCGGGTCGCTCTGCTGAACCAAGGGCGTCAAGGACTGAAGTTGCATCCAGCCCTCACCTGGAAGACTCGAGTAGCGCAGATCAAGGAGCTGCCTGAGGGTGCTTTTATCGGATATGGCTGTAGCTTTATGACCACCCACCCAACCCGCCTAGCGATCCTCCCTGTGGGCTACTCAGATGGCTATGATCGTAAGCTGAGCAACCTCTCCTATGTGCTCATCAATGGTCGCCGCGCTCCTCTGAGGGGTCGGGTCTGTATGAATCTGATCATGGTGGATGTCAGCAACATTCCCGATATCTCTCTTGAGCAGGAGGTGGTCTTGATGGGCGCCCAAGGTGACGAGAGGATCAGCGCCTCGCAGCTCGCCTCCTGGTCTGGGAGCATCCACTATGAGACGATCTCTCGAATCTCCTGTGGGATCAGACGACGAGAGCGCGCCGCGATTAGAGAAAGCTTAAAGGGCTGAAAATCTACTCTAGGAAGCTCTGCATCCAGGCCCGCAGTCGGGCGATCAGCTCTGGATAATCATAGAGCGCTTCAGCCCGAGGGCGCGCAGCTTGAACCATTCTGGCGCGGCGCTCTGGATCCTCCAATAAAGTACGAATCCCTTGCCCCAGAGCTGTAGGAGAGCGTTCGGTGAGCAACCCTACCTCAGGATTGATGATGCTCCCTACGCCCCCTCCCTCATAGGCTACACAGGGGGTTCCTCCCGCCAGGGCCTCGGCATAGATGATGCCAAAGTGCTCCCGCTTCTCTGGAGCAGCAACAAGCAGGGTCGCGCTGTTGATCAACCAAGCCTTATCTTCAGAGGAAACAAAACCCAAAAAACAGCCCCGATCATCCAGAGCCTCTTCCAGCTCAGAGCGCAGATTTCCCGCACCGATAAAGATGGTCTGGGCCAAATCTGAATATAGGTGTGAGGCCGCGACGACATTCTGAGGTCCCTTGGAGTGGGTCAAAGCTCCAGGACAGATGACAAAAGGCTCTCTCAACTTGAAGCGTTGAACAACATCTCCTCGGTTTGAGGGGTGAAAATCGTCGAGATCGACGCCGCAGGGCAGCACCAAGAAGCGCTGCTTGGGCAGATCGATGATGGGACAGATCAGCTCATCGCGAACATAGTCGGTGGTAACAATGATCCCTGCCGCTCCCCGAATAGCAGCCTCGATCTGAGCCCAGAGCTGATCATCATAGCCTCCATGATGTCTCGGTTCGATGCCTGTACCGTGAAGGAAGAGGAGATAAGGTTTTCCGTGGCGTTGAGCAACCCGAGCGGTAGCGATGGCGCTTAGGTTGGCGTGGTGTCCGATAAAGATATCGCTCTCAGATGCCTGCGACTCCAGAGCCCGTTCATAGGCGGGGAGATAGGCCCTTGCCTCCTCTAGAGACATTGTGGAGACCGCCTTCTGCCCTGTATCTGCAGCAGGGAGATACTCATGGACCGGAACGCAGTCACTCTCCAACTCCACCTCAACAGCTTCTATCTTCTCTAGATTTGGCCCTGCAGAGATCCCCGGATAGATCAGGCTGACCTCATCTCCCTGAAGTTGTAGATGTCGGGCCTGTTGCCGTGCGACCTCTCCACTGCCACGGCCTTGGTTTAATAAAAGAATTGAGATCCTCATCTGCTCTCCTCTTCGCTCCTTCTGAAACAGGAGCCTCGTCTGTCTTGACCGCGTTGCCAAGCCCCAAAAAGATCTTTACATCATCGCGAAACTGCCCCGCAGACTCTCCTTTTCCTTACTGTGGAGTCTGTCCCCCTTGGGTATGATAAAGGAACCCAAGAGAGAGGAGAGCCGCATGAAGTTTGTCCCCTGGGTTTTGATCGGGCTTTTGAGTTGGGCCCAGGCGGAAGATCGTTGGGCGAGGCGCAAAGGGGACTGTGAGCAGCTCTTCCAGAGCTGGCGCAATCGCTCTACAGAGCAGCTCCGTGGCTGCCTTATGCGTTGGGAGATGTATCGGGATGTCACCCAAATCAGCCCAAGTGAAAAAGCGATCGTCCGCGAGGCCTTCGATAAACTCTACCACGAAGGAGATCGCCGAGAGGCGATAATGGCCCTCTCAGCCCTCAAGCGCATGGGGTTAAAACCCAGCCGCCTTCGAGATGAAGCCGCCCCCAGGGTAAACGAGAAACCCAGCAGCCCTCAGGCCGGGGGAACTGCACCTGGGGTGGCTCCTGGTCTGGAGCATGATCCTGATGATAGAACTGCCTTAGAACGTTTGCCTGATCGAGGCGCTGCTGAAGATGCAGCGAAGAGAGGAAACAGGCTTTACCGTTCAGGACGCTACGCTGATGCACTCGGTGAGTTTCTGCTGGCCTATGACAGCGATCCCACCTACGCCCTTCCTCTCTATATGGCCGCGCGCTGCTCCATCAAGATGAACCAAGCCCAGGACAGCATCCTCTATCTCAGGGATATGAAGTTCATCGGCAGCGAGATGGCACGGCAGCTCTTGACTAAGGCAGGACAGGATCCTGCCTTTGCTCGACTTCAAAGCTCTGGAGCTTTTAAAGATCTCACCGGCACCGCTTTGGTTCAGATCCTCAACGGAGCGGGAGAGAAGGGGGTCAGCGTAGTCAAGGGCTATAAGAAGGAGCTGGAGCGTCTGGGTTTGGTGGTCGCGGGCTTCGCCAACGATCGCTACCCCCGCACCGCTAAGATGATCTACACAAAGCCCGGCTATGAGGAGCAGGGGGAGAACATCCGTTGGTTCTTG
>CAYLJJ010000194.1:0-5674 GCA_964384025.1 uncultured Nannocystaceae bacterium
TTTGGGGTTGTTGGACGCGGGGGTAGTGCTCAACCACACATTTTACGGGGGCCCATTCTGCCTTGCTTTTTGGCCACCCTCCTCATCGACATCTCTGAGGCGCCCTCCATCCTCAGCGGAGATGAGCAGGTCTATGGTCGGGAGGGGGAGACGCTCAGCTTTACAATCTTGGTGGAGTCTGGGCTGCGTGGCGGAGAGGGGGAGGAGGCCACCTATGATGGACCAACACACATCATCGTGGATGCCCCTGACTCTATTAACTATGAGGTCCTGCCGGTGGAAGAGCAGGACCCTATCTATCTCCAGCAGGTAGTGTTTTCCTGGATGCCCACGGTCTTTGACTCAGGGGAGTATGAGGTTGAGGTGATCGCCAGAGGGCCACTCTCCGGGGCCAGCCGACGGCATCGTATTCATCTCTCGATTGAGGACGTAGGCGCCCCCTTATGGCCGCGGCGGCTCTGGACCAGAGAGGCTGAGCCCAGCTCAGGCTCTATCAGTACGAACGTGAACAGGATGTGCAGATCAGCTTACTGGGCGCCCTTGAGCTTGGCATGGGTCTGGGAGATATGATCTCAGATCCAGAGAGGGGCTCGCTCTTCATCGCGCTCCCAGAGTCAGCTGAAATCGCGGTCGTTCATTTCAAAGGAGGTCCTTACATCGCGCGTAAAATCCCCGTGGAGCGAGGGATCCGGCGTCTGATTTGGGCGGATGGTCTCCTCTGGGGTCTCGCCTCAGATCTCTTCGCCATCAACCCTGAGACCCTCAAAGTCCAGGTCCGCTATGATCTCCAAGGGATCAACACGGGAGGGGCGGATCTGGAGAGCATCATCACGCCCACCGATATGGCCTGGGTTCCTCGCAGCGCCTTGGGCAATGAGCTGGGCAGCATGATCGTCACGGGGGCCGATGGAGAGTTCTTGATTCTGCCTCCAGAGCGGGAAGAGCAGCTTAAGTTCGCGCGCAGCAACCGCCATCACTGTAACCACATCGCCCTGAGTTTAGAGAGGAACCAATTCTTCTTCACCGATCACCTAGAGGGGGAGCTGCTGGTCACGCCTGGGCTAACTTCCTCGCTGATCCAGGGCGCTCCTCCTTTGACGAGCAGGAGATCACCTTCCCCGCGCGAGATCTTCAATTCCTTCAGGGCGCGACTTGGGCGATCCTCCCAGAGGGTCTTGTCCGTTTTGAGCGCCAAGTAGAGGTGGTCAGAAACATCAATGCTCGAGCGATCTCAGCGCTCCCTGAGGCGGAGGCAGCGTGGGCATCGCTGAGGGACGCCGAGTTCGCAGCTACAGCGCCCAGTTGGAGGCCCTGGTCAGTGCAGAGACAGGCCCCATGGATAAGATCTGCGCCTTTATTGCCCGTCTGGAATAAACTCACCCATTCAAATCATCTAAGTCTCATTTCGGGACCCTGCACCGCTGCTCTTCGGAGGGAGGGATATTGATCGTCGCCGCTCCAACTTGAGCGACTCTCCTTGATGTTTGAGCATTTTGAGGCGTAGGCGGAAAAATTCCGCTCAACATAGAAATTTATCTTGACGCATGGCAGGGAAATCAATATAACCAACATAGATGTAATTCTTCGAAAACACTTTAAAGAGTATGTACTCTACATGAATGCTGTACACAGCCTTAGCAATCCAGCACAGAGCCTCCAAAACGAAAGAATCGGCTCATTATGGAGACACTCTAAGCAGCGTACCGCGCAGCATCTGGTCCTACTCACCGTGCTCACAGGAGGCTGTCTCGCATGACTCATAAAATTCTCTCCCTGTTCCTGTCTGGCATCTTCATCGCCGCCCTGGCTTCTACTCCACGCGCTGAGGTCATAGATGTCACCACGGCCACTGGCTATGACATCACCCTTGAGGAGATCCTCTGCGCATCCCTCACTCACAACAATGGTACCCAGGATCTTGAAGATACGGTGGGTTTCGACGCCGTCGGCACGGCCTTCCTCTACGAGAGTTGGGGCGCCAACCAGCCTGGCCTGGGCGTCGAGGGCAACCGCTGCGCTGGTCTGAACATCAACCAAATCCGGGCCGAGGTTTGGGACTCCCCCAGCGACAGCGACCCGTCCATCAGCACAGACTGGATCGCCGTGGACGCCAACCCCTTCGTCGCTGGCAACGAAGACGCCATCTACACCAACGGCACTGACACCATTGGCATCACCGCCCGCGACTCCATGGGCGCGACCTTCCATCATGATATCGACTGTCATTCAACGAACAATCGCTATGCGCAGGGCTCCAACCTCTGCATCAGCGATGGCAGCTCGTATCAGCTGATGATGGGCAACATTAACAACAACGTATATCGCGAGAACGGCTGGATCTATGGCGGCACGACGTATCGCCAGGCGGAGATGTGGATGTGCCGTCAAAACACGACCTGTTGGCACACCGATATGGACACCGCCCCCAACCGCACCATCCTGTTCTATGCCCGCTATGAGGCCAACGAGGATGCCGACGGCGACGGCGTTCCAGACAGCGAAGATGCCTTCCCCGAAGATCCGAGCGAGTGGGCCGACAGCGACGGTGATGGCGTGGGCGACAACGGTGATCTTTGCCCCGACCATGATGATCTGGTGAACACCGATGGTGATCTTATCCCGGATGGCTGGGAGGGCTGCCCCCAGGTCGCGGACTAGGACGCCGACGGCGATGGGGTCTGCGGCTATGTGGAGATCTGCCCCGGCCATGACGACCTGGTGAACACCGACGGCGACCTCATTCCTGATGGCTGTGATGCCTGCCCCAGCGACGCCGACAATGACGCCGACGGTGACGGGGTCTGCGGCGATGTAGACGTCTGCGACCTGGGCGATGACAACCTCGACGAAGATGGCGACGGCACCGCCGACGCCTGCGACGTCTGCCCCAACGACGCTGACAACGACGCCGATAATGATGGCATCTGCGAGAGCGACGACAACTGCCCCTTGGTGGCCAACGAAAACCAGAGCAACGTGGACGGTGATGAGTACGGTGACGCCTGCGAGCCCGACAATGACAACGACGGCGTCATTGATGACGCAGACAACTGCCCGCTGGATATCAATGCTGACCAGGTCGACTATGACAGCGACGGCTACGGGGACATCTGCGACGATGACAGCGACGGTGATGGCATCATCGACGGCGATGACGTTTGCTTAGGCAGCACCGTGGGCGAGCCTGTGCTTGAGAACGGCTGCTCCTGGGATCAGGAGTGTCTCTGTGAAGCTCGATGGAAGAACCACGGCGCCTTCGTCAAGTGCGTGGCCCATGCGACCAACGACCTAGTGGACCTGGGTCTGATCACCGATGAAGAGAAGGACGTGATCCAGAGCAACGCGGGCAACTCAAGCTGCGGTCATAAGAAGAAGTAGGCCGCCGATCCTCACTCTCGTAGGTGAGATAGGCGCCAAAGAGGTGCCATCCACTGAGAAACTCAAGCTCTCTTTGGTGCTTGCCTCATCCCCCGCCTCGCACCCGACGGATCTTGGCAGGGGAAGGGGTTGGGGTTGAGGTGGATGCGGTCACCTTGGTGCTGGCCTCTGCCTCAGCTCGACAAACACAGCTGTTTGGGCCTCGTCCTGGTAGACGAATAGAGCGCGTCAAGGGACAGCCCTCTCTGTTTCTTGATGTTCTGGGTTGTTATCGACGGCAACGGATACTTCGTCGTAGATCTGATGATGGAGGAGGTGGACTCAGGGCTCAACTTCGCGCGGGAGCTGCTGCTCTTGGGCAACGAGAAGCCGGTCTATCTGCTCAGCTCTGTGGGGGACAGCCTCAACTACACCACAGATCACGCCAGCCTGGGCCTCACGGGGGTCCTTCAGAAGCCGATCGAGCCCAGGAACCTCTTCAGCCTCCTCAGACTCAAGCTGCGCTGATCGAACCGAGCGTACCCAAAAGTTTATTATTATAATCCCTCCGATGACCGCTCTGTAGAGCGTCGAGGGGCTGAGATAAGTTCGCGCTCTGACTCATCCGTGCAGTGACATCATAGCAAACAGGAAGCACACCCAACCTTTGATGAGAATCATGGGTGTACGCATCTCCTAAAACTCCATTTTTTTGTCCCGACATTGGGGCCACCATACTCTGCCAGCCCATAGTTTCTGATTTAGAACTAAGTTTTTTTCATGTAAAGCTAATTTCTGCGAGTATACTGATTGTTCTCCATAATAGTATCAAGGATAAACTGGATGATTAAACAGATTATGACAACGCTTGGACCCATTGATGCAGATCAATTAGGGACAACATCAATGCACGACCACATCATGGTTGATGCCGGTTTTTTTGGTCCCCTCCTGAAGAGAGGCTTCCCAAACCCATCTCCAGAACTCTATCCAGATCCGATGAATCTGCCGCTAGACATTGAAAATCTAAAATTTCTTGGGCACGGGCATCGGATCTTCTCGGACGACAATTGGGATCTAACAGATGTAGATTTGATGACAGAAGAACTCTCTGATTTTAGGAAATTAGGAGGGCAATCGATACTGGAAACCAGCGTGCCAGGTATCAGACGAAATGTTGCCGGATTGAAGAAGATAGCAATAAATTCTAATGTCAATATTATTGCAAGTACTGGATTATATGTGGAAAACTCCTGGACAAAGAGATTTTTGGACATGGAATATGACGACTATATTGAGTTTATGAAACGAGAAATTTTCGAAGGAATAGAAGACACAGGAATTAAGGCCGGGCATATTAAAACAGCTATTTTGGAATCTACTGCCAAAGAACTAGAATTTATAAGAGCAGCAGCATCCGTTTCCAACGAGACAGGGTATCTAGTTACCGCCCACACAAGTAGTATGACCTCACTAGAGGCGCGGCGTAGACTTCTGCAAAATTTTCTCAGCCATGGAATGCAATCTTCAAAGCTTCTATTCTGTCACATGCAATTTTCATTTTTTCCAATTGACATGAAAAAATTAGTGCAGAATCCAGATTCCTGGAAGCTCAATTTGGATTGGGCTAAGGAAGTGTTGGACGCAGGAGTTAATATTTGTATTGACCTTTTTGGTCCTTCTTATGATCTGGAAGCGTTAGATAAGTGGGAGGTTCCAGATATGGTCAAAATGGCTGGCTTGCTGGCTCTGATTAAGGAGGGGTACTCGGATCAAATCGTCATTGGAAACGATCTCTACCAAAAGATAATGACTCGTCGATTTGGTGGACATGGTTATTGTAGAATTCTCAATTTTGTCGTTCCTACGTTGAGGACACTTGGAGTTAGAGATGATGATATAGAAAAAATTATGATAATAAATCCGATGAAGATGTTGAGTGTGTAGTAATGAAACTAGACACTCAATAAGATTGTTGACATTACTTCAGATTATCTAGAATGGAATGAGCGGGTGTAAATCCCTAAAGAAACTGAGATGTCCAGCCTCAAGCGATGCTTCTGAACCATTTTGATGAGCTGACTGGAGTTTTGCGAGGGTGACGCTCAGGGCCAACGGTTCAGGTGGGCGATCCCTCGTTGAGTACGGATCCAAAGCCGCTCCCCGTCCTGTACAAAAATAGGACGGGGTGGTGGCCGGCGATCGGGCCCTCAGCATGATGTGGGCGGATCATCGGGTTGAGTGATGAGCGCCGTCTGGGGATCCCCCCCAGACGGACGACTAATTGGCTTTTACAGTAGACTAACCATGCGCAAAC
>CAYLJJ010000195.1:0-5602 GCA_964384025.1 uncultured Nannocystaceae bacterium
CAATTTCCCTCCTTCACATGACCTGTCAGAAGCCGAACAACCTCCTCAGCAACTTGAGCCCTGATTGCGACATCCGCAATGCTCACGGCCAATAAATTCAACTCAACCTCCTTCCGTCTCCCGCAGGCGCATTCTCCCTCCCTCTCTTCCTACTCACAGCCACCCCCACAGAATGACTGCGCCTAATACCAACAGAGCCAGGACATTGGCGCACACCAGGACCAACAAAAACTCGTCGTCCTGCGCCCACTTCATGACCCAGGATGCAAGCTGTGAGGCTCGCTTCTTCGCCTGCTTCTTCATATGGCTCTCGCTCTGGGGAGGTTGAGGCCCATCTCTGTTTGCGCCTCTTTGATGTGGATACAGGCCCCTCCTCGCCTGAACTTCATCCCATTACAGGTGCAACTCCATTTCCCTCGAATGCGACGCACTGTGTAAATGACGCCCTCAGATGAATGGGAGGGGATGTGCTTCTCTATCCTACGCAGCTTGTTGTACTCCTCTATGCGCACCTGTGCCTCTTGAGGCCGCGCCTTCATCCTCTTCGCCTCCCCTTCTATCCACTCAAAGGAGAGCTTCCCCAGCGAGTACCCCAGGAGCCCGTACAGCTCCTGTACTGCCCTTACGTCCAACCCTGAATAGCACCTCACCAGTACCGCCTGTGCGCGGGTCCAGCGCTGCGCAGAGGTTAGCTCAGGTGCAGCACTGGATGTTGGTGGGAGGAGGTCTTGCTGAGGAGCTGGTTGAGCGCTATGGCGCTGCTGAAAGCTTTGAAAGCTCTCCTCCTTCTCCTTTGGTACAGGGGCTGGACAATGACTGTGATGGCTTGGCGCAACTGCTGATGTTGGAGGCGCTGAAGGAGCTGACTCAGCTGGAGTTTGAGAAGCTGGGGACTCCTGTATACTCACCTTTCCCTGTGTTTTTTGAGGAGATTGAAACATCCAAAAGAGGGCCTCGCCTTTTTCCACCACTGCCGGAGAAAGCCGCTCGATCTCCCCTCTCAGCCACTCCATTGAGGCGCTGGCGAGGTCTCGCTGGTAGGCGCGGCGATACAGCTCTGAGAGCTGCGCGAAGTTGAGGCTCCAGAGGCTCATGAAGCGTCGCTGGAGCTGCTCCAAGTTGAGCTGAGGCTGCTGTTGATGCTGGCGTTGCTGAGACTGCTGAGGTCGTTGAGCTTGGCGCTGGTTGCTCTGGTTGCCCTGGTTGCCCTGGTTGCCCTGGTTACCCTGGAGGCTCTGAGCATCGTCATCGTCACCAGCCGGAATCCCCAGCATCGACAGCAGATTGTAGCGGCGCATATAGGTCTCCCAGATGCCCCACTTCTGCGGATTCCCTTTCTCGCTCACTCGCATTAACATCTCTGAACAAACAAACTCTCCCGTCTCCAAGTGATTCAGTGTCGTCCGCAAGACGCTCTCATCTGCCTTCTCGCCTGCCCCAGGGACAATCATATGACTCACCATCAGCCCTGCATCCACCAAAGCCGGGTTCACAATCCCCCGAACATGGTCCAGCGTCACATATCGGTAGGAGCGCCGCCCAGTACTCCCCTCCGCATCCCTGCCAACCGTTCTCACTGCTATCTGCACTTGTGCGAGTGCTCGGTTTAGATGCAGGCAGGTAGTCATCAAGGGCAAGTTTGTAAGCTGGCTTATCCCCATGACCTGTGGAGGGCTCAAGGGCTGTGGAGGGCTCAAGGATGCTTGGAGCACTGGGGGACTTTGAGGAGCCTGGGGTACTAGAGGCGCTGAGGCTGGGACAACTTCAGCTTGCCCAGCTCCGCCTGAGATGATGCTCAAGCCCAGGGCGCGGCCTACGTCTAAAGCGGAGGAGACCTGGGGAGTAGCGGTTTGTGCGTTAGGCATTACTGTCTCCATCCCCGCCTAAGCGAGGCTCATCTGTGTCCAAAATCTGGAATGAGGCGCCCTGCCTCTTTATCCTCAGCCTTGGAGGTTGAGGATGTGTTTTTCGTGCTGTGGCGCTAAGCGCCTAAAGCCCAGCGATCAAAAATCTAAAACTTACCCCAAGTCCATCTGCCACAGCCTGAAGGTTAGAATCGCTCCAGGGAGTGATCCCCCTTTCCAGTTGGCTCAGGTGGCTCAGGCTGAGTTGGTGCCCTCTTTCACAGGCTTGTTTAGCCACCTGCTGGAGGGTCATAGAAGCTCCTTGTCTCAGTTGGCGGGCTCTAGAACCAAAATCTTTCACAAATCCGTCCTTGCTTATTAAGAGCATAATATTTTCAGGAGACACTAATGTCAAACGACATCAAAACAAGCCCTGTCAGAGAAGTCGAAGGTCATATTGAAAACACAAAAGATGATGCGCTTCTGCTGTTGAACACGAAAATTGGCGCTAAGACGAGATCGATTCGGATTAAAAAAGGGCTTACTCTTAAAGAGGTAGAATTATTGATGAAGTCATCAGGGTGGTTGCTAAGCTATAACCGTCTGTCTATGCTAGAAAGAGGAGCGTATAATTGGAATTCGTCTCATTTATGCGCAATATCGTCTGCTCTTGACGTATCAGTTGATGAATTAGTCGTAAATAACGACAAGTCAATCAGAAATGATGATGAATATCAGATAGTAGAGTCTTGGAGATCTGGAAGAATTCTAGGGTTGATAAAGTGGATATCATCCCGAATGGAATCAGATTCGGAGATGATCAAAAGTGAATATGAAAAAAATATACTATCTGCATGGAGGAAAGGCTCTGGAGTTGGACTAATGGGATGGCTTTCAGGATGGTTTAAGAAAAATGAAGGTTGAATGAAGAACTAATAAGATATCACTTGCTTTCCCTTCCCTGATAGACAAAATTAGTTCTATCTCATCATCTGAGAGCATCAGGAGAAAAACCTCCTTTCCGCATTTCTTTTCTACGAAAATGCAGCCCTTATCAACCCTCTGAACGACTAAATCGTCAAAAAACTTTTGCTCTGCGAATTGGTATTTTTGTACTGTTCCTCCCGTGAATAACCTCTCCAACATCGTATTGCGTCCTTTCTGCTCAGCCTACCGCCGAGCCCAAGTCTTAGAGCTGCCTCGTGTAGCCCATATAAGACAACTCAGGCGGAGCAGAGGGGTGTTGCAGAAAAGACCGGAAAGGAGGCCACGATGATCGCCCACCAGAGCCCTGAGCCCAGCCCAAAGAGAAGCCTGGAAGAGCTTCGCTGCATGAGCTGCGGAAAGGCGCCTACAGAGGCCAGTGGAGATCTGGGGATCGCCTACAAGATCGAGGATTACCGTTCGGGCTGTGTCTACAGCGGGAAGATCTGCGCTCGTTGCTCTGGTGAGAGTCAGGAGTCTCAGCTGTGAGTCACGAGCTGGTTCAGCGGGTAAAGGGGATGAACAGGCACAGTAATGCTCCCCAGCTACAGCCTCCTCCCCGCTTTGTGTTGCTTCTCTTGGCAGAGGCAGTCAACGAGGATGAGAGGCGGACAAAGGGAGATGTGTGTTGGCTCAAGGTGCCAACACTTGAAGGAATGACCGGATTTAGTAGGGCAACGGTCTCAAGAGCCCTTGCTGTACTGAAGAAGGCCAAGCTCTTTGAGCGAGAAAAGTTTGGTCGCAATCGAAACCGTTACCGACTGAAACTGAAACCTGGGTGGGCTCAGAGTGAGCCTACTCAGAGTGAGAGGACTCAGAGTGAGCCTACTCAGAGTGAGAGGACTCAGAGTGAGCCTACTCAGAGTGAGCCCTCTAGTAGGCTCAGAGTGAGCCCTCTAGTAGGCTCAGAGCGAGCCCACTATAACCAGAACTATAACCAGAACTATAACCAGAACTCAGAACCCCCCCTACCCCCCGAAGGGGAAGCAAGCGCTCAGAGCCCAGTTCAAGACAACTCCGAGGAGAGCGCGGGCCAAGGAGCCAAAGCCGATCACGAGCAGAAGATCGAGGCTGAGCGCCTCAAGGCCGCTGAGCGCTCCCCTGAGCAAGAGACCCTGAAGCTCAACGCTCAAGACTCAGTTCCTCCAGCAGCTCCAGCTCCTGACCCCATCGGGGAGGTCCTCACCTTCTGGGTGAAGCAGGGCGGACGGAGGTCTCAATGCCTGAACCGAGAATCCAAGGCAGGCAAAAAGCGAGTCCGCTTCATCCAAGCCGCCCTCGATGGCGGCTACACCGTCGAGCAGCTCCAACGCTGCCTGGACGGCTACCGCCTCGATCACTGGCACGCATCACGGGGCAAGGACGGGATCGGCTACTGCCTCCGAGATGAGGAGCTGATCGACGCAGGGCTTGTGTTGAGGCAAGGGCAAGAGAAGCCCCAACAGCAGAGAGGCAACGGCCACCAAGGCAATGGCTCTAGCTGTGACCTCGAGGGCTACAAAAATTGGAAAGACGACCTCTGAAGGGAGAGAGAAAATGACACAGAACCTCGAAGCTGAGCGCTCTGTCTTGGGGGGGATCTTCCTCGACAACCAAGCCCTAGACCAAGTGGCCCCGCTCATCAAAACCAGAGACTTCCAGACCCCACAGCATCAGCGCGTCTACGCCTCGATGCTCCACTTGACCGAGGAGAACTTGCCCATCGACCCGGTAACGATGGCCTCCTCTCTGGCGCACAAAAGAGAGCTGAGGGAGCTGGGGGGCATTGACTTCCTCCTCGCCCTCGCTGGCTCCACCGCCAGCACCGTCAACATCGAGCATCATGCTCGGATGGTGCAGAGCGCCGCGCAGGTTAGAGACCTGGCGCAGCTCTGTCAGGACACCTTGAGGCGCATCCAAAAGCAGGACTATGAGGACGCAGGGCAGCTCCTCAGCGAGACTGGAGCAGCGCTGGAGAGCCTGCACGACAGCGCCCAGAACAAGGGATTTGTCCAGACCAAGGAAGGCATCAAAGAGGCAGTTGATCGGGTACAGGCCGCCTATGAGTCGGGGAGCTGCATCACGGGGCTGCCCAGCGGCTTCTCCAACCTCGACGCGATCACCGCAGGCCTCCAACCCGCAGATCTGATCATCCTCGCTGGGCGCCCCTCGATGGGGAAGACCGCCTTGGTGCTGAACCTCACCCTCAAGGGGCTCCAAGAGACCAAGGGAGCGCACAGCGTCGCCTTCTTTAGCCTGGAGATGCCTCATGTCCAGCTCTGGACCCGCCTCTTGAGCGGAGAGGCCAACGTCGCCGGGGATCTGCTCAAGACCGGCGCTCTGGGGCCAGAGGAGTTTCTGCGGATCAACAACGCCATCATCGATCTCACCCAGCTCCCCCTCTTCGTCGATGACACCGCAGGCATCAGCGTCATGGAGCTGCGTGCCAAAGCCCGCCGCCTCCACCGTGATCCAAGCTGCCCTCCCCTGGGCTTGATCGTCGTCGATTATCTCCAGCTCATGAGCGGCACCGCACGCTCTCGAGAGCAGGAGATCTCCAGCATCAGCCGGGGGCTCAAGGCGCTCGCCAAGGAGCTGAAAATCCCCATCATCGCGCTCTCTCAGCTCAACCGGAAGTTGGAGGAGCGCTCCAACAAGCGCCCGATCATGAGCGATCTCCGCGAGAGCGGCGCCATCGAGCAAGACGCCGACGTGATCCTCTTCATCTACCGAGATGAGGTCTACAACGAAGAGAGTGAGAGCAGAGGCACCGCAGAGCTGATCATCGCCAAGCA
>CAYLJJ010000196.1:0-1465 GCA_964384025.1 uncultured Nannocystaceae bacterium
GATCCGCAACCCAGATGGCAGCTTCTCCCGCTGCCCCTGCGAGGCCCTGCGCCGCTTGGTTGAGCGCTACAACCACACGGGCCTCCCCGAACTCTACGCTGGGGCGAACTTCAAGGAGACGGATTGGCGCTGCCCCAAGGAGCGAGGCTGGGATCCCCAGGCCAGCCTCCCCGATCCTGAGCGCTTCTTCAGCTACCTGGAGGGCCTCACCCCTCAGAGCAGGGGCTTCCTCTTCTGGGGCAGCGTCGGCTGCGGGAAAACCCACATCTGCGCTCTCGCCGCCCACCACCTCCTCAGCAGGGGCTTCAACGTCCACTGGGTTCACTGGCCCCGAGCCTTAGAACAGGGCAAGGCCGGGATGCGCTCCCGCTCCCAGGCCTGGCCTCCCGAGAACTGGGCCAACGCTGACTTCCTGATCCTGGATGAGATCGGCGTCCCCGATGAGGAGAGCCGCTGGGCGCGGGCTTCTCTGACTCGCCTGCTGGCTGCGCGCCACGATCAAGGCCTCAAGGGGCTCCTCGCCACCAGCAACAGCAGGCCCCGCGAGCTGAAGGAGGCCCTGTTGGCGCCCCTCTATGATCGAATCGGTCAACTGGCCTGGTCACGCCCCATCGTAGGCCCCAGCTGGAGGACACCCTTCACCGTGTCGCAAGAGGCTGTCGCTGATGGCTGTCCAATCTGAGGGAAGTGCGAAGGGAGGGAGCATGACCGAGACCAGGACCCCAACAGAGCGCGCCGCGCTGGAGTCTGGGATCTGCGCCCGTGAGGGGTGCAGCTCCAAGACGATGAGCAAGGCCAGAGCACAATGGAGACAGAGCTATTGCCGCCGCTGCGTCTCCCAGGGCTATCACCAGCACCGGATGGGCCGCACAGCCAGCATCCAGAGCTGGTTTAAAGAGACGCCGCTCGACACCAGCCCCTCACCACTCACAGTAGTTCAACGCGCTGCCCTCATCTGGATCTCCAAGCCGGAGGTGAGGGAGGGGGCGAAGGTGCCAACGACTGTCATCTGTCGAGGGCTTCGCCGCAGGGGCCTGCTCAGGGAGGGGGAGCCTCACTCACAAGGGGCTGATGATGTTGGAAGGCGGAGGATGAGCAGCAACGCAGGCCGCTCCGTCATCGCCTCCAGTAATGATCTACTTGAGGATCTTGAGGAGACCCTCGGTTTTCAAGTCCACAGCAGGCTCAAGTCCAGGAGCTTGGCTGCATAGCTCCATCCGCCATGGCGGACGGGCACCCTATTTAATATTGTTAAGGGTTGGTGAAAACGGAACAGGTGGAAAAAAGCAATCAGTGGAATGAATCGATAGCTCTTATTTCACTTTCAGATAACTCTGACCTGGAATTTCTACGCTTAGATTTATGTTTTGTTGTTTCATCTAGCTTAGTGACGTTTTGCCTTTTCGCGGATAGTGACGATTTCAACGCTTGTTCTAGTTCAATAATGCGTTGTTTCTTTGCAGAC
>CAYLJJ010000196.1:1565-4423 GCA_964384025.1 uncultured Nannocystaceae bacterium
AGTGAAGTTCCAAGGATTTTAGAGCGTGAATGCTCACTGCTTAACGCTTGTTCTAGTTCAATAATGCGTTGTTTCTTTGCAGACAGTGAAGTTCCAAGGATTTTAGAGCGTGAATGCTCACTGCTTAACGCTTGTTCTAATTCAGTGACACGTTGTTTCTTCGAGGGTAGCGAAGCTTCAAGATCTTTAGAACGTGAACGCTCACTCTTCAATGCTTGTTCTAGTTCAATAGTACGTCGTTGCCTTTCAGATAACGAAGTTTCAAGGCTTTTAGAGCGTGAATATTCACTGTTTAATGTTTTTTCTAATTCAATAATGCGTCGTTGCTTTTCGGATAGTGAATCCTTCAGACTTGTGATCTGTTGTTTATGTTTTCTTTTCCCCTGTAATTCGAGCCTTACTTCAGCTAATTCACGGTCACGATCCAGTAACCTTGTTTTCAGTTCAAGATTCTCAGTCGGGAGGTTCTCTGTTTGTGAATACATAGTCAAAACCGTAGCAATTGCAAGCGCGGTTGTCACAATAACGCTTATGGTTTTTATTAGGTTCGACCAACTAGCTGTTTCACTCTTCATGATAAATTACCTAAGGGCGTATTAGTGTTTTAAAAGCTCTTTATCTAAAAACAGCTTTTTGATCTGGTGCTTTACTCGCCTTAATAGATTTAATGCGAAGAGTTTTAAGATCTAAATGCATTCCATCTTTATCTTTATAAATGACAATGCTAAAGTTGTTTTGAGTAAAGTCTCGATAACAAGAAGAAGCATTTTTCCTGCACGTTGGAGAAGAGAGCATGGGATTTAAATTAAACATGAACCCATCTGTTCCATTTTTGCCTTTGATTTTACTTATATCCCCAAAACGAAGACCGTTAATATCAAAGTAAAGCTTAGTTTTGTTAAAATCAAGCCTCTTCAATCTGTTTAAATAAACACTGCTGTAATAATATCTTGCTCGCCTCATTTTAGAGGAAGATGTGTAAATATATGACACCTTATCGAAGTATTTGAGTATATTATGAATAGCAGTATCTTTTTTTGAGTTTTTTGCTGATTTTGAAGTGATAATTTTCAAGTTATATTCAATATTCTCTATCATATCAGCAATATAATTCAGAAAAGCACTACTATCAACATGGCTAATTGACATCATACGAGAGAAGTCGTGAATATATTCTTCTCTGTGTTTTAATCCAACGAATTCATATTTGTTTTTTGTTGATTGGTGTCGGCTCTTTTTATAATGAACGGTAGAATTCTTGTCAGGTGGTCCCAATTTTATAGATGTATGGTTTTTATTTCGTTCAGCGATAATTTTCTTGATGGCCAAGCTTTTTCTGTTTTGAAGAAAAGAAACATATAAATCATCACCATAAAATTCAGACATCGATCCTCCATCAACAATTAACCAACCGCTTTTATAACCAGAGGGTTCTTTGTGCCCAATCTCATGATATTTTAATTTCACAAAAACCATATCAACGATTTTTTTATTGTCATGTATAATCATGTTTTTGATAAGCACACTGCTCTCATTCGAAACATCAAAAAGTTTGTTTTCAATTAGAAAGCTTTTGTTAAGTTTGCCATATGGAGCTAACCCAAGGAAATCATCAATATCTTTATTTTCAATGATTCGAACTAGTCCAGAGAAATCATCATCAATTTGTATCGGCAAAAATCCGCGCTCTTGGATTGTTGAGTCTTCTCCTGGTCTATTGTTTGCGAAATATGCATCCTTGATCCTCCACATACCTGTTTGCTTCGAACTATCAAATTCAATGAATAGAAGATTTTTGTTGCTATCAACTTCAAACCCTTGGACTGCGATTTTTGTTAGATGGTTTAGATTTAAATGGTCATGTAACGCATGTTCCTTTAATTTTAAAAAAAATTTTGACTTCATAAATCCCGATGTCGAAATTTTATTCAAATAGTCAATTTGATGCTCATCAAATGATAGGCGGAGGAGTTTTAAGGCATCAGATCGATAACTTATATCTCCTGATGCATATTCATTCCCTATTTTTACTTTTGCTGATACTATAGTGAATGTACAACAAATAAGAATTAATGTTTTTGCCACCATCTTTACAACTCCTTACCTGAAAACAGCCCTTTGTTTATGAGCTTTGCTTGCTTTAGTCGACTTAATTCTAAAAGTCCGAATATCCAAATGTTCTGCGCCTTTTTTTTTGTAAACTACGACACCAAAGCTTTTTTGTGCCCAATCTTGATAGCAAACCTCATTTTTTGTACAACCCTTAAAATACTGCCAGATTTTTACATTGAATGTAAATCCATCCATCCCATTAGGACTTCGAATCTTACTAATATCTCCTAGGCGAAGGTCATCAAGATCAAAATATAGCTCCACTTTTTCATATTTAAGGTTTTTTAGTCTATTTAAATATATGTGACTATAATAACACTTTTTTCGTTTTCTATTTAAGGAGGAAGTGCAAATATATGATGGATTCCCAAAGTATTTGAGTATATTATAAATAGCAGTGTCTTTTTTTGAGTCTTCCGCTGATTTTGAAGCGATGGTCCCCAAATCATCTCCAATACTCTCCGTCATGTCAGCAATATAGCTCAAAAAAGAGCTGGCGTCAGAATGAGAAATCGACATTATGCGTGAGAAATCACTGACATATTCTTCTTCATTTTTTTCCCCTGCAAATACGGACGCTGAAAACATGATTATTGTGACAAATATCACCGTATATTTTTTCTCGATAAAATTAATATCCATAACTCCCTCAATGCTTTTTATTTTCAGAATAAACCAGAGCCTTAAATCCATCAAGGGTGGGGGGTGGCCAAGGGGGAAGAGGCCCCACAAGACAACCACCCGCC
>CAYLJJ010000196.1:4433-5323 GCA_964384025.1 uncultured Nannocystaceae bacterium
AAAACCCATCGCGCGGGCCGCTCGCCTAGCCAACACGCACCACCCATCTCCAACCAGCGCGGCCCGCCCAGCTCCTCGACCGGCAAGGGATTGATGGAGCCCAGCACCAGCTTCACCAAGCCACCCTCCACCCCCAACTCATGCGACTCCTCCCAGCCTCCTAAAGCCTCGCCACCCTCCTGATGCTCGAAGATGCGGAACTGCAGCTCGACAGGGCCGCTGATCACCTCGCCCTGGGCATTCATCAGCTCGCCCTCGAAGGGCAGCTCAGCAGGGATAGCCCAGGCCGGTGATGTCAGAAGCCACAGCAAGATGAGTGCGCGCATACCTACCTCCTGGTCTGGTCTTCTGGTCTACCCCTCCGATGGTGATAGTGCAAGGCGGCGGGTTGAAGAGGTGAAGGCTTGTAAAGAGGCCGCTGGAGAAGGCGTTGAGAGGCCTCCAGGGCGCGGCACAAGAGAAGAAGCAACCCTCAGAGCCGCTTCTGCTTAATGGCGGTGGCGATTTTGAGCAAGGTGTCAACCTGTTCGGGTTCAAAGCTGCCCGCAATGTTCTCTAACTCGGTTTCGAGCCCAAATTGTCGAAGGTTATCAAGGCAGCGGAGAGTCGCCTGAAGGGATTTCACCTCCAGGCGCTCGCAGAACCGTACGTGAGCCTCTCAACTCATACGGCTCCCATCATCCAGCCGAAGGCCTGATCCCCAACAACCTCCAGTGCGCAAAGAGCCCCGGCTGACGACGCGCAACACGCCCTAACCAGTGCTCTGCGCGCCGTTGGTGTCGGCGCAGATTTTTAAATTTCCTCATCGCCCATCGCCCTAAGGCACGGTCTAGGAGGGGTGTGACTCTCAGCCATCTCGCGTAATCATTGGGCTTTTCGGATCCCAGAGC
>CAYLJJ010000197.1:0-5257 GCA_964384025.1 uncultured Nannocystaceae bacterium
TCGATCTGGTTCAACATGAGATCTCCGACGACGACACCCCTGAGCGAAATGATAGCCCAGCCCCGCTCATTTGTGAGCGTCGAAGTTCTGTTCCTCCTGATGACGGGCCCTGAGACCCATCATAAAGAAGAGCGGGAACATCAGCTGAACAGTGTAGTACATGGGGCTGTCGGTAGCCGCCATGATAAAGATCGAGCTGAGGCTCAAGAAAATTTGAAGTCTCAGTGTATATTCAGGGCCTTGGGCGCCTGAGAAGAAACCCTTCAATGAAGCCAACCACTGCCTCAGAAAAAAGGACCAAAAAAGCAAAAAGCCTAAAATTCCATAATCAAAAAAGAGTCGTAGATAGTCATTGTGGGGGTGAGCGATCTCAGCGAAATCTCGCCAACATTCATAGGAAGCAGAGCCCGCTCCCTGCCCCTGGATGGGGTGTTCTTGAGCGCTCTTCCAGAGCAACTCCCAAAGCTCAAAGCGCCCCGCCGAGTCCATACGCCCCTCCAAGAGATCGTTGACATCGCCTCCCTGTTCTCCTCGGGCTGCAAAGAAACGCTCCTGAAAGCGCTGAGAGCTGAAGGTGAGGACCAAGACCACCACCACCGCCAAGATCCGTAGGCCGCGCCCCCAGTGGCTCTGGGTGGGAGCGATGAGGGCCAGCGAGATGATAGAGAAGGTGGCTGTGCGCGAGCCTGTGAAGAAGCAGTAAGCAAAGGCCATGGCGACAGCGAACCAAGCCCGCTGTTCGCCTCGGCTGACCAGAGCCAAAGCGCAGGCGGCGATGAGCACTGTGGTGATCGCTCCAGGGCGCCCATTGGCGTTGAGAAGGTGGATCCCCATAAGCGACTCGAACAGCGCGGGGATCAAGAGCAGGGCGCTGGCGCTGATCAGCATAGAGGAGGGGATCTCATCCATCATCGCTTCCCCTCCTGGAGGGTGGTAACGCGCCACCCCCCAAGCCAACAGCGGCACGCCCAACTGAAGGATCTCCTGGATGTTGTGTTGTCTCAGATCGGGTTCCAACCAGACAATCGATCCCAAAGCGTAGGCGAGGAAGAGTAGATAATCCAAAACCGAGCGGTAATCTAAGAGGTTGCGCAGAGGAAAAATGGAGAGACCCACGCTCATCATTACCCAGATCCAACCGGTGATCCGGAAACCTCCCAGGGAGGGCAGCTCCCAACTGGCAAGGGGTAGGATCAGGAAAATAATCCAGAGTAGGGGGCGGGCCTTCATCTCTCTCTCTTGACAGCTTTCTTAAAGGCGCAGCATAAGCCCCTATGAGCCTCTTGAACTCCCTTAAAAATCTTCCAAGGAAGCTGCGTGAAGTGGGACCTCTCTATACCGGGAGTCTGCTCCTCAACCGCCTGTTGCCTGGTTTATGTTTCAATCAGCTCCTTTTCTTTGAGATGGAGGCAAGCTCTACTCAGCTATGCTCATCCTCCTTAGACGATCTGCGGTTTGTTTGGGGAGGGCCAGAAGATCAAGCACAGTTAGAGGAGTTGGGCCAAGCTCCAGAGGTGCTGCGAGCGCGGTTCTCAGCTGGACATCGGGTCGCTATGCTCCTCCAAGGGGAAGCGCTGCGGGCCTACCTTTGGTATGCCTCAGGGTGCTTCTATGAAGAGGAGTTGGGCTTGGAGTTCTGCTTCGCTCCTGATGAAATCTGGATCTATGATGGTGTGGTCGCTCAGGGCTTTAGAGGGATGGGTCTCTATCCATGGTTAAGCAGTCGCGCAGCCCAGGAGCTGAGCGCAGAGGGATATCAGCGCCTGCTCTTTATGATCGAGGCCCTTAATCGCAACTCTCGACGAGGCAGCTTAAAGCTGGGCGCCTGGATCCGGGCTCGAGCCTGGATCTTTCGCGCTCCTGGCGTCAGCCTTTATCTCAGGGGCGAAACTCTACGCCACAGCCTGGGCTCTGCTCCCCTCAGGCTACACTCTGTAGAGGATTTTTAGTGGCTGCCCCTCGCATCCTCCAGGTCCACAACCGCTATCAGATCTCTGGAGGAGAGGGAGCTGTGCTTGCTCATGAGGCTGAACTCCTGAGAGACTCAGGCGCTCAGTTGCGGCTCTATGAGGTCAGTAACCACTCAATTCAGGGGCTCTGGGGCCGCCTCCAAGTGGCGGGACGAATCCAAGGTTCTCGGCCTGCCCGCGCAGCTTTCACCGCTGAACTACGGGCTTGGCGTCCAGATCTGGTGCATTTTCATAACATCTTTCCACTCCTGAGCCCCTCTGTCTATGAGGCCACCGCTGAGGCGGGGATCCCTGCAGTACAAACCCTCCATAACTATCGCCTGAGCTGTGCCAACGCCCTGCTCTTTCGAAAGGGTCAACCCTGTGAATGCTGCTTGGGCAGCTCTCCCTATCGCGCTCTTATTCACGGCTGCTATCGGGGCTCGCGTCTTGCCACGCTCTTCGCTGCCCGTTATGTCGCCGCTCTTCAGGCCAGCGCTTTTCCTGGCGTGGGGCGGATCATCGCCCTCAGCCAGTTCTCCAAGGAGATCTTTATCCGCGCGGGGCTCCAAGCGGAGCGTC
This sequence comes from uncultured Nannocystaceae bacterium, assembly GCA_964384025.1. Taxonomy (GTDB): domain Bacteria; phylum Myxococcota_A; class Bradymonadia; order UBA7976; family UBA1532; genus CAYLJJ01. The sequence goes on from CAYLJJ010000197.1 coordinate 2,532, forward strand.
TGGTGGTCAAGCCCAACTTTGTACCCTTTAACCCCAGCCCTCGGCGCCTCGCTGAGCCCCCTTTTGCGCTCTATGTGGGGCGGCTGAGCCCTGAGAAGGGGATCGCCGAGCTGCTCAGCGAATGGCCCTCAGGGGGGCCGCTCCTCAAGGTGGTGGGGGATGGTCCTTTAGAAGGCAAATTGAGAGCTGAACGCTGGCCCCAGGCTCAGCTCTTGGGCCGCCTGGGCAGGGCTGAACTCCACTCCTTGATGAGCGCGGCCTGTTGCATGATCTTACCCTCGCGCTGCTATGAGAACTTCCCGGTGACTCTCATCGAGGCTTACGCAGCCGGGCTGCCTGTGTTGGCGCGCCGCGTTGGGGCCTTAGAAGAGCTGGTGGAGGAGGGGAAGACAGGGGCGCTCTATGGAAACCCTGAAGAGCTAAAGAGGGGCCTTGAGTCTCTGATGCTTGGGGAATCGGAGGCCTGCGCGGAGCGCTGTCGTGCGCTCCATGCGGCTCGCTATAGCCCCGCTGAGAACCTTCGCCTTTTGATGAAGATCTACACAGAGGCGGGGTTATGAGGCGAGCAAAACAGGCCCTTCAAGGGACGCTCGCAGTGCTTCACCGTGGGCTCTTCTACCGAGGGCTCCCTGAGCAGCTCTCCATCTGCTTTCACAGCCTTGAGCCTCAGTGGCACAGGCCCCTTCGTGCTCTGGTGACGACTTTGAGAGCGCAAGGTTACCGTTTCTACACCACCTCAGGGCTGGGCTCCGCGCAGGGGCGGCGGGTGGCGCTCAGCTTTGATGACAACTACCGCTCCTGGTATCAGAGTCGCCCTCTACTGGATGAGCTGGAGCTGCGAGTCAGCTTCTACCTCAACACTGCGCCATTACGAGGTGAGGCCAGCCCGCGGTTGATTCAGGCTTACTACGATCGTCTCGCTCACCAAGGGGAGCGGATCCCCCTGAGCTGGGCAGAGCTACAGAGACTCTTTGAGGATGGGCATGAGATCGGCGCCCATAGTCACGCCCACGAGTGTATGTCGGCGCTCTCTTTAGAAGCAGCGGAGATCGATCTAAAGCGAAACCTAGAGCGGCTTCAAAAGCTGGGACCCATCCGGCACTTCGCGCTGCCCTTTGGGATGCCACGACACTTTAGCCCCGCTTTGGAGGCGCTTTGTTGGCGACTGGGTTTTGAGAGCTTGGCCTACGCAGCACCAGGGATGCAGCATGCTCCTCAAGGCCGGGTATTACAGCGCAGCGGCTATAAATTGAATCTCAGCTTAGAGCAGAACCTGCGCTCTTTTGGGGTAGATGGTCGCGCCTTCCTAAGGTGGACAGGTCGCTCTCCTCTGGGTTGAGCGCTCCTTTTGTCCAAAAAGAGAGGGTTTTCGGGTGCAAGAGTAACGTTTCAAGATAGTTGCGCTTTTTCGCATACTCCCTTCCTTTGGTGGGCCTGAGGTGATAGCTAAGTGGTAGATTGCAGGGTTATGGTAACTATAAATGGAGGTAAATATTCGATGATGAATGTAGCCACAGCTGAAGAACTTAGAGGTATTTTTAGCAGAAAAAAGCTTAATACTATGAGTAAAAGTCAAAAAAAGTATATAGATATCATCTATGTGCTATATCAATAAATATTTTTTGTGGAAAACATTTTACTGATGGTCAAATAGGAAATTTGCACCAAGCTGAGTCTATATCAAATAGAGACAGAAAATCGCCTTTTGATTGGGATTATTTGTTAGCTAAGGTACGTACAGAGGTAGAAGCATCGCTTGATGGTGCATCTTTTAAACGACCCTATAGCGATCAATTCATAAATAATCTCATACAATTTATGAGAAAGAGAATTGAATTTATTAAGGGTAAAAGACTTTTTCTGGCTAAAGAAATAAAACACCTGATAGATCTTGAAAAAAGTTTCCTGAATATCCCAATATACACGATGATATTTGGATAGATTTTTCTCTTAGAGGACAACTTGTCCCAACATTACCAGAAATGTTGATATTTTCGGACTTTAAAGCACATTGGAATGCTTTTATTGAGGCTTATAGAACTTCTGATTATGGGAGAAAGTTTCAAGCCAGAGGTGGGATGAATACGGTGATATTAGAGGATCATCCTATAGTTTTGATGCATTTGGGAGAAGTCTTGTTTTTCTATCAGTTTCATTTGCAGAAGCATATTTATTAGATCTATTTTTTAATATAAAGCACACACAAGAATTTTCAGATGAAAAAATCAAGAGATTTCTTAGGAAAAATCCCAAACAAGTGACAGACTATGAAATAGTCACAGGATTGGTGTATCAATGCTTTCCAGACATAAAATCAGAACTTAATCCATTATATGTTAAGCACAAAAATACAATTACAGCAAGGGATAACTATGTACATGCTTCTTCATTTGTTGACCAATCAACAAACGAATCTAAAATGAATACATTGTTTATATCTATAGAGGAGGTAGTTTCGCTTGTTCAAGCGACTTTCGACTTTATATTAACTGAGTCCGCCGGATTTGGTGGTTGATTCATTCTAAGGGGTTACGTCCACTCATGGATGCAGCAACGAGCAAATTCTGTAGCCAATTCTCGTGGTATGAGAAGCCATTGATATCTTGAAAGGGCGAGACTCTTGAAGGGTGTCGACGGCGATTACGGGGGGAGTAGGGATGGAAATTCCATATGACCCACTCGTTCCGTTTCCGCCAATCTGCAGCAATACTAAGTACCTAAAGCAC
>CAYLJJ010000198.1:0-5255 GCA_964384025.1 uncultured Nannocystaceae bacterium
GGCGAATCTTTTTGTTGATTTTCTGTGAGTCTGCTTGGCTCTTTGTGGTGGGAGTAGCCCTGGGTTTGATATTAGGTCTACCTCTACACTTCTGGTTGGCGACGGTGGGCTTGCCTTTACGGGGTGTAGAGGTCGGTGGGGTTACTTTAGACCGTGGCATTTACCCTGCTTTGACCCCCAGCGCGGTGCTCTGGCTGGGCCTCTCTCTGATCCTCTTGACCTTAGCGGTGGCCTCTGTCACCGCGCTGCGCGCTGCCCTAATTCGACCTGCAGAGGCTTTAAGACATGAGTGATGTGATTCGTTTGGAGGGGGTGCATCGCGAGTATGTGACCCAGGGAGAGACGATCCACGCCTTGGATGGGGTGGATCTCAGCGTCAAAGCAGGGGGCTTCTTGGTCCTGGCCGGACCCTCTGGATCAGGGAAATCAACGATGCTCAACCTGATCGGGGCGCTGGATAAGCCAACACGAGGGGAGATCTATATCGATGGGCACCCCCTCTCCGGCTTAGAGCGGCGGGGGTTGGCGGAGCTGAGGCGGGATCGCATCGGCTTTGTCTTTCAGTCCTATAACCTCATCCCTGTCCTCAGCATCCGTGAGAATGTTGAGTATGTGATGCTCCTCCAGGGGGTCTCTGCTCAGGAGCGCTTAGAGCGCTCTAAGGCGATCTTAGAGGAGCTGGGCCTGGGGAGCATGATGGATCGTCGTCCAGCGGAGCTGTCGGGCGGGCAGCAGCAGCGGGCGGCGGTGGCTCGCGCGGTGGTAGCGCGCCCCGCTCTGGTCCTGGCCGATGAGCCCACCGCCAACCTGGACAGCAAGACCAGCAGCGCCCTTATGGACTCGATGATGGAGCTTAATAGGAGTCACGGTACTACCTTTATCTCTTCAACCCACGATCACGCGCTGATGGAGCGGGCCTCGCGCTTGGTGCTCCTCAAGGATGGTCGCATTGATGAGGATCGCAGCCGATGAGGAGCTCCGCCCTTCTCTTCGCGATGCTGGCTCCTCTCAGCCTCGCTCGGGGAGAGAGCCCGGTGGAGTTGGAGGGCAGCTTGCGCAGCTTTGCGTTACTGAGCAAGGGAGAGCAGGGCTTTGGGCCCTTTAAACAGGAGGTTGATGAAGCCCTCTCCCTCAACCGAGCACGGCTTGGGCTGCGCGCTTGGCTTGGAGAGAGCCTGGAGTTTCAGATCGCCTTAGATGGAGCCTCAGCTCAGGGTGGGGGGATGGGGCAGAGCCTCGCCCTGGGCCGTGACAGCGATCTACGCCTCCGTCCGCTCTCTCAGGAACACCTGGGTGACAACTATCAAGGAGTCGCGAGCCTAGACCGCCTCTATCTGCTCTGGGGCAGCCCACATCTAGAGATTCGCCTGGGCCGTCAAGCGATCGGTCATGGCAGCGAGCGCCTCTTTAACACGACCGATCTCTTCGCGCCCCCTGCGGGCTATGACCTGGACACAGAGTATAAGCGGGGAGTGGATGCCCTGCGCCTGATTCTACCGTTAGGGGATCTCAGCGAGCTGGAGTTAATGGCTGTGGGCCACGACGGACCTGCCGCTGAGGCCCTCTACCTCTTGCGGGCTCGCAGCACCTTTGGAGGCATCGATCTCTCTCTCTTGGCGGGCTCAAGCTATGCAGAGGCCAGCCTCGGCCTTGATCTTCAGGGAGAGCTTGGGGGTTCAGGTTGGTATGCGGGCTTCTTCTCTCGTCCAGGGCTGAGGGATGAGTCCTTAGAGACCCTTCGGGGGACCTTGGGCCTCAGCCACAAATGGAGGGATCTCAGCATCACCGCGGAGGCCCACTACAACGGCGCTGGTGAGGCGAAAAGGGAGGATTACCTTAAGACTCACCAGCGCCTAGAGTACCAAGTCTCTGAGGCCGCCTTTATGGGCAAGCTCTATGGAGGTCTAGCCCTCGATTATGAGTGGAGCGCCCTGATCCACCCCAGCTTAGCTTGGTTTCAAAACGCCTTAGATGGCTCCACGCTGTTGGCTCCAGGGCTGCGATGGGATCTGGGGCAGGAGACCACGCTTCAGTGTGGGGCGATGCTGGGTTTGGGAGAGGATGAAAGCGAGTTTGGGATGCTTCCTCAGCTCTACCATGGCAGCCTCCGCGTCTATTTCTAAGAGATCTTATTTCAGGATCAAGGTGCCACTCTCCTAGCTTGTACAGCGAGATGCTGCTTTTATCTCTAGCCTAATTTGAAGAGGCTTTGGAGATTGGATGACAACAGAAGCGTCTGAGAACAAGAGGATGACCTACTGGCGGATCAAGGTGATCACCGCGACCTGGCTCTCCTATGCAGGGTTCTACTTCTGTCGAAAAGCTTTCGGCATCGTCAAACCCCTGCTCAAAAGTGATTATAACTTCACAGATCTAGAGTTGGCCCATATCTGGGCAGCCTACCTCCTGGCCTATATGTTGGGGCAGTTCCTCACGGCAGGTCTGGGGCGTAAGTTTGCTTGTCGCAGCCTGCTCTTAGCCGGAATGATGGGCTCCCTGATCGTCAATGGCCTTGTGGGTTTCACCATCACGGGTGGAGTCGCCGCCTTCTGGTGGCTCCTGCTCTTCTTTGCCCTCAACGGTTTCGCGCAATCGACAGGCTGGCCAGGAAACGTAGGGCTCTTGGCAAAATGGAGTCGTCGAGAGGAGCGAGGGCGTCTGATGGCGGTCTGGGCCACCTGTTATATGATCGGCAGCATCCTCGCCAAGCATTTTGCTGCTCTGATGCTGGCTTGGTTGGGGCTGGCTTGGTCCTTTTGGGGAGCCAGCCTTATTCTCCTGGCGGTCTGGGCCATCTTCTACTTCTTTGGACAGGAGCGCCCCGAGGATGTGGGGCTCTCTCCTCTGGTGGAGGAGATTGAGATTGAACTCCCCGAAGGACAAGAGGCGCCTGAAGGGGCCTCACTCAAGGGAGTCTTTCAGCTTGTCATCATGGTGGGCCTGCTCTATTTCTGCTTTAAGTTCATGCGTTATGCCCTGGACAGCTGGGGTCCTATGCTGATTAAGGAAAGCTTTACAGATCTAAGCGTGGCTACAGCGGGGCACCTCTCTACAGTCTTCGATTGGGTGGGCTTCTTGGGGGTCGTGGTCGCTGGCTTCGCTTCTGATAAGCTCTTTTGCAGCCAAAGGATGCCGGTGGTCGCGATCATGACCATCGGGATGTGTATTGTCACTGGCTTCTGGTGGATCTATGGCCGCGAGAGCATCTGGCTCTTTATCACCGCCATCGGCCTCATCGGTTTCACCATGATGGGACCTGACTCTCTGCTCTCAGGAACCATCGCCATGGATATCAGCACCAAGGAGGGCGCCATCGTCGCCAGCGGCATCATCAACGGCCTGGGCTCCATCGGCCCCATCGTTCAAGAGGAAGCGGTGGGCTATATCAAGCAGCATTGGGGCAACGAGAGCGTCTTCGCTCTGCTCTTTGGCATCAGCCTCCTCGCTGTCGTTGGGGTCAACCTCTTTTGGTGGCGAACACGACGGCGTGGGATGGCCCTTTAAGTATGGAAGTATCCAGCGCTCAGCCCCTCCCCTTTGGGAGCAGGTTCAGCTTGGAGGGCTCATCGGAGCGAGTTCATCTTCAAGCCAGTTGGAGCCCCACCATCTCCAAGAGTGTTGCGCGATTCTGGACCAAGTTCTGCTTTCTCTTACTCCTCACCGCTGCTCCGATCTCTTGGTCTTTTGGCCTCATCATCGGGATCTCGATCTCAATCTCTCTGGGTTTTCTCCTGTTGATCGGTCTTGTATTCCTTGGGCAGATATGGGCTTTTGAGGGCCAAGTGCTGCTCGATCCTCTCTCTATCGAGATCTTTAAAGGAGGCGGCCTCACCATTGATGGCATCTCGCTCTCTCAGCGCCAAAACTTGAAGATTTTTATCAGTCGGCATTCCTCATCAAACGACGATGATGACAACTTCAGCGTCGATCTCATCAGCCCTCAACTCTTTATTCAGTTGGATAGTTTTCAGACCGCGAGGCTCGCACAGCAATTTGCTCGTAGCTTCTCCGCTTGGCTGGAGCCTGAACCTCTCCTTGAGCTTAAGCCACGCTCTCCTTCGCCCTTCCCAATAAGCCCGTTTGTCTGGGTATTCCTCCTGGGCTCTCTGTTCTCTGCCCCGCTCTCGTTTCTACCGTTGCTCTTAGAGCTCCAAGTGCCTGCTCTAGAGGGCCTGCTCTGTGCACTGCTCTTAGCGGGCATCAGCCTCCTCTTCAGCCTGATCTTTAGTTGGATCCTCCGCCGTAGGCTACGCCACCACCTGAAGAGAGAATATGGTATTGTCAAGAATGGAGCTTCTGAGAACAGATCAAAACTGGCGGAGAGTTTAATAGTACTAGATTCTAATATTTTGTGTTTGAGTTCCACGCTACAGCGGCACCAAAAAATCTGATCCAGTGGGAACAACATCATCTTGGTATCTTGGGCAAAGAATCAGCAAGAAGACGGCTTTATCGGGATTATCTCCGTTCTGCTCCTGGCTGGTTTTTGCAAACCTGCCTATTCAGAGCCTGACATGGAAGAAAAAACACTCCTGCGTCCAGAAGGCAATAAGATAGAGTTCGAATAGTTGGGAGTACCAACCATCAAGCAGGTGGTGTCCGCGGCACAGGAGTTGATCAAACTAGCTGTAACACATCTGCCAGAAATCTTTTAGATGGCGCATATCATGGAAAACGCCTGGTATGAAATGGTTCACTATAGGGGCCGGAACCGAAGCTTGCGAAGCGCAAAAATAGTGTGGGGGAGCGAATAACCACCTAAACCTATGGACATGATCTGGGTTTTCTCAATTTTTGATTATTTGTGAATAAAAGTGAAAATAGCGATTGGATTATCTGGAGAGGATATCTGTCCCTGATGAAAATACCGGATCGATGAGTAATCACGGTGGTTTAGCTTTATTCCTGGAGTGGACCTGTTTTCTAGGCTTTCTTCTGCTCCATTGAAACATGCATCAATTCGTTTTTGTTGCGTTTATGGTGCAACGTGTTTTCAGCTTCTCCTGAGCCCTCAGTTCCCTTCTCCTGCTCGATGAGCTGCTCTCCTGAGCCTCCTCAGCCTGGGCCTTTCCACCGACAGCCCCAGCAGATTTTGAACGGTGGCTGGAGCGGCGAGAGTTCAGGTCGCTCATGAGTGATCTGAACCCTTTAGAGTGAACCCAGGCTACTTCAGCGCAAGATTTCTAAATTTCTGTTTCCTTTAGAGCCTGTTGTGAACCTGGCATAGCTTGAGCCCTGAGGAGGGATTCCGGCAT
>CAYLJJ010000199.1:0-353 GCA_964384025.1 uncultured Nannocystaceae bacterium
CCTGTTGATCTTCGCCCATCATCTCTGCTAACTCATCCTTGTCTGGGAGCGGCTCCTGTTTTTCTCTTATTTGATCAGCAAACTCATCCTCTTCAGCTTCGAGCATCAAGTCTGCAAACTCATCTTTATCGGGGAGGGGCTCCTGTGCTCCAGCCATTAGGTCAGCAAACTCATCTTCTTCAAGCATCAAGTCTGCGAACTCATTCTTATCGGGGATGGGCTCTTGTGTTCCGACCATCAGGTCAGCAAACTCATCCTCTTTATCTGTAGATCCCACAAAAACAACATAATAAAAAACATCATCCTGAATAACAACCAACAAATAAGCAAAATGATCCAAATAATCGAGAGAA
>CAYLJJ010000199.1:363-5185 GCA_964384025.1 uncultured Nannocystaceae bacterium
TTTATCGGGAAGAGGCTCCTTTGTTCCGGCCATCAGGTCAGCAAACTCATCCTTCTCAGGGACATACATCTAGTCTGCAAACTCATCTTTATCGGGAAGAGGCTCCTGTGTTCCAAGCATCAGGTCTGCAAACTCATCTTTATCGGGAAGAGGCTCCTGTGTTCCGACCATCAGGTCAGCAAACTCATCCTCTTTATCTGTAGATCCCAGTGCAAGGAGAGCGGTAAATTCGTCTTCCTTAATCTGATCTTGCTTTACTGAATGATTGGCATCTGTCTGATTTGAATCACCCTTTTCTACTGGAACATTCGTTCTTTCTGTATTTGCATTGCGTAGAGAGAGTAGGCTGTCTATTTTTCTTTTAGCTTCGGCATGGTTCGGATGAAGTTCGAGAATTTCTTTTACAAATACTATTGCCTTTTCAGGTTCCGATTCTTGATATATTTCGGCTAATTCAAACAGAGTTGAAACAGCAAGTTCTTTATCATCACGTTCATGAGCAATCGCTTTTTTCTGAATGAAAGCATCTTCGAATTTCGGATTGATTTCAAAAATCTTCTGGATACGTCCAAGCGCATGGTCGAATAATAAATATTTCCTGTAAATTTTAACGTCTTCTATGTACTTTAAAAGCTTTTCATCTGCTGACAGCCCAACTTTACTTGAGACAAGGCTTTGCGGTGAGGATGAAGGAAACTCTGAAGAGGCATCTGCTTCCCCAACTGCCTCTAAGGCTTCTGCATCTTCTGGATCAATTTGGAGCAACTGTAACCAACTCTCTCGAGTGGCAACTTCATCGTTTCTTTCAAAGAAAATTCGGGCAAGTTCTCGATATATAGCGATGGCCTTAGCTTCTAATCCCATCTCCTTAAATGCACTGGCCAATAATTTTAGAGTCTCAATATCCTTTGGATTTATCCTAAATAGAAGCTGAAGTCTGGCGAGAGCTCGTTTGGCATCTCCCTTTTTTAGGTAGACTTCAGAAAGTAATTTGATAGTATCAAATTCTTCAGAAGAGAGAAAAAGTAGCCTTTCCGATACTTGTATGAAATCATCATATCGCTCTTTTGCATACAGTTGTCCCAATACACTTTTAAATGAAACTACGGCAGACTCTATGTCTCCTTGCCTTGCATATGCTTCTGCAAGACGAATTTGGTTGACTTCATCATCAGGAGACAACGATACTATTTTCTTTAATAGTTCTAGACTGTCTGAGTATTTCCCCTCTCTTTCATAGGCACCAACAACGTATTGAAGCCTTGAAATTGAGTCAGGGATAAGGCCAAGTTGAGCATAAAGGTTGCCAAGGCCAAGATGTGCATCTATATTATTTCTGTCAATATTTACAATTTGTTTGTATACTGCAACTGCCTTAAGAAAAAAACCACTATCCTTATAATAGTGGGCGACCTTTTTATACGTCGTAATCGCTTGAACTAAAGAGCCTTTTCGAGCATATAGGTCACCTATTTTTAACCAAATCCTAATATCATCAGGGTCTTCATTGACAATCGTGCGATATTCCTTGATCGCTCTATTCAACTGACCCTTCTGTGTGTAGCGCTGGGCTGCTGCTATGACCTTGTTCTTGTTCAAAGCCATTTAAGCGTTCCTCTTCTGCACTTTGAGTGCTCTCGATTTGGGATAGAAAATTCTATTCTGTCGAAACTAGACGGCTCAGCGAGCCTCGTCAAGAAGTTCAATTGAGTCTCCTGAGACGCTGGCTTAAGAGGAGATCTGGCTGAATGGGAGAGAGCCACGACATAGACAATTAAGGATGAGTCAAGAAGAAATTATCCCTATGATTTTAAACAGTTAAACTGGACAACCATCAGCCTTTGCTGGGCGATAAAGATGTTCATCTTTTGCTGGGGGCTTAAGGGGATTGTCCCTTGTGGATCCCCCGAGTAGGGTCCAACTATGCGTTTTTGGACTCTCTCTCCTCTTCTCTTTATCGCCTGTGCAGGACAACCACAGCGCCCAGGCTCAAGGCACAGCCCTGAGGAACTCTATTTTCGAACAGAGACAGGTTTGAGAGTTCTACTCTCTCCTAGGCCCGAGGCTCAAGCCCTCAAGCTGCGCCTGATGCTGCCTGCTGGAGCAGCCTGTGAACATCCCCAGGAGCGAGGGGCAGCGCTCTTACGTCTGAGTCAGCTCAGAGGAGATCTTAACGCAGGTCTGACGCGCGAGATAGCTCTCTTAGGAGGAGAGCTAAAAGCTTGGTTAGAGCCTGAATTTGCAGTCTATCAACTCAGACTGCCTCAGGAGAAGCTGGAGCCCGCTCTAGAAGCCCTGAAGGTACAACTTCTGACCCCTCTAGACCCTCAGCAGCTCCTCAGGCTCAGGCCCGCCCTGGACGCTCAACAAGCTGCATTGCGTAAAGACCCTCGACGAGGAGAGCTTGAAGCGCTCTTGGCAGCCCTCCTTCCTGAGCACCCTCTTGGGCGCCCTCTTCTGCCCTCCTCAGCTGAGCTGACGAGGCTCAACCTCAAAAGAATAGAGAGCTTTCGGCTCCGTTGTGAGACCCCCCAAGGGAGCTTGATGAGCCTCTCAGGAGCTTTGAAACCTAAGGAGTTGTTAGATATTTTGGAGAGGACATTCACGCTTTGGCGAGGCCCCTCTAGACCCAGGCTGCCTCCTCTGAAGTTAAGCCCCCCCTCTCTAGAACTACATGCCGCTCCCTCTCCTCAACTCTTCCTGGCCTCACTGCTCCCCGAGCTGGAGCCTGAGGAGTTGTTGGGGTTGGACCTCTTGGCGCTTCTCCTCCAGGCCCGTGTTGGGCTGCGAGCCTACCCAATTCCTCTAGCAAAAGGAGCTGCTTTTGTTTTGGAAGCGGAGGGGGCTTCTCTAGACCTCCTCTGGGATCGCAGCCTCTTGGCTCTTCACGCTTTGCGTTTGATCTCTCCTACGGAGTTACGAGCGCTGAGTCTACCCGCTGGGGGGTTGGCACGCCTGAGCTCTTTTCAGAGTCGCTTTGGGCGCCAAGCTGAGCGTCCCGGCGTCAAAGAGCTGGAAGCGCTGGCGCAGCGCCTACTTCAGCCCCAGGGCTTCGCAGCGCGTCTCTCCAGCCCTCAGAAGGTTGATCGCCAGCTTTGGGCGGAGCGCCTCTTAGAACGCCTCAAGAGTCTAAGCCAGCAGCCCGCTGAGAGCTCAGCTCTGGGACGGATGGAGCTTGGGAGGTTGCGTGAGGCGCAGATCCATCAGCTTCCAGGAGAGGAGATCCTTCTGCGAGCCGATCTTCTCGGAGGTTTGGCACTTGAGCCGATCCATCAGCCTGGCGTCGCCGCGCTCCTGGCTCGCAGTTTAGCGAGATCCTGGAGCGAGGGCAGCTTGAGCGTGAGGCTGGAGCCTGAGCAGCTTTCTTTAACCCTGCGCTGTGCCCCTGATCATCTTCCTGAGGCTCTCCGAGAGTTGCAACGGCGGCTCACAGAGCCTCCAACCTTGGAGAGCCTGGAACTCGCCCGCGCTGCGCTGTTGAGGGAGGTAGAGGAGCGCAATCTCAACCTGGACCGGCGTCTCCATCAGCTCCTCCAGCGCGCTCAGGGAGGCCGAGAGCCCCTGGGCTCCTCCGCGAGCATCCAAGAGCTGGGTCCCTCAGATCTAGCCATCGCCTTTGAGCTTTTAGTGCACCGCGCTCCCCTACGGCTCTGGGCCTTGGGTCCCTTGGATCCTGCGCGGGTTCGGCTTCAACTTCGAGGTTTTATGGGAGATGCTCTCTCTCCACAGCGACCGCAATCTCCAACTCAAGCCAAGCTTGCTCTGCGGCGAAGCCAAGACCCTCTGAGCCGCTGGCAGGGAGTTTGGCGCCTCTCAATCAAGCATCTGGAGGAGATCAGCGGCTTACGACTCTTGGTGGAGGTGTTGGCAGGAGTGGAGGGTCGCTTGAGGCGCTCTTTGCTGAAGGATCTGGGAGCAGAGTGCAAGCTGGTGATGGAGACCGAGGCTCGTGAAGAGGAGGCGCTGCTCTATATCAAGCTCTCCGCTCCCCCTGCTCAGCTGGAGGGGGCGATTGGGCGGCTCAAGACAGAGCTGGAGCGACTCTCCAAGTTGGAGCTTCCTGAGGCAGAGTTTGAGGCCTATCAGCGCCGAGCCCAGGCCCAAAGCGGTCTGAAGTTAGAGGATTTAGAGCAGCGCGCGGTTTGGCTCTCAGAGATGCGGCGTCTGGGGCAGCCTCTAGAGGGCTCTAAGGGACCAAGACGCTGGCGGGCCAGCTTTGCTCGTCTGAACCCACCCAGCTTCCAGGCCTTGGTAAAGCGCCTGGAGTTTCTGCGTTCAGTTCGGCAAATAGCTGAGAGAGGAGGCTCTTAGTGTGGTGGCAGTTTAAGTTGGATGTCCCCCCCCAACACAGCGAGCTCTTGGCCTATCTCCTGGCTGAGCGTTGGGGGCCTGTGGAGTTGCGAGATCTAGAGACCCTGGAGCGCTCCGGAGAGGAGACGCTGACGGAGCTGATTCTGGGCTTTGATGAGCGCCCCCCAGGCTTGGAAGCAGAGGTTGAAAAACTCTTAAGCGTTTTGGGGTTCTCAGGGCTATCCATCTTCAGCCGCCAAGAGGATGATGAGAGCTGGCGAGAGGGCTGGAGAGCCTTCCTGAAGACCCAGCCGCTCTCCCCAAGGCTCTGGGTCCAGCCTCTCTCAGCTGAAGCTCCTCCTGAGGGGCAACGAGCCCTGATCATTGAAGCTGGCATGGCCTTTGGGACAGGAGATCATCTCTCAACACAAACCACCATGACCCTTTTAGATGATCTTCTAAAAGATCGCCCTCCTTCAAAAATCCTGGATGTGGGCACCGGCTCGGGGATCCTCTCCATCGCTGTCTGCCT
>CAYLJJ010000200.1:0-5063 GCA_964384025.1 uncultured Nannocystaceae bacterium
TCTTGCCGCCTGAACTATTTAAGCGAGGTGTCCACTTTTTCGTAGCAAGTCCAGAAGTTTGAGGAGTTGGTCTTCTCAACCAGCATCCCTGAGAACGTGAAGGTGAGAGAGGCTTGGGGGCATTCAAAGCCCCTCACAATCTATGCACCCAGCTCAAAAGCGGCGCTTGCTTATAAGGCCGCAGCCCGCGAGCTGGAGGGAGAGAGATGAAGCGCAAAAAGGACGTACTGGGGATCGATCCTCTCGACGCCGTTCTTGGACCCAGGAGCGAGCCCATAAGGGTTAAGGAGAGGAGAGATGCAGCTCCTCCATCTGAGAGCTTGAGTCCTCCTGCCCCCTCTTTGGAGCCTCAAGATGGGGTAAAGAGGGCTAAGAAGAGAGCAACCTTTCATCTACCTGTTGAGCTTTTGGATAGCGTGAGAGATGCGGTTGTGGCGCTCTCAGGGCCTCCAGACTTTCAAACGATGGCGGGTTTTGCTGAAGAGGCGTTGAGGCGAGAGCTGATGAGGCTCTCGGAGGAGAGGAACAGGGGGCGGTCTTTTCCAAAGAGGAGGAGGGCGGTGAAGAGTGGGCGCCCTTTGGGCTAGTTTCACGCTATTTGGGACTCAGATGCCCTTAAATCTTTCAGGAGAAAGATACTGGTTTATCCCATTAACTCTGCGGTGATATGCGAGATTGAATACAGTTATTCTGGTTTTAGAGTAAAGTTCTTATTTGTTTAGCATTTGTTCGGAGAAAACTCTAAACTTCACTTCAGAAAATCTTACAAAAGTTGAAGATTGTTTTGGAAGTTGAGGGTAAGCTGTTTTTTTGAAAAAGAATATTCTCGATGACAATTGGGATATGGAGTTCAGTAGAACTGGTGAGAATGTCTGGTCTCTTTGATTGAGTTTTAAGTTTCTTCGTCTTAAAAAAATGTAATCCAAGAAAACCTTTTTTTTGAGGGGATGTTGATTTGAATCGAGGGGGAAATAAGCTGAAGATGAGTTATGTTAGCAAACTATCGATTAAGTCTTTGTTTTTAACATACTATGTCTTTATATTAGGATGTGGTAATTGTGATGATCCAAACTATGCAAGATCTCACGTTTCAGAATGCAAAGACTATTTTTCTGGTTCTAGAGACGGCGGAGTTTTATTGGAAAAGCCGAGTTTTTCTGTAAATCACTCAGAAGAGGTACTTTATAATTGCGATGAATTAGAACCAATGAAACCACATTATCCTAGGAATGATTGGTTAAATTTAGCTAGAGAATTGGATAATCGAGGTTGCAAAGAAAATGTAATAGGATATGAAGAAACATTTAGACATTCTATATCAAATGACATCCCCGATGATGAATTATCGGTGTATAGTCTCAATTTCATATTTGCTCAAATTGTTAGATCTAGGAGGGACGATAATTATTGCGACGGAAGTATTATGAATATGGGAAGGGAATTTGCTGACAGAGTAGAATACTTTAGTAGTCTTAGAGCAATAGACCTTCAAATGTGGGTAAACTGTTGTGAAGAAGGATATGGTCATCTTGTAAAAACAGGAACTATCGCTCTTCTAAGAAGAAGTGACATTTCAAGTCCACTTCCTCGCATTAGAGATGGAAGTTATGCTTATGGATTCGATGAACTCTCTGATCCTTATAATGAGATAAAGCAACTTATCGAGAATGATGATAGTAGTGTAAATTGGAGTATGAATTTCTATTATGATACTTGTCAGAATGATAATCCGCATACAAATTGCGAAAATGATGGAGAAAGAACAAGATGTCTCATCACACAAATTCGAGATTAATATTCGCATTATTCAGAGCGGAATTTTTGGTTTGTATTGTTGCTTTTCTGATTATAATTGGTTGCTCTGGACCCATTAACAATAAAATCGACAGGTTTCAGAGAGAAAAGTCGAAGAAGGGGATCGTATTTAGGTTTATACAGTATGGAATTCCGTATACATTCATACATTTAAATTCAAAACGAAAATCGATGTTGTATAATCATCATCTCAGAAATATGATTTACATTTCAGAATTTCAAAAGGTGGAAACTCGAAAATACCCTGTTGTTTCCCCTCCATTTATTTCTGTAGAAGGATTTGATATAGAAATCACAGAGTCCCCTGGTATATACATAATAAATGGAAAGAAGTCATATCTCAATATTGAAGGAGCTGATTATACTGCATTCGAAGGAAAAATGCAGGGAATCAGTTTGTAAGTGTACGTACTTTGCCAACCGCCTTAGGGAGATAAAAATGAAGATGAAAGACAAAGCCTCATGTATTTATATTATTTTTACTTTGTTAGCGATATCCTCATGTGACACGCTGAATATGCCTAAAGTAGCGGATTTAGATCCGAATTTAGCGGATATAACGATAAATAATGGGTGTATCGATTATGATCAAGATGGATTTTACATTAATTGTGGTTCACAATCTGAGGTAGATTGTAATGATAACGATAGCCTAGTTTTCCCACACGCTCATGAGATATGCGATGGAATTGACAATGATTGCAATGGAATTGTAGATGACAATATGAATATAGGCTCTGAATGTGTAATTGAATCATTAGATTGTGTAGCTGAGGGAAGAATTGTTTGTGATTCTATTGGAATTGCATATTGTGTACCTATTAATGAAGAAATCTGCAACGGAATAGATGACAATTGCAACGGTGAGATAGATGAAGGTAATCCTGGTGGAGGATGGGAATGTGATACGGGAGAGTCTGGGATTTGTAGTGTAGGTGAATGGACTTGTATAACAGATACAGAATCTCCAGGTATTGGATGTATCCCAAATATTTTTGTTGATACTCAGTTAGAAATTTGTGATGGTCTAGATAACGACTGTGATGGCAGTATTGATGAAGGAGAGGATGGAAATCCAATCTCTACATCATGCTATACAGGAATAGTAGGAACTGTTGATGTCGGAATTTGTCTTCACGGAACTTGGTCATGTACAGAAGGACATTGGGGTCCTTGTATAGATCAAACGCGTCCAACCAGCGAGGTTTGTAATGGTTTAGACGACGATTGTGATGGGATGAGCGATGAAAACATGCTTGATAATTGCAGTTGTGATCATATGGTAGATTTTGAAATTGATTGTTATACGGGGCCTGATGGAACAGAAGATGTTGGAACATGTGAAGGTGGTACCTCTACCTGTAACCCAGAAACCGATTTATGGCAAGGGTGTAATGGAGAGATAGTACCGGTAGAGGAAATTTGTGATGGGATAGACAATGATTGTGATAATGAAGTTGATGAGGGATTTTTCTTAGGAGATTCTTGTACTGTTGGTTCAGGCTTATGTCAGAATACCGGTACAGTCATTTGTGATGGGAATTATGGAACTACTTGTGATGGTATTGAATTGGATCCCTCAGAGGAAGTCTGTGATGGGATAGATAATGATTGTGATGGTATTGTAGATGATGTCGTTGGCGTTAATGCGGCTTGTAGCGTTGGTACAGGTACATGTGAAATAAACGGAGTGAAAAGATGTGACCTTGAAAGCAATACCTTGGAATGTAATGCAACTCCAGCAAATGCGACTGAAGAAACATGTAATGGATTAGATGATGACTGTGACGGCGAAATCGACGAAGATTTCAATATAGGAGAAAGTTGCACAGTAGGGGTTGGGGCCTGTGAGCGTACTGGAACATTTGAGTGTTCATTTGATACAACAGTTGTATGCAATGTCCAATCTGGCGGTCCGGGCGCGGAAATTTGCGATGAAATAGATAATGACTGTGATGGTGAGGTTGATGAAGGCTTTGGGGTTGGTAATTTATGTGTAGGGATAGGCGCATGTCCTGATGGACAACTTGAGTGCAATGTTATTGGAGATGCAATATGTAGCACTAATCCTAATGGGAGTGAACATGTATACGTTTCAGAATCTTGTGATGGTATAGACAATAATTGTGATGGACAAGTCGATGAGTATTATGGTGTGGGTGGTGTTTGCAATGACAACTGTGGCGAAGGTGTTTATGAATGCAATCCAACGAATCCGATGATGTATGGCATATGTAGTACAAGTTCTATAGGAAGCGCTGTAGAGGAAGAAGTTTGTGATGGTGTTGATAATGATTGTGATATGTCTATAGATGAAGGATTCCCTGATTTTGACTTTGATTTTAGCGCAGATTGCGTGGATACAGATGATGATAATGATGGTTCGTTAGATGTAGATGATTGTGAGCCACAAAATGCTTCTATAAGCCCAAATGCTATTGAGCAATGCAATGGACTTGATGATGATTGCAATGGACAAGTAGATGATAATTTTAATTTTACTCCAGCACTTTCAGATAATCAGAATGGTGTTTGTAGCGGAACTCAAAAAGTTTGTTCTGGAATGAATGGATGGCAGGAACCTGATTACTCGTCGGTGACTGGATTTGAAGCCGTTGAGATTTCATGTGATGGTGAGGATAATGACTGTGATGGTGTTGTCGATGAAGCTGCTGATTTGACTCTGCATCTTGCAGACAATCAGGAGGGTGTTTGTGCAAATAGTCAAAAGGTTTGTTCTGGGGAAGGGTGGCAAGAGCCAGATTATGCAACCACTATCGGTGCTACATATGAGGCAACTGAGACACTCTGTGATGGTTTAGATAACGATTGTGACGGGGCTGTAGACGAAGACGAAGGATGTCCTTGAGTCTTTTCCGCAGTACTCGGAGGGCTGCCGGTACGGCAGTGGGTGTTGACGTTACCATGGGGTCTTCGGCGGCTGGTTGGCTTCAACGCCAAGCTGAGCAGCTCACTGTTGCGGGTGTTTGTCCGCGCCGTCCATCGGCATTTTGGAGAGTCTAGCGCTCAAGACGCTCGTTTTGGAGCGGTGACAGCAATTCAACGGTTTGGCGGGGCGCTTAACCTAAACCCCCACTTCCACACGCTTATTCCTGAGGTGGCTTTCTACTCAAACCCGGATGGTAGCGTACAAAGCGAACTGCTAAAGGAACCTGAGCCTCTCGACCTTGAGTACATCCTCAATGACTTTATCTGCGCGACCCGGCGGATCTTGGCAGGGGAAGGGG
>CAYLJJ010000201.1:0-4998 GCA_964384025.1 uncultured Nannocystaceae bacterium
TGCCGGAATCCCTCCTCAGGGCTCAAGCTATGCCAGGTTCACAACAGGCTCTGAGACCAAGTCTTGGGATCTGGGCTTTGACCACGCAAGTCTACTCTTTGTAGGTGATGGGTCACCAGCATGGCCACCTCTTCGAGGCGAGGGATCTTCGAGATCAGCTGCCCGGCGATCTTTGGGTGCTGTCTATAGAGCTGCTTCTCTTGTGCCGAGAGTCTTTCTTGACGCAAGAGCTTATCGATTAAGCCTTTGGGCAAACCGATATAGCCGATACGGCAAAGGTTGGCGGCCAGCTTTAGTTGCCACCACATCGGTATACCGAGGCTGGCGAGTTGCTCATTGACATACTGGACGACGGTCGATGTTCCGTAATTGCCCTGTGAACTGAGAGTGTAGACTTCTGCCAACAGATTGATGGCCCCACTCAGGGTTTTCTCCAGCAACCGACGCTCGGACTGTTCGAGTCGATGTTGGTCCAAGCAGGTATCCAGTGTGCTGCACATATCTGCAGTGGAGCAGGGTTTGAGCAGGAAGCGGAAGATTTGACCCTTGTTCACAGCATCCAGGGAGGACTTGATGTCCGCGTGACCGGTGAGCATCACCCGGATGACATCGGGGCGGATCTCGCGCGCTCGAGCCAAGAAATCGGTGCCCACCATCTCAGGCATGGCCAAGTCAGAGACCACTACAGCGATAGAGGAGTCGTCAGCAAGGAACTCAAGGGCCTCGGTTCCTTTGATGGAGGTGCGGATGGTGTAGCGTTTGCGTAAACAGCGACGTAGAGCGGCGAGCACAAAGCGTTCATCATCTACGAAGAGGATAGTTTCGCTCATGATCAGCTCTCCTTCTGTCGATGGATCTCGGCAAGCCAAACTTCAGCGCGTTTCATAAGCCCCTGCGCATTTAAATAGTTGAGTGTCTCGGGTGGCAGAGTGAGTTTGGACTGTCGAAGGCCCTCATCAACCACATCGGCGAAGTGTACTGCCACCAGGGGAATAACCCCGTTGGTGTCATCGATTAGCCCAGGCTCCTCATGATAGGCCACTACTTCACACACCTGATGAGGGAGCCCCCAAAGCACGCCAAGATAGGCACCTACTTGCGCATGGGTTGTTCCCAGGAGCTTCCGCTCCCCATCGATGAGGCGCATCTTGTTCTCCTTTGTATACTCTCGCACCAACCCATAGCGGTGTGGGATACGCGAAGCCAAGATGAGTTCGCCCATGTCGTGCAGCATGCCCGCCATACATGCCACATTAGCCAGTGCCATATTCTGGGTCTCGCTGAAGGTGATCTGTTTGGCGAAGCGGGCTGTACGCATACCATGTTTGTTGAGACGCTCTATGGAGAATTGTGAAGAAGACTTCACCTTGAAGTTCGAAAAAACCCCTACACTCACCACCAAATTGGTGAGATTGACCAACCCCAACAGGGAGACCGCCTGGCTCACATCATTAACCTGACGACCCAATCCGAAGAAGGAGGTGTTAACCACCTGTAGCACCTTGGCGCTCATCCCTACATCTTGAGCGATCAGCTTCCCAATATGAGCCAGAGACACATTAGGATCCCCAATGGCCAGCATGACCTGCTGCAGGACCATCGGGACGCTGGGCAGCGAGTTCATCTGGGAGACGAGTCGCTTGAGTTCTGGATCAGCGAGCTGTTCACGCACTGCTTCCACTCTGAAAATAGTCTGCTTGAGTAGGTCGAGCGGACAGGGCTTCGATAGAAATTGATGAGCCGGTCCCAGTGAGCGTACGGTGCTCTCTTCGCTCAGTTGGCCCGAGAGCATGATGCGGATCACATCGGGGAACTCCTTACGGACTTCAGCAAGCAGCTCAGCACCATCCATATGGGGCATGCGCATGTCTGAGACCACGATATCCACCGGTGTCTTGCGTAAGATCGTCAGCGCTGCCTCGCCCGATGTAGCATATCGGATGCTCCATTCCCGACGCATGCGGTGCAAGGCGCGTCGGTAACCGGCGAGCACAGCGGGCTCGTCGTCCACGAAGAGCAAGCGTTTCACGAAACCCCTCCCAGAATGGCGCCGTTATTTAAGCGCTCCTCAAAGGTCGGCATGCTGCTATGTTTATTGTAGACAACAGGTCAATACTCCGGCCAAAATTTAGATGCGTACCTGGGCAAGTAACATTTGAGGGGGGAGCGTAAGGAGGGGTATCGATGGTAATGGGCAGCTATCACACAAATGAAGATCACTGGCAAAGTAACGAACTCTTCAAAAACATTTGCCACCCATTCCTATCGGGTATAGGTTCTGCGGTATTTCCGCTGCATCCAAGAAAACAACCTCTCAATTTGGAACCGAATTGCAATTTTCAATATTATTGTTCCCTTGCTTTTGCAGCTCCTGCACCTCTACTCTTTCAAGGGGAAAAATAGCCCTCAATGGATCCTCTTCAACTAACCCCATCCGATTTTTGTGTTGGTATTAGAATCTTTGGCAAGATATCATCTTGGCTCCACCTTTTCATCCACCTATGAGCTGAATTCTTAGATGCCCATTGACTGCCTTTTGGGAGATTACACCACCAACAATCTATAATAAGAATATAAACAATGGATATCGCTTTCATATGATTATGAAATGGTTTAGCAGATCCATTTTCTCAGAATCGATAACCCATAAAAAACTCGACGACCCCGCTCATGAGCTGTATTTGCGCCTCCTCTAAGCTGAAGATAGGGGCATCGGCCAGAGCGACCGTGCCTGCGAACCAATCTTTACCATTATATCCCGATGAGACCTTTAGGTTTATCTTGGTGTTTAGATCGAGCCCGCTGCGCCTCTCAGGGCCTGCGCGATCTTCACGATGTTGCGCTCCAAAGCCAACAAACAGGACCGGCGACAGGAAGAGATCCCCCCAGATGAAACTATAGCCATAACCGGGCGCAGCGCTGAGTCCGTAGAAGGTCCCTTCTTGAAACAGAAGATCTTCTCCAAGCTCGCTCTCTGCTGGGGCGAGAGGGCCTGAATTGATCAAAGAAACACGGTTGAGGCCCACGAGCATCAGGAAGGAGCCCGCGCTGCGGAGTTGGCGAGCGCTCTGAGCAAAAGCCGCCGCCATAGAGAAGTTTGGATTGTGCACATAGTAGGCGTTGAGGCCAACATGATTGATCTTTAGATCAGGACGCAAGGAGCAGGCTTGGCCCTGCTCACAGTCAAAGCCGCCCGCTGTTGGATCGCTCAGATAAAAACCCTTGAAACCCTGGTAGTAGAGGTCGAGCCCAAAGCGTGGCTTGTAGCTATAGAACTGAAAATCCAGGTAATCAGTCTCTCCATGGGTTTCAGGCTCCTCAACGCGCTCACCTACAGCTCGTGAGAGAGAAGCTCCCCAACCATCATAGCTGGCCGCGATGCCCAAGTTGATGGGTAGGTTGGGCTCCATCTCCAGTTCATAGCTGTTCTCCTTATGGCTCATCAACATCACCATCATCGGCAGCGTGGTGAAGAGGCGCAGACTCAGCTCTTTGGTCTCTTGGTGAGCGGGCACCATGAGGAGCAGAAGTGAGGAGAAGAGGGAGAGCATATGCGGTATCAAGTTGTATAGACTCTCAGAGGTTCAAGCTCAACGGGAGTGTGATTGAGATCAGCTCTAAGAGTCTTTGAGCAGCTCTCTCAGGGGATCTGAAAGCTCTTGGTTAACAGCCAGACGCTCCACTCCCGCTTGCGCCTCTACGTTGCTGTGATTGATCGACAGGGCCTTGCGATAGAGGCGATAAGCTTGAACACTTTGACCTACCTCCTCCTGTATATGTGCCAAGAGGACAAAGCCTTCATCTAGAGTAGGATCTTCGAGGAGGAGACTCTTGAGCTGGCGGTGTATTTCGCTGCGAGTCTTATGGTCTTGAGGAGCCGCTATCCTAAAATTCAGGTAACAGCGGTAGATCGCGTAGCGCCTTTCTTGAGGATCCTGTTTGCAGGAGAGCTGGAGGAAACACAAGGCCCGCTCCAGCTCGCCCCTCTTAAGCGCTTCACGACCATGAAAGAAGTTGATCTCAGCGGCCAAATCGTCCGGGAAGCTCTCCAGCGGAGAGTCCTTTGAATCAACGCTCTTCGCTTCTTCTATAGGAGCAGGAGCTGATTCTTTTAGAGGAGCAGGGGCTGAGACCACCTTCTTGGGGATCTTGGGTAGGGGAAGCTTGAGAGGTCGTGTAATCCTTTGCTCCTGTCTTGGTCTGGAGCGCTGCTTGGACGCTTTGGGAGGGCGTATCGCCTGTTTTCGTGGAGCGCGCTTGACCTCGATCCTCTTGCAGTGCTCCAGGGCATAGATCCAACGTAGAGTTTCGCTGAGAGTGTAAGGGCTTCGAGAGAGGATCTGGCTGAGGCTGCGCCCCTGGCAAAGCTTGAGAACACGCTGCGCGGGGTGCCCTGGCTCTAAAAATTCAGGTTGTCCCTCAGCGCCTGGATAGCAGTACTGATTAATGCGACGATCAAAGCGCTCGACCAGCTGAGCGACGGGGATCAACGGAACGCTCTCAAAGAGAATACGTCGAGGATCTAACTGAAGCTCAGGAGGCTCGCTCTCCTCCGACCCCATCTGAATACCATACTCCCCATCTGACCAAGCGAAGATTCCTCGCATCCGGTGGATGATCTGATGCTCCAAGGCTCTCTTAAGCTGAGACTCCGAGAGAACCCCCATCTCCACCAAGAGGCGACCTTGGCGCTGGTTTCGACGGCTCATCTCCTCTAAAACCCTGCGATGTTGGTAGGATTTGAGTTCACCCTGGATCAGCAAGAGGTTGCTCAGGGTCTCAGAGCGTACATTGCTTCGGGCGCTGATGATCCAACCCTGCCAGAGCCCAAACTCCTTCTGGATCGCGTTATGACGAAAGAGAAGCCGCCCTGTAAGGAGATCCTCTCGACAGCGACTCAGGAGCGCTGCTGCGCTGATCTCTCCATAGATACCCTGGGGATCAGAGCGTGTTGTGAACTTTATGACATGGAGATCCAACGTCCAAACATGACCATCG
>CAYLJJ010000202.1:0-4980 GCA_964384025.1 uncultured Nannocystaceae bacterium
TGGGGAGAGGACCGCTGACTACTCTGGGGAGAGGACCGCTGGCTACATTTGGGAGAGGACCGCTGACCACTCTGGGGAGAGGACCGCTGACTATTCTAGGAAGGAGCCCACTGTGGGCTCTTTGTAGCTCCTCTTTAAGCCTCTGCTCCAACCGCTCTGCCAGCTGACGAGCAGCCCGGAGGCGGGGGAACAGATGCAGGGCAGATTGACAATCTTGGAGCGCCGCGCTGGGCTGTCGCGCTTCCAAAACCTGGGCGTGCTCAAGCAGAAAACGGGCAGCATCCTTTTTACGGCCCAGCTTCAAAGAGAGGCGAGCAAGCTGCTCTAGATGACCGAGATGTCCAGGCTCTCGAGCGAGCAGCTGGCGAAAGTTGTGGATCGCCTGCTTGAGACGCGCCTTCTCGCTC
The DNA here is from genome assembly GCA_964384025.1 of uncultured Nannocystaceae bacterium. Classification (GTDB taxonomy): domain Bacteria; phylum Myxococcota_A; class Bradymonadia; order UBA7976; family UBA1532; genus CAYLJJ01. The sequence continues at coordinate 408 of CAYLJJ010000202.1, forward strand.
ATACTCCATCTCCATCTGGAATTGTCTAAGCTGTATAACACGATCAACCCTGCGTGCTCTCCTCCTTGAGTTCTCTCTCCTTTCGGAGATCTCCGATTGTCACTGTTCAATTTGAGGAGATTGCTTCAAGATTTGAAGATGGCCGAGACAGTTCAAACTAGAGGTTCGTGAGGAGACGGGATGCAAACCACCTGCTCGGAGTGCGGCGGTGAGTCCCCTGGGGGCTCTCAACACTGTATCCGTTGCGGCCATTCTTTGGGGATCAAGAGAAAACAGACCCTAAAGATACCTAGGCTGCCTGATCCAAGCTCAGAGGGAAGCGAGCAAGCCCCCAGCCTGCTGATGGGTCTGCCCCGGCGACCGACCAGCTCCTCCCCTTCTCCTCTCACTCTTCCCAGCGCCCAGCCTCGGTCTCAGACTTCGATCAAGAGCACCGTGGTGGGTATGCCCCTCTTTCGTACAGGGGAGCTTGATTCTCGGCAGGAGGCAGTCCCTCTAGGACTGCCTGAGGGAGCAGATGAGACATATGATCCACTGGCTCCCACTGAAGCGATGACTCTAAACCCAGAAGAGCAGGCGGTCTTAAACGCTGCTTGGCAGAAGAGCCAAGAGGAGTCGGAAGCGCTCCCCCACGCGCCGACGATGCCTGCTCCTGAGGTGTCGATCTCAGATCAACCCTTCTCTCTGCGCCCCACCGACGCCATGGAGGTTTTTCAAGCTGAAGAGCCTACTCGACCTGAACTTCAGAGAAGTCTTCACTCCGCCGAAACCGCTCCACAGCTCCTTGTTGAGACAAAACCCTCAGTAGAAGCGGTTCAGAAGACGATAGAGACCCCAAAGCCCCAGCCGATCCCTCAGACAGGTCAGCTGAGAAGAGCCCCAGAGCGGAGCCAAGCAGAGGAGCGGATCACGCGCAGAGCAGAGAAGCTTCCTCAAGCTCAGCCACCCGAGCAGCAATCAGCAGAGATCAAGGCCATCGTTCAAAGTCCCCTCTCTCGGGCTTTGGCGGTGGTCATCGGTTTGGCACTTCTGGCGCTCTTTCTCTTTCCTGCGGCCCGTGCTTGGGCCTGGGAAGCTGCACCCAGTCTTAAGGGTCTTAGACGATTCTTCTATTTTGGAGTCGGAGGAGCAGGGCTCCTGGCGCTCCTCATCGCGCTTTTGCCGCTCTCAGATCGCCAGCGTATTCTCTTTGGGGCCCTCTGCGGCTTCCTGGGAGCTGGATGTCTTCTACTCTTCCGCTTTTCTCCCTTTTGAGGATGTTCAGCCTCGAATACTTATATTTTTCCTGAACCTCCCTGAATTTCCTGAGATTGCATCACCTCCTTCCTCACCGCTATCCTCGACCCTAAAAAACAGGAAAGCTGATGAAACGAATACTTCCTCTTGGACTCCTCTTACTCTTTGCCTGTGATGAGGAGCTCAGCCCCAGCGGCGAAGTAGATCAAGAGCTGGTGGATCTGAGCCCTCTTCCCGACGCCTTTAAACCTCCCCCCATCCTAGATGCAGCCTCTCTTCCAGACGCGGGGGCCTTTGGAGCGCCCTGCGAGAGTGGAAGAGATTGCCTCTCTGGCTTCTGTGTAGAGGGCCTGGAGGGGGGGCGGATCTGCACGATGACCTGTGGTGAATGTCCTGAGGGCTATGAGTGCAACTTTGTCCGCAACAGCGGCGCTGATGTTACTTTCATCTGTGTCCCTGACAAGCCAGATCTCTGTAAAATCTGTGACTCCGATCTGGACTGTAACGATCAAGAAGATCTCTGTCTCAACATCGGTCTCGGAAGCTACTGTGCGGCAGATTGCGCCGAAAATGGCTCCTGTCCAGATGGCTACGAGTGCAGTGAGATTCCAGGAGAGGGGTCCAGCCTCTACCAATGCCTGCCTGTGAGCGGGAGCTGTGCGCCCTGTCAGGATGAGGATGGAGATGGTTATGGAGAGGGTGCTGACTGCCTCGGCTTTGATTGCAATGATGAAGATGAGCGGGTTCATGAGGGCGCTGAGGAGCGCTGCGATGGTTTGGACAATAACTGCAACTCCCTCAGTGATGAGGAGGAGGCTCTACCCCCTCCTCCAGATGGCCTCTTCTGTATCCAGATGGGGATCTGCCAGGGCAGCACGCTGAGCTGTATGGAGGGAGAGTGGCGCTGTGCCTACCCGGAGGGCTATGAGCCCGATCTAGAGCAGAGCTGTGACGGGGTGGACAACGACTGTGATGGCTCCGCTGATGAAGATTTCAACTTCTCCGAAGATGTGGAGCACTGCGGCTTCTGTAGCAACGCTTGTGGCTTTCCTCACTCTCAAGCTCTCTGCTTAGAGGGGGTCTGCGCTCTGGGAGAGTGTGAAGCGGGCTGGCATAATTTAGACGCCATCGACGGAAACGGCTGTGAATATCAGTGCAGCATCACTCAGGAGGGTCAAGAAGCCTGTGATCTCATCGACAACAACTGCAACGGCTTGGTGGATGAGGGCTTTGAGTTGGAGACCCACCCTGAGCATTGTGGTGCCTGCAACCGCGCCTGTAGCCCTCCCCACGCGGAGCCCGGATGTCAGGCTGGAGAGTGCGCCATCGCTCGCTGTGAAGAGGGCTGGCACGACGCCAACAGCAACCCCCTAGATGGCTGTGAATATCCCTGTGAGCCCTCTGGTGATGAGATCTGTGATGCCCTGGATAATGACTGTGATGGATTTGTGGATGAGGATTATGACCTGCTCACCGACATGAACCATTGCGGAGGATGCGATCGCAGTTGCGGCTTTCCTCATGCCCAAGCTGAGTGTAGCGGTGGAGTTTGCCATTTTCAGGAGTGTGACCTTGGCTATGTTGACAGCAACCACAATTTAGAAGATGGCTGTGAATATGCCTGCGTTATCAGCCATGGAGGAGAGGAGGTCTGTGACCTCATCGACAATGATTGCAACAGTTTAGTGGATGAAGGCTTTAACCTTTCCCAAAACGCAGAACACTGTGGTGAATGCAACCATCGCTGCCTCTTTCCCAACGGAGAGGCGAGCTGTATCGACGCTCAATGCCAGCTCACAGGCTGTGTAGAGGGCTTCTGGGATATCGATGAGCGACAGGATAACGGCTGTGAGTATGCCTGTACTCCGGCTGATGATCCTGAAGAGCTTTGCAACCAGCGTGATGATGACTGTGATGGGGAGATCGATGAAGAGTTCAACCTGACTCGTGACATAGAGCATTGTGGCCGTTGTCGGCACAGCTGTGAGCTGGAGAACGCCATCCCTCGTTGTAGTGGAGGGGAGTGTTTTATCCGAGAGTGTGTAGGGGGCTTCCATGATATCGACGGTCGCGCCAGCAATGGCTGTGAGTATGCTTGTCAACCCACTCACGAAGGAGAGGAGATTTGCGACGATCTAGACAACGACTGTGACGGTGAGTTTGATGATGGCTTCGACTTCTCCAACGATCTGCTTCACTGCGGAGGCTGCAATCAGCCCTGTGAGGCGGGCAATGGGGTGATGATCTGTGATCGAGGTCGTTGTGTCTTTAGCGGCTGTGAGCCCGGCTTCTGGGATATCGATGGCCGAGAAGAGAACGGCTGCGAGTATGCTTGCGATTTTGAGGCAGATGGCGATCTCCCCGATCCAGAGGGCAGAGACAGCAACTGTGATGGCATTGATGGCGATCGCCAGGCTGCAATCTTTGTCGCTCCAGATGGCAGCCTCTTTGGCACAGGTACAGATCGAGATCCTGTAAGGCAGATCAACGCGGCCATCGATCTGGCTCTAGAGCAGGGCTTTGAGCAGGTGATCATCTCTCAGGGGATCTATGAGGAGAGTGTGCTGCTCAGTTCGGGGATCTCCCTCTATGGTGGCTATGATCGCAACGCCTCCTGGCGCCGCAGCATAGAGGGCCATGAGACCCGCATTCAGGGTCGCCCTGTGGCGCTCACAGGGGAAAGCCTACGTCATGAGACCAGGGTACAGGGGCTTCGCCTTCAAGTTGGAGCTGTTGAGGGGGTGGGGGAGTCCAGCGTCGCCATCTATCTGACCGATATCCCTCCAGACATTCTCCATCTAGAATATCTACAAGCCAGCTCAGGGGCGGGCAATAGAGGGCAAGATGGTGCTGATGGTGGAGGGGGCAATGATGGTCAGCAAGGGGTTCGCGGCGAAGATGGCTGTGATGGCTGTAGTGGTAATGGTGGAGGAGGAAGGGGAGGGGCCAGCTTCTGTCGTAATCCTGGAGGTGGCGGAGGTCGCGGTGGTTATAATGATGAGCGTGGTGCCAACGGGACTGCAGGGACAGGTCCAGGGGGAGGTGGTGGTGATGGGGGCTCCAGCGCTGGAGGACTCTATATCCCTGGTGTCTCCAACTGCTCTCGTAGCGGTGCAGGCTCCAATGGCTCCAACGGAGATTCTGGAGAGAGAGGAGTGGATGGTGCTCGAGGTGAGGGCGGACTGCTGCGTAATGGTGCTTGGAGAGGAGTGGATGGTGCCTCAGGTACGAGGGGAAGCGCAGGCGGTGGTGGTGGCGGTGGGGGCGGTGGTGGATGTGGAGGCTGAGCGGGCGGCGGTGCAGGTCGAGCCGTAGCACTCGTCCTATGAGGAGCAGC
>CAYLJJ010000203.1:0-4968 GCA_964384025.1 uncultured Nannocystaceae bacterium
CCACCCTCATAAACCACGGGGTCATAGCGACCTGAGGATGACCGGAGTATTGCAGTTTGATGATGAGAATGTCGAGTACTGGCTGTACGTTGTCGATTCCACAGAAACGGACCGCCCGAGAGTCTTCCCGATTCCGTGGACACGCAGTCGCTCTAACCTTCGCTATGGCTTCTACGCGAACGCGTGGGCCCGAGATGCCGAGCAGCCCGCTGCCGTGACGGCAACTGGCCTCGACGAGATTCCGCTAGAAGCGCTCAAGCCACTTGATGCTGGTGACCTAGAGGAGGGCTGGGCCCTCAACGAAGATTGGGAAGACTGATGCGAGCTCCGTACGGCGTTAGCCCATCGACGCTGGCTCGCTATTTCTTCCGCGACTGCGATAGGTTCCTTCGTTTCCGTTCGACGCGCCGTCCGAGGGAGCACGGCGTTCCGGATCGGCAGCATGACTCAGGCCCCGTGATGGAAGCGGTGCTCGCCAGCGGTCAGACTTGGGAGGCAGAAGTCATCTCAACCCACCTCGCGGGTCAGGTCCACATCGCGCCTGGGGGTGGAGCGCTCTCAGATCGGACATGGACCGTTGAAGCGAGTGTTGAACAGCTCAGACAGGCGCCGCCCGGTAGGTACCTGTATCAGCTGACGCTTCGGGCTCCGGCTTCACTGTACGGTAAGTTGGGCCTCGCTCCCGAGTTCGTGGAAATCCGAGACAACCGGCCCGATTTGGTGGAGGTACGAGCTGACACTAACGGACGGCGGCTCTTCCGCGTGATCGACATCAAGCGTGGGGCGTCGGTGCGACTGCCGTACCGTGTTCAGATCCTCTTTTACGCCCTGCAACTCCAGCATATTCTCGAAGTCCACGAGATCGAGGGCTTGGTCGATGTCGATTCCGGCGCGGCATGGCTCGGGGGGGGCCCTTTGCCCCGAGGTGTTGGACCTGACTGCGGTTCGGCCACATCTGGAAGACCTTCTGGAGCGGCTCCCCGGCATCGTCTCAACTCCGGTCGACGAAGTCGGTTGGCATCTTCGCTTCCGGTGTGAATGGTGCGAGTACTTTGATCACTGCCACGCAAAGATGGTGGTGATGAACAACGTCTCGCGCTTGGTCGGTCTCTCGGTCCATGGGAAGCGCTTCCTCTCCAAGACGATCGGGGTTCGGACGCTTCCAGACCTAGACGAGTTCCTGAAGACATCGAACGCGGATACCCGGCTTGAGAGCTGCGCGTCGCTCGCAGGCGAGCGTCCCCGACTCGAAGCGCGCCTCAGATCCCACGCCACGGGTGAGCCCAAGAGATTTGGCTGCATTCACCCAGCACTGCCAGTCGGCGAGAACGTCGCGATCTTCCTGACCGCCCAGGCAGAACCCGCGGAAGACCGTACATGGCTCCTTGGGATGCTTGTCCAGGCGCGAGCAGACCTCCGTTCCGAGATTTTCGGGGAGAAGGGAGCACCGCGACCCTTCCTGGTGCTCGCGAAGACCAGAGATGACAGCGCATCCGTGGTGAGCCGGTTCGTTCGCCGGCTCCACCAGGTTTTGCTTCGCATCGACCTCTGGAACGCTCAACGACCAGCCTGGAAAGACAAACTGTCCTTGCAACTCTACTGCTACAGCGAGCAGGAACGCGATCGTCTCATTCGCGTCCTGATGAGTGCGCTGTACATACCCGACCTTGCCGAGGCGGCGATGGCACTGCTATTCCACATGCAGACGCCGGACCTACTTCAGGCGGAAGACCACCCCCAAGACGTCCTTCCGCACCCTGTGATTCCGCTCGTGTCGGCGGCGGGCCGTGTCCTAGCACTCCCTGTAGACGTGGCCTACACGCTTCCAGAGACCCTTGAGGCACTGAGCTCCAGCTCCGGGTACCACCGGAACGACCGGTTCCACTACCCACTTGGGCACGGTGTCCGCCCGGACGATGTGCTGATGGCATGGAACGGAGACGATGTGGATCTGAGACAGGTACTCCGCGAAGGTGCCGCTCGTCTCTACGCCTATCGAGCCGTTCTCCGCGGTATCCGAAGCGCCGCAGGTGATCAGTTCGTCGTCTGGCCCCCGAAGCACCAATTGATCACCTCTGCGGGACTTCAACACCCGCGGCTATCTCGTCTGGCATTTCTTGCCCGCTACGAGAGCGTGCTTGGCTGCTTGGCGGTTCGTTCCGCACGGTGCGAGGCGCGAGAAATCATGGCGATGAAAGGCCACCTCGTCCCACTTGTTCACGACACGGAGGGGCGTTTCCGGGTCGATGCGCCAGGAGTCGCCCTCAAAACTTCTACGTTCACGCGGTGGCTGGTGGTTCGCGACACTGTGGAGGGACATCGTGCGCAGGCGAGGTTCAACGATTGGGCCCGTCGAACCCGCTTCTGGGGAGGCCGTCCCGACCAAGATGTGGGTGTCGGCTGGTTGCAAGGAGTGGAAGAAGACGATCTCGGCTTTGCCAGAACGGTTCAGATCCGCTGGGACCGACGACACGATCCGATCCTTGAGGAGGTCTATTTTCGGGGCGCTGACGATTGGAGAGATTTTGGAACATCAAGCACACAGGGATACTTTCTGGGGGTCGCTTAAAATCCCTATCCTCCTTTACTGGGTCTACGCTTCGCAGGGGGGGCGTGCAAGGGTGGAGGCCTGAGAGGCGGAGGCTGGGGAGCCTGGCGAAGCGGGGTCTCATCGCCACCACCGAGGATGTGCAGAGGCCCTGGGAGCTGACCCGAGACGGGGCCGCGGCGCTGAAGGCCGCGGAGGCCCTGGGCAAAAACGACCAGGAAGGAGCCTGAGAGGCGATTCTAGGGGCGTAACACCAAAGGCACGAGCCCTGGCCACCCCCGAAGGAGAGCGGCGCTCAGGCGACGGGTGGGGGGTGAAGAATCAGCACAGAGGAGAAGCCAGATGAAGTTCTAGCTTGGTGATGTGGTGGTCCTGAGATATGAGCAAACGACGCCGAATAGGGTGAAAATTAAAGGTCAGGCGCCATTATCCATCATAGTGCGTGATTTTAATCAGGATTCTATCTTTATAGTTGTAAATATCTTCAATATCCTTGATTAGTATTTTCTGCTCCTTCTTTTTTTCATCAAAGACACCAAGATACCAGTTGCTTGTATTGAAATGGAATCGTGCAAGTGGCTTCCTGTTGTTGTCATCTAATAGAACTCCACAATAGCGAACACCATCCCTTATCGCGACTCTAGACACATCTATAACATCACCAAGTATAGCTTTTACTATCTCAAAGGCTCCAACCTCTTCTTCGGTTGTGATGATTTCGCCCTTCATTTTTTTCTTTTCTATATCATTCTCGGGCTCCTTTGGGGGAGCATCTTCCTCATCAATCGTAGGTTCTTCTGGTTGAATGCCTTCATCTCCACTATCGAGCGCACTCGAGAGCCTTCTGGTGATTTGCTCGTTTATATACTCTCTTAAAGTTTTTTTGATTAGGATAGAGAACTGATTTTTTATATTAGCTGTCACTCGGCCAGAGTGTATCTGCTTGGCAAAAAACAGAATAAAGTCATCAGACGGATCAGAAAGCTCCTTTATAAATACGCTTCTTATACTCGATGCATACTTCAATTCCTTCGCAATTTCTAACATCGTATTTGGATCAAATGATGATTTTGTAAATTGCTTCAGTTTTGGTATCTCTGACTCTTGAAAGTCCAGCATACTGAACTCCAGGAACGGATTTTGATCCATTTTATTATCCTGGTCCAAATCACTATAGAATTTGTATTCAATACCATTGGTCAGTATCGCAAAATGCGCATCGGTAACATGGAAGTATCTCGACAGCTGTGATGTGTGAGATTTGTTCAAATTGATGCCGGAATATTTACACTCAATCAATATTATTGGCCTGCCATCTCTCATTATAGCATAATCGACCTTCTCACCTTTCTTGACTCCAATGTCCGCGGTAAACTCTGGAACCACCTCAGATGGGTCAAAAATATCGTATCCCAGGGCATGTATGAATGGCATCACGAAAGAGGTTTTTGTTGCTTCCTCCGTTTTAACCGCATCTGCCTGTCTTTCGATTCGTGCAGCAATGGACTTAATTGAATCGATGAAATCCACTTTCAACTCCTACGTTGCTTGATTGTGGCACCATATCACTATATTCGGCTGCCCTTTCGTGTTTAGGGCTGAACGTATTTGCAGGCGCCATTCCTACCTTCCTTCCAAAACTTATGGTCAAACACAATTTGACGAAACGTCAACTGCTTTGATGCGTGCGCAGCCAAGGCTTGAGATGAAGCACTGGGGTGCTGTCCGGTTGCTCGGTTGGACAAAGGGGCTTCGTCGCACCAAATCAACGGACGGTTGATGGGCCGCAATTTTTCGCGGGTTCAGGGGAGCAAAGCCCTGCCGGGCCCTGGGCTTGAGCTTGTTGCGCTTTATTGCTCCTCGAAGCGGAACAGGGGCCCCAGGACCGCGAAGAGGGGCAGATTCAGAGAGCAGACGAGGGAAGGCGTAGAGCCTCGAAGAGGGGCCCCAACGGGGCTGTGAGGGGGCTCTGGGGTAGTGATCTGTTTACGTTGGTTTTTAGGTGATTTTCCATGGTCAAGTTGCTGGAATTGCTTAGGATTGGATGTGATCTGCAAATCAGGTTTTAGGGAAAGGTTTATGAGTTCGAGAGGTGGTAGAGGCAGGCGAGTGAAGAAGGGGTGGCGGAGGGTGGTGAGGAGGGGTGGTGCTCCTCCTCACACGCCTGTCCGTGCTGAGGACATGGCGCGAGTTCGGGGGGAGGTGGAGGAGCTGCTCAACGCCCGGGAGCGGCAACTGCGGGGAGCGGGGTTCAGGCTCATTGAGGGGGAGTGGAGAGACGAAGGGGGGAAGGGGCCGAAGTGGGAATTGCGGGAAGCGTTGGTGCATGGGGCCCACGTCGATGTGCGTCGGGCGAGGGCTGAGGTTGGACTTGCTACGTTTGAGTGGACACCCCAGACCGGGTGAAGATGCCCGAGCCG
>CAYLJJ010000204.1:0-4880 GCA_964384025.1 uncultured Nannocystaceae bacterium
CCGAACCCTGAGAAGCATTCTTCCCAGCGATTTCTCAACGTACAAAACAAGTACTCCGCATCATGTTTTTTGTGTGTAAATTTCCAAAGGTTTCAGAGAAAAAATCTTTGACAGTTTGTTTTAGCAGATTATCGATTTTAATCATATATCCACATACAAACCATACTGAAGTCGAAAAGAACTAAATATTTAACTACGACAAAATAATTTGCCTCCGCAGACAATTCGACAGCCATGCATGAGTTGAAATCTCAGGGTGGCACCTATCTGGCCAATCATCAAAGCCGGGGATCGTCCACGCGCCGTCTTCATCCTGTGACGCTAGAAGCAGGCTGATTCCGAGAGACTCGAGAGCTTCTCGGATTATCTCCTCCTGCGGCACGCTCGGGATCACGAGGACCTGAACCGTCGGCTCGCCCTGGCAGTAGAGGCTCCGGTAGAGTTGGAGCTGCCCGATGGCCTCGTACACATCAGCGAACTTACCAGTCGACTTGATCTCGAAGAGGAAGAGGAGCTTCGCTTCGAAGCGAAGGAGCAGATCCGGAATCAGCCGGGCGACAGGCCTGATGCGCTCGACCTCACAGCCATCGTCTTCAGCCTCCCCGATAGCCTCCATCTCACGGACGAGCGCCCGATGGATGGCCTCGTGGACGCCGCCCACCATCGACTTGCACCCACGGACTTCACGCTCGTGCTCCGGTGACCCAGGGCTCGTTGCGTCGACGAGGTCGTCGTCGCCGTCGTCATCGTCGGTCCAGTCCCAGATGACCTCCTCGTCGCCTTCCCAGCCCAGCCACCAAAATAGAAACTGACCATCATCCATCGAGTCGTAGAAGGTGTCGTCGAAGTAGCGGGCGATCATGTCGTGGGGGGCCTGATGCGCCCTTGGCGCCTTGTCCACCTCGCCCTTGAGCCAGAGCCAGATGCGCTCGAACTGCCTGCGCTTGAGCGTGCGAGTACCCTTGCCCGTAGGCCGCCGGGAGCGGATCTCGATGGCGTCGTCCTCGATGCCAATGACGAAGTTGCCGCCGCGACCCGAGCGGCTCGGGATCAGCACCTCATCCGCCTGATCCTCGGCAGCGCGGCGTTTGATCTCGTTCCAGCGCTTCTCGAACGGCTCCCTGCAGAAGTCCATCTCAAGCCTCCTTGTCAACGACTTGCGTGAACGCCTCTGGGTGCTGCTCCAGATGGCCGACGATCACCGAGAACAGACGGGCAATCAGCTCACCGGTCTTCTCCATCGAATCCACCGGCATGATGACACTCCCTTGGGTCAGCTTGCTGCCAGAACGACAGACCTTGAACGTCTGACCGTCAACCTCGCCCGACCAGTCCAGTGGCTTGTCTGCGCCCTGCTCGATGCGTTGTCTGTCGGACTGAGTCGGGGAGCCGAGCTGACAGAGCAGCTCTCCCAGCTGATGACCTTCGTCCTCGAGACAAGCATTCTCGCGCCACAGGTAGATGGCTGCGTGGCCCGACTCCACCTTCAAGTCGACCAGCAGGTTCCTGCGCAGCTTGGTCCTGAGCGCAGGGACCCCCTTCGAGGTGAAGAGCCGCCAGGTCCATTCAATCAGAGCCGGGAAGTGTCCGGCCGCGCGACACACCAGCCCGTAGACGGTCCAGGGGTATGGCAGGAGCTTCTTCTTGCCCATCTGGTGTGCTGACGAGCTGACTTCGCGCAGATGGAGGACGCCGCCCCCGGTAGGGTGGACCTCCAGGCGAGCATCCCAGAGCCAGATGGGCGTGTGCGCCCAGTGGTAGAGATTCCGAGCCAGACGAGCCAACTCCGAGCGATCGTGGATATTGGGGGCCACGACGTGAAAATGGATACACGGAGCGGGACAAGAACGTTCTCTCCCGGCAAACGCAGCGTCCAGGCGCTCTGCATGGGCGTCGACCAGGGTGTGCCCCTCGACGGTCCAACCGAGCTCGTCTCGAAGGCAACGATGCACCTTCCCCAGCACATTCTCGGCCCCGTCGGGCACGCCCTGGGAACTCGCGAGCGTACGAATGCCATATCCGACGACCTGAATCAGGGCATCTGAAGATGAGGTGTCGTACTTCATCTCGAACAGGTGGATGCCCCGCATTCGGTCCACTGCGACCAGATCCGTCGCGCCCCAGTCGTCGTTGGTCGTGCTCATGGAGACCATGCGTGGGTGGATCTCGGGCATGAGCACGTCGAGGTTGAGGCCGAAGATCACCTCGAGCAACCACTCCTTCGCCTTGCCCTTCACGAGTTCCCCTGACGCCGTACCGACCTCACGCAGCCGCAACTCTGGGCCGAACTCGAACTTCCTCCAGGTCTTCTCGGTCATTGTCTCTCCAATCATTTCTTGTCGTCTCGGGTCAGGGTGAACTTCCGCCGGGTGGTCTTGCCCTTGACGGACAGATGGCCAGACGCGACGAGGTCGTCGAGTACCACATCGAGGCGAGGTGCTGGGCCGGTCGAGGCACTCTCCAGAGTCCTGATAGTCGCAACTCAACCCCTGAGGAAATCGAACATGCCCTGCTTGGCCTGCTGAGGCAGGCGGCTGATGATGCGGATGAACTCGGTGCGCTCGTCCACGGTGGCGCCACGCTCTTCCATCTCGACAGAGGCGAGCTTCAGCTTACTGCAGCTCCACTACTGCCAGGCCCTGACCACATCGCATGGGCAGGACTGCTGCTGGCAGACGTCCTGGGCGAGGCTCAGAAGCTCGCTATGCTCGTCGGCGTCGCCCCAGCGCTTGACGTCGGGCAGGCTCTCCCACAGCCCGATGGTTGCCCTGCAGCGGCGGGAATCGGCGCTGGTGGGGGTGGGGAGCAGATCGGTAGGATCGTCCTCCACCACGGCGAAGGCACCGGTCTGGGCCAACGCCCGATCGCGGTCGCGCCAGCCGTCCCAGCCGTAGCGATTGGGGAAGAGGTCCGCGTAGAGGATGAACCGCTCCCGTGGCACGTTCAGCTTGCCGCGCATCTTGGAGTACTCGGTCCGCTGAAAGTCGTCCCTGGCGAACTTGGGCGGCAGGGGGATCTTGACCTTCTCGCCGGTGTCCTCACGGTTCTGGAGCGCTCAGACCTCCTACCATTTGCGCAGGCCCTCCGTGGTGTAGATGTGGTAGATGTTGTCGGGGAGAGCGTGGTCACGCAGGAACTGCTCGGCGAGGAGGGACAGGTCGATGTCGGGGGTGCCGGCCACACGGGGGTCCTCGCTCCAGGCGTTGGCGATCTCCTCCAGCCGCCAGGGCTCGGGGTTGGCGAGGGGGCCGTCGTCGGTGAATGAGGTCGAGGCGGTCGAGGCGGTCGAGGAGCTAGTCGCGGGCGACGATGCGGGCCTCGGCGTCGAGATCCGGGGGCTACCAGCGACGCTTGAACTGCGGCTGCTCGATGAGCTTGATGTCACGGTGAGGGTAGGAATTTCAAGCGACTCCCAGAAAGTATGCGTGTGTGCTTGATGTTCCAAAATCTAGATGCGATCTGCTCAAGAGATTCGAAGGGGTGGAGATCAGTTTACACTCGTGCGCCGCCAGAACTAACGAGAGGGGGCTGTTCTTTAGCCAGAAAGTCGAGAAGAGAACTTCAAGCTACCGAGAGGGTGTCAACTCATCTCAACCTCCTCCAAGGTCCGAAATGGATCGCACCTCAAAATCTCGCTATCGTCAATACCCCAAAAATAGACCTCCCCCTCCAACTTCTCCCCCACCAGCTTCGTCACACGGTCCAGGCTTGCCACCGAAGGCCCCATCGTCCCCGTCAGCTTCAGCAACCCCCTCGCCTCTCTCACCGACTTCGCCCCCACAAAGCTGCTCGCTATTTGTGCTGCCCTTGGAACCCAACGCCCTCCCACCATCCCTGTCCTCATCTCCAGGGGAACTGCCATCTTTCCCCCATGTCCCCCTCGCGGCCGGTACACGCTCCGCTGGACGCTCACACCTCCCGCTGGGGTCTCATACTCCTTCTTAAACTTCCCCCTAACCCTACGGAATCGTACACCATTTATGACAATCCCTTCCGCATCCTCGTCCATCAACTGGAGCTTCATCCTCCAGAACTCACGCTCCAATCCCATGCTCAGTTCACGAAGCCTGACTCCAAACTCCCCCAGGCTCTCTGCCGCTTCTTCTGCCCTCTGCCCATCCAGCTCTCGTGCCATCTCAAGCAGTTTTTCCAAGGCTGCGCTGGCCAGCAACTCGCACTCGTGGGATTCTTGCATCGGGCTCTCTCTCTGGGCTATTGGCCTTGAAACCTTCGTCCTACCAGAGCAGGGCCCTCCTCATCTTCCCCTTCCATCTTCATCGCCTGTATCCGCTATTGCGGAGACGCACCCGTCGGACAGATGTGATCAGCTTCTTTAAGGCGCGCTCCCCAGGCTCTAAGCTCCGGCCGAAAATCCGGCTCTCAACGCTACTCGAAGCCCTCAAAACTACTCTACTCGACTTTCCCTGCGGTCCTATTTTTGTACAGGACGGGCTACAGCCGTATCCAGGGTGCCTTGATGAACATCAACCGTCAAGAACCACGAGGAGCGGCCCCATCAGGGCCTGGGCAATCGGCTCATAGACCCCACCGCTCCCGTGCACCTCGAAGGTCCAGTGCAGTGCCGGGAGCGCCTGGGAGGGGTGCTGAAGTTCTATCACCGTGAGGCTGCCTGAGAACTCCCAGGTTCGGGCATATCACCACACAGCGGAGTTGAAGCCTCAGGGCTGAGTTGGGTAGCTGTGCTCAGGTCCTTCAAGGCGCGCTCCCCAGGCTCCGAGTTCCGGCCGAAAATCTCGGTATCAGCGCTACTCGAAGCCCTCAAAACTACTCGACTTTCCCCGCGATCCTATTTTTGTACAGGACGCCATCTTCATCGATGATCCGGATATGCTGCACCGACTTCGCGCAGTCTTCCCCGG
>CAYLJJ010000205.1:0-4872 GCA_964384025.1 uncultured Nannocystaceae bacterium
CATGAGTGGACGTAACCCCTTAGAATGAATCAACCACCAAATCCGGCGGACTCAGCATTTAGAAAAAGATCTAGAAACCCTGAGGGCGTCTGGGGAGAATTTCAGGGGTCTGGATCGGGTGTTTGTAGAGGTTCTCTAAGAAGAGTTCCACATAGTGCAGGTCATCCTCTAGATCGCTATCGGGTCGATCGATCAGCCAAACCTCGCTGAGCTGCTTTACATTCTCCAGTAGAGCCACCGCAGCTCCTGTATCTCCAGCGGTGGCCAGCTGTGAGGCGGAGCGGAAGGCCAAGTAGAGATTGAACATCATAAAGCCCTTGGCTACGGTTTCGCTGCTGAAGTGACCTCCATCAGGGACCTCGGTGGGGTTATAGCTGTTTTCAACCTGCAGTTCCTGGCTCTGTGCCTCGCCGCTCTCAGGATCGATCCAGCTCAAGCTGAGCTGCGCCATCGCTTCGGAGCTGCTTTCTTCTAGACCTTGAATCTCGACCAAGATGCCGCCACCTCCACCGCGACGCCCGCTGCCCTCTCTTGGGGGCTCATCGGAGCGTTGTCGTCCTGCCAGGAAGAGGGCAGGCATCTCGGCGTATCCGCTGCGGATGCCTCCTGTCCAGTTGTGTACCCCATGGGCCCCACGTACCTGATAGCCTCCCCCAACACGCAGCTCCAAGCGAGCCTGAAGGGCGATGGGGAGCAGGAAGGTTTGAAGCTCTTCAATGAAGACCTCCTTGACCGCACTGGGAGACTCTAGGAAGTAGAAATTCCCCGCTCCCAGCTCGCTCAGCCCACGCATCAACTCCAGATCAAACTCTTTCCCTACGCCGATGGTGGTGAGGCCGATCCCCTCAGCTATATAGGCCCGCGCGAGGCTCTGGATGCGCTGAGGCTCCAGGAAACCTGCAGTAGCAACGCCATCTGAGAGGAGCAGAACGCGGGTCTCACGATCCTCACTCTTCAACTCGCTGGCAAGGCTAAAGGCGCTAAAGAGGCCATCGTAGATGTTGGTGGCGCCATTGGCATTGAGCATTTCAATGGCGGCGATAAGCAGGCCCTCTTGATCACTGCCTACATTTTCCAGGAGAAGCTTGGCTTGATTGGAGTAGCCGACGATGGAGAGGCGATCCTCAGAGCCCAGCTCAGGCAGCATCCGCCGCAGCCCCTCCTTGACCGCTGAGATCGCCTCTCCCTGCATCGAGCCACTGGTATCGATGGCCAGCACCAGATCCAGAGGGGGGCGCTCCATCTCAGCGGGCTTTAGAGGAGAGTTCATCCCGATCTGAACCAAGTGGAGGGGCTCGCCTCGGAAGAAGTCGTAGGAGATCCCCAAGAGCCCATGAAGACAGATGTTCTCTCCGCAATCTGCGGCGGGATAGTCCAGCTTATGTTCGGCAAAGAAGCCTGGAGCATCCAGGGTATCCGGCCCTGGGATCTGTCCCGCTTCCAGGAGTTGACGAAAACGGCCAAAGTCCTGAGCGCCTATCTGACCAACGCCACTGCTCTCAGGAGGGGCACCACTGCCTCCAACGCCAGGCTCTGCCTGAGTCTCAGCACCCATCGAGCCGGAGTCATCTGCGGAACAAGCCAGGAGGCTGAGGGAGAGGGAGAGGATCATCAGGCGCTTCATCGTGCAGCTCCTTGGAGCAGGAAGGTTTCAGCGACGCTGCCGTGGGTATAGTGGCGCTTACCGTGACAGTTGGGGATATAGGCTGCGCGATCCTCAGCGTAGTGGAGAGAGCCCCCCAGCTCCTCGTTGGGGACCTCTAGGAGGGGGCTGACCGGAGCACCACAGTGATCGAGGCTGTAGGGACACGCCAGCCTCATGCCTCCCCTCATAGGGACGCTTCGGTTCAGATACAATGACATCTCTCCCTGTTCTAAAGAGAGCTGACTGCTCCCAACATCCACCCATAACTCTGCCTCAAGCTCGAACGCGGGCATCTGGGGACTACAGAGGAAGAGGCGCTCCTCATCCAGCTCTAGAGCCCAGCAGCCATCGGCCCCTTGAGTGATCCCCCTCAAAAGATAACTCCCTGTCCAAAATTTGCTCCAATCCAGGCGCTGTGCCAGAGGCATAGGCTCACAGCCGGGCTCCGCTTCAGGAGGCTGGGGTGAAGGCAGAAGGAGAGGATGGGTGGAGAAATAGGGGCTCTCCCCCGTGATAGAGATGAGCCGATCTCCCTCGACGAGCTGCTCAGCTCGAAGCTCCATCTGGGGATATTCTCGATTGTTCCAGTAGAGGAGGGTTGGGGGGATCTCAGCGCTCTCCAGGAGGAGGGCTTCACAATCTTCACGCCTGGAGTTGATGGGATGGAAGGTGCCTGGAGCGATGATAAAGGTCTCAGTCTTTAAAAAGAGAGCATCGCTAAAGAGGTTGGGGTTGGCGTCAAAGACAGGGCAGAACATCTGAACTTCAGGGTTAAGGGCGCGCGTGCGCAATACGACCGGCTGCTCTGTCTCATTCCTCAACAGAAAGCTCGCGTAGATCCCTGCCTCATAGTGCGGTTGCTCGATCGGTGGAGGAGGAGGGTAATAGGGCTCTTCAGGAGGCTCACAGCCTTGGGGAGCGATGAGTAACAGGAGCAGACAACAGCATGGAGTCAGTGGGTTTTGGAGCGACATGATTTCTCCTGAGATGATGTTGGGTACAATTAGCAAACCCTGGACCACACAATAGCCCTTCAATCGTGGCCAGATCGTGAACCCCAGTTGTTTTTGAAGACTCTTCTAGGTTCACTGCTTAGATTCTGGAGTTGAGATGAAGATCATCAGCCTACTCTCCCTGCTCTCTTTCGGCCTCTCCTGTAGCAGTCCTCCCGATCGAGCCACCCAGGTGAGGCGGTGTCTCCAGGCGATTGAAGAGGCGATAGAGGAGAAAGATCTTGGGGAGTTCAAGGAGCAGATCAGCGCTCAGTTCCAAGATCAACGAGGACGTAAACGCCAAGAGCTACTCTCTCTCCTACAGCTTCACTTCCTCAAGCAACGCTCCCTTCATATCTTGACTCAACTTAAGGAGTTGCGCTTTGAGGCTGGAGAGGCTCAGGTGGAGTTGAGCGTCGCGGTGGCCGGTACAGGGCTCCCAGGGGTTGAAGCCCTCTCCCAAGTTAAAGCGGAGATTCTCGTCATGACCCTAAATTTGAGGAGAGAGGAGGAGCGTTGGCAACTCATCCGGGCAGATTGGCGTCGAGGCTCCATAGCTGACTTTGCGCTTTGAGCTGGGTGAGGCGAGAGAATTTTAGCACAGTGAACCCTTGAAAGGAGAGAGAAGATGCAGCTTAACCAGACCCCAGCTTGGAGAGCCCTTCAAGCCCACTACACCGAGATCAAAGATCTTCAGATGCGGGATCTTTTTGAAGAGGATCCTGAGCGCTTTAGAGATCTCTCTTTGCGGGTTGAGGGGCTACTCTTGGACTACTCCAAGAACCGCATCACTCGAGAGACCTTAACTCTCCTCTTGGAGCTGGCTCGCGCCCAAGATCTGGAGAGCTGGAGAGCGCGGATGTTCTCAGGGGAGGCGATCAACCACACAGAGGATCGCGCCGTCCTCCATACCGCTCTAAGAGCAAGCGCTGAGGCTCCTCCGATCCTGGTGGATGGTGAAGATGTGCTGCCTGCGGTACGTGCTGTCCGTGCTCGTATGGGGCGCTTTGTTAAAAGAGTTCGCTCTGGAGTTTGGAAGGGCTGGACTGGAGAGCATATTAAAGATGTGATCAACATCGGCATTGGAGGCTCAGATCTAGGCCCTGCGATGGTCTGCGAAGCCCTCAAACCCTATGGAGTTGATGGCCCTCGTTTACATTTTGTCTCCAACGTCGATGGCACTCATCTCGCCGAGACCCTAAGAGAGATCGATCCTCAACGTTGCCTCTTTGTCATCGCCTCTAAGACCTTCAGTACCCAGGAGACTCTGAGAAACGCCAAGAGCGCTCGCGCTTGGTTTGTGGAGCGAGCAGGAGAGGAGGCGATCTCTCGACATTTCGTCGCCATCTCCAGCAATGAGTCCGCCGTCCGAGCCTTTGGGATCGATCCTGAGAATATGTTTGAGTTCTGGGACTGGGTGGGCGGGCGCTACTCTCTCTGGTCAGCCATTGGCTTAGCTATCGCCCTCTCTATAGGTATGGAGCAATATGAGGCGCTCCTAGAGGGCGCCTATGGAATGGATCGTCACTTCCAAGAAGCCCCTTTAGAGGCCAATGCTCCTGTGATCCTGGCCCTGCTGGGGATCTGGTATAACAACTTCTTTGGCGCTGAATCTCAGGCTATCTTACCCTATGACCAATCTCTGCGGCGCTTTAGCGCCTATCTCCAACAGGCAGATATGGAGAGCAACGGTAAGGGGGTCGATCGCCAAGGTGTAGCCCTGGGTTATCAAACCGGCTCGATCCTCTTTGGGGAGCCTGGGACCAATGGACAGCATGCCTTCTACCAGCTGATCCATCAGGGCACAAAGCTGATCCCCTGTGACTTCCTGGCCCCCGCTCGCAGCCATAATCCTCTGACCGATCACCATGAGATCCTGCTCTCTAACTTCTTCGCCCAGCCCGAAGCCCTGATGAAAGGTCGTAACGCTGAGGAGGCTGAGGCGGAGTTGAGGGCTGAGGGCCGCAGTAAGGAGGAGATTGAGGCTCTCCTGCCTCATAAGGTTTTTTTAGGCAACCGCCCCAGCAACTCTATCCTCTTTCAGCAGCTGGATCCCAAGACCTTAGGTGCCCTGATCGCTCTGTATGAGCATAAGATCTTCGTGCAGGGGATAGTCTGGAATCTCAACTCCTTTGATCAGTGGGGTGTGGAGTTGGGCAAGCGCCTCGCTCAGAGCATCCTGAGGATAGGAATTTCAAGCCCCCCCAGAAAGCATGTGTATGTGCTTGATGTTCC
>CAYLJJ010000206.1:0-4691 GCA_964384025.1 uncultured Nannocystaceae bacterium
GTTGATGGGAAGCGGTACAGGAATCGAGGAGAGAAGACGCAGGGGGTATACCACGCGAAGGCCGGCGAAGTGGCCGTGATGCGCAGCGTGTATAGCTGATCACTCTCATCGACGATCCCCCGCTCCCCAACGCCCTGGTGGCTTGGCACCTCAGGGCTCGGCGTATCCTGATCCTGCGCTCCAGACAGAGCCAGGGTCACGCAGAGGAGCTCAGAGAGGCCCTCCAGCGCGAGGGCAAGGAGGTACAGGTCCAGATCGTAGATGAGCGCTGGCCCCAGCTCACCTTGGACGCCCTACGGCAGCTCACAGACCAAGACCTGGTTGACCTCAGCGGGGGCAGCCGAGCCATGGCAGTGGGCGCGGCTATGGCCGCCCATATGGTCGGCGCACGGATGTTCTTCTTGGATGATGACAGCAACTGCATCATCGAACCCCCCCAGAAGAAAGAGCCCCTCAACGTCCACCTCAAGGTCGCCAAGGTCCTGGCCCTCAACGGTCGGGAGATTCTCAGCAGCGAAGCACCCCAAGACTCCATCAACAGCGGCTTAGCCTACTACCTGGGCAGCCGCCACGAGCAGCTCGCCCCCACGCTCCTGCGTATTCGCCGCGCCTATGCTCAAAACCAGAGGCGTATGCGCTTCCCTCGAAGCCTCCTCCTAACCCATATGTTTGAGGAGGCTCAGAAGCTCAACTACATCAGCGCCTGGCGCCAGACTAAGCGGCAGATCATCTTAGAGCTGCACTCCAGAGGATCGCGCTTCTTCACGGGGGAGTGGCTTGAGCATTACGTCTACGGGCGCCTGAAGAGGCTCCTGGATAAAGGCCTCATCGACGACCTCCAGATGGGCGTGATGATGGCCTGGGACGAGGCGCCGGGGGCCAACCGCAACGAACTGGACATCGCCTTCACCAAGGGAGACCGCCTCTACATTCTGGAGTGCAAGTCAGGCCAGATGCGCCCAGCAGCGCAGATGGAGGCCCTGAACCGCTTGGTCGCCATCCGCAGCGGCTTGGGGAAGTTCAGCCAGGTGGGCTTGGTCATCGTGGACCACGCCAGCCGCCGCCTTGAGCGCAGGGCGAAGGATCTGGATATCCACCTCTTTGATGAAGAGCACCTCCGAGATCTGGAAGTCAAGCTCAGCGCCTCACGGCCTCATTATGAGTCAACATAAGCGGGAGTGGGTGTTAGCCTATGACATCTCCGACAACAGCCGGAGGGGGCGCATCTTTCGCCTCCTATCCAACCAGGGCCTGCGCGTGAACTACAGCGTCTTCGAGCTTTGGATGAGAGAGGAGGCGGTTGAGCGGCTGATGGACGATCTAGAGAGGCTCATGGACCTGAGCACCGATCACATTCGGATCTACCCGCTCTGTGCGCGCTGCTCAGGACAGGTCCGAGTGCTGGGTGGCCCCGCTGAATCGGAGGTCCAAGAGTTCTGATGGCTGGGAGCTACCAAGAGCTGTGCTCAGAGCAGAACCTCATTGAGGCTTGGCGATATATCCGCAAGAAGCCGCGAGTAGCGCCGGGCATCGACGAGGAGACCCTGGAGGAGTTTGAGCGGGACCTCCCCGAGCAGCTCAAGGGCCTCCAGGGCGCCCTCAACGCCCATGAGTTCATCCCCGCGCCCAACCGCGAAGTCCTCATCCCCAAGCACGACGACCGCGACAGCTACCGGGCCCTGGCCCTCCCCACCATCCGAGACAAGCTGATTCAGCAGGCCCTCCGACAAGTCATCGAACCCTTCTTTGAGCCTGAGTTTCTGGACTGCTCCTACGCCTACCGATCGGGGAAGAGCACGTTTAAGGCGATTCGCCGGGTCCGACACATCCTCAACCAGAAGCGCTCCAACTTCTACGCCGCGCGGGACATCGACAACTTCTTCGACAGCATCGACCATGAGGAGCTGGTGCGGAGGGTCGGAGAGAAGGTCGATGATCCTGACGTGCTCCAGTTGATTCGCCTCTTCTTGAAGGGGGGCGTCATCCAGCAAGATGGTCGCTGGAGGGACAAGATCATGGGGATCCCGACAGGGGCCATCATGTCGCCGCTCCTCTCCAACATCTACCTGCACCCCTTCGACCTCGCCCTGAGAAAGAGAGGGTATGATCATGTCCGCTACGCCGACGACTGGATCATCCTGAGCCGTGGACGAAAATACGCTCAAGACGCCCTGGGGTTCGCCAGCAGCTTCCTTGAGAACATCCTCAAGTTGAAGCTCAACCCCAGCTCCCCTGGGCCTCAGCCCACCAAGGCGGGGATTATGTTCCTGGGCCTCATCGTCCAGCGGGACAGCTATCGGATCGACCCCAAGAAGCTCAGGCGGGTCTCCCTCCACCTTGAGACCATCAAGCAGAGGACGCTCCGCTCTGGCCTGGGCTGGTTCTTGGAGTTGATCCGCAGGAAGGTCACAGGTTGGAGCCACTACTACAAGCGGACAGGCGACCGCGCCCAGCTCCAGAAGATCGAGGATGAGATCTTGGGCTTCTTGGCCCAGGAGATCAGCCGTCGAAAGCTGGACTGGCAGCCCGAGGGCTGGGTGCCCCGAGTCATCTGGCCTCTCTCTGAGGCGGGGGCAGCCCTGAAGAAGCTGCGCCAGAAGCTTCAAGCTGAGCAGGAGCGGATCAGAGAGCAGAAGGAGCAGCAGGAGAAGGAGGTTAAGCAAGCTAGGCTGGCCAAGAGGAGCAAGCGCCGCTATCGGCGCATCCATATGCGCCGAGCGGAGTGGGTCATCTGGGAGAAGGGCTCAGAGATCCATGCCATCAGCGAGCGCCTTGTCATCCGACGCAACGGGAAGAAGATCAAGGAGCGGCCCGCGGGTCGCCTGAGGAGCATCCTGGTCAAGCACAAGAGCGTCAGCGTCACCGGCGGCGCGCTCCAGCTCTGCGCCCGGCATGAGATCCAGATCGCCTTCCTGCATCCCAAGGGGGCGCCCTATGCCCATCTCTGGTTTCCAGAGAGCGGGCACCTCGATCTCCACCTCGCCCAGTTGAAGGTCGCTGGGACCCCCAAGGGCAACCGCATCGCTCGGGAGATCGTCACAGCCAAGCTCAAGAATCAAAGAAACCTGATCAAGTACGCTCTCAAGATCGATGATGAAGAGTTCAAGGATGAGCTGCTCAGCTTGATTGAGAAGATCGATCTGGTGATCGCGAGCCTGAAGGAGCTGCCCCTGGAGGTTGAAAACTACAGGGAGCGTTTGATGGGCAAGGAGGGGAACGCCGCCATCCACTACTGGCGCGCCTTCAACCTCCTCAACCACAACTTTGACTTCCCTGGACGTCGGCATCAGGGCGCCAAGGACATCAGCAACAGCCTCTTGAACTACGGATATGGGATCCTCTACTCCAAAATCCAGTCCTGTATTATCAGAGAGGGATTCCACCCTCAGCTGTCTTTCCTCCATAAACCTATGCGTAAGAGACCGACTCTAAGCTTTGACATCATCGAGGCCTTTAGAGCGCCCTATGTGGACCGTCTGGTGTTGGCATATATGAATAGAGGTCGGACTACAGATATGGATGGTGATTTGTTGGCTTTTAAGACCAGGAAGTCATTCTCCACAACGGTGCTTGAGCGGATGAGAACTGAAACCGTTTATCGGAGCCACACAGGCACCTTTGAGGAGATCCTCTCCAAGCAATTGGAGGAGCTAAAGCGCTGCTTGCTCAAGGGGGGGCGCTTCAGGGGGTTTGTACAGCGTTGGTGAAAAATCGATATTCCAAGATCGGCCATTTGAACGATATTCGGTTAACTGGTTGATTATTATAGGGAACTGTCGTTTTTAGGGGTCATTGACAATTGAGTCGAAAGTTGGAATATCTCGACCTAAATCGATATTCCAAATTGATGTTCTAACTTTTAGCTATGTTAGTTCCCGTAAACTGCTAGAATCAAAGGATAATTTTGAGGCTCAGATCTCGAAAGTTGGAATATCTCCCGCTTGGAGCCCTCCGAGTAGAGATATTCCAACTTTGGTTTTCAAGATATTTGATTTTATATTCAGTGTGTTGGAACAAAACGACTGCTTGTCTGTTCAGGTGAAAAGTACGATATATGGAGGAGATATTCCAACTTTTCCCTGCTTTCATATATACTCCTTATTGTTGAACTTTTAACCACAGCGGAATTCCCACTAGCTGATTTTGCCTGTAATTTCGAGGGGAACCTGCTACCGACCCTCACGGGTTCGGATTGAGACCCAGTATTGTCTGGCTGGAAGCCCTGTTCGCATGCAGTGCAGTCGAACCTGCTACCGACCCTCACGGGTTCGGATTGAGACTGTGGGACCGCGTCGCTCGAGCTTGTCTGGGTGGACGTAGCGAAGAACCTGCTACCGACCCTCACGGGTTCGGATTGAGACACGCTCTATATCGCGCTCATATGGGACGGAGCGAAGATCCGTGGGGAACTGAACCTGCTACCGACCCTCACGGGTTCGGATTGAGACTTGCTGCGATGACGTTATTCACCGCATGGACGCTCTTGTGCAAGTGTTGGAACCTGCTACCGACCCTCACGGGTTCGGATTGAGACACATGGCGTAGAGCGTCCCGACGTCACCTTCCACAAAGGGAGAGAACCTGCTACCGACCCTCACGGGTTCGGATTGAGACGCTCGTCGCCCTGGCCCAGAGCCCCAACTCCTGGAGAAGAACCTGCAACCCACCAGCACCGGGTCGGGTTGAGACTT
>CAYLJJ010000207.1:0-4681 GCA_964384025.1 uncultured Nannocystaceae bacterium
GCTCGGGCATCTTCACCCGGTCTGGGGTGTCCACTCAAACGTAGCAAGTCCAGGTCTCCTAAGTGCCTGAGCATTTTGAGCGGTGGCCAGAGCGGCGAGAAATTTCGCTCGACGCGGGGAGGGGGGAGGTCTATTTTCGGGGCGCTGACGATGGAGAGATTTTGGAACATCAAGCACACAGGGATACTTTCTGGGGGTCGCTTAAAATCCCTATCCTCCCCCAGGTTCGCTGGCGATACCATTGATGATGTTCTGGGACTGGGTGCCCAACTCAGCCTCTGTTCCACAAGCGGAGAGGAGAAGGAGCAAGAGGCGTGAGATAGAGGGAAGTTTGAGGCGCAACATAGGGGGGAGTTTAAGGAGGGCTTTGGGTTGGGTCTAGAGCTTATTTAAACATCCTTTTGGATTTTGGATTCTGAGCCTGAGTGGTGAAGCATTGCGGCTGCTGTTTGAAAGACCCTAGGTGTGGAGGCTGCGGAGAGAAGTTTCCCTCCCGCTTCTGAGCGAAGATGAACAGTTGCTTTCCTTTGCTCCCCTCAGGTGAGCCCTGCTTGGAAGATCTCGACAGCCAGAGCCAGCTTGCTGGTGTGGCTCAGACGCGCAGATCCGCTGTCTGGTATGCCTGATCAGCTACATCAACGACCCCTTCAGACCCTTGATGATCTGTTACGATACTGAGAGTTATCGACAGAGAAGCTTGCCGAGGGTATGGAAGCCATTCTCAGGATCGGTGGTGTCGCCAAAGCGCATCCGCGTTACAGGTAGATCGCTCCCGATGGTGACATCACCGCCGCTTTGACGCCAAACATTATCGTTGAGATCACAATCAGCGGTACCGCCAGGCCAGTAGCTCTCCTGATTGCCACGCCCATAGAAGAAGCCATAGTTATTGCCACCAGTCCAAAGCCCAGAGCCATAGCACTCCCAGAGCAGATATTGCTTACAGCTGCCGTTGTCTATCAAAGCTGTGATCTGATCCATCGGATATGGGTAGGTCACTGGAATATCATGGCAGCCCTGTGGCTCACAATTGATGCGGTGGGTTCGCGCCTCACGGTCGTGATTGATCTGCGTCCAGCCACCGCCATCCATGTCACAAAATACGGTGATGCTGTCATCTGTATCACCGCCGTTGGGATCGATTTGATAGTCTCCGTTCTGGCTACCTGGAGCAGCGTCGAGGATCGCTTTACAGCTTGGTTCAATCGTGCTCAACGCGCATATAATCTGACCATCGGCGGTGATACCTACCATGACTTCACCATTGTGGCAACGCTGGGCGCTGACGCCGACTGCTCCACAGCTGCTCCCCCCCACGCCATCGATGCTAACGATGGCTTGGCCTGCAGGACACTGATTCGCGGGGAGAGCCGTGAGTCCATTAGAGATGCAAACTGGGTTTAAGTTGTTATCAAGACCTGTGAAGACTTGACCATTTGCGCAGGAGAGGGAGACGCAGCGGGGCAGGCCCGAGTCAAGAGTGCCTGCCATGATCTGCCCATCAGGACACTGGTATAGCGGGCGCGTTAACAAGTTACCGTTGCCGTCGAAGACGCGCGTATCTTTGACATAGAAGCCTCCATCACCCGCACGGATGAGGCTGTTGGCTCCCGCTTCTATATTTCCACCAGCGCTGATGTTGCCGACCGCGCTCAAGGCGCCGCCTGTGCTGAGCGCGCCTGCCGCTTGGATGATGCCGGCGCGGAGGGTGCCGATGAACTCCGTAGCGTCGCTGAGCTTGATGTCGCTGTGTAGCTGTAGATTACCGAGGACTTCAACTTGGCCATTGGGTCCGTTCAGGTTGCTGATGTTTGCGTTGATGATCTCTGCGGTGGTGATCTCCGCCAGAGTCGCGATGATGCTCTGCACACCGGTGATACCGCCCGTGATGAGCAGATCACCTGCGATTCTAACCGCGCTTTCTAGGCTGATGCCATCATCGTTGATGAACCGGAGGAAACCATCAGAGTTGGCATCGTTGAGGGGAGATACAAAGATCTTGGCTTGGCTTCCCGCCCAGCTGAGACCCTCGTTCGCGCCTGGATCATTAAAGCTCAAAGCGTTGAAGCCGGTAGCGTTGTTGTTGTTCATGATGAGGCTGTCACGCAGAGGATTTTCATTAAAAAGCAGGTTGCCGTTCATCGTGAGCGTCCCAGCGCTGCTGTCGTCCGCGTCGCTGCGGATAAACGGTAGAGCGCTGGGATCAGCTTGCAGCTCTTGTACAACGAGAGGGACTACATCTACAGGATCTGCATCCCCCCCGGCAGGACCCGCTGGACCAGCGATACCGCGCTCACCTTGAGGGCCGATGGGGCCGACAGGGCCAACCAAGCCGCTGGGATCACCCACCCATTGGCCTCCCGCGTTGATCACGACCCCTCCACCGACGCTCACAGAGTTTGGGGTGATGTCGCCGGTGGCGTTGGTCGCCACGTCAGCTATAAAAGCAGCGGGCATCTTATTGAACGCTGTGCGCGGGGAGAACTCTGGTTCGTTGTCGATGCTAAAGCCCAGATAGAGCGCTGGGCGCTCGAAGTGGCTGGGATCGATCTCACTGAGGGAGCCGATGGCGATACTGTAGTAGCCGCTGGTGAGCTGTACGCCGAGGTGAGTCTCATCAAAGAGCACCTCACCCGCCTGAGCGACAGCGTAGAGACGAACACGGATGTCGTGGGCACCCTCTAAAGGTCGTCCATCGGCGTCCATGAGAAAACCCTCTTGGGTGATCTCGTTGGGGAGCGCGAGCAGCAGACTTGGGGTGAGCAAGCTGAGCATGAAGAGGACTATGCGCATACTTTTTGATCTCCTTCAGTGAGGTCCAACAGGGACGGCGCAGGCCGCGCCGAGGCCTGGTTCAACCTCTTCTTGACTCTCGTTGGGGACACGGAGGCAGTTGTCTATATCGTTGGGCACCTGGTCGTTGTCGTAATCAACTCCGCACGCAGCATGCTCGCCCTGTTGCTCTGCGTTTGATAGATGAGGGCAGTTGTCGTTTGCGTCGCTGATACCATCACCATCGCTATCCCGCCGACCGAGAGCTTCACAGGCGATAACAGGATCTTCAGGTGGCTCTCCTCCTGAAGGGTTGGCCCAGATGCAGGTGTCGAGGTGGTCGGGGATCCCGTCGCCGTCGAAGTCAGAGAACCAATCCTGGCAGGCGTCGCCGATGAGATTTTGATCCTCATCTATCTGCGCGGGGTTCCCTATTTCGGGGCAGTTGTCTTCATGGTTGGCGATACCATCATCATCCAGATCCTCATCAACCTCTTCACAAGCATCACCCACCCCGTTGCTGTCACTGTCGAGCTGTTCTGGGTTGGCTTCCTCTCGGCAGTTGTCACAGGCATCACCCACTCCATCACCATCACCATCGCTGATATTAAACGTGGGCAGGTCGGGGCAGTTGTCCGTCAGGTTGGGAAGGCTATCTCCATCTCGATCGCTGGGGCTGGCCTGACATACATCACCGACGCTGTTGTTGTCTGCGTCACCTTGCTCGGGGTTGGCCATATTGGGGCAGTTGTCTTCGCGGTTGGCAACACCATCACCGTCGATATCCTCCTCGATGGATGAATCATCGCAGGCGTCACCGTGACCATCACCATCGGAGTCAAGCTGACCGGGGTTGGCTACGTTGGGACAGTTATCAACATCGCTGTTCCAACCATCTCCGTCTGGATCAGCACCCTGAGGATCACTGTCACAGGCGTCACCAAGGCCATCCTGATCGAAATCCTCCTGTTCTGGGTTGGGTGACAGTCGGCAGTTGTCGATGGCATCGGGCACACCGTCAGCGTCTGTATCTATCTGAGGCTGGCACAGATCACCGATACCATCAAGGTTGGTGTCTGTTTGCTCAGGGTTAGCTATCTCAGGGCAGTTGTCTACGAGGTTGGGTACACCATCTCCATCTCGATCATCTGCTGCGCTGATTGGATCACAGGCGTCGCCAAGTCCGTCGTTATCGCTGTCGAGTTGGTTGGGGTTGGGAGTGCCGATACAGTTGTCAATCTGATCAGGAATACCATCCTCATCCCGATCTGTAGGTGGAACCACATCTTCAAAGGAGAGATCATCGTCGCTCATGTCAGGCTCAATCTCAACATCAGGCAAACTCAGATCGAGGGGGATATCCCCATCAGTCTCTGGGCCGCTCTCTGCGCTGATGCTCAGATCAGCAACGACGCTGTCTTCGCCACCAATACCCACATCAACGCCTAGATCTGTTTGGCTTGCATCAGCTTCGACAGGGAGCAGATCTTCAACTGCGAGCGCATCATCTCCACCGCCATCATCATCGCAGGCGATGGTCACTGCCCAGAAAAGCGCTGTAGCCCACAGGAGCCCTCGTGGTATTTGCATCTTTAACCGCTTGGTAAACTTTGGCAAAGCCGAAGCTGCGCCATAATGAGCTGTAATATTACAGTAACGAGAGGGGGCTTGGTCAAGGAACCAAAATGGTTGAGTTTGATCGAGAGCGTGCCATGCTTCTTTTCAACCTAAGGAGGGTGCCCATCTGCCATGGCAGATGTAGCGAGAAAAGAACCCTCCTCCACTCCGCAGCACCGGATCTTCTCAGGCAGCAAGCCTCCTGGGCTTGAGCCGAGTGGTATCCGGATCCACTTCGAACTCAGTTCGAAAGGCAGGTCTGAGGACATTCCAAGCGTCATCTGCTCTGCCG
>CAYLJJ010000208.1:0-4628 GCA_964384025.1 uncultured Nannocystaceae bacterium
ATCAAGTGTTTTGTTAATGATTACAGTATGTTCGGTGGATACGTATCCAGTGGGTTTAAAATATAGTTTTTTATCTCGATTATTGGGGTTTATTATGATGTTGATAGTAGAAGGGCTCGGGGATTTTCAACACACACTTTGGGAGTCCATCTAAGCCACTGTTTTTGTTTTATATTCAAGGAGACGACATTCAATGCCTATCGAATCGTATCTGCATACACATGCAAGCATGGATGGTTCCAATGAACTCCATGAACTTCAAAAAAGAATAATTCACGCGCTTAAGCAGGCTGAAAGTTGTGTGCTTCGCCATCATAAATCTGATCCGGTCAACGCTAGTCTTGGAGGATGGCTGCGTAATTTCAATATAGATAATGATACATTCAGCCTTATCGGCACAGCATGTGCAATTATCGCATTGCTTAAATGCGGATATAATCGAAATGACGACTGCATTTATCGTAGTGTGGCTTACATTGAGTACAAGGCAAGTAATGAGAAATGGTGGACGGACTACCATAGCAGTAGCACTTTAGATGGATTGACACGGTCAACATCTCTTGCACTTGATGCTCTAGTGGCGGCAACTGCTCCTAATGTTTCATCAGTAGTAGTAGATGGTCTCAATTGGTTGATCCAAACTCAGCACAGCGATGGTTACTGGGGCCACAAAAAGGATTCTGATGATGACAATGACCTCATCAGCACGTGCTATGCGCTTAAAACATTAGCTCATGTTCGCGCATTAATTTCTGGAACAATCGATCTGCAGAAAAAATTGACTGAATCGATTAATAAAGGCTGTAATTGGCTTAATAAAAAAAAAGAATGCGGTCATTGGACGAGTAACAGCAGTACGGGAAAAGATGCCAAGACATCCTTAGCATATACATCTCACGTCGTCGAAACTCTTCTCGATTGCGAAGTTCAAATACTTGACAGCGAAATTTATGAATGGCTCTATTCAAATTTGCCAGAATCTGATATTATGTCTGATCCGATCAACAATCAGTATAGTTGGAATCATTTATTGCAGGAAAGAGCGCTTATTGGACTGCTCCGACTAGGAACTAGAGTTTCTGATAGAAAAGTGATGAAAATCAGCCAAGACATACTCAAGCGTCAACAAAATGGTTATTGGACAATCTCAAATCAGCAGTCAATTGCCCCATCCTGGGCAATTTTTGAAGCAGTAGTAAGCTTGAAACTGTACTTAGATCATATTGAGCGATATTGGCATATCGAACTAATACATAAATTAGAAAATCAGGTGAGCAATTTAGAAAATCAGGTGAGCGATATCGAAAACAAAGACAAATCGCAACAAAAAATAATTAATGATCTTATTTCAGAAACAAATGAATTGGAACACCGAGTGACTGATCTTGAGAGTCAATTCGTATTAAAACACTTGTTAAGAGTTAAAATTTGGCTAAAAAATGCATTTAGACAACACAGGCGGCTTGCTCTCATGTTTACGTGGGGATTGGTCTTGATTATTCTGTTTGCTACTACATTTATGCTTATCAACAACCAGCATCCACTCGAAAAATCTATCGTTCCGCTTCTCCTTAGTTTAGCTAGCATCGTAGGTGCAATTTTCGCGACGATAGCATCAAAACAATCACAAATCATGGATGAATCTACAATTCAAAAACAGAAAACGTCCAATGAAAACATAGTACGACAACTTAAGTCTTCAGATAGTGAGTGATTGCAATGCAAATGACATCTAAAACCGGCACCGTTGGGAAAAGACTCCATCTACACGGTTCTATTCAGGCAGATGAACTGAAACGCATGATGCTAGCCAATACTCAGGATATAGAACGCGCAAGGCAGATTTTACAGAAGATCGGAGAGTTGCTCCTTCACTCTATCAAGCGTGCGGACAATCCGATTCGAGGTTGCCAAATTCTCTATCCAGTTCTGCTTCTTCGCGGCGGCCTCACCATGTACCTTCCTGCGTTGACAGTGTTCCCTGGAACGCCAATCGGAATGATTATACCAGTCAGGGACGAGTCAGACCTAGGCATCAAGGTACCATACGCGAGTTTGCCCTCGGTTACTGCAAATTCTGGATATCTGATCATGGACCAACTCCTTGCTTCGGGTGCTACAATCCGTGCAGCGTTGCTTTCCATGGTTAAAAACATCGGCCCAGAGATAACAAACAAAATATCTATTGCTGTTCCCTTTGCGAGCCATATTGGAATTGATCGAATAACTAAAGAATTCCCAGACGTGAGCATCAATGCAATCTGGCATATGGAGGAACTCCAAGCAAATGGGCGTATGAAAGGACCCGGTTTCGATATCGGAGACTGTTCTTGCTCAATGGTTAGCAAACATCGTGTAACCTGGTCAAATCCGGAGTTTTGAACAACATGTCGTTGTCCCTTTGCATCATAGGAGATATTAACGTCGATATTATCACTGATATAACACAAATATTTGGTGGTGATTTCGATGCGATCGCTAGAGCGAAACATGTTGCTGCACCGATTGAATGGTCACCGGGTGGGACAGGTGCGCTCATGGCAGTGGCTGCTATCGAGCGCGGTATTCACAACGTTTATCTGATAGGCAAAGTTGGTGCAGATGTTTACGATACTGGTTCCTCAGATCTTGCTGGACGTTATCTGGTATCCTGGTTGGAGCGGTGTGGAGTCCGCTTACTACTGAGTCATGACCCCAGAAATCAAACAGGTATGGTTATGATGACGTTCTCTTCACAAGATCGACGCATTATGGTGGCAAACGCCGGTGCAAACCGCACATTTTGTGAGGAAGATATTAATGTGGCCATCCAAGATGCGGTTGCGTCTGTTGATATGCTCTTTGTTTCTGGCTATTCACTACTCGTCCCAGAACGAGCTGCGGCTGTGCGTTCGCTGATGCGGTTAGCACATGGTCAGCAGACATTTGTCGTGCTCGATGTGGTTCCACACCAGATCTATATGGATATTGACTCGGACGATTTCATCTCTCTACTTAAGTATGTCGATTTGATCGTATCTGAAGTCAATACGCTAAAACGACTTCTATTCGCAAACGATGATCAATTTGAAGTGGATTGTATTGGACTATTACAACTATGGAAGCGTTTATCACGCGTATGCATCGCGGCGATACTGCGTCCAGACAACAATCACCAGGTTCTATTTGGATTGGATAATGATCCCATTCTTACACAAACCAATTACAGTCAATTGACCGCCTCGCTTCGACGAGGTTTTTCAGAGCGGCTTACATTGGATGTATTGGTTGAAAATCATAAAGCATTCATGAGATTAGCAGCTATCAGAATGAGAAACATAGAGTGAGCAATGATATGAACGCATCCGTATTTTCTGCTAGATCACAGGAATACAGTTACTGGGAGCATACCTGTCGACGCGAACGCTACGCACATATACTGGCTGCTCTTCCAACGCATTTAGAGAATGTGTTGGACTTCGGTTGCGGCTCAGGTGCACTCTGCTTTGAACTAGCTTCACGGTCCAAATTTGTCATAGGTATCGATAGCTCTTCAGAGCTGATAGATATTGCCCGATCGCGTCAACAAGAGGAGGAAATATCCAATGTCAGATTCGAGTATGGAACTGTCGAGTATGTAGAGCGTACCAGAGCGAAATTTGACCTCGTCATCTGTTATCGGGTCTTGCACCATATCGGTGTTTCCTCGATACCGACGCTACGTCATGCCGTTCGTCCAGGTGGGTTACTCATCGTGTTCGACTTTTCAGCCTCTTCGTTCGGCTGGGAGAAGAGACGCATCTGGCACATATGGCAGGCAATCAAGGCGGCGCCAATCTATGGATATCGATACGGTCTCACGTCGATGTGGCGCATACTCTGCTTTCGCCTCAACCCAGAATGGCTTCAACATGTCAGCTGCGATCAACTGCTATCGTTCGAAAAATTTGATGCGGTGACGCGCAATTTGCTGCCAGGTTGTCGAGCAGATGCATTTCGCAACGGCATGACCGCCACTTGGGAGTCGTGCTCCGCCGTGACGGAAACCCACAGGGTATAGATGGGTGTAGCTCTCGGCATATTGTGTTAATTTAAGCGGACTTAGACCGGAACTGAATGGCATTTTCAGGCATTTGTATAGAGGCTATATAGCTCGAAGCGACAAGCCTCCAAGCATGATCAAAGCGACTACTTTTAGCAAGAGCACGAAAGGTGAGGACTCCCTGGCCTCCGTCAATCGACCAACGAGATCCAGATCTTTTCATGCGAGTAGTGACAAGACTCTCGTTTCGGGCCCCCCTCAAACGACTTCCGAATTAAAATCGAACTCCCATTTTTGGGGAGTGGGCTAAGCGATCGAGTTTCCAGATGATGACGACATCTCCAACTCTGAGAGCGTCAAGTAGGCGTTCAAGGCCAGGGCGAGCGTCTTTTGTTCCACTGACCACATCTTCACAGATGCGTTCACAGCCTGCCTCCTGTAAGCTCCCTTCTTGAAGCTCAAAGGACTGCTCTTTAGTAGAAACTCTCATGTCCCTATCTTCATGGTCAGACAAGATAGAGGGTGTAGGATTTTTGAGAAAGACTTTTGAGAGGGTGCCCATCCGCCATGGGAGAGGTAGGTCAAAAAGGGGCTTGGTGAAGGAGAT
>CAYLJJ010000209.1:0-4520 GCA_964384025.1 uncultured Nannocystaceae bacterium
TCCTGAGCGCGGCGACCTCCTCGCTTGGCTACGTTCTGCACCTGAAACGGATCAGCTCATCCCAGCGTGTCGAAAGCCCTCCACAGCGGCAAACTCTGCCAACCTCACACCCTCTACAGAGGGGTCTGAACGCCCACTATTCTGCGAGAGCCTCGCCCGCTCTCCCTCTCTGGAGGGGGAGGTGAACACTTACGAAAATTTTATGAGGTACGTTGAATAGTTTGAAAATATGTGAGTCATCATCTGTCTAAAATAGCGGATAGCATTCCAAACAGGAGAACCTCATGAATCCTTTTGCTTTCAGAGCTTTTTTTATGCTTCTTATCGGGGTAATTTGGCTATCACCTCATTTAGCTTCTGCTAAGAAAAGAACGATTCTCAAAAAAGCATTAATATTAGCACGATCATCTTTTGCACATCATTATGTGACCAGTGGTCATGGATGCAGAAAAAATGAGGTTATGGTTGGAATTCATGAGCGCGATCACAAGTCTATTTGTGCTGTGCCAACAGGTAGACTCAGAGTCATTCGCCGTAAACAAGACACCCGCAAAATTGCAACCCAAGTTTCACATAGTCCATCTATGCATGGATGTCCTGATGGGTATTTTATACAAGGAATCTGGGCGTCTGGAAAATACAGTTATTGGTGTGCTGCTCTTGGTGATCGAGCCGGGAAACCATATGTTTATACAGAATGCATTCACCAAGGACGAGATTCTAAAAAGACCCAATCCGACATTTATGGCTTTTTGAACCCAAAAATGCATGCCTGTCCTATTGGATGGGCAATGGTCGGGTGGCATATGAAAAAAAACCATCTATATTGTTGCCGTTAGTTTGACTAGGACTTACATGGACTGATTTTTGGCCTCTCGTTCGCAACCACTGTGAGGGTTCGAGAGGAAGCTTCCTTCTTTGACCGAACATCGATAGCTAGACAGGGGGTTACTCAACATCCGATGGTAATTTTTAGCGCCCATTATAAACCTCTCTTAAAGTTAGCACAGAGCCTGATTCTATTCTCTGTATTGTCTGGGTGTAGCCACCACTCCATAATACATCATGGTTTAGTCAAGGCAGATGTGAAAATGGTTGAATCATATGTTTGTGATAGTAGGGTGCTATATTTAATACCAACGAATTGGAATGACAACTCAGTTTATCAGAGCCTTGTTAACCTGAGAGCTATTAAAACAAACATGAGAATAATCGCAGTGTCTAGGTACTATTACCCGTGGGTATTTGGTTTCACTGAATGCACAAGGTTTTTGGCTGTGGCTGAGGAGGAATAAGGCTTTGAAAGCGATTCTCATGATTACAGCGAGCTATATCATTGGATGTTCGGGCATATCACATGTTTCGGGTGCATCCCCGTCTCTTGAAATTAAAGAGAAAGATAATGGTCAATGTAAATCTGGAGATCTTTGTATGGATTTTGCAGAAGCTAGGCAGTATCTGAATAAAAAGATTGATCAACTGGATCAAATTGAAAATTTAACCATAGATAAAAAAATCTTTGATGTTTTGGATTTAAGTGGAGGGGTTGTTTCGGCACATGATAGACTTGAATTTATATCTGGCTTTGTTTTGCCAGATAAACACAAATGGGTCGAATGGATCGATAAATCATGCCCCGAAGATTCCAGCAAAGAAGAATGTATCACCAAAATATCCGAAAAATCTGATAAAACCCCCGCGTTCCGCACTCTTCAAAGAAAATCTCAGTTAATATATGCCATATTGAGACCTCAACGCGGGGGAGAGTTTTATAGAGAATTATTCAACCAATGGGTAGATGATATTAGACGTATAGAAGGCAAACATGCGTCTTTTTTAACAAGAAAGAATTGGGCTGAGGTTTTTGACTTTGTCCCACGGCAGAGAACTATCAATGAAATTGTCAGTCTAATCCAAATAGTTCTTTTGGATAAATTATCCAATGAGAGAATGAACCTTATATTTTCCGAAATTATCTATAAGGAATTTGAGTCAATATCCCGAGAATTTAGTATTTATAAAAAAGAGAGCGAGTTGGCGAAAGATCAATTACTTGCGGAAATATCACAAGATCAGGAGGCTGGTGAATATCTTACTGTATATAATACAGCCGATTGTCAAGCATATTATAATTCCTCCCAAAAATCCATCAACTCTACCGTTATAACGGGCCTTCTGGGAAGAACAATTTCTAGTTTTGATTTTGGTGTCAAATTAGCTCACATATCTTCGCACGAGTTCGTGAACTTTTCAGATTTCTCAGCTCTTGTAAAAGAAAGATGTCTTTATACATATAAAAACTTCATTATTAAGAAGGAAAAAAAGCCTAATCTCAAACTTGAGAAAATTTACGTAGATTGGATCTTTCTAAAGAAAATGTATAGCAGATCACTAAAAAAGAAAGAATTGCTCAAGATGAATAATATCTCAATAACAGGCTGTCCAAAGAATATACCAACAGAAGATGATACTGTTAAGCACGCTATTAATGCTTTTGAGCGAGTCATCGGGCTGGCTATCGATAAGATCGACGGATTTAGAAGGAAATCCGATTCAATTTCGATGGATACAAAATCGATGGTATTAGCCCTTAAAGCTATTGATGAGATCTTATCGGATGAAATGAAACATGGGTGTAGTAGTGCGCATATTACCTTAAGGAAGAATGCTCCTATTATCGAAAAAGCAATGAAATCAATTAAGAGTAAACGTGTGAAGCACAAAATTATCGGAAGGATCGCAAGATCAAGGTTTTTTTCAAACGACAAAGAATGTGGAGGGTTATCATTAGCGTTTAGGCACTTAGTGAATTAATTCTCCGGAGGGCCTCCGGCGGCCCCTCAGCTCCTCAAGCCTCTCCTGCTCAACCTGAGCGCCTTCAGCTCCTCACCCAGATCCCCAACTCCTCAGCGCCTCCTCCAGCCTCAGCACACTCCTGGGCCTTCTCCTCAATCTCAGCCTCAAGCCTCCGATGGCCCTCAAAATTGCCTTCAGAGCAGTTCCTCTCTTCCCAAGTGGATAATTTATCCACCCCTAATACTGTAATTTTACCGTTTCCTGGGTGGGGAAATTCCCCACTTGGGGCCTCCGGCGGCTTCTTCCCCTTGTCCTGAGCGCCTTCAGCCTCTCCCCCTCAGCCTGGACCTCTCTGCGCTCTCCTGAGCTGAGCACCGCGCCCCTCTTGGGGCTCCTGGATCTCCCCTCGCTCTCCTGGGCCTCTCTCTCCTCCTCCGGCGGCCCCTTGCGCCTCGCTGGGCATCCTGAACGCGGCGGCCCTCTACCCCTGAAGCAGATCAGCTCCCTCCCCATCCCCAGCTTGAGCGCGGCGCACCCTCAACGGCGACCCCCTCCTCAGCGCACTCTCCCAGCTCGCGCCGCGCCCCCTGAGCCTCAGCACCTCCTGAGCCTCCGGCGGCCCTCTGCTCCCCTGCGCCGCGCTCCTCTGGGGTTGATCTCCTTGGAGGGCCTCCCCAGCTCCTCACCGGCGGCCCTCACCTCCTCCAGCCTCAGCGGATCAGCTCAAGGCCGCGCTGGGATCTCCTCACCCTGAGCGCCGCGCTCCTGCTCCTGCTCCTGCTCCAGCCTCCGGCGGCCCCTGGGCTCTCCTCACCCTGAGCGCCTCCCCATCCCCAGCCTCCTCCTGGGCCTCCGGCGGCCCTCCCTGGGCCTCCTCTCCAGCTCCTCCAGCCTCACCTTGATCTCCTGCTCTCCTCCGGCGGCCCCCTTCTCCCAGAAGCTGATCAGCTCCCCACCCTGGGCCTCCCCCTCCTCAAGCTCCTCCAGCGGCGGGGATGGGCTGAAAATTGACGTAGATCGCCAGGGGTCTTTTGAGGGATTTAAAGGCTGAGAGCCTCATCAGAGCGCAGGAGGTGGCTCAAAAGTGGGCAAAAGTGGGCACAAATGGGAACGGGGCGGCCCTCAAGAGGCTGAGGGGGAGGCCCCTGGGCTCTCATTTTTGAAGATAGGCCACCGTAAACGCTCGGGTTTCCCACTCGTTTCCACTCATGCCCAAAGTAACCAGGCTAGAGCGCGGCGGCTCTCCAGCTTCTCCGGCGCGCTCTCCCCAACTCCACCGGCGGCCCCTCCTTGATCGCCTCGACCTCCTCCCCTCAGCCTGAGCGCCGCGGCCCTCCTCTGGGCTGATCTCCTTGGAGGGCCTCCGGCGGCCCTCTGCGCCGCGCTCCTCTTGGGCCTCCCCTCCTCAGCCCTCAGCACGCTCCTGGGCCTCCTGCTCAAGCCTCCGGCGGCCCCTGCTTCTGAGCGCTTCTCTGCTCTCCTGAGCGCCTCCCCGTCCTCATCCAGATCCCCAGGGGTCAATGATCTGCTCCTCAAGCCTCATCGAATGGCGAGTGTTGAGGGGAGGATTGATGGGCACCGAATGCGGGATGGTCAACTCAGCCCTGAAGAGATTAACGCCTATTTCGGGGCTCAAGAGAGACTCAAGCCTCTCCCCCTCTTCATCGGAGATACCCTGGGACTCAGCCTCCCAGAGCTGCGTGCCAAGTGCAGACGTTTGGCCT
>CAYLJJ010000210.1:0-4441 GCA_964384025.1 uncultured Nannocystaceae bacterium
TGGTTGGAAGTTAGTTGCTTCGAGCTATGTGGCCTCTATACAAATGCCTGAAAATATCCTTCAGTTTCGTCCTAAGTCTGCTTAATCTAACGCCTATGCTGAGAGTTGCACCCTGCTCTTGCCATACACGAAGTGCTCTCGTCTGATAACTTCGAATCGCTCCACCTTGGTCATCTCCTTCCTCCGTCTCGTTTTGGTAGACGCTACGGAGAACCGTGCTCAGGGTGGGGCCATTTCTCGGGATCACATACCCCTCAAGTGGGGCCACTTTTGAGTATCAGACCTACCAATGATTACGAGAGGGCTGAGAGCCCCCCCCCCTGAAGCACATGAAAAAAAAGTCCAGCCTCTTGGGCCGTCGATGAAGCTGGCCTCAAGAGATGAGAAAGGCGGTTGTGTTGCCTGGCGAGGTCTGGATTTGGAGAGCAGAGGGTTGGTGTCCCCCTCATTATCCGGTCCCCCACTGCCAACCTTCATGTAAAAAACTCTTTACATAAAGAAAAGATTTCTTTACTTTCTCTTTCGTCATCTCAGCCATTTTTTGTCCGTCATCGACCGTCGCAATCAACTGAAAAAAATCCTGCTTCCACGACCGGATTGGTCGATTCGTCTGATCTCGCCTCACGTAAACAGAGAGACATTCATGCCACACTCCACCCAACCTCAGCCTTTCTTCCTCATCGCCGTACTCCTCGCGTTTGGCTGCGGCGTCGAGCAGATCAAGGGCGTGGGGGACAGACAGCTCCTTGAGGCTGACGCCACGCTCGAACCTGTCATGTCAGACGCAAACTTCACCTCGCTCGACGCAGCCCTCGAAGCTGAAGTTGACGTAAACCTCTCAGTGGATGGGCGTTTCACGTCACTCCAGGAAGCGCTCGAGCGAGATCTCGAGCATAACTACGCCACGGCCGCCTCGGTTTCAGTGTGGCTTGACGAGGAGATCGTTTGGGTGGGTGGCTTCGGCGTGCTTGAGGGAGATCATCCCATCGACGCCAACACCCTCTTTATGATCGGATCCGACACCAAGAAGCTCACCGCCATTGGACTTCTTCAGCGTGTCGCTGCGGGGGAGATCAAGTTAGAGACAACGCTCGGCGAGGTCCTTCCAGATCTCTCGCTCCCGATGGCCCCCGAGTTTGCTCAGGCAACGATGCATGATTTGATGACCCATCAAGGGGGACTCGTCGATGATGTAGGCCGTAAGACGACGGAGACCGACGATGAGGAGTTGGCACGCTATACCTATGAAAAACTGCCTGAGGTGGGCTACGCCCTCGCGCCTCCGGGGATTTTCCACAATTACAGCAATCCCAATTACTCCATGGTTGGGCTCGTCACCGAGACGCTCAGCGATGCACCCTGGGCAGATATCGTTGAAGCTGAGGTCTTTGCCCCGCTGGAGATGCGGCGCACGTTTGCCCGTAAGTCGAGCGTGGACATCAACCATGCCCCAGGCGTCACCGTCAATTCCGGACGTCCGAGACTGAGGTCATTGGAGGACACCTGGGAGAATGGCTTTGCGCGTCCTGCGGGGTTGGTGTGGTCGACCCCTAATGATCAAATCCGCCTTGCCCGCTTCCTCGTCGATGGCGATCCTACGATCCTACCCGACGCATTGCGCGTGCAGATGCACACCCCCGCCGTCTCGATATACCCTGGCTTCTCAGGGGCCTATGGCTATGGCCTCGAAATCTACGACGCGCTTGAGGTGGAAAACGTGCGCTATCCCGGTGTGCGCGCCTGGACGCACGGCGGTAATACCAAAACACACACCTCGACCTTCCTTGTCTTGCCCGAGGCTCGATTCGCCATCTCAATCCTCAGCAATGGCACGGGTGATGACTTCAGCGAAAGTATGTGGGCTGCGATCCACTCGTTCGTCGCACTCCCCAAGCCCGAGTTCATTCCAGATCCTTCCTTTGATCCCGATGCAATCGAGGCCCTAACAGGGGTCTACACTGACGCCTATAATGTGGGGGAGATCATCGTACGAGACGCCGCCGAGCGTTTGATGGTAGAAATGCCCTTGCTCGATGCGGCGGGATACGCATACGAGCCTCAACTCTACCCCATCTCCACACGGGTCTGGATCCTGCGCCTTGAAGACACGTCGCTCCTCTTGAGTTTCATCGACGGACCCAACGGGGAGACCTATCTAGCGAATCGCATCTTCGTCGCGATTCGCCCCAAGCCTGAAGAAGGTGCGTCCAAACACTTCAGCTTCCTCGCCGATCCTCGACGTTTCCATCGTGCACTCCTACAGCCCCACACGGAACCGCGTCCTCACATCTTCAAGTTCGCGATCAAAAAATTAGAGGAACATCGTCTCGAGGCTGGAGATCAGGAGAGGGCTCAGGGTGGGGAATTTCCCCACCCGTAGGGGAGGATGGGCACCCGTAGGGGAGGGTCCTTTTCAGGCTAAATCTCGAGTCTATCCCAAAATGAGCCGATCCACCCAAATCAGTATAAACCCGAACCCGGCAAAGAATTTCTCTTTTCGCTCCCACCTCACCTGAGGTTTAAGCTCTTGCATTGATTTGACTTCATGCATTCTTTTTCAAGAAAGAAAACAGTCGAATTATCGCTTACCTTCGTTTGGTGGCTCGTCAAAATTCAGGCAAATTTTGTGTTCAGGGCAAAATTGTATATGCTCGCGCGCAAGTGATTAAACCTCAGGTCTTCAGCATTCACTTTTGGCTTATTCATGCGCAGACGCTCCAAAAAATATTAAACATTAATAGGACCTACGCACTTGGGGAATCATGCTCGGCTAACTACTTGAAATTTAAAGGAACGGCTTTTGTGCGATGCAGCATTTCGAGGCGATCTTTTGTTCAACTGCGTAACTCCTAATTAAAAAGGAAATCGTGCTGAAATGCAATCAAAAGCCGACTTTAGTTTTATGGTTAAAAACATCTAAGTTGGCTAACTACCCCCCAAGTGCGTAAGTCCTATTTGATTTGGCAAAAACATCTAGTTGCTTTAACTTTTAAACAAAGTCTAATCCTTTAATCTAGCACCTTTAGAATATTTTCGAAAAACAACTACTTGAATAACTCCAAAAGCGATAATTAGTGGCGTAAATGAACTTGGTAGCAGCGCAAAATGGTATCGTGTGGCACCATTGTCTGTTTTAACGATGTTTACATAACGATCAAGAGAAAGATCTGCACCGATACCAATCTCGATAGATCCCGGCGAATCAACGGTTTTTGTTTTTAACTCGAAGTTGATGACCGAGAAAAAGAGCGCCATCAGGATAACCGCGAGTGTGAAGAGGAATGTCTTTCGCGCTGCTTGATTGATGATGAATCTATCTCGCTCATCACGTTCGGCGAGGCCAGAGAGGCTGCAAAGGACAGCCAGCCGAAACGAGCGCCTTACGAAGAAGGCCCCGAGGACATAGACCAAACTGATAAACCAAGCGAACGTCAGATAACCAACGGAAACCTTTAACCACCCCGGCAGCAGAAGCACGGGAGTGCGGTTGAGGAAGAGCACCCACGCGGCCAAAGAGAGAGGCGTGGAGAGCGCGAAGAACCAAAGAATGAAGGTGTGGACTTTCTGTCGAACTGTCATGACTCTTCCTCGAACAAAAAGATCTCCTCAACTGGCTTGCCGAAAAAGCGGGCCAGCTTGAGCGCCAAAGTCAGGGATGGGTGATACTCGCCGCGCTCGATACAGCTGATGGTGACTCGAGTTACTCGGACGGCCTTGGCCAATTCTGCTTGAGTGATCCCCTCCTCAGCTCTCGATAACCGGAGTCGATTGGCAATCTTTACTTCCTCTCGACCCATGGCAACGACCTCGACTGAGATGACGAGAGATAAAGTAAAGAGTCCTTTTCTTTATGTAAAGATTTTTTTACATCTAGGCACACAGTGGGAGGTGGGGAACTGGAGCAGAACGCCGCGAGCAGAGGATAGGAATTTCAAGCGACCTCCAGGGAGCATATGTATACACCTGATATTCCAAAATTTTTCCATTGTCAGCACACCGAAGATAAACCTCTTCCCTCCCCGCGTCGAACAAAATTTCTCGCCGCTCTAGCCACCGCTCAAAACGCTCTGGTGTCAGGAGACCCAATCGAGTTGACGTGTTACCAGACCTGCTTCGCTGCTTATGGCAGCTCCGGCGGCTTTGCCGCTGACGCCAGCTCAAGCAAGACAGCGACGAGGTGAAGCTTTGGAGAAGGGCAATGGAGAAAAGATTTCGGATCTGGAGTGCTCATTAGATGCGGTGGTGAAGACTTGCCAGAGACTTGAGTATCCACGGTCACATGCGCTGTTCAGGATGGATGGTGAGTTTGGCAATATTGGTGCTTACACAGCCTGTCGAGAGCGAGGATTGGGCTTCATAACGCGCCTGAACCGCCGCAGCCTGTATAACCCACTGGATACGTATCCACCAAATATCAATAATTACATGAGCATAGCGATGG
>CAYLJJ010000211.1:0-4426 GCA_964384025.1 uncultured Nannocystaceae bacterium
CCTTAAACTTCGCTTGCCTTGTTTTGCATCTCAACCCTGGCCGGAGTATTGTTACTTCCACACATTCTTTTTTAGATATTATTAAAATCTTTAGAAGGGGGTATGATTAATATCAATGGTCTAATTTATTAATAAATAAGGAAAGTATTTTAACTTCCAACCCGCCTTCCCACCCTCATCTCCCCACTCCTCTCTGGAAACTCCTCTCCTCCATTGTGCTCATTAACCATTCGTTGAAGCTCTCTTTTCAATGCTTCCTCAGCAAATCCCGCCATTGTTAAACGATGAGGAGGGCCTGAGAGTGCAAAGGCGGTATTGCGGATCGCTTCAAGAACATCTTCAGAGATGTAGAAGGTCGCTCTTACCTTATTTGATCTTGCCTTCTTTGTGATCTCAGGTTTTTTGGCTTGGTTAGATGATGAGCCACGCTCTTTTTTTGGTTGAGAGGCTCTCTGAGGGGTCAGGAAGGCATCGAGAGGATCAGCGCCTAGTGCGGTCTTCTTTTTTTTGCTCATCGTGTGAGTAGCTCCTGAGCTGCGGTTCTGTAGCCTTCAGCTCCTTTTGAGTTTTTGGCGTAGATGGTGACTGGTTCCTTGTGTCCCCAAGCCTCTCGGACACGTACATTCTCAGGGATCACCGTCTTGAAGAGGAGTTCTCCAAAGTTGCGGTCAAGAGACTCCTTCATCTCTCGGGCTAAACGAGTGCGATCCATCCGACACAGCAGGAGCCCCATAATCCCCAACTCTGGATGAAGCCTATCCTTCACCTTCTCAATGGTCTTCATAAGGCCAGCTAAGCCAGCCAAGGCCATTGTTGAGGCTTCTATGGGAACTAAGACCTCCTTTGAGGCGACGAGTGCTGAGATGGAGAGCAAGCCAAGCGATGGTGGACAGTCAATGAAGACAAAATCCCAAGCCTTTTGGTCGAGCTTCTCAATGGTGCGCTTCAGAATCATCTCAGCTCCAGCTTCGTGGGCTAGAGCGCGCTCAACACTCACAAGCCAAGGAGAAGCTGGGGCCAGGTCAACACCTTGAACTTCAGTCTTTCGGATGATTTCGCTGAGCGATCGGTCGTCAGTGAAGACTTCTTGGAGATCTTGGCTCTCATCTTTGACTCCAAGCCACATCGAAGCTGAGGCTTGGGGGTCCAGATCAATAACAAGAACTCGGTGATTGAGTTCTCCCAAGGCAGAAGCGAGGTTGACCACAGAAGTAGTTTTCCCGCTTCCCCCTTTTTGGTTGGTCACAGCGATTACTCTCAAATGATCTCTCCTCCGCATATATTCTGGGCATCAGGCTCTACCGCTTGAGAGCGTGGGAATCAATGGTGAAAATGAATATATTGAAATATATGATTGCAATGAGTGTAAATATCGTCGAAGTACAAGCAGACAAGTAAAATCAAAGATCTGGAAGGTTGGAAAAGAAACCAAATGAGTCCACTTAAAACATTTACTATACGATTAAGTTTAGAAACGATCAGAGAGATTGAAATACTTGTTGAGGACTTCAAATCTCGGAAATATGTAGGAAAAGTAAACAGGCAGACTATTACTCGCCTTGCTATTTCTAAAGGGATTGAAGTTCTGCTATCTGAATTAGGAGAAGATTCTCATTTGGAACCAAGCAAACCATTATTAGCAGATATCTCAGAAAGCGCTCATGCGCTAGATGAAGTATATGAAGGATTAGATAACCTTTCAGATATGCTTGAGACTATCAGAAAATCTTCTCGACCTGTTATAAAGCTCTTAGAAAATTTAGATGATGGGGTTGAGGCTCTTGAGAGACTTTCAAAGTGTGGCGAAGCTGTTGAAGTCTTAGAAAGACTTTCTCAGTCAGATACATCTCTTGAGACTCTTGAGCGACTAGCTAAACTTTAAAGAACAGAGGGATATTGTGAAGATAAGTTTTCTTGGCGGAGCTGACGAAGTTGGGGCGAGCTGTACTCTCATTGAAGTAGAAGAACATAGGCTTGTTATAGACTGCGGTATTCGCATGAATGCGGAAGATACATTGCCTTGGCTTCAGCTTATAGGGGAAGCTGGAGGGGCTGATGCAATATTCCTCACTCATGCTCATATGGATCACAGTGGAGCCCTTCCCCTTCTCATCCAAACCTCTTCAGTCCCAATATATATGACTCCGCCGACAGTAGATCTTGTTCGAGTTTTACTTAAAGACTCGCTCAAAATCATGAAGATGGAATCAGAAAAAGAAGGAGAGATTCCTCTCTATCCTGCTGAAGCAGTTAATAGAGTCTTTAATCTTGTTCAAAGCGTATATTGGGAAGAGTCTTTTGAAATTCTTGGTGGAGCTGTTCGAGCAACATATTATCCTGCTGGACATATCCTCGGGGCTTCAAGTGTCCTTATTGAAACAGATGAAGGTTCAGTTTTAGTCAGTGGAGACGTTTCTAAAAGTCCTCAGCTTACAGTTGGAGGTTTTGACTGGAGTAAAATTAAAGCTGGGAGTGTGGACGCTGTTATTTGTGAGTCCACATATGGAGGGCGAGCCCATACAAGCCGTTTAGGTGAAGAGCGACGCCTTATCTCTCAGGTTTCTCAAATCCTTGATCGCAAAGGAAATGTTCTCATCCCTGCTTTTGCTCTTGGTCGTTCTCAAGAAATAATCCTCCTTATGGCTAGAGCCTTTGAAAAAGGAGAGCTTCCAGATGTTCCCGTATTTGTAGATGGTATGGTTC
This sequence comes from uncultured Nannocystaceae bacterium, assembly GCA_964384025.1. Taxonomy (GTDB): domain Bacteria; phylum Myxococcota_A; class Bradymonadia; order UBA7976; family UBA1532; genus CAYLJJ01. The sequence goes on from CAYLJJ010000211.1 coordinate 2,704, forward strand.
GGAGTATGTGCAATGTGTACTGGAATCATACAAACTATGCAACATCAAGGTTCAGGCATTTAAGCAAACGAACAGGCGACCCATTTTTTAGCAATAAAAATATATCAGCAGTACAAGCTCCTGAAAGTCGTCATGAACTCATACATATTCATCCATCTATTATTATCTCAAGTTCGGGGATGCTCTCAGGAGGACCGAGTCAATTCTATGCCAGTAAACTTGCTACTGACCAACGTCATCATATAGCAATTACTGGTTATCAGGATGAAGAAAGTCCAGGTCGTCAAGTTCAAAATCTCGCTCGTGATGGTGGTGGAACTCTTCGCTTTGGAGATGAAAGTATTGAGCTAAAATGTTCTGTAGGAACATATGGGTTGAGCGCTCATGCAGATACCACCGAGTTAGTGGCTGCTCTAAAACAACTTCATCCTCGTAAGGTATTTTTAGTTCATGGAGATAAACAAGCTCGTGAGCTGTTGGAGGATTCTCTTCATCAGTTTGGTGTTCGGGATGTCATACGACCAAACCTCGGAGAATCCTTTGAGATAGCAGGAAGGAAGTTTCGAGGGTCTAGGATAGAAAAACCTCAAACGCCTCTCAGACTCGTACGTAAGCCCCTTGAGTTTAAAGATATCCGTGAGTTTGCCGTTTCACTTTTTGAGCGAGATAAAGGAGCGCGTAGCTATACGATTAGAGCATTACTTGAAGAATGGGGAGATGAAGCAGGAGCAAGAGACGAAGAAATTATCAAAAAAACAGAGCTTCTTTTTCAAGGAAAGAAAAGCCCATTTAAACGAAACAAAGGACAATACCGTATCAGGCATTTTAAGGGTGAGGTCATTGGTGGGTGGAGTGATGAGGACACTGCTTTTAATCCAAGCCAAGCAAGCGCTCATGTAAAGTCTGCTGTAGATAAATCATGGGGATTATATAAAGTTGGGGTACAGCAAGGAACAAGAACACTTACTCTTCACTTCTATTTTCCTGATGCTATTTTACCAAAGTTTGAATCTATCCATCACAGATTAGAACGAGAAATAGGATGGACTATACGAACGAAGCCATCGGCTCATCAGCAACAGTTGAGAATTCATGCTTTGGCTTCTTTGCCAGAGAATTTGAGAACGATTACTACTCCATCTATTCATTTACAGAATAAACAAGTCACTTTGAACTTCAGCCCAACTATCCTTGGAGAATTTGAAGAACAGCTTCAAGAGCTTCAAATTCGTTTTCTTAAGGAGACAGGTTTCTCACTCTCTTTTGGGGAAGCGGAGAAAGAAGCTGAAAAGCAGGTGCTGACTCCTCATGGCGAGGCTATGGATATGACGAGAGCACGAGATGTAGTCCTCTCAATGGCTATCAATATCCCTCACAAGATTTCACGAGTCAGCTTCAAGAATGGAAAGATCATCCTCAACTTCATTACTCCAGAGATTGGGGTTCATAACGATGAGTTCATGCAGGCAGTCTCTAAAGTTACCTGGTGGCCTGTAGAAGCAAATCCACACCCAAACCAGCAAGCGATGAATGCTTTGCTCATGGGGCTACTACCAGCGGGCTGTGGCTTTAAAGCGTCGCTTCACTCTGAGGATAGATTGGTGAGGGTGAAGTTGAGAAGTCGGCTCAGTCCTGAGCAGAGGGCAAAAGCGGTTGAAGGATTTTTTGTTAAGAGCGTGTTGTGAACTTTATGACATGGAGATCCAACGTCCAAACATGACCA
>CAYLJJ010000212.1:0-4368 GCA_964384025.1 uncultured Nannocystaceae bacterium
GCTGCGCCTGGTCTATGTAGAGCCCTGGGGGTGTTCGGATGGCTTGGATGAGCTGCCCTTGGGAGTCATGGAGCCCCGCCAGCCGATCATTGGGGCGCAGGAGCGCGCTGCCTGTAGAGGGATCGACGAGGCTCAACCTCTCCAGATCCTGGAAGTGAAAGAGCAAGCTGAGATCTGAGCGAGGGGAGTCTCCTCCGGCTCGCATCTGGAGTTGCTCAAAGGTACGAGGCTCAACCTGACAGGGGATCATCACGGAGGGCAGCTCTTGGCGCAGGCGGTCATCAAGCCCATCCCCGTCGAGATCAAGCAGCGCGGGCTCCTTGAAGTCCTCATCGAAGCCAGGCTCAAGCGCCATCACCCGAGAGTCGAGGCGTCGAATATCCGCGAGGAAGGAGAAGATGAGCCGCCCACGCATCACACAGCCCCCATCGACTTAGGGCGCAGATAGCGCATCAACAGGGCGTCTACGTCAGGATCTCCGCTCAGAACGGGGACCTGATGCCCGCTCTTGTCCAGCTTGTAGCTCTGATCGCGAGTGCGCTCTTCGAGGATGCGCCAGCGGTTGCGAGCGTCGAAGGCGCTGTCATCGGAGATGGGCTGAAGCCCTCGCAGGACCAAGAGGACGCAAGCGCGCCGAATGGCCCAGGGCGTGCGGCCTCCGGGTTGATCCTCAGGCTCTGTGTAGCCAAAGACACCTTCAATCACGACGTTGCCGCGTCCCTTGGGGAAGGCTCCAAATTGCTTGGTGATGCGAGGCCCATCAAAACCAGGCTCTGCGGGGGCGCCGACGATGATCAGAGACTCAACATCAAGCTCACCGCCCCCAACCCAGATCTTATCGATGTGAATCGGGGGCACAGGCAGCTCAAGGCTTGGTGTCCCGCGACCATCAAGCTGATAGCGCTTATCGCGGGGCTCAAAGAACCAGCCTGTGAGCCGATCTATCTCCGCTGTCGCCTCTTGGATGAGGTCGATGAGGCGAGCATCGAGGATCTCGGTCACTCCTTCAGCGCGGAGATCATCAGGGGTGGTGTACATCTCAGCCCTTGCTGCGCTTGCCAGCGGAGGAGCGCTTGGCCTTGGGGCGATCTTCTGTCGTGGTGTCCACGGCGTCGGCGGCGCGCTTACCTCGGTTGGCCTCAGCCTCACGCTCTGCTTCTAGGGCCTTGGCCTCTTTCTCGGTGCAGACCTCGAAGGCATGAGGGGAGTGCTCATCGCTGGGGATCTGGTGGATCTCGCGCAGATACTCAGCGACCTCCTCCTCGACGCGATACCAACCGCGCTCAGCTTGGAACTTGATGCTCTTGTAGGTGTAGCGCCGCAGCACATGGCCTCGACGAGGGGCGTATGGCTTGAGTCGAACAAGCATGGTCATGGCAAGGCTCCTTTAGAGTTGGACTTTGATGGCTTTGGCGACACCGCTCTCTTCTGCGTACTTCACGTCGAAGCGGAGGGTGGCGACGATCTTGAGGGAGCCTTCAGAGATGTCTCGGGCAGATTCGACGCGGATGTTGCGCCAGATGCCGACGTGGATGTTCTTGGGGTTGCAGAGGAGGGCGACGGTCTGATCGTTGACGGCGCCAAGGTCCTCAGGGAAGAGGGGGATGGGCCGGATCGGGACGCCGGAGTAGAGGACAGGGGAGTCGCCCTCAAGGAACTTGTCACCGACGGCGGTGGCGCGCTCTGCGAGGGTGTTGCGGTAGTCGAGATCGGCGTCAACGCTGGTGAGGAAGCGCATCTGTCGCTTGTCACGGAGATGCTCGCTGGGGAGGGTCTTGAGCATATCGCGCAGGAGATCTTTGGAGAGCGCCGCGTTGCCTGCATCAACGACGTGGCTGGTGGCCTGCTTGAGGATGCCATCGAGGGTCGCGAGGAAGGGATCAAGGGAGAGCTTGTCCCCGTTGATGATCACCTCCTCCATATCTCGGCTGATCGCCTCAGCCATCATCTCCATGATGGTCTGACGCAGCTCTCCACGCTCGATGCTGTCCTCCAACACCTCATCCGAGAGACGCACCTCCGCCTTGAAGAGCTGCGCGTCCAGCTCCACCTGAGAGAGATCGGGCTTAACACGATCACCCGCGGCCAGGGCGCTGGCCTCTTGACCTGGGCGCAGGATACGGCTGCCAAACTTGATCTTGGCGATCTGCTGCTTGGGGGAGCCCATGGGCACCACGGTGACCAGCTTGAGCAGCGGGGCCTCCTTGATGAGCAGGCGCATGAACTTCTTGGCCTGCACAGGCTTGAGGAGCCCGCCGCCTGCGGTCAGATCGGCCAGGGCGATGTCGGCCTTCTCGAGGATGGAGCGGTTGTCTGTATAGGGCATGGAGGTTCTCCTAGATGTCGTGGAAAGAGATGGACTTATCGACGCTCTCGCGGTCCATGGGGCGGTTCAGGTCAAGGGGCCAGGCGGCGTCTTCAGGCTCAGATTTGGCGACCGGCTCAGGGCTCTGGCTGCTGTTGGGTAAGCCGACGTTCTTCTCGACGAGGGCGAGACGCTGCTGCTGCTCCTTGACGGTCTGAGCGAGGGTCTTGAAGGAGGCGTTGAGGGCGCCGAGGGCCTCTGTGATGTTGTCGAGAGGTGAAGGTGTGGATGGTTCTTCAACGGTGGGTGCTGTGCTCGTGGATGCGTTGACAGCCGGAGGCTCATCGTCAGACTTGGCGGTCTTGGCTGTCAGGGCTCCAAGGCGAGCGAGGGCCTCACGGGCAGCGGTGATGTTCTGAGCGAAGGCGTCATCTTTATCCTGCTCTACCTCCTCTGGCTCACCTTGAACTCCTGCTTGCTCCAAGAGCCGCTCGGCGGTGACTTTCAACTCCTCAGCCAGCGGAGCCAAGCGAGGATCAGCTTCAGCGCCCACCGTACTTAAAAGCTCAACGGTGCTGGTGAGGCTCTCCAGAGCGACAACGGCGGTCCCCAAGAGTGGATGTGACTCAGGGGCTGTAGCCTCCTGGCCCTCTTCAGCCTCTGTGGCGTTGTTATCGGTCACGCTCTCCTGGGAAGCGTTCACATCAGAATCGGCCATCGATTCGCTCCTTTTGACGATAAGAAAGCGGCGCTTGTTGGCCGCGCGATCAACGAGGGAGATCTCCTCGACGATGATGTCGAGTAGGCGGCTCACCTTGCTCTGGGGCTTTGAGTTGGGCATCAGACCGCCTCCTGATCAGGGCGCTGAGGCTCAGGGGTCCGACGCGCTGATCCGCCGATGGAGAAGCCGGTGAGCTGTCCCTCTTGGATCAGGCCCCACAGCTCATCAGAGAGGACTCGAACGGCGAGGAGCCAGGTGCCCTTCTTGATGGAGGTGTCGCCCAACTCGAAGTCACCAGGAGCGAGGAAGCTTTCTAGAGCCTTGATCTGCTTATTGGCTCGGACGCGATGCATCACGCCCAGGCTGCCGAACTCCTCCATGAAGCGATGGGCGGCCTGACGGACCTCATCAGCGGAGTAGATGTCGCCCTGAGCGTCTACCTCTTCAGGGACCAAGACGACGCCGAGGACATAGCGCTCATCATCGGGATCGAGGCCCTTGATCAGCGGAGCTGAGAGCGCGAAGGCCTCTTCGGCTGCTTTGCTGACAGTGTAGTTGGCGCAGAAGAGGCGATAGGCCTGCTTGGCGCCGCCCGTACCTGAAGCCTCACGGACCTTGAGGCGGAAGACGCGCCCCACCCGCTTGAAGGCGCGGACATGCTCGGGCGTGTCGTTGAGGACCGCGATGAACTTGCCCTTGATGCCCTTGAGGGTCTGAGCGAACTCCTCAACATCGATAGCCTTGCTCTTGTCGAACCACTCGCCGGGGTAGGGGGGATCGAGGAAGAAGAAGGTGTCGGGTGCGTCATAGGCCGCGACCGTCTTCTTATAGTCCTGCTGCTGCACCTTTACATCGCGCAGACGCTCAGCGGCGCGTAGATACTTCTCGGGGTTGGTGGTGCTGCCGACGTGGTTCCCTGCGACGTGGGTGCCGTCTGGCCGAGCATCACGAGCATGGGTGCGCACAAAGACGAGCTTGTAGAAGCGCTCTACATCACCGTTGGGGGTCATATCGCGGGCGTGCCTGAAGCTGGCCTCGCTGACCTTCCACTCAAAGCGTCGAAGGGCCTCCAGCTTGGCGGGGGTCATTCCCTTGATGAAGCGGTGAAGGAAGACGACATCCGACTCAAGATCAGCGATCGCCTCTACCTCAGAGGGCTCTTTGACATGGAGCAGCGCGGCGGCCCCCGCGAAGGGCTCTACATAGGTCTTGTGCTTGGGGAGCATCGGGAGCAGGCGGCGCGCATAGTGATAGGAGCCGCCGAAGGTGCCAAAGGGCTGAACCTTTTCGATCTCCTCAGCTTCCTCGGGCGACCAGTCCTCAAGCCAAGAGTGTGCATCCT
>CAYLJJ010000213.1:0-4319 GCA_964384025.1 uncultured Nannocystaceae bacterium
CCCGAACCCTGAGAAGCATTCTTCCCAGCGATTTCTCAACGTACAAAACAAGTACCAGCCAGACAGGGAGACTTGACAATTCCGAGGTATTCCTCTCAACACTGAGGGGCACAGACAATCAAGGTTTGTTGATGCGAAGTTTAGACAAGCAAAGCGGACGAGAGAAAGAAAGCAGGTCTGACAGAACACCTACCGTAATCGATGGCATAATTTCAGAGTCAAGTAGGCTGCAGTCAGAACAGGTGAATGCAGCTATAAGTAGACAAAGGGAGAGAGGATTCTTCCCACATTTAGGACATAGAGATAGGACTGGAGAGCTTAGCGAATTGCCTGCTAGGGGAAGAAGGAAAGGTGCAGATATGGTTGTATTGCATAGAACCGGAGCTGATATCAACAACGATACTCTTATCAGAAATACTAATCAAAGCAGGCATGTTGGAGGTCATTATCTAATTGATGATGATGGAACAGTCGATCTCACTGCTCAAATCAACGATGTTGTCTATCATGCCAGAGGACATAATGAGTCCTCTATCGGAATAGAAATGAGAGGTGCGCCGACATCTATACCTATGGACAATTCATCAGTAGAAGATGCCGACTATATTAGGAAACAACTTGGAAACCTTCATTTGTCACCAGAGTTTAAACAGAGTCTGCTTTCGATGAGCAATAAAGAATTATTCTCTAAATTGAGAGGAAGCAGCAAAAATCAGGAAAATAGAGGTAGAAATATATATGAAGACATATCTGGACAGCAAAAGCAAGAGTTGTGGTATTTAGTGGGTGAGCTTGTGAAGAACTGCAATATAGATCGGAATAAGTTTCGGGCTCATTCAAATGTAAATCGAAAAACTTTGGGAGAGGGTATTAATACAGAAGAATTTGTCCGGACGATGTTTTCTTATCTGGAAAAGGTGAAGTCTTTGCAGGAATTGATTAAAAACATGATCCCAGTGAATGCAAGATTCCAGAAAGTTTTATTTGAAGCGGAGTTGATAATTGAAAAAATTAACAACCCCAGTGCTGATAATAAAGAAGAGAGGGGCTCATTTTTTGATAGATTTTACCATAAAGTAGAAGAGATCGAAGGTGTTATTTTCGATTTAGAGCTAGAGTTGGGCCCGGCTCCTTTACCACGACGAGGAAGAAGCTGAGAAGCTGATGCTCGCGTAGGGCTGCCCATTCGCCACGGAAGATGGGCACCCCACCTTCGGCCCCGTCCTGTACAAAAATAGGATCGCGCAAAAACCACCGAGGATAGGGATTTTAAGCGACCCCCAGACCTGTGTGCTTGATGTTCCAAAATCTCTCCATCGTCAGCGCCCCGAAAATAGACCTCCCCCCTCCCCGCGTCGAGCGAAATTTCTCGCCGCTCTGGCCACCGCTCAAAATGCTCAGGCACTTAGGAGACCCAATCGAGTTGGAGTGGAGGGGCTCGTGGGGGGTGGATGGGGGGAGGCGTGATCGGGAGACCTAGATGACGAAGGATTCGAGTGATAACAGGAGGGTCTTCGATATGGGCGATAATGCGCATGCGGCCTTCACAAACAGGACAACAGAGCACATCAACGCCGAAAACGCGCATCATGAGAGCTGCCCAAGTGAGACGGCGATGAGGTGAGGCTTTGGAGGGTGGCGGAGAGGGCAAAGCCCTCGGAGCAAGTGGCGCAGCCGCAGGCTGTGGCGCTGGTCGCTTATGACCTATCGTCATCGCGCGAACATCGATGAGCTGGTTAATCGCTCCCTCATCCTCTTTTTCACCCAGCTCGCTTCTCGGCAGGCCCTACGCTCCAAAAGGGGGGACGGTAAACAAGTGCGAGTATTGGTTGTCGATTTTTGATGATAATGTCACATTTCATAAATATGGTTACCCATCAACCTCAAGTTAGGCTAACCATCAATGTCCGGTTAAGCGGAGATCCCCCCTCCCTGCCCCCCAAGGCGGCCGTAGTGACTCTGAGAGGGGACGAGGGATCAGCTACTTAGGAGCGCGGGCGAGAGTTCCAGAAGGCCCGGGAATCCTTAACCAGACAGCTATGGTTAGGCCAACAAAGACAGGAGGAATGAAGTGAAGGAGGTAGTAGTGGTTCATGATCTTTTTGTGGGTCTTCGGTCGAAATCAGGCTGGACAGCAGCAATCCTTGCAGTTGGTTTCATTCTTGCGTTCCCTGTTACCTCGTTTGCCCAATCTTATTGGGCTTCGTATTTTTCCGAAGAGAGCCCCTCGCAACATGTTTGCCCAGGCGGCATCGAGGGGGTTCAATGCCATCATGATTATTGCGATAACATTAGGCTTAAATGCAAGTCTGGTACGATTGTGCAAAGGGAAGTTGAATTTTCACCGCACTGGATCTCAGAGGAGCAGCCGAACAGCACTTTTGAGTGCCCATCCTACAGTGTAGCTGTTGGCATTAGATGCAAAGGTGCATATTGCGATAACCTTTCAGTGCGCTGTGATCCTGTAAACCTAGAGCTGCTCAACTGTCAATGGAGCAACTGGATATCCGAAGAGTCTGGCAACGGTAGATATAACAAGGCAGAATGGCCCGACCAATTCCTCGTGGGGTTAGAGTGCAAAGGTTCCTACTGTGATGATAAACGGTTCAAGTACTGCGAGGCTACCCAGCGGGTCGGTCAACCCAGCGCCAGATGGGAGGTGCTTTGTGCTGGCGGTCAAGAGTGCAAATTTGAGATCGCCGAATCTCTTGAGCTTGGCAATCGAGCTCAATCAAGCTGGACGAAAACTAAGGCCGAAGAGGTAGCGAACAAGATCAGCATCGGAGTAAAGTTCGAGTGGTCGAACGTAGAGATCAACCCTGGCGCTGAGCGCACGAAAACAGCATCTGAGACGATCGAACGTGCAGCGAGCATCGTTCGCGAGAAGACGGAAGGTTATCGGGCTTCATGCGGCCAAACAGTCGATATGACCACCTATAATATTCATGCAATCTGGCAATTGGTGATTAGCACGCCTGTGGACGATATTCCATTGAGCATCCGTACGTGCCAAGTGACCTGTACTCCGGATGGGGATGCACCCTCCTATGTCCCAGGAGCACCTGAGCATATTGGCTCCTGCCTCGTCGAACGCGGTGGGGATCAACGGTTACCGTCAGGTCTTACAGTCAAGGGCCCGCAGTTGCTACCAACAATCCCGAGTCTGAAACGATCAGCAAATCCTGCTTTTATGAAGCCTCGTCAGCCATAGGAGTGTCTCAAATTCACATCTCTGTGAACCCCCTAAAGGGGGTTTTCCATGGTGTCCGTTAAGGACGAACTCACTGCTCAAATCCCATTTGAGCGCCCCTCAGCCCTGCTGTTCCGGGAAAAAGGGCTGGGGGAGGGACTGCTTGATCTTCCAGATCTCCGCCTCCGGGGGGCCCTCCTGGGCGGCCTCGAGCTCCAGCTGCTCATCAATGAAGGCCTGCAGCCCCCGCAGCAGCCGGAACCGCTGACCCCGCCAGTGGAAGGCCCCCTCCCACTGTTCGATCTTCTCCTGGCGCCAGAAGTAGAGCTGCACCCCCTCGCACTCCACCCCCGACAGCAGCACCGCTCCGTTCAACAGGGGGCTGAGCCGGGCACGGGGCAGCCCCAGGACGTTGGCGGGGCGAGCCCCCAACTCTGCCAGGGCCTCGATGACCTCGGCGGGGACGTGCTCCCGGGCCTGGGCTTCTCTCTCCCTCCAGGGGCCTAACAGCTCTCTCAGCGTCGCCTTCCTCATGGCCTCTCCTTGCTTGTCGCCGCTCACAGCGCCTTGCCCCCTCCCCCTCGCAGCTCCCGCAGAAGCAGCGCCCCCTCTCGGGGCCTCCTGGGCCCAGGGCCCTCCTCCTGGGGGCTCCGCAGCAGGGGCGGCCCCTCTTCCTTGGGCCTCTTCTCTGCGCCTCGGGGCTTCAGAGCCCCCTCTCTCAGCTCCCTCACTGGCTCCCCCCCCTCACAAACTGCCCCTCCTCGGGGCTCCACCTCGGCATCGCTGCCCCGGGCCTCGCGGGCTTGAACCAGGCGGGGCCCCCTCCGGGAATCTCCACCGGAGCCCAGCCCTGCTGTTCTGCGATCTGAGCCAGGGGCGGATGCTGGCGCAGCTGGCGCTTCTTCGCCTGGCGGGCCCTCTTGGCGGCCTCCTCCAGCAGCTCCGCGTCAATGCGCTCCCGCAGGGCCTTCAGGCTCCTCAGGCCTGGCTCCTTGCCCATGAGCCGCCACCGCCTCCCCAGCCGCTCAATCTCTCTCCCCCTGTAGAAGTAGCTCCCCCCGTAGGCGCCCCCCTCCACGAACACCGCCCCCCCCTCTCCACCAAGCGCAGCTCCAGGCCCTCTTCCTCT
>CAYLJJ010000214.1:0-4294 GCA_964384025.1 uncultured Nannocystaceae bacterium
GCTCTGGGATCCGAAAAGCCCAATGATTACGCGAGAGGGCTGAGAGTCACACCCCAACGCATTCTAGAATTGTTAGATGTTTCTATCGAGCCCTTGAGCTTCCCTGGCAGAGATTCGCTATCCTCTGTTTGGACGGTTCCGAAATGAAAGATGTGAGCTTGGGTCGATTTTTAATGTTCACCAAAGGTTTGGGGATGCTCAGCCTCAGCAAGTTAAAAAGCCTCCTCCTCCCTCTCCTCCTGAGCGCCTGCCTCTCCAGCAGCCTTGATCTTGAAGGTCCCTCGGAGGATTTGAGTTCAACTGAGCGCTTGGACCAGGGTGGAGTTTTGAGAGACTTTGGAGATCTCAACTCAAAAGACCTGCTCCCTCCCTCTGATCGAAGCTTCTCTCAAGATCGTCGCCTTCCAGAGCCTGATAGGAGCTCTCCACCGCCGCCCTGCGGTTTGGAGCCGCGCCTTATGGGAGGAGTGGGCCAACAACCGGGACGCTTTGAGTTGGGAGAGCGGCTCTCCTCCAGCTGTCTCTCAGGAGAGGGCGAAGCCCTGGTACGCTTCACTGCACCCAGCCAGGGGCTCTGGAGCTTCTCGATAGAGCCTGGGGGGATCGCCGCGCTGAACGATTGTCGAGATCCAGAGAGCGAACATGCTTGCTCCCTCACCGAAGAGATCAGGATCCCTCTGGAGCGCAACAGCTCGATCTATCTGCTCCTGGAAGGCCCCAGCGATATGAGCTACCTCCTCGACGCTGAGCGTCTAGAGGAGAGCGCCCCCACGCTGGAAAGCTTTGAGGTCTACCTGCAGACTCTGGAGGATGGTATAAATCTGGGAATCCAAGCCTCTGGTGCTGATCCAGATCGGGACCTCTCCGCTCTGAGGTTGGAGCTATTGGACCCAGACGGCCAAGCTCTAACGGAACTGCTTCGCTTTGAAGAGATAGGGCTTCGGTGGAGGGCTCAACGCTTTGATCTCAGCCTCTTCATTCAACTCAACACCCCTGTCCCTGCTCAGATCCGCTTAGAGGTTGTAGATCAGGCGGGTCTAAGTAGCCGCAGCTTGGTGGGCCCTATAACGCAGGCTCAGATCATTGAGCCTGGACAGCCTTGTGAGCCTGTTGAGGGTAAGATGTGTCGCTATGGACGCTGCGAACGGCTCAGTGAGGAGAAGATCTGCATCGATTCCCAGCCCCTCATCCGCTCAGCTCAGCTCTTCTATAACCCCCTCTATGACGTCCTGGGGGTTCAGCTGGAGGGCTATGATCTGGAGGGAGATGTTCAACTCCTGGAGTTGGAACTTGTCTCCTCAACGAGCTTTGAGATCGACTTGGAGCCTACAGGGGAGATGAGCTTTCAGTACCAGGAGGTCCTTAAAGAGATCCCTGGACAGAGCAGCCTGTATCATCTTCGGCTCCTAGACACCGAGCAGAATAGGAGCGAACCCTTTGAGGGGCGGCTATTGACGCCCGCTCCTCCTGTTGGGCCACGCTGTGATCCTTATCGAGCCTTTGACAGCTGCGTTGAAGGGCTTTGTGGTCCCCAGGGCTGTGGAGAGTATGCTCCTGCTTGTGGGTTAGATGAAGCGCCCCCGCTCCTCATCAACGAGACTCAGAGCTTTCAGCCAAATGCTTGGATCTCTAACTTCTGCTTTGACGGTCAAGGGATCTATCACTTCCAAGCAGATCGGAGCCGACGCTACACCTTCTCTATAGATTGCCCTCAGGGACGTTTGGCGCTCAGAAGTCACTGTCATCTCCAGGATCCTGCGACTGAGCTGCTCTGCTCTCAACCAAGCGAGGAGATCAGCAAAGAGTTTGAGGTGGGGGAAGAAGCCTATCTGATCCTCTCCTGTCCTCAGGGAGAGCCTCCTTTCAGCCTGAACACTTCTCGTGATCAAGCGCCCCTGCTTGATGGTCTAGAGGCTGTGCTGATCCCCTCTCTGGGGCGGCTGAGTCTGCGTTTTCAAGGAGAGTTGGGAGATGATGAGAGGCTCGGGAGGCTACAGCTTGGTTTTCAAGATAGAAACGGTGAGGTCATCGACACCTTGGAGACAACAGAATATCTCGTAGAGCTTGAAGAGGGGGCGCGCTTTGTTGGGAGCTGGAGCGGCTCTATTCCTGAATCTGAGTTCAGCTTGGTGCAACTTCAGCTCTTCGCTGGAGAGAGAAGCAGCAGGGCCATTCAAGCGCCTGTCATCGCAGCTACACGGCGAGGCTTGAGGGAGCCCTGTGAGCAGATCCCACGCTTTAGCCTCTGTGAGTTGGGGGCTTACTGTGATGCAAACCAGCGTTGTCAGGAGCGGGGAGCGCGCTGCCCTGACGATGATCCTGTGATCAGACTTTCAGGCCCAGAGCCTTGGACTTTTCAACCCAATGATTGGCCTGAGAAGATCCCCCTGGGAGCGGAGTGGGGAGAACCCTGTGGAGATGAGGGGCCATTGTACCTCCTAGAGATTCAGATCCCTGAAGAGGGAAACTATAACTTCAGCGGTGATGGACTGCGTTCCTTGGAGCTGAGATCGGAGTGTCGCTCCCCTGAGGTTGGGGAAGAATGTCTGGATCTGGCTCTTGGATTGGAAGTTTCTCTCCAAGCAGAGCTGCTCTATCTCATTGTCTCCATGGATGAGGGTGGACAACTTCTGATCAGCTCTTCTCCGCTTTAGAATTCGATGTTGTCGATCCGTTGTAAAGGAGTTCTTTGTTTTTGGTTATGCGCTCTACTCATCGACTCACTTAGCCTCTTCACTACCGCCTGCGATGACAGTGAAAGAAGGAGAATGGTCATATGACACACAGACAGATACTGCTTTGGATTTGGTTGATGGGCGGATGTCTGAGCGTACCGCCCAAACCGAGCATACAGGAGCCTTCAGATAGCGCAGTGCCTGAGTTGGATATGACTGTTCTTGACATAGCTGATGTAGTAGAGCCCGATCTAATCGATACCCCCGTTCAAGATATCGCTGACCTACCTATATTGCCTATAGACTGGCGACAGATTGGCAGCCCCTCTATTCCCAGGGTCCATGATGTCAACTCAGATGGATTTATGGACCTCTCGGTAGCTCTCCCAGAACAAGAGAGGATGATCATCTTTTTGGGTGGTGAGATGGGCTTGGGCAGAGGCGAACCCATCCAGATAGAGGGTATACATCCGGTGTGGGCCTTTGCCTTTCATGGACCTTTTGAAGGGCATGAGAGGCGCTGGGCTACTCTGATGACCATGGTACAGCGGGCTGGTGGGGGTTGGCTCCTTCAGCAACATGAGCACGATGGACAAACTTATACTCTCAGAAGCGATATCCAGATCGATGGACTGCAGTATATTCCAAATGATCCAAGCGCTGCGCCGGTTGTAATTGAGATGGTTGAGTTAGGTGATGGAGAGTATGGTGTTGCTTTTAGTGGGGGGGGACGCGCCTGGAGCGTACCTGTCCGGCCAGAGAGCCCAATCGAAGATCTTCAGAGTATAGAGCTATCAAGCAGAGCTCTCATCACCCAAGCGATCTTCTCGCTCCCCAGCGCTGACGCTGTAGACGATATTTTTATGGTAGAGCCCGATGGATGGAGACGATTTGAGGATCAAGAGAGGATGCGATTTAGTGAAACCTCCAGTGACCATCGTGGAGACTGGAAGCTCCTCGCTTGGGCTCAGATCGATCTGAATGATGACGGCATCCCTGAGTTTTTCGGTGCCCATCGCGCTCACATTGATGCCCCTGCCTATCTGCTTTGGGGCATTGAGCATCCTGCTCCTGGAGACCTCTCCCAAATCACGCTTCGCCCCTTCCCATTTTTTGATGATCCCAACTATTCAGATACCAGCATGCTCGTTGAAGATATGGTCAGTGGTCACTTTAGAGATCCAGAGAGCAACGATCTGGTTTTATGGACCAGAAGCTCTATGCTGGTCGCCCTGACCGGGCTGTCGATGACGGAGCAAGAGAGCTTGGCCAGCCGAGGGCACACTGAGACTTTTTCAATTCAAGAGATTCGTTGGCTGGCTGCGGGTCATTTTGGCTCGACGCCGCTGAACCGTGGCACAGATCAGCTTCTCTACCAAGATAGCGATGGCACAATTCAATGTCTTATCATGGATGATAGATCAGTTTGGCGATCCTGTGGTTGGTGGTAGAGCATCACAATCATCTTGTAATCGCCCAGAAACAAACAACATTGCTATCATAGCTGAAACGTTTATATTAAAAATATTTAAATGGGGTTAGATAAAGCAAGCTTAATTGATTTCTGAGTCCGCCGGATTTGGTGGTTCGGCCTCTATTACCTGAACTTATGTAGAGCA
>CAYLJJ010000215.1:0-4246 GCA_964384025.1 uncultured Nannocystaceae bacterium
GCCCACCCTCATAAACCACGGGGTCATAGCGACCTGAGGATGACCGGAGTATTGAAGGCAGGCAAGCATCAAGTGGACAACACCGTTGAAGTCATACGGCCTGTCCCCCTCCACACCCCATGTCCTCACGGTCTTGAGCAGAGTTTCATAGTCCATCGGGTGATCAGAGTAACAGAAACAGGACAGGAGGAGCCGCGCTCTACCTCTGGACCATCGGTGGGGAGGGGCTCAGGAAGCTCAGGCTGAGGGGCTGCCCAGCGCGCCCACCCTCCACAGCACTCTCTCTCGACAGATGAGCAACGCTCTGAGACCCCAGGACACGGCGCTTGGCTCAGGAACCGCTTGGAGGCCCTCAGAGTCGCAGATGGTGATCAAGGCCCTGTCAGTCCAAAAGCCCACCAAGGAGCAGCCCAGGCTGGCTGTCGCGAGGGTTGAAAGCTGGAGGTGGGGGAGAAGGCTCAGCCGCAAGAACGGCCTCAACTTCGCTCTGGCATCTAAGAGTAGCCTAGCTCTTGATATTAGACTAACATCGAGTCTGGTACTAGGAGAACCAGATGATAATCTCAGAAATAAACAAATATTATTATATATATCTTTCATCAATCAGTGAACCAGAAGGTCAATTGTTAAAGATAGTAATAACAGGGGTAAATAGAAGCGATTTAGGGGAAGGATCAGGACAAAATCTGAAATCATATGAACTAATATTCGATAATTACATATCATATTGCGTAAGAGATGAATCATATGCAAACCTTGAGTCTAACGAAGGATTAGAAGGCAATTTAGGATCATGTTCAGAATCTAGTTTTTTAAACTACATCAAAGATAGCACATTTGCCGCAGATCTTATGCTCGAACCTATTACTCACTATGACATTATTTGCATAGATCATATCATAGACATTGCATCATTTGATGAACCCAAAATAACCGAGTTAAAAAATCATGCTGAAGATTAGAGCTAAACATCTATATGATAGTGGGTGGAGGAAAGGTTGAGGAGGAGACCATCAAGCACAAAGATGACCGCTCACTCAAGCTCCAGGGACGAGAGAAGACACCCTCAGCCTCGCCCTGACCGAGAGAGCAGGAAGCCCTCACCTCCAAGATCTGCGCCCGTAAAGGCTGCTCACAGCTCGCTCAGCACGCTGCGCGCTTGGAGTGGAGGCGCTGCTACTGCGCCAGCTGCTTAGGCGGAACTGCAGGGCATCGGTACAAGAGCAGAAGAGTTATTGCCTAAAAAGCTCCAATATTATGGAATGAAGAGAATTCCTTTTCAGACTACATTTCCCATGGTGGACAAATACCCAATCTGAAACGCAGTGAGCAAATAAGTGTTTAGTTCTAGACTGACAGAAACGGAACGAGTGTTTTTTGAAGGAGTCTCAAGGATCAATATGGGATTTCCACTACCTCTTCAAGGGTAACCTTATCATACCTGATAGTAAAATTGCGCACCCATACAAAATAATCGCTGTTTGAAGTTCGACAGTCAAGCCGTATCCTATCTCCAGGTAAAACACGCACATCCAGAGAATATGTTGTCCAATCTGAATTCATAAACAGAAAATCTTCTAAGAAGCTGTTATTTTTGAGTATTCTTCCACTTCCACCATTGAATCTGCTGGCAGAGCCGTCGAAGGTTACTCTAATTGTTCCAATTACATTAATTTCGACCTCTGCTACAGTTGAGCTTTCAAGATCTCCTGTTTTCGTAAATTCACGAGGATTAATATATACGATATTTTCAGATGCTACAGCGCCTAATATACCAGACAAAGGTCGATGTTCTCCAATTATCAGGTCTTCTACCTTCAAAGACCCATTTATATCCAAGTTATCAGAAGAGACGAGCCTAATAGTCAAAGACCACTCTAGTAATGTGGCTATATTGCCAACAACAGGATCTGTTATTCTCAAAATCCAATCCCCACTCGATTGGTCGCCAAAAAAATCATCCATACTGCCAGATGCAGGTTGCCTTTCGGTAGGATATTCCCCAGAAATATCATCACCTGTCCCTAGACCCATGTCATGAAGAATGATTTCTCTACCAGAAGGAGATGTTAATGCAATGATTAGCTCTGATGAATCTGAATGATCTATTTGGATAAATAAACGTATGTCGCGAATCACTCCGGCATAGGGAACATTGATTACAGATACAGTAGGATTACCGTTCTGTGGATCTTCAAGTGGAACATCACTTGCGGAAACATTATGAGTGAATACAGAAGAAAAGATTCCTGTATCCACATTTAGTAACCCCAAACCCCCTGGCTCTCCCTGAAGGCCCTGTTCGCCTTGAGGACCCTGTTCTCCTTGAAGACCTTGCTCTCCGCTCTCACCAGGAACGCCCTGAAGCCCTTGCTCACCTCGCTCTCCCTGAACACCATCTACACCATCTGTCCCAGGGACCCCTCTCTCCCCCTGAGGCCCGCGCAACACCTCCTCCTGCTCTGGCGTCAGACTCGCCACTGAAGCCGCCTGGAGGGCATACGCAGCCCCTCCCAAGCTCAGCCGAGGCATCCGCTCTGGACCCTCTCCATCAACCACCGTCATCTCTAACCAGCGCGGCCCGCCCAACTCCTCGACCGGCAAGGAGTTGATGGAGCCCAGCACCAGCTTCACCAAGCCGCCCTCCACCTCCAAATCATGCGACTCCTCCCAGCCCCCCAGAGCTTCACCGCCTTCCTGATTCTCGAAGATGCGGAACTCCAGCTGGATGGAGCCGCTGATCAGCTCTCCCTGTGCATTTGACAGCTTGCCCTCAAAGGGTAGCTCAGCGGGGATCGCCCAGGCCATTGATATTAGAAGCCAAAGCAAGATGAGCGTGCGCATACCTACCTCCAAGTTTGCCTTTCTGGTCTACCTCTCTGGTGGAGATTGTGCAAGGCAGCAACAAGCTCACGAAGAGGCTGTTAGAGGAGGCCCAGCTTGCTTTAATGAGGAAGTAGGGGAAGGTGCTGAGAGGCTCAGGGTTCAGGGGAGCCACATCTTAAAATGGAAGCGCTCACTCCGCACCTCTCTGACCCGTTGCGCCTGAACCACCCCACCGGTGAAGCGGTAGCGAGCGCAGCGCCCGTCGATAAGCAGGCAAGGTGACTCCTCTACATCAGACCCCTGATCGAACCTGCGGAAATCGCCTAGCTGCTCTTGGTCCAACTCAGGGAGAGCCTCATCCAAGATGGGAAGCTCCTCTGTTAAACCTTCGTCCAGGATGGAAAGATCCTCTTCTAAGCCTTCACCCAAGGTAGGAAGATCCTCCGGTGAACCCTCGTCCAATGTGAGGAGATCCTCTCCTGAGCCTTCATCCAACGCAGGAAAATCCAACTCCAGGCTCAAATCTAGCGTTGAGAGGTCCAGTTCAGTCATCCCATCTGGTGCTAAAGAATCTGCGTTAGGCACGGTATCGGAGCAGCCCCAGAGCAGCAGACTCAAGCTCCCGAAAAGAATCAATCTCATCTTGCTCCTCTTAGACTCTCTCACCAAGTTGTCCTCCAACCCAGGCCCCAGGCTTGAGCCTCATCGTTGTTATCTGCGAGCCAGAGGCCCCAGAGAAGCCCTCCGCCCAAGACCATAGCCCCTTAGAGTCAGGTTATAGTAGAGCTGCGCGCCACCTTCATCTGCTTCTTCGACGGTGCCCTGATTCGGCTGATAAATTGATCGAATATCGCCTCTAGTTGCTTCTAACATGCTACCCATTGGATGCGTATCCATCATTCCCTCTCGGAACGTTGCCTCTAGAAAGTAGATTGCATCTTGATCGAGTAAGGGTGGTTGGTGCGCTGTACAAAGGAGTCGATCTCCTCCATTATCGAGATCTGCGGCTAAGTGGTTCTTTTAAAAGAGAGTTTGGAGAAAGTTGAAGATTCTAGACGAGTTGCTTGAGAGCCTATAGTTAGGTGGAGATTCTTCAATTTTTGAAATTGCAGTTAAGCTATTGAAAATAAAGCAGAAAACATTTGGAAGCCCGATTCGAGCAGGGCCTAGGGGGAATGGGTATTTAATGACTTACCCCGAGATTCTTCATTTTGGGTATTTAGGTCTTTGAAATTAAAAGGGAAAAAAAGGTAAGGGTCCTGGACCTGTCCCTGCTCTTGAGGGGATTAAGACTCTCGATCGTTTTGATCGATGTTTGAATCAGATGGGGTTTTGAACCTGTCCCTGCTCTTGAGGGGATTAAGACTTTCCGAGACCATCAATATCACGATCATCCTGGTCCGGTCCTGAACCTGTCCCT
>CAYLJJ010000216.1:0-4187 GCA_964384025.1 uncultured Nannocystaceae bacterium
GGGTTTAATAGACAGGCTTCTACTTGAGAGAATCTCGTTTGCGGGGATATCCCGAGTTACTAATGTCTCGAAAAGAACAATACAAACTTATGTAAACGATAAATTTCGCAGAATCCCCAGAAAAGTCCACGTATTGCATAAGTGCGAGCAAAATAGCGATTGAGTGCGGTGAAATGTGGTTATTTGTTGGGAGCAAGAAAAACAAGGTATGGGTATGGCTGGCTATAGGCGTGAAAACCAGAGAAATCGTATGGTTCAACGCAGGGAATCGCGGTGAGGATGGGGCAAGGGGATTATGGGAATCATTGCCACCAGTATACCGACAATACGCTATCTGTTACACGGATTTCTGGGAGGCATACGCCAAAGTTTTTCCATCCAAAAGATATAGAGCTGTAAACAAAGGAAGTAAGTTGACAAACTATATTGAGAGGTTGAACTGTACGCTTCGGCAAAGGATATCGCGGTTTGTTCGTAAGACCTTGTCATTTTCAAAGAAACTTAAAAATAATATCGGCTCCACATGGAATTTCATTCATGATTATAACGCTAAACTGAGAAAAATCTAAAGATTACTACATCTTTATCACCATCGAACGCTTGAATTGTACGTTGCGCCAGAGGATTTCGCGACTTATCCGTAAGAGTTTGTCATTTCCAAAGAAGTTAAAGAATCATATTGAAGCAATATGGGACTTTGTTCACAATTGCAATATGCAACTAAAGAGTAATTGTTAATTACTACATCTTCAGCACTACCAATATTGTATTAAGCCATGGGTAAATACATCTGAACTGTCTTATCAATCAACGACACGCTCCTTCAGGCCCAGCAATACCAATGATGGAAACTGTGAACGAATCAAGTATCTGTCTGACGTTGCCGGGAACTGACGCATTGAA
This sequence comes from uncultured Nannocystaceae bacterium, assembly GCA_964384025.1. Classification (GTDB taxonomy): domain Bacteria; phylum Myxococcota_A; class Bradymonadia; order UBA7976; family UBA1532; genus CAYLJJ01. The sequence goes on from CAYLJJ010000216.1 coordinate 904, forward strand.
CCGAACCTCCATCGGGAGATCAATGGAGGAGTCAGGTGGGCAAACTGCATAACTCAGAAGTTCGAAGCACAGCCTGTTTTGGTGATCCACCAGGATCTGGCCATCGACGTCGTACATTGCAGATAAGGCATAGTCGTAACTGTACCAAAGCATCTCCGTGCCGTAGTGCATGAGTCGGCTCATGGTCATGTCCAAGCGCCGTTCGCCTGTCAGGATGGCTTCGACGTGCAGAGGTAGGCAGACACGCTGAGCATAGCCGTCAAACGGTTCTGCCCTCCCCTGAACTTCATCGGAGTTGATGATGATACCAAGAAGCTCTCCGCTTTTGAAGTGGGGGATTGCCCCAGTGATACACAATGTGTCGACACAACCGCGTATTTCGCTTTCGCCTGATCGGGTCGGACAGATCGTTTCTTGGGTCCCCGGATCTTGTATGACCAGCCCGTCACCGAGAATGGTCCATGTGATCCCCTGGGTTATGATGGATGTGTAGGTTGGGGCATCTGGTCGTGCAAACACCCCCCGCAATTTGGCTTTGTAGCAATAGCCGGTTGGAGAAGTCGCGTCCTCGATTGCTTCGTATTCAAAGCGATCAATCTCTCGAAGAGAGCCTTCGTCGGTCACATGGATTTCCACAGGAGCGAAATCCACTTGGCTTCCAGGATGTCCGACCCTGAATGATAGGAAGGTTCGCCCTGGAACGAGGCCTCGCAGTAGATATTTCCATCCGTTATCAAATTGTTCTGGGCTTCGATATATCTCGGCAATAAGCGGGTTACTGAATTCAAACTCCATCAGGCTGGCTGGGATGCGAGGGCCAGTGTCAACGCGCCACCTCACCGGCATATCACCATCAACAGCGCGGACGGTGCCTGTGATGCGTTCAACAATACCGGCTGGAATTTGAGGCGGGATCCTCGGTTCCACCTCGAACGTGTACGGGAGCACCTCGACGCTGATCACTGCGCGGAGTAAGACGCCGTCTTGCTCGTATGTCAACGTTGCGCGGGTGGTTCCAGGCGCTACTCCGATCAGCCCATATTGTCTGAATGGGGGCGAGGTATCGCCTCCAGACACCTCACAATCGTCCCGGTCAGCGACCATCGCAATAGCAGGGTCCTGTATTTCAAGATGGGAGTCTTGCTCAGTCAACACTGCGCTCGTCAGGTGCCCCACCTCATCCATGAGGGTTGCTCGCAGGCACGCTAGGGAACCAGGTACGACCTGAGCCCACATGTAGTCAGGGTGCTCTTGGAGAATGAGCTCGTGGCGCGCGTCGTGTGGACTGAGGTCGTTCGTGGAAGGAGCCGACCCGCCGTCGTCCGCATCCCATCCTCTCGATTCGGGGGCTGGTTCGAAGGGCAACTCTACGTTTCGTGAACCTTCGTCGTCAGACGCACTACACGCAACGACAAAGGCGGCCAGAAAAATCGTTGTCTTGGGAATGGCTCCAATGGCTCCCTTTGGTACTAGAATTTTTGATGAGGCTGAGTGGTTGCGGAGCCAGGCATTGCTTGATCTAAAACAGCTGGTTGGCCATGTTAAGCCAGTTTCTGGAAACACTGTCGATTCTCCTCGTTCTTGGAGACATACCCCCACCGCTCAGTCAACATCGACCGCCACCATGACGAACGTGCGGATACTGTCGGGGCCTTTGAGTCTGCCGCTCATCAAATTTCGCCAAAAACATTTTCTAAAGCATCGCAATTCGATTGGACCCACTCGTTCCGTTTCCGCCAATCCTCAGCAATCGAATCCACCCATCAGGCGTTGCGCCGCCGCGCAATCCTCAGCAATACCAAATACTTAAACCACACGAGGTCTTCTGCTCAGGCTCATCACAACGGTGATCGGACAGCAGGACAATAATTGCATTCCTAAGGTAAAATGCTGATATTATTGCCAATAATCCGAAACGGAACGAGTGGGTTGAAAGCTTTCTCTAAAACCTCCTCCCCTCTCCTCCAATTTGGGGATCCTTGGGAGCCAAATTTTGAAGTAGATCAGCGATCATCTTTCGCTCACTGGTCAGCGGTTCTCTCCGATAGGGTCCAGCGATGGGGCACGACCAAGCCATCTGACCGAGGCGGGTGTACCGTCTGTTGAGACTCTTTCTCAGCTTCTTGGGGTTGCTGTTGCTGGTCGCCAGAAGGCTTTCAAAACCCAGGGTTGCTATCCCATCATTTGCGCAGCAAGCCTGTTGAAAGGTGTCGGATCTACAATGGACTTCACCAACACGTCGCGCCCATCGGCGCGCTCAAGTTCGCGGGCGACCAACGCGCCGAAGCGGTACCAAAGTCGCTCGCCGGATGACATCGCTTCAAGTACAGGGCCGAAGGCGTCGAGAGCCATCGGTCCATCGTGATCAGCGAGCATTGTCATGTGGGTAGCATACCGCTTGCGAATCGATAAAGCTTCACTCTCATCCACGTAGCAGCGGTAGTCGTCGTCATGCTCGAAGGCATCTGATATTCTCCGTGGTGCTGCAGTTGCGTGGACCGCCATCCCCTCAAGTTGGGTAAAATACTGGATCAGTGCCAGCAGTGTATCGGGGTGTTCCAACCCTTTAAGCGGCGGCATTGGGCGGGTAGCCATGAACCCGATGTGGTGTGCTTCGTGGGTCACATAGTGTGCGAGTTCAGATGGTCGATCGACGAAGTGTGTGTGTGCAACATTGAGCGCAATATCAGGTGGTGCGGCCACACCAATGTCGTAACCAACCTCAAAGTAAAGGCTGCCATTCGGCCGCCAATTGTCAGGGAGATAAGCGTTAGCCAAGTTGGCCGCGCGTATAAGTACATCGTCATGGCCCTCCCAATACGCGAGCACAGTTCGCATCCCCTCGAGGTTTGCACCAGCGACGAGATTGGCTGTAAAGACCTTGATATTGTCAACCCGACCGCCTGTTGTGCGGCGATGCCGTATGAGTGCTTCGACTGCAGGATGGGTGTGGAGCTCCGGTGTGCCGTTTAAAATGGCTTCGATCCACGTTCGGTCAATACGGTATCCCATTGGAGATTGCGAGGCGTCCGGAATCATATATCGCACACAGGCACTTGGTAGCAGTGGTGAGGCCATTGTGGCCAGTGTTGTTGCGATGAAGTGTCGGCGAGTTTGCATAGGAGGACCTTCTGCATCAGGTGTGTCTCGGTGTATAACCTTTTGTCGTTGGCCGCTCAAACCGGCAACCTCGCCTAGCTCATTTTAGCATAGTCTTCAATACCCCCAACTGGACTTGCTACGTTTGAGTGGACACCCCAGACCGGGTGAAGATGCCCGAGCCG
>CAYLJJ010000217.1:0-4161 GCA_964384025.1 uncultured Nannocystaceae bacterium
GGCTCGGGCATCTTCACCCGGTCTGGGGTGTCCACTCAAACGTAGCAAGTCCACTCCATCCACCATGGCGGATGGGCACCCATGGGCACCCCTAGCTAACTCTGCCATGGTGGAGGATCTGCCATGGTGGAGGAGCACCCTTATTTTTTTTGGCGGATGAAAAATTTTGTTCGACGTGGGGGGGGGAGATATTTATCTTGAACATATTGGCAGTGGAGGGGTTTTGGAACATCAACAGTCCAAACACTTTTTGAAAGTGACGACAGCACGTAATGTACTGAAATCACTGAAACTATCCGTCCAAAGATGTTCTAATAATTTCGGCTGCTTACAGAAGCGGTCCAGACCGCTAGAACCCCAATAACAATCATGGTCCAGTTTCAATTTTGTGAAAACCCGAATCTTGTTTAAAGCAGAGTGGAAAGGCGATGAATCAATGGTTAAAGTCTTCGATTTGTTAAGAAAAGTCTTTGAGGCGCTTATAGGTATATGGTTCTTGTTGTTAACAGGACTATTTTGCGCATATATGATTTTTAGTGCAACTTCATTGGCATTGAATAATATAGACAAGTCTTTCAATCAAAATAAAAACATCGTATCACAATTTATCAGAACAGTTCCAACACTGTCAAATCAAGCATCTATGGAACAAAGTATTTCGGAATCAATAAATAGAATTCTTCAAAAAAACAATAGTGGTTTGGCTTCAGAAGGCTCAATTTTATTGATTTCAGATATTGAGAAAGCAATAGCGATTATATCTAGAGAGGTTCATAGTATTGAGAGTGGATCATCTAAATATGCACCAAAATGGACTCATTGCTCATCCCCATCGATTCGATGGTCAGCTGATTTGCTCGAAATTGCCCCTGATCTTAAAACATCTATAGCTTTATTGCATTCTGGCAGCGTTACTTATAAAGATGCTACGAAACTAACGCCGGAAAGTTGTAATCTGGCCCTTGGTAACCTGTCTAGTGGGGTATGGAACAATACTTCTATCCGGCCAAAAACTCCCCTTCATTCTCTGGCTGCTAGACTACACTCATCATGCCTTGCATCACTAAGATTCAACAACAGTTCTATATGCGGTATGAACAATGCTAAAGGTGGAGATGTTGTTTCTCTACACGCTGTTGGTGAAGATGGTTCGTTAATCATTCCATTTCAAAAGGATAATCAAATATTCAATATTGATTTGCCAAAAAACATGTCTCCATTACGTGCATGTCATGTCCAATTAGCACTATTGGGTAAAAAATATTCTGGGGAATGTAGAACATGGAAACCAAGTGGACTTAAGACAAATGCAATAATATCACATCCATATTTTGATGCTGCTGGCTGTGGGATTGTTGTTTCCGTAGCAGTAGAAGGAAAATTGTCTGGGTTTAAATTTGTACTTGTTGCCGATGTCATTATTAGAAAGCAAATGCTAATACAGGCTCTTCCAGGTGCTTTATATCAAAATAGGGCCGGAAAAAACGATTCTGTTGAAATCAATCTCAATGAAATGCCGAAAAGTCATTTTGTGAAATCAAAAATGGATCGTAAGAGTATGATTTCTGTGTCAAAAGACACCTATTATTGGAGTCTTCCATATCTTGACTCATTTATATATGTAAAACATGCAAATGATAATGCTGATACAAGTAGGGAATTCTTGCTGATAATTATAGTATTTGCAGTAATAGTAGTGGGCATATGGTTGGTTTTGGCATCTGCAGGTATTTCTTTGCGAAATAGGAGCGAATCCCTGAAAGCATTCGGATCTGCGCAATTCAGAATACACAGAAATGGTCAATTTATTGATCCCAGTGGGAAGTTTCTTTCAGTTTTCGGTATCAATAACCCAAAGGTAGGCTGTATCCTTCAAAATATAGTGAATTCCGAATATGAAGGCGCTCTTGATGATAAAATTCGTCTCGCATTCGATAGTGAACAGCCAACTGCATATGAAAGTATGGTATTCAGACTGAAGTGTGGTGAGGATGATAACAGACACGCAATATTGAGAATCAAAAGAGCCATTACAGGAAAAGAGTTGTCTTTAGAGGCAATATGTATAATGATAAGCAATGAAAGTGTGCTTTTGCAAGAACATAGCTCGCTTACCACGTTTCATATCTTCAATTCAGGCAGAAGGCATATCTCTTGGCTTAAAGCGACCAATATAGACAGCACATTAGTGTTTACTAAAAAACACTTAGACCCATTAAGAGATACTCAGATTAGATTCGAAGATTTGCAACTCGGAGTTGGAGATGCAACTATCGTAGCAGCAACAAAAACCAATATGCGTACAATTATTCAACTGGAGATTGAGTATCTACAGCATATTTATGATAACTTAACGCATTTAGACAAGCATGGGTGCTCTCTAGGAACACGATTAAGGCTTAGCCACTCGAAAAAAGAGAAAATCAGCATTTTAATCAATAAATTGCGAGAAATAAGAAAATATAAGGCGTCAAAAATGGATATTTATGTCAGTATTCCCGTTGTGCGGTTCGTGTTGCGTGAGATGTGCATCAATATTATACGAAGAATGGGCAGACATAGTGAAAAACATGACATGTTGCGAATTAAATTAATTGATGGCGATACTCGCGACAAGGAAGTCTATCATAGAAACATAGTGCTATCATTGACAAACACTATCACACAAGCACAACAGAGGCGTAGGAAGCATATTATATCGAAAGTAGCATCAGTTAGTCGAGACAGGCAGGAGAGGAGGGGTCTATATGGGATATTTTGTATCGAATTCGCCCGAACGATAGATCCAAGGATCAAAGCATCATCTAGTGTGATGCGTCACCCTGAAGGAGCATTTCAGATGTTTCATTCTAAATTATTTATCCAAAAAGAAAGAATTGACACATGAGTAACGAAAGATATTTCATAATTATTGATGATCAGCTTTCTGAATTAGTTGAACTTTGTGATGCTATCTACGAGTCAGTATCAGGGATAGGTGGTATGTCTCTTTTTCTGATACCAGATGAGGATGAAATAAGCCCACCACAAGTACAATCTGTTCGTAACGTCATAAAAAACAGAGCGGAATTGCATTCTGGATATACAACAGATTCTCCAACTGAGGATTTTTCCTGTCATGATAGATATACATTTGATCGATATCCTGATCGACTAATCGAACGTGTATTTGACTATGCTGAGCATATTCCTGCAAATGGACTAATAGTTGTAATTGTTGATTGGAGAATTGAGAGTCTTCATTCCAATGTTTTGGAAGAGAAAGGATGGGAACGTCAGACAGTCGGAGAGCATTTGATAAAAGAAATCCGTGGTCGTATAATGAGACAACAAAAAAGCGGACAAATAAAAGCAACTGTAATATACGGTTTAGCTTCCAGAGCTCCGAACTTAGAACGCAGGGTTCTTGATTTGCCCGGAACACAACTTTTACCCAAAGATCCGAAACCTGTGTTTGCTAATAGGCTTAATTCTCTCATTCGTTCGGGCATAGCAAATTCAAAAGATAATATCGATCAAAACAGCCTTAATACGGAGAGAATGAATTTAGGTTTTGGGGGAGCCACATTTTCTAATGTACCAAGTACTATAGGAATCCCAATGTTGATTATCTTGTTTATGATAGTGGTTATAGCCACATTGTATAAATTATTAAGTTAAATGGGGGCTATATTCATCTTGGACGATTCTCTACCTCTTAACCTCCTCATCCTCTTCGTTGATCCTGTTTATTTTTCTGTATACAGGGCACTAGTTGGCTCATTTAACTCCAATCGTTTCGTTTCCGCCAATCCTCAACAATACTAAGCACCTAAACCATCCGAGGCCTCCTATTTACTGCGTCTTTGGCTGCTAAGATATTCTTTGGGGAGGATCCTCGCGAGCTATTCATCCGCCTCAATTTTAAGATCAATCAAGGCCCCTTCAGGCAAAGCATAGTGCTCCAAGTTCTGCCTCCAAGTTTTGCGTTTTCGTTGTCGATCGGGTGTAACTCTCAGCATAGGCGTTAGATTAAGCAGACTTAGGCCGAAACCGAATGATATTTTCAGGCATTTGTATAGAGTCCACATAGCTCGAAGCAATCAGCCTCCAACCATGATCGAAGTGGCTGCTTTTAGCGAGGGCACGAAAGGTAAGGACACCTTGCCCTCCGCTAATTGA
>CAYLJJ010000218.1:0-4104 GCA_964384025.1 uncultured Nannocystaceae bacterium
TTCGGATTCTGCTTTTATAGAACCTCTACCATGAGCAAGATCCATTGCATTTTTATTCGCCCTAAGTCTGCTTAATCTAATGCCTATGCTGAGAGTTACACCTTCTCCTTATTGTGTGTGGTTGTCTTGCCTGCTTATCAAAGAAGATGGACAACACTCGAATGAACCACTCTGGACTTTAGTCCAGAGTGGTTCATTTAAAAACTCGCATTTATTCTTAAACCTTGGATGAAAGGCTCAGCTTCAGGGAAAGGACTAAATTCTGGGAATAGAACATCAATATTTCCGTGAAGGTTCTCGATTTCATTTTGGTTTAGAGGAATTCCGCTGACTTCGAATACTCCAGAAGTTGCACATACGGGTTTTAGGTTGATATTACCGGCATCGGTTGTCCAAATTAAGCAAACACGTGCTGATTCAACTCTTCGTAGAGGGTCAAACTCGATAAGTAGTGATGCTCCACCACCAATTCCTGAGTGTACAATTAGAATTGGGACCCAAGATGGCCATCCCCATTGACTGTTATTTACGCTTGGATAAATTGTAATAAGAGGTTCAAGTAAAGTGCCACAAAACCCTTCGCCTATGAAACATTGTTCATCAATCCAATTAGAATGAGGTATTGAGTCTTCAGAAACTATACACTCCGAACAAGTAGCAGAAACAGGATTATTTTCATTAATCGTTTGATTGATTCTTAAATCAATTACAGTATTTTGATCTATAGACCATTGCTCAGATCCAAGCGCGGGATAACATTCGATTGTTTCATAATTATCGCATTTCCGAGTAAATTCATTCGCTATGCATTCACCTGAAAACCAAAGACATTCTGATCGACCCTCAAAATCTCTACAATAAAGCACAGGATCTCCAGTAGATCCACATTCTGCTGATGTAGAATTTCTATTGCAATCAACAATAGAAATTTCTTCTGAACAGGGCAATGGATTTCCACTATCTAAGTTAGTAACTTCACCATCTAAATTGTTAACATTTGAACCAGAATTATCAAGACTATTTACATTGTCTGATGTGTTTAATTTTGCATCTTCAGGAGAGGTGTTTGAAGCATCTAATGTTTTTAGATCTATTTTTAGTTCTGAACTTGTATCCTCTTGAATACAACTAACCATGAAAAGTGTTAAAAAGACAGCTGAAATTGGGTTCTTCATCTTGATTTTCTCCAGGTTGTTAGTAAACGTATTTTTTCACTCTGCATAGTATACATGGGGGTAGCCGAGTATTACATTTCGATAACCTACGTGTCCTGGACCAAACCATCCATCAGAAGAAGCTGAAGTGTGTTGAGCATGTTCCCAAGATGTTGAATTTCCATTAAGTGTTCTCATGTACATAATTTTAGATGATTGAGTGAAAGACAGCAGAAATTCAGGATTAAGGTCTGAACCTAGATTATTAGTTACTGATGGTCGAGATGTCCCAATATAACCAGTATTGCGAACTGTCCCAACAGTAATCACACCTGTAGCATCATCAATATCGAAACGTGCCCATTTCAGTGGGTGATTTGCTTCAATATCTGCCCATACCATTAAGCAATTCCCCTCGTTATGGTCATCAACCTCATCACATGCAATAGTTGCTCCCTCAAATGTTTTTATGTTAGTATCTGTAGTGCTCCAGATGCTACTTCCAACTTCAACAACTTTAAACTCAATTTCATCAGAATTATTTACACAACTAAGGATGAATTTATTTGTAATTACATCATATCCAGAAAATATGGCCGGTCTACTTGTATCAACGTCCAGATGGTAACCTAACCAACTAGATCCATTATAATTGCGAATGGAACACCTGATGTCTTTGTTATAAGTTGTTATACTATCATTATACATTCCAGCAACAATCCATTTGTCTCCATTAGAACCAAAACTTCTTGATATTGTTGGGGTAGAATATATGTAATAATTTATTGGCGTATGAACATTATAATAGGGGTCGCATATGTAAGCCTTAGCTGCAGAAGCCGAATCAGAAATGGATTTAAGAAAAGCAATCCCACGACTAGAATCATCAACTGTCGTCATAATAACTGGAGAAATCACAGACAAATCCGGTACGCCTGAAACAGACGTTCACGAATCAGGACCGAACTCGTTATCATATGAGTAATTGATTTCACTATTTTTAAACCCATAATGTGATCTAAGATACCGCCTATCGGCCCTACTTAGTGATCTTCTTGCTGAGATATAGCTATGCATAACTGATTCATCATCAATTGTTTCAGGACAATTGTTGACATGGTCAAAACGCAACACATGCATTGCCTCATGAATTGTGCCCATGATTATATCATCTTCACTAACTGGATCTGAGTCACCATATGCTCCCCATGCGTTTTGAGGACATGATGCTTCATTGTCTACAAACTGAATATAACCACATTTCATTACTGTATAATCGGGGTCATTTATCTCATAAGACTTAAAATAGCTATTAGCACAAGCTGGACTTTCATTGTCACTACAATAATCACAGGTTGTTGTTCTCCTCACAATCATTGTTGGGTTAGAGTAAGTTGACACACTAGTAGACAATGTACAATCTAATGTTGACGTCAAGCCCATGTACTTAAACGTAATTAATGCACCTGATTCACGGCTAATTTTATCAATTGCTGAGCGAATCGACCATACAGCTTGGCTCCCACTCATACTACCTAGTCCATTATCTGAAACATCCTGTTGAATATAGTATTCGATGTTATTTGGGACTGGGTCGAATATTCTACCCCACTCACATCCGTATTGAGTGGCTTTTGCAGCTGTTGGAAGCAACATTGCAACTAAGATAGAAAAAACCAACAAAGGAAACATTTTTAGACTTCTCATCTGTCATTGCCTACTACACAACTGTTTGAAAGTTTATTGATGATGGATTCTTTTTCGATCCCTTTAAGTAAATTGTCTACTAAAAGAATCTGGCGACCTTGGAATCGACCTTTGTTTGTTTTTGACAAGAAAAGTAGATAAGTCTCATGCGGTCGAAGGCTTAGTGAATTTGAGCTTGGGTAATATTCAATTCTTGAAAAATCATCAATTTTAATGTCGTTTTTAATGAAATGCACCCCTTCAAGTTCAGCATAGTGAATTTCATCACGAGACTTGTCTCCTAAATATTGAGGAGGGCTTATAGCACCATTAATCTCAATGATTTTAAACAAGCCAACGACCTGATGAGATTCACACTCATAAACAAGGTTGTTTTCCCATTTTTGACGTCTCAGTAGAGTTCTTTCAACATATTCCTGCTCATTTATGCTGCTCTCAGCTTGAATATCTGTGTGAGACTCTATTTCACCAATGAACACTGCTTCAATAGCCCCTAAATTTTCAGAGTTAGGTGGATTTTCAACAGTTAACCTCTCCGAAAAAACAACCATTGCATCTACAGTTCTCCTTGAGTTCTTCATTGAACCAACAAGTGATGCATCCAAAATATTTAAATTAAACTTAGCTATAGCAGCTTTTTTCCTCTGCCGATGGATTTTTAATAACATTTGAATCTGATGTTTTCTGATTGCATCCAAAAATCAAGATAGCACTTATGATTATGAGTTTATGCATAAACGCTCCTACTCCTTCATCTTGCTCAATTCCACCCCAACCAGATGGAATTTTAAATCATCTATTCACCGTTACATTAATGGGGGGAAGGTTGTCAAATATTGGGCTCAGAGCGAGGTGGGTCAGAACCCAAAGGGGGCTTAGAGCGAGGGGGTGAAGGCTCCAAAGGGGTCTCGGAGTTCCCACTCGTTCCGTTTCCGATATTCTCATATATATTAAAGGCTTAGCCTCCCATACCACTCATCTGCCCAGGACCTTCAGCGCTTAAGTTACCACCACTATCGCGTTGCCTAGATCCTGATATGAAAGGTGAGCGAGAACCGGAATAGAAGCTGCGACCGCAGCTAGGCCAACAACCAAAACCTGCGGTCGCTCCCTAACATCGAGGGGAGAGAAGAATGGCACGCGGGAAGATGATTGTCGAGTGGAGTCCAGAGGATACAAACAGGCTACCACCCACTCGTTCCGTTTCCGCCAATCCGCAGCAATACTAAGTACCTAAAGCACC
>CAYLJJ010000219.1:0-3963 GCA_964384025.1 uncultured Nannocystaceae bacterium
GAAAAGAGGGCAGGAGGAAGAGAATTATGATCTCAGCGGCTCTGGTCTTACTGTTTTTAGGGAGCCCTGGTGTTCAGGAGCGAAGCCACTTTAATCAGCGGGCCCTTCAACATCACTTGCCTCTCTTTTGGGTTCAGGATCGAAATGGAGATGGGGAGGTTGATCCAGAGGAGCTGGCCATTACTTGGCCTGGAGAGGAGGCTGATTGGCTCAATGAAGGGAGCTTTACTGAACGCAGCCGGGCTGCGCTGAGGTTGATACGCGCTCCAGAGCCCTTCCTTGAAGCTCTGGAGCCTCAAGAGCACGCGCGACGACAGGCAGTGTTGAAGGCCCTGGATTTGGGTCAGCGTAGCTTGGTGGCCTCAGACTTTAGGATGGAGGGCCCTGAGACGCGCGCTCTCCTCACACATCTCCTCCGAGCAGCTCGCTTTATCGAAAAGATCTACGCTCAGCAGAGAGGGCTTGAGGGGATGGAGGCGCAACTCCAAGACCCCCCCAGCCGGGCCCTCTTTTGGCGCAATCAGGGGCCTTGGTGTCGTGCCCCTGGCCCAGCTCAAGATCCCAACTGTGGCGCGCTTCGCTCCAGGCCCCTTGAGCGCTCTGGACTCTACCCCCTCTGGCTCCAGAAAGATCCAGACTTCTGTCAACGCCTGGCACAACATCCAGAGGCTGCTGAGCTGATGGAGCCCTTTGTTGCAATTCAGCAGCGGGGAGGACGACTCAGGGCGATCCCCTACCAGCAGCTCTATCGGAAAGAGATGAAGCGCATCTCTCAGGAGCTGAATCAAGCTGCGTTGGCGATCAAGGGGCTCAAAGAGAGCGCGCTTCAGCGTTATCTCCAAGCTGCCTCTCAAGCTTTTCTAGACGGTGGTTGGTTTCTGGCCGATGAAGCTTGGGCGGCGATGAGCGCTGAGAACAGCCGATGGTATCTGCGAGTGGGTCCTGACGAGACCTACTTTGAGCCTTGCAGTCAGAAGGCAGGCTTTCATCTGAGTTTAGCCCGCATCAATCCAGAGAGTCGTGGTTGGCGACAGCGCTTAGAGCCTGTCAAGCAGGAGATGGAGGCGCGCTTTGCGACCCTGGCTGCTGCCCCCTATCAAGCCCGCACGGTCAGCTTCCAGCTCCCAGATTTTATCGAGGTGGTGCTCAATGCCGGAGAGGCTCGCGATCCCTTTGGAGCTACCATCGGACAGTCGCTCCCCAACTGGGGACCTGTGGCTCGTGAGGCGCGGGGCCGTACAGTGGCGATGACCAACCTCTACCGCGATCCTGAGAGCCTCATCAGCCTTCGAAAACGGGTCCGTTCGCTCCTTTGCAGCTCCTCAATGGCTCACTACAGTGATAACTATGAGCCGGGCCTGATGAGCACCCTGCTGCATGAGATCAGCCACAACTTGGGGCCCGCCTCCGAATATCGGGTTAAAGGACAAAAAGATGCTCTGCTCTTTGGCGGACCTCTGGCGACCACCCTGGAGGAGCTAAAGGCTCAGATGGGCAGCCTCTATTTTGGGGGCTGGCTTCAGGCTCAAGGAACCATCTCAGAGGAGTTGAGAGATCAAGCTCGGCTACGTGACATCGTCTGGAGCTTCGGCCACATCTCCCAGGGGATGTACACCACAGAGGGGCGGCCTCGCCCCTACGCTCAGCTTGCAGCGATCATCACAGCGCGGTTGATCGAAACTCAGGTCTTAAACTGGCGTCCCTCTCTCAAGGCCGATAATGGAGAGGATATCGGCTGCTTTGAGGTTGACCTGACTCCCTTTGCGGCCAGCGTTGAAGGCTTGATGATGGAGGTTCTCCAGATCAAGGCTCAAGGAAACCGAGCTGCCGCTGAGGCCCTAAAGGCTCGCTATGTAGATGCATCAGGGGAGTTTGGCCGCCTAGGGGACTTGATCAGGGCTCGGTGGCGCCGAGCGCCCAAGCGCAGCTTCGTCTACTCTATCCGTTACTGAGCCGAGGTAACTTCTGGGAGCCGTTCCCTTAACCAGACTCCAATCTCTTTTAGTTCTTGATGGTGCAGAGAGTGTTGAGTTGGATAGCTGCGCCAATCGACAGAGTAGCCTTTGCGTTTGAGGGTCTCAGCGGCGAAGGCGCCCAACTGAAGAGGGACGACCTGATCAAAGCTGCCATGGCATTGCAGGATCGGTGTCTCTTGATTGGCAGGGTGCCGTTCCTCCTCCAAGCTCTCTAGGTTGGGGCAATAACCCGAGAGGACCAAAAAGCCTGCCATCCGCGCTGGATGACGAAGCCCGGAATAGTAGGTCAGCGCCCCTCCTTGAGAGAAACCCGCTAAGACTGTTCGTTGGGGAGGGATCTCCGCCCAGACCTCCCGTAAGAGTTGGTTGACCAGCCGCCCTGACTCCTTGAGCCCCTCTAGATCAAGCTGACTGCGCAGCTCAAGGCTGGGGATGTCATACCAAGCTCGCATCACCATACCCCCGTTTAGGGTGACAGGGCGCAGCGGAGCATGAGGAAAGACAAAGCGGGTTTGAGGCAGGCGAAGCTGAGGGACGATGGGTTCAAAGTCATGCCCATCTGCACCCAGGCCATGAAGCCAAACCACCGCCGCCTTGGGCTCGGGACCGGTGTCGATGACGACCGCATCTGATAGCATGTTCTCTCCAAGCTACTGAACCTGAATGAACACCTCATACCACGCTTCAGGGCCTCCCTCACATTGAGATCTGCCCTCAACGACTCGAGCCATAGCGACTTGAACATCATAGAGATAGCCCGCCCGAGAGAGCTGCCCCTGCTCTCCCCCAAAGAGCAGCGTTGCACCCTGGCTGAGATCAACCCGCAGCTGCTGCTGGATGATCCCCTCATAACAAACACCAGGGAGAGGAGCACAGCGAGCGAGGGGGCGAATATCGACAGAGCTTTGTCCCAGTAAGGGCTCTGTTAAGATCTCAGCCCCCCCCTGCAGGGCGATCAAGGTTGGAGCCAACTCAGGATGTTCAAAGGGCCTGAGGATCAAAATCGCTTCATTGTAGCGTGCTACCGAGCGGCTGAGCAGCACCCCATGATGTTTGCTCCCCAGCTCTAAATTCCTACCCTCTGGGAGGGTGAGCTGTACTCGTGGAGGCAGGCTGGCCTCTTCAGGGATCCATTCCAAGATATGGTGGCGAGGATCTTCAGACTCGCTCTCTAAGACCTGTAGCTCACCCTCAAGCTCTATCGTCCCTGGAGATTGGATATGAAAAAAGTCCAGGTCTCTATAATCTCTGATCGCCTCCTCAGCAGGGCAGGGGTTCACTGGCTCCAACACCTCTGTCAGCCCTTGATCAACATCCAGAGGGGGCTCTTCTTGAGATTCGCAAGCCAGGAGAAGAGAGAGGAGAGCGATCCAGCTTTGAGCCTTCATTTCAAGCTCCTTCGAGGGGGCTCATATCATGGCTCAAAAGTGTGTGAGCTCCCAGGATCTTTCTTTGAACCGTATCTCAGCCATCTTGTCATCAGAGATACTCTAATCTGAATTTGAAATCCTGGAGGAGAAATGCAAGCTCGATTAAAGCTCTGTGGGAGAAAGATCCTCCTCTGGCTCAGCCTCCCGCTGCTGCTCTTTGGCTGCGCCAAGAGTTCAGATAATGCCACTTCTGGTTTTAAAACAGATCATTTTTCTCCTGAAACAGATCGTTTTTTAAAGGTTCTAGTGGATGAGCCCCCCCAAGAGGAGAGGAGCGCGGGACGCCCTGCTCCACCTCAAGATGGCCGCTACGCCAAGGTGAGTGCTTCTAAGAGCCTTGAATCTCAAAATCAGGGGGAAACGGTGCACTCCCCAACATCTTCTAATGAGGAGGAGTTGGAGCGAGAGTTAAGCGCGATGTGGGCTCTCCCCGACAGAGACTCAAACATCCGATTGGCGATCGAAGAGGGTAAAATGGGCAAGAAGGATAAGGCCATCAAAGAGAGCCCTCCTCTAAACTCTCCGGTTGCTGATGTGGATCTCAAAGACAGAGATCA
>CAYLJJ010000220.1:0-3891 GCA_964384025.1 uncultured Nannocystaceae bacterium
TGGTGTAGAGGGGATCCCGGTCCACGATGAGGTAGCGGGCGCCGAGGAGGAAGCCATCGAAGGCATCGGTGAGGTTGCGAGCCACCTGCAGCATCCACCGCCCATCTGGAGCAGGCGTGATCCCTGCGATCCCGACCTTGCGGGTCTTGAGGTCCATGACGAAGAAGACGAAGTAGCGGACGAGGCCATGGGGCCTGAGGACCTCGACGCTGAAGAAGTCGGCCGCCCGAATGGCTCCCCAGTGAGCCTGGAGGAAGGTCTTCCAGGGCATACGCTTGCGGCGCTCAGGAGCAGGCTCCAAGCCGTGCTCGATGAGGATGTCCTTGACGGTGCTGCGGCTGATGGAGGCTCCCAGGTTCATCAAGGTGCCCTGAATGCGGCTGTAACCCCAGCCGGGAGTACTTGCAGGCCCTGGTGTGGGCAAACTCCATGGGCTTGCCCCTGCCCTCCCCCCTGTCTCCTTAGGCCGAGGCCCCTCCAAAGGGGGGGCGATGAACGGCTACGAGGACTTGAGGAGTTTGCGAGGTGCCCCAAGGACGCAGCCGCTCGGCTCAGATCTATGGCGCTGAGCGCCTGACATGGCTTGCAAGCGATGATCGTGTCTCCCCCTCACTCTCCATACCGCTTCGTGCTCCGAGGACAATTGTTGCAATGTCATCGAAGAATGGCCTTGGGGTGGTCGCAGCCAGGGCGCATCATGTGTTTTAGAGGAGCAGTCGGCCACAGCCAGGGAGAGGTCAAGCCGTGGTGTCCAAGGATTTCATCGATCAAATTCGTGCGCTCATTGAGGGCTACCCCCACGATCAAACACAGCTCGCCGAGGCCTGGCGAGGGCGCATGAATGCGCGGCCTGGGGCTCAGCCCATCCCAGAGAACACACCCCCCACCCGGCTGAGCGGCCTGAGGAACGGCAAGTTGGACGGGGTGAAGTACTTCTTTAAGGATCGTTCGCGAGCCACCCCCCTCCTGGATCTCCTTGAGATCCACAGCGATGAAGAGCGCGAGGCGCTGCTCCTTGCGGCAGAAGCATACCTCGACGCTCATGACAGCAGCCGCCCGCGCCTGATCGTGCTGCTCGCCCTTTGGGGGGAGGCCCTACCTGAAGGCCTTTGGGCGCGCCTGCGGCGCTGGCTTGAGGCGCCAAAGACCCCGCACCCGATAGTGCTGTGCGTGAACGATGAGCAGTGGGATAGGGTGCCGCGCAGCCTTGATGAGATCAGGGGCCTGACAGTCAAGCGCGCGGAGGCCGACGAGGCCCGCGCGATGGCGCAAAAGACCGCTGCCCGAGGAGGCCTAGTCGCGGCCTCGGAGTGGGGGCTTGTTCCTTATGAGCGTTGGCTCGCTGTGGACTTCGCCGTGGAGGCTGAGGTGCTTGCCTGTGCGCCTAAGGGCTGGCGAGAGCGCTACGCCGAGGAGGGGCAGCTTGATGCCCTCCCTGTGCCTGCACGTCGGCTGGAAACCCTCGACTTTAAGGCGGATGGGGCCCCTGCTCGCTACCCGAAGGGCCTGCATCTACGCGCGCACCTCGCAAAGCTGGCTTCAGGAGAAGGCGCCCCCTCCCCCGCTCAACGCTTGGCTCAAGGGGAGGCCTTGGGGATCACCGCTGGAGCGACGGCTGAGGAGGTCGCCGCCTTCGAGGCTCGGGAGGAGGATCATCGCCTCAACACAGCTGCGAAGGCGGCGGATCTGGAGGTTGAGGTGCTGAGTTCCAAGGGCCTCCAAGCGCGCCTGGAGCGTGCCCAGATTCGCCCGCTCCAGGCCGTATGCCGGGTGGAGGATCATTGGCACTGGATCAACCTCGAACCTCCTGAGAAGTTCCAGGCGCACCCAAGAGTGAAGCACTACTCCATCGATGCCCCCGAGCCTGCCTTGGAGCGGCTGTGGCAGCAGGTCAAGGACTGGACGCTGAGCGAACTCGCGGCAGATCCGATGCTCCACGGCGCTGTGGAGGCCCTGGATCCTGAAGGGGCAGAGCAAGCGGCCTTCAATCTCGCCCGAGCATGGATCTTAGAGGGAGACAGGGAGGATTGGCCCGCCGCACCCGCACCCACCGCCGCGCCTGCGCTGTTTGGGGGGGATTCCATGGAGGCCATGGAGGCCACCCTCAAGGCCTCTGCCGTCGAGGCGAGGCTGCGATTGGTGGAGCGTGGGGATGAACCTCACTGGACGCGGGCAGATGAACTGCTCCGCTGGCAAGATCCAAAGATTGGGATCTTTCACACACCTCCACGTGGGGATCTTGAGCTGTGTAGAGACCAAGAACTTGTGGTGATTTATGGTCAACAAATCATAACGTTGTTGAGCAAAGATGAGATCATCAAAACCAAAAGACCCTTAGACGTGGACTTTATTCCATTAAATCAGGGTTTGAATGCTGAGTCTCTTGATACTTTCTGCGATCAACTTATTATACGTCTCGACCCTGAAATTGAGACTCGATTTGATCAAATATCCAGTATGCCTAAAGCATGGGATTTCCTGACGAAAAACTGTGTGTCGTATTATTATTACAACCAAAAAGAGTGGGACGATGGTCAATTGGGCCAAAGCAAGGATAAAGTAGAGCAAATCAAAGCGTTCATTAAGGGGTCTCTTCCTCATCCAGATAATGAGCCTGATTGGTTTTCACTTGCCCCAATTCGCTCAATACGAAAAGGAGAGCATCAGAGTGAAGAGATCTTCCAGCATCCACAGCTCTGGCACCACATTGATCACTTCATTGCTCAGCTCCGACGCTGCCTCCAGCAGCGCCTCACTGATGCCGCCGCGCTGCCCGATGGGGCCCTCCTTATCCCTCTCCGCGATGGAGTTGAGGCTCATGTAGTGCTGCGCAACTCCAACATTGATGCCCCCCAGGTGATCATCGAAGCCTCTATCCGTGAGGATTTAGAGGAATTGACTTGGGAGACACTTCGCTCTCAAGACTCGAAGCTGGAGATCAATAAACCCTGGAGAAGCTTGGGGGTGAGCTGCCCTTCTGATCTCCCTGAGGCTGTGGAGTTGCATGCAAAGGGTGTATGTGTTCGTGTCACTTTCATGCCTGACTTGCTTGAGCCGCAAAAACCAAGAACATCTCTTAAATGTATTGAATCCAGCCTTGAAGACATACATGCCTCATTTGAGGCACAACAGTTAAAAAAGTCTCTCGAAAGCATTGAGTCTAGGCTTGAAAATATATATGAAAGGCTTAGGTATGTTTAAACTGTCGAGCTTTAAGCGGCTATCCTTATAATGAACATGATGTAATCCTAGATTATATCTATCAAAGAACTTCTACGCCCGTCTAGCCCTGTGCAAAAAACAGGATCGGGTACTGAAAAGCTGTTTTTGAAGTGCGATCAGCACGAAATGATGTAGGATATTCGAGGAAAAGAGCTTCGCGGATACAAGGCGGTTCGCGTAGCGCAAAAAGGCCCCTTTCCATACACAACTTTTGCGGAATGCATAAGCTGTTGAGATGTATGGAGATTCTCTGTTTGAGAGTTCGCGGTAGCGTCCGGGAAGGGGAGCAATCGTAGTCTGAACGAGTTAGTTTGGGCTCAGGTTCACTTGAAGTCGTCTTGGTTTAATCCGAAGCGGCTTTTCTTTTTTGTGTTGTATTATGGCGGGGTTGCAGCTCTTTAGTTATTGCATTGGAGCTTGGTGACAGATCTCGATTTCTCTTTGATTTATCCTCTTTCTTTCTGATTTCTGAGAATCTCCCCATATTCTACGCTCTCTTTCTCTGTTTTGACCGAGAGAGTCTCTCTTGAACAGGAATGACTTGGTTCACTGCTTCGGCGTTGCTAGGAATTGATTTTTCCGATCCCCAAGGAGAAGTGGCTGCTCTGCGCCGAGAGAGAGATGGAGAGTAAAGGCGCGACGAGGCTCTACGCTGCCCGATAGAGATAG
>CAYLJJ010000221.1:0-3837 GCA_964384025.1 uncultured Nannocystaceae bacterium
GCTCAGCGATGTAGGGGAAGTTGCCGTCGCCCTTGAGGGTGCGTGAGCCGTCGATGAAGCGGGGGAGCCCAGGGCCCGTGGTCAGCGGGTTGATGCGCTTAGGGTAGATGAGATCTCGCTTGCGCTCCTCCAAGACCTCCTTGCTCTCAAAGCCGAGGACGCCAAACATGCGCCCCTTGTCGATGCCCGCTGGGGGCTCATAGACGCCACCAGGGCGCGCCGCGTCGGTGCGGGCAAAGACGCCCGCGATGATCCCAGAGGGGGGCACCGTGACGCGCGAGGTGGAGCCGAAGGTGGCCTTGGATGGGTTGAGGATCTGGAGCCTGGGCCAGTAGATAGCGGCGTGCTCTGAGAGACCTAAGAGGGCAGCGGTTTGAGTCACATACTCGATCATCTGAGGCGCGTTGAGCCCCGAGGGCGGATCGAGGATGGCGAAGAGGGAGCCACCGCGGACGCCCTCACAGTAGCTGACCATGGCGTTATGAACCGCTGAGCTGGCGCGGCCTGGGATGATGAGGATGGAGATCTCTTGGACAGTGTCCAGGGCTCGCATCCCGGTCTTGGAGATGTCGGAGCCGATGAAGTCGTTGTCATCTAGATCGGTGAGGCCATCATCGCCGCCCGCGAGCTGAAGGAGCTGTGGGATGGGCAGCGCGTCCATCTCAAGATCGATGAGTTGGATGAGGGCTGACCCCTGGCTCGGGTTATTGATGATCGAGGGTGCATAGCGAGGCGCATCTGTGAGCATGGAGAGGTTGTTGAAGACCTCGCGGTAGACCCCATCCTCGATGACGGCAAGATCAAAGCCCTGTGGATCGCCGTCCGTGGCGGCGCTCACCGCCAACTGGATCTGGTTGGCGTAGGCGCCAGGATCCTTGCCCTCGACGCGCAGGGTGTTGAGGAAGCCCCCTTCGGCGCCTGTGTGAAAATCCGTGTCAAAGCCAAGCAGGGTGCTGAGCGATGAGGAGAGATCCACGTTCAGGTTCGCCACAGGGCCGACGGCGACGGTCTTGAGCGTGATCGAGTTATCAGGCTCAACGGTGACGGTGATTCGAGGGGCGAAGGCGGCGGTGAAGATGGCGACCAGCTCATCTCGCGTCACCGCCGAGGCGAGGGCGACGTTACCCCCTCCTGTTTTCAACTCGGCTGGGAAGGCGAGCTTGCTGTTGGCCCCTCCCTCTGAGGCTTGGATAGAGGCTTGAGTGCCCGCCTCATCAGTGCGGATCTCAACCTGCCCGGCTTGCAGATGCACATGGACGCCGCGCAGCTGCTCATTCATACGAGCGGTGATCTGCTCTGCGCTCTGATCGCCATCTTGGAAGAGCACCGACTGCTCTTGACCATTGATGTTGAGGCTGAGAACCTCTCCTCCCGCGAACCCAGACGGGAAGATGCCAGTGTTGGAGAGAGAGGCAGATGTGGCGGTGACGTTGGCCTCCATCGGCGGGTCCAGGCCCTCTTGGAGCATGAGCGTGCCACCGTCGGGGAGGGCGATGGTGTCGATGGGATCGCTCTTGACGGCGGCAGGAGTCGGCTCTTGAGAGCTGCCGAGGAGATTCCCAACCGCTCTGAGCGCGGTCGCGCTGTTGGCGTCGCTGATGTCGCCATAGTGGACTGTGCGGACAATCCAGAGCTGAGCGCCGCCGTTCTCAAAGAAGCCCATGGCGGCGAGGGCGAGATCAGAGCTTGGGGTGAAGCCGCCAAAGTGGCGCTCAAACTCCTCAAAGGAGCTGACGAGGAGAGGCTCTCCGATGGGGCCGCGCTCGGCGACGCCGACGGCTGCGGCGATGGATGTGGGCGTTGAGGGGATGCCACGAACGCGGGGCTCCTCTTCAACGATGATGACCTTGGATGACTGCGGGCTCATTGATGAGGCTCCTGGTTTAGATCAGATGTGATGGGTTCAAGCTCTGTGGTCTGGATCGCCTTGCTGAGCTCTCTGGGGAGCCCCTCATCAACATCGAAGCCACGGATGATGAGGCCGACGTTGAAGACGCGCACGTCGCCGCGCCCGCGCAGGTTGCTGCGAAAGTCTCCCTCAGGCTCCATCTCCCAGCGCACGCTGCCGAGGTCTGGCGAGCCGCTGTCGCGTGGCAGCTCCAACCACTTGTTGGCGTTGAAGAAGCTGGCGACGACGGCCATAAGGTTGAACAGCTCTGCGGTGCGCTCAGAGGCGAGGGTGAGCGTGAAGCGCAGATCGACGGTGTAGCTGGGTCGGCGACGCAGCAGCTCAGGACCGGCTAGACCAGGGACGACCTCTTCATGTGAGATGTTGGTGGCGTAGAAGCGGTCGGGGATGAGCGTGGGGCCTGAGAGGATCAAGGAGGGCAGAGAGGCCATCGCGATGACGTGCAGCTCATCATCGGGCGCGTCGTCATAGTCCATCGAGACGGTGAGCGAGGTGTTCTGAAGGATCTGCGCCTTGAGCACCTGCAGCAGCCGCCTGATGACGCGCGTGAGGTTGGACTCTTTGATGATACGAGGGCGCTGAAAGCGATAGGCATTCGCGAGGGTGATCAGCTCACCGAGGATGGGCGCACCAGCTATATCAAGGTTCTGGAGGACCACATCAACCAGCTCTTCGCTGTGCTCAGGTGAGCGTAGATCAGCGACGCTGAGCCCCGCCTCTTCGCGCACACCAAGGAGCAAGGCGGGCGCATCTCCAAGGCTGACGCTGATCTGCTTGGAGAAGCCTTCACCGATGATGCGGATGAGATCACCACCGCTGGTGGGGCCAATGGAGGGGGTGATGCTGTGGATGATGGGGATCGCCACCTCAGCCACCCATCCCGCTGAGCTTGGCGACTCGGTTGAGGAAGCGGACTCGGACTCCACGCTTAAACTTATCGAAGGCAGGGCGCAGGAAGGGGCGCGCAGGGGTCTGGACGACGATGACGCCCTTGCCGCTGCCGCCTCTGGGGGTCTTACCCGCTTCGCACAGCAGCACGAAGAGGAAGCGCCGCATCGCAGGGGTCATGGGGATCACGGCAGGCGCTGAGCCGAACTCTTGGATCTCAGCGATGTTGACCATCGACTCGCCGTCTCTGCTTCGAGCCTTGCGCGAGACGCCGATGAAGGCCTTGTTGCCCTTGATGATCACGGTGATTGAGTTGCGCAGATCACCTCGAACAAGGAGCGCCTTGGAGCCTCCGAAGCCCTTGAGGCGCCGCGCGGCGAAGGTCAGCTCTGAAGGCGGCTTGATGGCCCGACCGCCGGGGGCTTGCTTGGTGAGGCCCTGGACGATCTCTCCGCGCAGCGCATGGGCCTCTTGGCGCAAGGCGATGTCGATGGCGCCCTTGAGGCGTGCAGGACCTGAGGTGAGCAACGCCCGCGCCTTAGCCCAATCGCCTGTCTTACGAGCGCCGCTCATGGGTGATGCTTCAGCTCGGGGGCGTGCTCTTCAAGCCAAGCGATGGCGATCTTGGAGGCGGGCGTGATGATGCCCCCAGCTCGGATCGTGCGAACCGCCGCGATCAGGGTCTTATGGGTGACCTCAACATCAGCGGGGCGACAGCCATAGTCGAGGAGCCGACTGGCGAGCCTCTTGGGGCTCAGGATCTTGCCTGTGCGCCAGAAGTGCAGCTCTAGGTTGCAGGTGTAGGCCTCAGCTTCATAGGCAGCGCGGGCTGCTTTGCTGGCCAGATAGCGGCCGAAGAAGCGGAGCATCCCTTCGCGCTTGAGCTGCTCAACGTGCTGATGCTCATGCACGCAGGTGACGAGCTGACTCCAGAGGCTGTGCCCGCGCTCAGAGGTGCCCACGCTGTAGGGGGTGTAGATGCGCCTACCGATGGTCGTGGTGAAGCTTTCAAGGAAGGCCTCCTCATCAAGCACGCCGAT
>CAYLJJ010000222.1:0-3817 GCA_964384025.1 uncultured Nannocystaceae bacterium
GGCTCTGGGATCCGAAAAGCCCAATGATTACGCGAAATGGCTGAGAGTCACACCCTCTTTGAACCTCCAACTCCCTCCTCAATCCCTCCTCGCAGTGCTTTTCTCAACACTCCCTCCCCAGCCTCAGCGCCTTGTCTTCTGGGGCTGATCTCCTCTCCGTGCCTTCTGAACTCCTCTGATGGCCTCTCCTCCTCAGCGGCTTCTCCATCACAGTCATCATCTTTCAATTTGAAAGCGCATGATGGACATCAGTCGCCTGATCGCACGATGATTGGACAAATCTACATGCTCAATCTACACCCACTCCATGAGAGAACCCCATAATGCGGACACTGATCTCAGCGTTAATATGCTTAAGCACCTGCCCAAACAAGGCAAATGCTTTACCCCCAAACGAACTAGTCTATGAGGGCCATCTTGCGTGGCTTGTTAATGGCGACCCTGTCACTGACAACGTTATCTCAATGCGTTTTGAAATCTACGCTGAGCAGGAAGGTGGGGAGTTGCTTTGGATGAGTCAACGTGGTGTCGAATTAATCAATAGTCGTTTCGTAGTACGTCTCGGCGAAATTGAGCCTCTTAGCCCAGCAATATTTGATGGAGAACTCCGCTATCTCGCAATCTTTATCGAACACGAAGAAGGTGAAGATGAACTCTCACCTCGGCAACCTATTGGGGGGGCTCCATACGCATTAACTGCCTCTACAGCGAATCGTTTGAGCGATGATGGTCTTGAGCAACTTGCCACCGATCTTCAAGAAAATATGGTGTTTGATGAGGTGCGAGACGTGTTCCGTGGAGAACAAGGTGAGCGAGGTTTACAGGGGGAGCAAGGTGAACCTGGAAGGCAAAGTGAGCGAGGTTTACAGGGACCACAGGGTGAGCAAGGACCACAGGGTGAGCAGGGCATACCCGGCCCTGAGGGTCCACAGGGCCCACAAGGCGAGAGAGGAGAGCCGGGGCCACTGAGCGAATCAGTAGATCTTCTGTCCAATCGGTTCGACCAAACGGTAAGTTCCACTGATGAAATCGAAATCCCAGATGGAAACCTAAACGGCGTGAGTTCAAGTCTTTCAGTCGAAACTGAAGGTACACTCATTGGGCTTGCAGTTGACGTCAATGTGACTCATCCAGATGCAGGGGATCTGGAAATCGCACTCCAGTCCCCCTCCGGGGACGTGGTCACGATCTATGGAGGGGATAGACAAGGGGAGGCGAATCTCGCGCTCAGAGTTGCTTCTCCGGCTGGAGGCCCTGGGCTGTTGGACGTGTTCATTGGAAACCCGATTGCTGGAGAGTGGACACTGACCGTTCGGGATAAATTGCCGGACGGCGTTGATAGCGAAGGAACGTTGATATCCTGGTCGCTCACATTACGCTACACACGCGTGGGGGTGGTCCGAGTCAGCGGAAATTTGGTCGTTGACGGCACTATCTCAGCTGGCGGATTCGAGCAGGTTGGCACTCGGCTAATCTGTATTGATCCAGATGGCAACACGTGTGTTGATGTACTGGTTCGCGTTGAGGGGAGTGCACCATTGCGACGCTTCTACGGACTCCAAAATGTGTTGTACGAAGAACAGGAACCGAAGTGTCCTGCCGGGTGGCAGCTCATGAGTCGAGAGTGTGTCGTGGGGGGATATAAGACCCTGTACAGTGGTCCGAACTGTTCTGGAAGCAAGCTGCTATGGAGCATCTACAATGGAAATTGTTATCAAAACGGTGGAGGTCATCCTGAGGACGTTATTCAGAGCCGCTACTGTCGCGAAAACGAGCGCTATAACCAAACCTTCTGCTCTGAGAAGACTGGGACAGGGTGTGTGAACAAAGATTGCCGCCTCGCGCATAGCGGCAACTCATACTCCTATCGTATCCTTCGGCCCTCCGTTCAGGAACACTTCATCGTCCGCCAGCCACTGCGGTAGTTAAAATTTCTGGCCGATCCTTGAGGTTCGCCATTATTCTCCCTACCTGTGGACGTAATCCCAAGACAGGGGTAGAGGTCCAAGTGAAGGCCAAGAAGGCTCCTTATCTTTAAGACCGGCAAAGAGCTGCGAGAGCGCGTCAACAACTAAGGGCTTGGGCCTTCTTGCTTGGATCAGCTCAAGGCAGCATTGGGGATCTCCTCACTCCTGAACCTCCTCCAGCCGGCAGCCCTGCTCCCCAGCGTCGCGCTCCTCTGGGGCCTCCTGCTCACCGACGGCCCCTGCCCATCCTGAGCCGCCCGTGTGGTGATCCCTGAACCTCCAGCGGCCCTCCTGAGCCTCTCTCAGCTCCTTCCAATGGCCCTCTCCTCAGTTCCTCCAGCGGCCCTGAGCATCCTGAGCGCCTCTCCTGCGTCTCCTCAGCCTGGGCCTTCTGAGTGCCTCCCCTCTACGCTCCCCTCTACGCTCCTCTCGGGGCGACCGCAGAATTCGGAAATTATTACACGCTAAGCTTCCACAGCCCGCACTAGGCCTTGCTTTGCCATCAATCGGCTGATCGTCGATGGGTGCACCTGGAACAACCTAGCGACGTCCGCAGCTGACTTCTCGCCCGACTGCACCCAACGAGTGACTTCCTTCTGTTGCTGGGCGGTCAGTTTTGGCTTGCGACCACCGACGCGGCCCTGTTGTTTGGCAGCTGCCAGTCCAGCACGTGTTCTCTCTCGCAACATCTCCCGTTCAAACTCCGCAAAAGACCCCACCATTTGCATCATCATGCGGCCTGCAGCGCTGCCAGTGTCAATGCTCTCGGTAAGGCTGCAGAAGTGAGCCCCGGCTTCTGAGGTTACAACTCAGGCAAATATGGTGGATATAGAAGATATTAAGGCTCGCCAAAGGGGGAATCGCTGGATAAATACCAGCCACTATAGCAGGTCCTGTGCGCATTCGAGCATGAGTTGTGACCTCAGCCCCGGCTTCGTCGATGCGTTCCAAGATCGTGAGCAAGTCTTTGAGTGAGCGCGACAGACGGTCTAGCTTCCACACAACGACCACATCACCCTCACGCAGTTGATTAAGCATCTTATGCAGCTGAGGACGATCCCAGCGACCGCCAGACGCCTTCTCTATGAAGATTCGCTCGCAACCGCCTTTCTTCAGTTCAGCATTTTGCAGCTTATTGTCCTGGGCCTGCGTCGAGACCCGTGCGTATCCGATCTTCATGTTGCGATTTCCTATTGCAATTGAATCTGATTGTGCAACAGTATTTCGCGACGCTGCAAGCCGCTAATTATGGTGGCTCCTGATTTATTGCACAAACACTCGTTTGCGCAATGCCTTTCTTCCTGGAGAATTCCCGTATGTCCCGCCGATCTGCGTTGTCGGACATTGAGCAAGAGCAGCTCTGTATCATCCCTAACAGTCGCAGAGATATGGAGCGTCTCTATCCCTTCAGTGAACCTGATCTATCGCTTATTCGCCAGCGGCGCAGGGCGGAGAATCGATTGGGCTTTGCTGTACAGCTCTGCCTGCTGCGCTACCTCAGTCGGCCATTGACGATCGGGCGCGAAGTGCCGGCCACCTTGGTGCAGTGGGTTGCAGAACAAATACAGAGCAAATGGGGCTCTGGGCCGGCTCCGTCCACTGAGGTCGAAGGCTTAGCGTGTAATAATTTCCGAATTAGTACTTGTTTTGTACGTTGAGAAATCGCTGGGAAGAATGCTTCTCAGGGTTCGGGAGCAGCGAGACGATGAGGGTGAGTACTTGTTGAGGCCATAGAGCCTGAGAGGCCCTCATTCTCAAACTCTCAGCGTTTTACCTTGACTCCCAACGGAGTATCTACCACTATCTCAGAGCTGTAAGGCAAGATAAACACTTCAGAATTATGAGTTGAC
>CAYLJJ010000223.1:0-3769 GCA_964384025.1 uncultured Nannocystaceae bacterium
CAGTTTCGTCCTAAGTCTGCTTAATCTAACGCCTATGCTGAGAGTTACACCCGGTCGTACCGCCGGTGCTCATCCGTTATGGTAGATGAGTACCCGCCGGATTTACTGAAGAAGTATTTAGAAGAGAACTTCAACGAATAGAGGATGAGCATAATGAAGGAGATAAATTTTCTGAGAGATGAAGATTGGGTGGAGGATTGGAAGTTGAAATATATTCTTTTTAAGTTATTGCAGGAAGTATAGTTCTTCTCATTCTCTTTTATAAAAAAAACTGGTAATTAGCAGTTTTATATTGTTTCAATCATGAGTAGACCTAATTAACGGTCACCTATTGTTATCGTTCATGTAGTATTTCAATATAATTGGTGTTGTTTTCAAAATATAATCTTGCTTTAATTATATTTTCTGTGACCTCAATCGACCCTTCAATTGCACACACTGGATTTTCAGTTGGAACTGTAGTATCCGTGGATTTTAATATACATGCTCTCGCTCGACTTAAAAAATAATCCAATTCAATAACCATTTTAACTGAATTTGACGAAAAATGAAAAACAGGTAACTCTGGAGTTGATGTTACAAACCAAATGAATGAATATTCCCAATCACAAAAGTGTATAATATTTAAATTATCAGTACTGATATTACAAAAAACATTTTGATGTTCCAAAGGAACATTTTCCATGCTGAGCGAACTTTCAATGTTCAAATTTAATTCTCTAATTCTGTACCAAGGTTCATGCCCCCAACTTTCTGCGATTGAAGAGCATTCACACCCTATATCAACCTTGTTACATTCTTTATCAAACTCTAATGCCGGACAATCATTAGAAAACCAAAAGCATTTCTTGTCAAAAGCCACCCCATTATTACACCATAAAGACACATTTTCATTCTCTGAGAATATTAAAGGATCTGATTCATCTAGACAATTTGCATATTGTCTAGTAACAAAACATTCATTTAAAGGAACTCTTTCGCATGGATTCTCTATGTTATAATCTGAAGAGCTGTCTATGTTATTGTTTGAATCCAATTTGATTAAATCAAATTCGTCTAGGTTTGTTTGATCTCTAGCTGTAGTATTAATGTCTATATCATTAATACTTTTTTCAATACATCCACATAGCATCACTATCATTGATAGAATGGTTGCAATGCGTAAACTTGTTTCTATGCGTTTTATCATGGATTCAGTTCGCTCCGTAGATTATTTCATGATTAGAAGTATCCCATACTCCACTTCCAATAGAAATCAACCAATCATCATCTGGATAAATGGGAGGTTGTCCACTCCAAATATTACTATTAGCATCTAAAGTCCTATTATAGATAATGTCATTTCCTTGTTCAAATGAAAGAAAAAACTTTGGGTTTGAATTTATTTTTGATGCTGATATCGCTGGTTTTGAATTAGCTACAAAAGGAACAAATATCGGCGTCGGATTGTCATTAGGGTATTGAAGTGTTCCATTAGATGTTACCCCAAATCTAATCATCCTCATCGATGAGTTTAATGCATCTGATATATACACTATAGTACAATTTGAACCATCAAAATCATAGTATTTTGAACATGCTATATCAACACCATCGAATGATTGGACATGTATGGTACTAGTTGTCATAGAAGATCCATCAATATCTCTTGTTATCAAAGAAATTTCATCTGCATTATCTAAATAACCAATAATAATATGGTGTGAAATAGTGTCATATGCGATTGATAAAGAATTTTTAATCGTTAGTGGAGCTGTAGCACTTAAATCCCATACACTTCCACCATAAGCTCGTTCCGCTAACAATATACCTTTATCAGCATCTGTAATATTATCACCATATAAAGAAGCTATTATCCATTTATCTAATGTTAGGTTAGTAGCCCTTGTGATATCTGGAACAGAATAACTCTCGTAATTAGATGGAACTTCTTCTGAAGTCCAAGAGTTATTTTCATAGAAAAAGGCTCTTACTTCTCTTCGGTTACCAAATTCGGTGTTATAAACATATCCTCCAGATATATCATATTCATCTATATTATCAGTTCCCCGAACAGGTGAATATAATTTATTTGTTGCATAAGTGTAGTTGCCACCAGAATAGTTCTGAGCTCTTAGATCTCTTCCGTAAAAACCATAATTATTCCTTAGATAAATGACATCTGCCTTAGTTAAATATCTAAACGTATTATTATTGCCGCCAGCAACACAACCACATGTTACTGTTTCATCAAATGTACTTACATCAGTACCTGCGCAAAACAGGTTGTCAGGATGAGCATAGGTAAGAGTATGCATGAGTTCATGGATCGCAATATTTTGCAATTGTAAACCAGCTGTATAATGAAAGTAAGGCCTTCCAGCTTGACCCATTTCAGAAAAATAAATTGCACCACAGTTCATGTTTTCTGAACCGTCATTTCTTTTTTCCCATCTTGCACAGGCAGCACCATTACCACCACAATAGGCTAAATCTAAATCTCCTAATATAAGAATAAAAGGATCATCAAATTGAGTACCACCGGGGTTACCATCACATGTCAGATCATTTCGGATGATATTTGTCCAGTTTATTCTAAAATAGACGCCACTATCTGCATTAAATCTTTGAATCGACTGCTGTATTAATCTTCTTGCTTGTTGTGTGTTTAATCCGCCAATATTGGCAGCTGTACTAAAAGATGGATCAATATATACATCGATAATATTTTCTCCATTACTATCCACTATGTTAGAATAATGCGTACCAATTATTCCATTTGCAGAATCTGAATTGCATGTTACGAAAGAATATGCATTTCTTATGCATATAAGCGACAATAGTAAGATACTGTTTTGTATGAATTTAATCACTTTATTCTTCCCCTCAAAGCATCTAAACTAACTTGCAAATATCTTGTTTTATTGTCTTCATCTATTTCTATAGATGAATTTGAATGGTATGTCCTATGAATTATTCTATTCGTATCTACACTAAAATGGATCATATATTTTTTCCCCTGTGAAAGAGCTATATTATGGCTAACATTTGGATATATTAGGTTAAATATTTCTCCAGGCATAATTGGATAATTATGATGATTATTGATGACATCAAGTACTTGAACGGTAGCATCATAACCATAAAAACGCCTTACAAACCCTTCATCTTCAATGACATTTGAAATGAATTCTTTCTCTAGAACACGCAAAACTAAAGTTAAATCAGATTCTTTTACTCTCTTCTCAAAAGTCTTTAGAAGGTTTTCTTTTCGGTAATTCTTATCAGTTAAGTCTTGTTCTCTAGTCTGTTCTAAAAAGAGTTGTTGTTCTAAATGCGTATTGTTTTGTATGGGAATGGCTTGTTTTTCATATGATATACTTTGTACTATGACATCAACATGATGATTTGATTCTTCAACTAGTGTTGCATCTATGACAGTATTTATCCTTGATGTTGATTCAGTCGCGCTGTTTTTACGATGCAGTGCTTGTTTTTGAATGTTTGTTTTTGACGAAATGTTTCTTTCTCCACAAGAAGTACTAAATATGATGAACACTAACAAGATACTTTTATACATTGAAGATGAAGAAAATCCATGTGAACAGATGTTGTGAAATTTCAGCATTATAATGCTTTTCCTATTCCCTATTCCCTATTCCCTATTCCCTATCCTCTGTCCCCAAAAATGTATTCTTCTCATCTCGGAGATGTCAATTTCTTTTTTAAGAAAGGACTTAGAGCGTGTTGTGAACTTTATGACATGGAGATCCAACGTCCAAACATGACC
>CAYLJJ010000224.1:0-3091 GCA_964384025.1 uncultured Nannocystaceae bacterium
AGGCCGTGCTCGGTGAGGATGTTCTTGATGGTGCTGCGGCTGATGGAGGCTCCCAAATTCATCAGGACGTCCTGGATGCGGCTGTAGCCCCAACCAGGGTTCTCCCGAGCCATCTTGAGCACCAGGTTGACCACCTCCTTCCGAGTCCTGGGACGGCCCGCTCTGCGGCCCCTGGAGCCGTCGTACTTCTTGGCCACCAAGCAGCGATACCAGCGGAGGATGGTCTCAGGGGTGACGATGCCTGCGACCTCTTCGAGGACCTTGCGACCGAGGACTTGGCCCTTGACGGCGAGGCGGCGACGCTGGGCATCGTTGAGGCGGAGGCGGCGGTTGCCCAACTGCTGGCGGAGGACGCGGTTCTCCTCAAGGAGGTACTCAATGATGTCGCGCTGCTGGCGGTTGACCCAGGCAGCGAGGGAGATGAGGATGAGCTTGAGGGCTGGCGGGAGCGAGGTGCTCATGTAGAGAAGGATCGGCTTGTGGCCTTCGAAGAGCAAGGGGGAAGGGGTCGTTGGAGGTGCTTCTGGACCTTCAGGACAGGCTGAATCATAGCCAGATGTCAGAATTGTAATGGCCGAGAATTACAGCGGATTCTTGCACGATCCTATTTTTGTACAGGACGGGACGGGGGAGATCAGATTCTCAGATTCCGATGCCACGCATACAACAAGCATCGGGATTGCATCCTGGTATGCGAACTCGCCTGAATCCCACACCACATGTTGGCGCACAAAACCCTCCTTCCTGTCGACATTCGTTAATGTTTATGCAACAAAGCCTTCCTTGGCCGCAATCAAGGTCAATGAGGTCATCACCGTCCATGCATACCTCATTCTCTACACAGTATCCATTGTTCTGGGTACATCTGTTTCTGTCTTCAACGCAGCAGATTTGCCCTCCATCGCAGGATAAATCAGCCTGGACCGTCCCTGGTTCGCATGATTGTACACATTCCCCGCCGACTTCTAAACAAGATGGTCCGGCTTCATTGGGCATGCAGCATTTTAGCGCCTCACATCCCGGAAGTTCGGCTTCATGAGATCCATTTGGGCAGTCTATGCTGCAAATACCGCCTTCGTCAGCACATTGGCCATCGTTGCACACACTTACCCATGGGTTACGACCACAGTTAAAATCCATGCAATCAATAAACCCATTTGAGTCATTGTCAATCCCATCGGAACACAAAGAATCTGACCTCTCCAGATTATCTGCACCACATACATCTACAAATGGACTTTGAATGCATTCAATGTCGTCACAGTCTGTGAATCCGTTGTCATTATTATCAACTCCATCTGAGCAAAGCTCATTCGAACCCTCAACTGTGATAGAACAGCACACTTCACCCCCTTCACAGTGAAAGTCTAGCTCTGCTGCGCCAGAATCACATGCTATCTCTTGACATTCTCCGCTATTTTCTAAACAAGATGGTCTGCTTTCGTTGCCCATACAGCATTTAAGCATCTCACAGCCAGGGAGTTGGGCTTCATGAGTGCCATTTGAACAGTCTATGCTGCAAATGCCACCTTGACCAGCACAGTAGCTATCATTGCACACATTTACCCATGGATTACGATCACAGTCGAAATCCATGCAGTCAATAAACCCATTTGAGTCGTTATCGATCCCATCAGAGCACAGGGTGTCTGAGTTCTCAGCCTCGTCTTGACATAGATCTATATATGGGTTCAAGTGGCACGTTCTCTCTTCGCAGTCAACCAAAAGGTTCCCATTGTTATCAATGCCGTCAGAGCATCCTAATGGACCAGCTTCATCTGGCATACAGCAGAAGTCAGAGCCACATCCAGGGAGGTTTATCTGTTGCTCACCATGGAGGCAACTGCTCCCACAAAATCCACCATACATCGCACAGATATTGGCGTTTTCATCGCCTTCGAGTAGACAGCAGCTTCTCCCGATCCCGCAGTGTAGATCAGTAGTCTCTTCTGAGATACATCTGCCTTCTACGCACCTCCCACCATACATTTCACAGCGACTATTGTTGTCACGAACCAAACAGCATATTCCGCTATCACCACAGGACAGATCCATTATATTTGATTCTAGTGGACACCTGTTGTCAAAACACTCTCCTCCACTAAACTCACATTCATTCATCGGAAGGCAGCAGGCTCCATTGTTACATGTAAAGTCTATTGGTCTCATCCAATATGGACATTCCCCATCAACACATTCCGCTCCATTGCGGAGGCATTCAATGCCTCCCTCCCCATCGTTGCCAAGACAACAGCTCGCATCATCATTGCATTCAAGGCGAACAAGCTCTGTCCCAAGAGGACACCTGCCTTCAACACACTCACCTCCTCTCATTAGGCATGGGTTCATTATGTCACCTTGCGTACAGCAGCTGCCGCCGTCGTTACAGGCCAGATCCACTGGCTCCATACCCTCGGGGCAGCGGCCCTCGACGCACTCGCCGCCGCTCTCAAGGCAGGCGTCCTGGGGCTCATGGCGCATACAGCAGGCGATGGGCTCGCAGCCTGGGAGCCTGACGTGGGTTGAACCCTCAGGGCACTCTCGCTCGCAGAAGCCGCCCTCTATCACGCAGAGGTTGGGCTCCTCGACCCGCATGCAGCAGCTGCCGCCGTCGTTACAGGCCAGATCCACTGGCTCTGTACCCTCGGGGCAGCGCCCCTCAAAGCAGCCGCCACCATTCTCAAGGCAGGCATCTTGAGGCGCATCACGCATACAGCAGGCGATGGGCTCACAGCCAGGGAGCCTGACATGGGTTGAGCCTTCGGGGCATTCCCGCTCGCAGAAGCCGCCCTCCATCACGCAGAGGTTGGGCTCCTCGGCCCGCATACAGCAACTGCCGCCGTCGTTACAGGCCAGATCGACTGGCTCTGTACCCTCGGGGCAGCGCCCCTCAAAGCAACCGCCACCGTTCTCAAGGCAGGCATCTTGAGGGGCATCACGCATGCAGCAGGCCTCAGGAGCGCAGCCTGGCAGGCGCACCTGAGCTGAACCTTCGGGGCATTCCCGCTCGCAGAAGCCGCCTTCCATCACGCAGATGTTGGGCTCCTCGGCCCGCATACAGCAACTGCCGCCGTCGTTACAGGCCAGATCG
>CAYLJJ010000224.1:3191-3732 GCA_964384025.1 uncultured Nannocystaceae bacterium
ACTGGCTCTGTACCCTCGGGGCAGCGCCCCTCAAAGCACGCACCACCGCGCTCAAGGCAAACATTCTCGGGTGCATCGCGCATACAGCAGGCGCTGGGCTCACAGCCTGGGAGCCTGACCTGGGCTGAGCCCTCAGGACACTCCTGCTCACAAAACCCCCCCTCCATCAAGCAGGGGTTGGGGCCCTCAAATCGCATACAACAGCTGCCGCCGCTGCTGCAGGCAAGATCCACAGGCTCCATCCCCTCAGGGCAACGGCCATCAACACACTCGCCGCCGTTCTCAAGGCAAGCATCCTGAGGCGCATCACGCACACAGCAAGCCTCAGGAGCGCAACCTGGCAGGTCCACCTGGGTCGAGCCTCCAGGGCACTCCTGCTCACAGAAGCCACCCTCCGTCGCGCACATATTGGGTTGACTTCCGCCAGCCTCTCCTCCACCACCGGCCTCACCGCCGCCAGCGCCGCCACCGCCACCACCGCCTCCGCCGCCGCCCGCCGCCGCTCCTCCGGCCTCGCCACCGCCGCAAGCCACTCCACCCG
>CAYLJJ010000225.1:0-3681 GCA_964384025.1 uncultured Nannocystaceae bacterium
AGACAAGTGGTGTAGGAAGCTAAGTCTTTAATATAGAATGGGAATATCGGAAACGGAACGAGTGGGGTTGTCACAATATTTGCTTTTCTCAAAAAAGAGAGGCTTTATGAATGATCTTGAAGATTTTTGGAGGTCATTCCCCAAACTATATGATGTACGGATAGGACTTACGCAGTTGAACGAGAAATCGCCTTGAAAATGATGCGTCGCACAAAAGCCACCCCTTTAAATTTCAAGTGTTTAGCCGAGCATGATTCCCCAAGTGTGTAAATCTTATGGATAATTGACAAAAGGGAGAAGAAAAGTGAACATGATTGAACAGCGAAATTGTAGTTTGAGTACTATGTGCACGTTAAGATCAATTATTATGATTGTATTCTTGCTTGCGTGCAGTAACTCAACTTCAGACGAAAAAATTAATTTATCTAATGATAAATCAAGCGTAAATGTAAATATTGCGCCAATTTATGATGAAGACTTAGTGTGTCTGGACAACAATGGAGATAATGGATGCAGAATCTGTGAGTCTATATCTCTAGAGAGCATAGATATAGTTGGCGAATGGGTTCTAAGCAATCGATTTGTCAATTTAATGCCTGCCGGTATTGAGGGCTGTGCATGTATCTCTAGTGGGCTGAAAGGAACATATTTTGCACATATGTTGATAGGAGAGAATGGATATTTTTATGGGAGACCATCCATTGACTACAGTTCAATTTGGGAGGGATGTGTAATTGAGTCTGAAGGTGAACTCAATTTGATGCTGTCTCGCTGTCCAGGGGAATTCCACTGTCCTTCAGACGAAGAAATGGGAGGAGTGCCCAAAATTGGGGCTATCTACAAACATAATAACTCATTAATAGTGAAATCTCAGATTGTTAGTGGGGAATTAGATGAACCCTTGGACGAGTGTTCAGGATGCTATAGTTTTTCTTCCACAGAAATAGAGCAATTTCAGTTGAACAACGTAGAATTATTCTACACAAGACGCGAATTCTGACCAGCTTACAAAAGGAGAAAAAAGTATGACAACGGAGAAGATTTCTTTGATATTGGTTGTACTTTGCTTTTTGTTTTTGACTGTGCCTATTGACCATGCTACTGCAGACGACAACCATTTGACAGCAGGCAATGCTTGTACATATGTCCATAATGCAATTAAAGAGGCGAAAACAGCAGAGGAATGGGTTTTAGCTAGTGCTAAAATGTCTTCTGCGGTAGTTATTGGGACTATGCGCATTGAATCAATCAAAATATATGGTTATTCTGGAGTATGCTTTCAGTTGGAAGACATTCAGGTTATTGTAAGCCAAGAATCGATTGATGAGAATCTAACATTATGTTTGAGCATGACACCAGACAGCAAAGATTATTTGGGGATATCATCAATACAGGACATGGGGAACTCGCCTATATTGGTATTTATGAATCGCCATCGTATAAATTGGCAGATGTCTCATGGTAGTGCCATTAAATTTCTCAATGAAGATCAATCCATTTATTTCTCCAAATTTTCCTCTAGTTTGAACTATAGACAATTAATAACGCTCATCAACAATGATACTATAGGATTAGAAAGACGTGGTATCTCTACTATGTCAAAGGAGAGAGCAGAACCCACTATATCAGAGGAAAGGCCAGAAGTAGAGGATAGAAATTTAAGTCCGTCTACGTTAGAAGATGTTATTATACGTCCGATGCCAGGGCGTTAAAGCAAAACATAGACAATGGAGGCATTTTAATGACAAAAGTCAACCCAAATAAAGCATTAGGTGCTTTGGCGCTACTGCTTTTCTGTATGTCAAATAACTCTATGGCTTATGTACTGTTCCCTTATGAAAGCAACTTCCCCGTCGATGGCTTGGAATTTGAGCTTAACCGGACATCTTTTGGCAATGATGCAGCATTCGCAGAACGTGCTGTTATTATGGCTATAGATGCCTGGGCAACTTCTGGTAATATTGATATTGAGCTATCATTAAGTCCCGATGACCCACTGTTTTGGGACGAAGCTGAGCAAGATTATTTTTTGGATCCCTTGCCACGTTGGAAATATAAGGATAGGGAGGATGGTCGTAATGTAATCTATTTTGGAAGAACAGATGGTCCGATGAATGAAGAGTGGGATGACATGTGCTTTAACCCAGAGGCTCTCGCATATGCTCATATACCGGTAAACAGTTTCACTCCACATGGGTGTGACATCGTAGTTTGTGATTATAGAAAGTATAGAGATATAGACGAAAATGGAGTTTATAATCATATAGTAAATCATCTTATCCATGAAATAGGTCATTGCTTGGGAATTGCACACAACTCTGATACATCAACAGTAATGTATCCCTTTAACCATACAGCACTCTACCCAACCGTTGATGAATATGATGCTTTAAGAGATCTTGCGACAGGATACCAATTTCGTGAGAATCGCATAAGAACTTCGTATACAAACAACCTAGGAGATACTTGGATTCAGCTTAGTTATGATGCAGGTTTCATCGAAAAC
This sequence comes from uncultured Nannocystaceae bacterium, assembly GCA_964384025.1. Taxonomy (GTDB): domain Bacteria; phylum Myxococcota_A; class Bradymonadia; order UBA7976; family UBA1532; genus CAYLJJ01. The sequence goes on from CAYLJJ010000225.1 coordinate 2,507, forward strand.
GCATCTCATAGAAAAGTTAGTGTTGCTCCTAAAGTAGATCAGGGTAGATATGCAATGGTATATACCGACATAGATGCACGTGTTCGAGTTGCTGTTGGCGATGGGAATCATTCATATATAAACAATAATCATACTGGGGGGTGGTCTATTAATGGGGCTGGAATAGCCTGGAAACCAAATGGAAGAATGATTGTCGTGTATCGTACTAAGCACAATGGGAAACTATATTCACGTTATTCAGATGATGAGGGAGGATCATGGGGCATGTGGTCTCTAGTCAATAATACTGTTGCATCAGGAAATGTTGATGCTGCATATGATGTATATAACGAGGTATTTTTAGCCGTAGAAGAAAGAACAACAGATGGGATGATCATGCTTTCATCTTCAGTTGATGGAGAGACATGGGAAAGTGTGTCTCTTTCTCAAGATGTGTACTCGATTGGAGGATATGCTATTTCATGCCCCCTTCCTGGGGATGCTGCGCCAATATGCACCATTGCTTTCGCAGATGTCGAAGATTTCAACACAAAAGCAATGCAAATTGTTCCAATTGATAATACTACATATTTTGTGCTATCGAATCATGATTTCACAGATGGTGTGTATAGTACAGGACAGGTTGATATTGGAGTAATCAATTGGGACGATAGTATTGGTATGTATTCGCACCGAGCCCATTGGTCTCCTGATGCGAATTCACATCCTTGGGGTGGAAGCTTCTTCGGCTTAACAGGTTCAACTAAATATTGGTATTCTAACACCAATTGGGCCGACACAGATATTACATATGGTAGCTATTGGAATGAATTTCTTAGAACAACTTCATATACTCCATGAAAAAAAAGGGCTGAGCAAAAAATCATTCCCCCTTTGCTCCCTTCCCAACTAAAACTCCCTCTCCACTACCCACTCGTTCCGTTTCCGCCAATCCTCAGCAATCGAATCCACCCATCAGGCGTTGCGCCGCCGCGCAATCCTCAGCAATACCAAATACTTAAACCACACGAGGTCTTCTGCTCAGGCTCATCACAACGGTGATCGGACAGCAGGACAATAATTGCATTCCTAAGGTAAAATGCTGATATTATTGCCAATAATCCGAAACGGAACGAGTGGGTTGGACGGTCTACAGGTTGAGCTGTTTGCTGTGGATGTACCTGCTGATGCTTGGC
>CAYLJJ010000226.1:0-3678 GCA_964384025.1 uncultured Nannocystaceae bacterium
GGAACATCAAGTGTACACACATACTTTCTGGGGGTTGCTTGAATTTCCTATACCCCCGCTCTACTATCTAGAATGACATATCCTTCGTCTCCACAGCCAAGGCTATGTTCTGCATCTCTACAATATGACAATCTTTCGACAATTATAATGGAAGAGTAATCTCTTTCCAACAAAGTTATAAAATCGCTCTCTGTTGTTAACACAGTCAAACCTAAATCTTCAGGAGGAAGCAATTCTCTTACTACTTCACCCCTTAGTGAAAAATAACTACAGCAAGGATAATCTGCTTCTCCAGATTTTTTGACCGCTAATCTGGTTGCTTCCCTAAACATATTACGTATATCCTCATCTGTCACAGGATTGCGATATTCATATCCTTCTACGTTTATAACCGTAACACCAAGTTCATGTTGGGTCCCTGATACGCATTCTTCACTAGATATCGAACTGTTATTATTTTGAAGTTGCGAATCTGCTACTTCACAGTCCGATTTGCTCATTCCAGAGACAGTTGGATCGCAAGAACAGAATATTATTAATGAAAAATATCCTATTTTACGGCTTGACACAGTACCCTACTCCTTTTAGATAAGAAGATATTCCTCCACGTTTAATTAATCCTTCACGCTTATGATAGGAATCTCTAATTGCTCCTTCAAGATATTTGCTCAACATTGATCTACTCTCTAAATATTCTCTTATCTCCCCTAAGTAACGAAATGATTTATCATTTGTGAAATTGCCTATAGATATAATGCAAAGCACGGCAAATTTTTCATGATTTGTCGCGTTTAAATACTCATCAATCCCCAAAAATGACATATTGCTATTAGACCAAAATTCTGGAAGTGAACATTCCCTCAAAAAGTCTAAGGACATGTCAGAGTATGTATTTTGTCCAACTTCACCTATAAATGATCCCATTTCTCCCAAAGTTGGTATCAGCTCTACCAACAAAATATACTTAGTAATGGCTGAAACAGTGTCATTTTTTAGCAAACTAACCTCATTTCCTTTAATAAAATCAATAATTCTCTCTATATCAGTATCTTTTCCAGCTAATAGAAAAAATCCGCCAATCATATTCCAATATTTGGAGTAATAGACAGAGTTTAACAAGCTCCATATTTGCGAAAATGTGTCCGATGGGATGGTTTCTAGCCCTCTACAGTACTCATTCGGATAATTCACTTCAAATATATTTAACAACCGGCTGGTTTCAGAAAAATCTGGGGCATTATTTCCCAGTTTAGACACTTTTAAATTCATTGAATGATCTTCTTCATAAATTCCGCAGCCGAATGTGAGAAAGATGGCAACTATAATCATCGATTTTTCTATCACTTTCATCCTTTCTCCTTTCTATTGCACATCAACAGATCAGGTGTGCTTATCAATTTACTTTCTAGCATTGAAAATATAGCTCTATGACTAACCTAGACTAAAGCTAGTCGTAATTGAAAATTATTGATCAATTCCATCAGCGAATCAATAATATTCGCTAACTTCTCTAAAAGGTTAGCGTTAAGATGTCCACTCAGCGGGAGCCCTACCATTCCTATCCTCCTACCAGGGTGGGGGTTAGCTCCACCATCTGAGCATTCAGGGTGGCAGAAGAAAGTGCAAATCAGAAGCTAAAAACTCATCGCCTCTCACCCATCGCCTCCATCATCTTCTCCCAAACCCGCAACTCCCCAGCACCCTTCGACTTCGATGGATTTGTAGAGCTCTTCTTTGACGTTGAAAGCCGCTGAAGCCATTTCCTCAGGCTCAGGAGAGGGCTCCACCGCGGAAACCTGCTCAGCAGATGGGGGCTTGCTGCCCTCTTCTCTCAGCTGCGGTCCACCGTCAGATGTGCATTTTCCTCTGAGAAGATTTGAAATTTGATGGTGGACCGCCTCTTCTGAGAGCCCCAGATTGCGGAAGACGTAGCCCAACATGAGGCTACGGGTGTCCTCGTTGAGGGAGTAGACCCGCTCGCGCTTGCCGTCCTTCCTCGGGCGGGTGGACTCCACGCGGAGACCGAGGCGGCCTGCCATGTCAGAGAAGGTGCGGTTGGGGTTCTCTTCGTAGTCCTTGTGAGGCTTGGAGTTGAGGGCGCGGGCCATGCGCTCTGTGACGTTGGGGATGGTCTCGTAGAGCTGCTGAAGGGCCTTGCTTGCCTCTTCCTTGTTGCGGATAGCGGGGAGCTGCTCTTGGCCGAAGAGGTCGATGGGCAAGATACCAAAGACCTCCAGATGGGCTGCGATGAGCTTTGTGCTCTCGGTGTAGAACGTGAAATGGGCTGAGGGGACCTCATGCTGGAGTTGGCGGAGGTCCCGCATGAGGGGGGCCTTCTCATGCTCCAGTCCGAGGGTGTGGCAGTAGAGGGCGCTCAAGCGCTCTATGGCAAGGCCGAGCTTGTCAAAGAGCAGACCCTCGATGAGGGCTTCATCAAGTTCTCCATCTGGGGAGAGTTGGCGACAGCGGTACTTGATACGCGCGTGCTTGTCGGTCTGGGGGTCACGGGCCTCTTCTTCGGAGAGGTCGTCAGCCTGGAGGACCTTCTGGACTTGGAGTCCTCTGAAGACGAGGCGGGCGTTCTTGTTGGCCTGGTAGAGCTCACGCTTGGCGTCTTTCTGGGCTTCCTTCCACTTGGTGATGGTCTCCTCCTGGGAATCTATATGTCGTTGTTCTTCAGGAATCTCTCGGTGGAGGAGGGCAAGGAAGGGCCACTTTATTTGCGCGCCATCTCCGCCCTCTCTGCGAATCTCAGCGAGGTTGTGCGCGTGGAGGTAGCTGTAGGCTTGCTCGCGGAAGTAGTCCTCCGCCGAGGTGTTGGGGGCATAGTGGGTATGGCGCATGGCCTCTTTGTGAAGCTCCACCCCTGAGAAGAAGATGCTGTCTCCGTCAGTCTCAAGGTTCGTTTTCCCACGGCCATCGACATGAATGCGGATAATGCCTTCGCGGATGCTCCTCATCCTGTGCATTTGCTGCATGGCGTCTTGCGCTGTACCGCTTCCAGCACAGACCCAAGCATAGGCTATATCTGGCTCAAAGATATTTTTGGTAATAGATACCCCTGTGCTTATGGTTGGGGTGTAGATAACCACTTGATAATCCATCATCCCATGCTCTAGGGCAGCAACCACATCACTGTTTTCTCTATTATCTGATGTAATGCAAAGAATCTTTAAGTCAGGGCATAATTCTCCCAAGAAAATTGCTGTTTTTTCCGCATGACTTTTAGATTGAGTAGAAATACCAATCTTTTTATTTGCTCGCACGTCAGCAATGAGCTGTCGTTTCCAATCTTCAGCGCAAAAATCCACCAAATACTTATGGGGCCAAGTCCGCTTTTTTGTGCCACGGATTTCTACGTGACTGTTTTGTACTTGAGTACAGCTTTGGAGCCACTCCATAGCCCGAGGCGTTAACAATGCATCTGCAACGACCGTCAATCCCGCATGATTAAGCAAGCGATCGATGAGGTCAACAGAGCGTTGCTTGTCTCCGTAGGATGCAGGACCATTGGTTAAGTGCTGAAGTACTTGGGTCACTTCATCTATAACCACAATTAAGGGTCGAGAGAGGTAAAACTGCTCATCTAATCTCCAGATACTATCTGGAGTAATGACCAAATTTCCACCGGCATTTTGGAGAGTCCAGCGCTGAAGGTGCTCGCTTCGGAGCGGTGAC
>CAYLJJ010000227.1:0-3555 GCA_964384025.1 uncultured Nannocystaceae bacterium
CGCGAGCTTCATCCCAGTTGATCTCCGCTTGTGGTCGAGCATCCCCCGTCTGAGAGAGCCCCACGCAAGCCCCAGCGTCCTCACATGCCTGATACACTGCCCCCGTCAGCTCATACTTCGCCATAAAGAAACCCTGCGCGAAGGTCACCGCGTGTACCGGCCGCTCATTATCATCAGAGCTGGCCTCTCCTGCTGGTGCCCCCATCTGAAAGCTCCCTGGTGGGACCCAGATCCAGACGTTGCGTGTCTGCCAGCCCACGGCGTTATCAGGGGTATATTCGCAGTGTTGTTGAGCGTTGCAGTTCACGCTGTATCCCTCCAGCGTTGGACACCAACTCCCGTTGCAGATTGCCGAGCAGGCCCCCTCAAAGCAACGTCCCGCTTGGCCCCCACCAAAACAGCTTCGACCCTCGCAAGTCTCAGCAGACTGACACGTTTCAATACAAGCCAGCTTCTCTTGAAGCTCCTGTATATCTTCCCCCGTGAGTCCTCCCATCAGAGCTTCAGCTTCTTCAGCAGCCTCAGCGTGTTGGGCCTGCATGGCGTAGGGAGCAGAGCTGATCGGGATGCGTGGCAGCAGCACCTCGTTGTCGATCGTCAACTCCAGGGAGATGTTTGAGGCGCTGGCGAAGCGCCCTCGTAGATCAGCACAAGCACTCCCTCCGATCTCAACGCTGAAGTGACCATCAACAAAGATGATCGACTCGCCCGCCGTGTGGTTCTCCTCACAGAGCCGCTCCTCACCCGAAAAGAGCCGTACAATCACCGGCTTCTCACCGTTGATCGGCTCTCCAGCCGCGCTCAAGCGACCCTGATAGGTGATGGTCCCTGGTACCCCCTCCGCTTGAGCGGCTGAGGCCCAGAGGAGGCCCAGGATAATCGCGCAGCTCCTCAAGCTGTCTCTCGCTGACATTGGCTTGCTCCTCTCTGTTTGTTAGCGCCGGATGATCCCACCCTCAAGGACCATCCCGCCTCCCTCTGCGCGCCCTGTGGCGGGTCCGATGTAGTCTGTCTCCAAGCAGAGCGTGGTCCCATCTTCAGTCCGGGCCGAGGCTTTACAGCCCTCCACTCCAGTGGGCTGTGAGGGCTGGCCGACCGCGTTGAACCCTCCAGTGAGGCAAAGGCAGATGTCACCGCTACAGACCTTGGGGGCCTCAGCACCACAATCTCTCAAGCAGGAGCTTGGGTTGCAGCCTTGGATGCAGATCTCATTTTGGCAGATCAAGCCCGCTCCACAGTCGCTCTCCTCTTGGCAGCCAGGAGAGATGCAGCGTCCCTCCAGACAGATTAAGCCTTCGCCAAGAGCCCTACACTCTGCGTTCTCAACGCAGCTCGCGCAGTGCCCTCCTCTACAGATGACGCCATGCTCGCAGGGCTGGCTGGGGCAGCCCTGTTGACAGCTCGGCCCCTCTTCACAGACCCAATCCTCATCGTGCATCTCCCGGCAGAGGTCGTCTCCGCCCAGAGAGCAGGGGATACAGCGGTGTTCATGGCAGTAAGGAGCCTCTGGGTCGCAATCTATGTTCTCTGTGCAGGGGGGCGAGCAGCGTCCACTCTCTGAGTCACAGGTGTAGCCCTCTCCTCCATGTCCAGGCTGTTCGCAGATCTCAACGAGGTCTTGGCAGCTCAAGCAGCGGCCATCCTCATGGCAGGTCCCGCGACCCTCACGATCAATGCAGTCGTCATCCTGCGCGCAGCTCGGAATACAGAGGCTCTCCTCGCAGACTCTGCCCTCTCCACATTGTCCCTGCTCACGACAGCCCGCTGCACAACGCCCCACACCATCTCGACAGATGTTTCCAGCAAAGACCCCCGCGATCAGGCAGCCCTGATCATCATGGCAACCTTCAACACAGAGGTTCTCCTCACAAATTTTGCCATCTCCACACTGTGCGTCTTCACGGCAGCCCTCAACGCAGACATTTTCGACGCAAATTTTCTCGTCATCGCAGCCCGAGGTGCCTCGATCTGCTCGGCACCCAGCCTCACAGCTGCCTTCTCGACAGATGGGTTGGTCATCAGGGCAGTCTGCGTTGGTGGCGCAGCTCTCTATACAACGAGCGCCTCCATCGATCTCCGTTTCGCAGTAGAAGCCTTCAGTACAAGATGCTCGCTCTGAGCAGGGAACACAGGTTCTATCTGCGCAGATCATCCCCGCGTAGGCGCCCTGACACTCCGCGTTGCTGCTGCACTGCTCACTCACAGATCCTTCGCCATCGCTGTCACAGGCTGAAAATGTCAGCAGGACGAGTGACAGAAGAAGCTTGCCTGTTGATGTCTCATATTGGTTCTTCATCAATTTGCCTTTCTCTTAAAAACTGCCACGGATTCCCACAAAGGCACCGCCAGTCTCAGATGAGAGCTGAAGGACTGGTGTTAGATGTTCTCGACGGTAGAGGTTTGGATCATCATTGCTCAGCAAGAGTATGGCGCCTGTCACCGCCGCCGCAGTGCCCAAGCCCAAGATCGCATAAGCGCTCTTCTCCATGGTGTCCGCTGAGTCGATGTCGCTCAAGATCACATCTCGCCGCTCTTTTAGGCCGCCGCGGTTGGGCGCGTTGGGGGGGGCGTCTGTGGTGATGCTGTTCAGGTCGCAGCTTGATGAGAGCAGAGCCTCTTGGCAGAGATCACTGCGATCTTCATCGGCGGAGTCGCTGATCGACTGGGCCACGAAGTAGGTCACGATCCCAGCGATCACAAGCAAGGTACCTGAGCCACCAGAGATCCAACCCCAAAAGTCCTGCTCTTTGATCTCTTCAAGCAGCGCGCGTTGGGTCTCGGGGAGAGGCCAAAGCTTGACCGAGATGATCTCATCCTTGCCGCTTACTTTGAGGGTTCGATGCCAAGGCTCAAAGCCCTTGGCCCTGACCTCCAGCTTATGCTCCCCCAAGGGGAGGCGCTGTCCCATGCCGCTCAGGCGGTGGTTTGTCTCCCCGTTCAGGCGCAAGGTGGCCCCAGCTCTGTTCACCAAGATCCGAATATGAGCGCTGCGTCCTTTAGGTTGCTCCTCAAGGAGCCGAAGTTGGGCTTTAACTTTAAGATCTCGCCCTCCCACGATGGAGATCTTCTCTTGATAAGGCACAAAGCCCTCTCGCTCGACTCGGATTTGATAGTCCCCAACCTCGCGCTGAAAAGAGGCGGGGCTCTCCTGGCCATCGACCAAGATTGTGACCCCGAGCAGCTTGCTCTTGACCAGGACTGAGCCCATCCCAGGGAGTTTTTTGGTCAAAGTCCCGCTCACATCGACCCGCTGCCCCTGACCCGCTCGGACCTCTACGATGTGGGGAGCCCCAGAGAGATAGCCCTCCAAGCTGCACTCAACTCGATAGCTCCCAGGCAGCAGATAGATTGAGCGCTGAAGCGGCAACTGCCCTCGCTCTTTTCCTGCGATAAAGAGCTTGGCTCCTTTGAGTCCTTCGATTCGAAGCTTCCCAGCTCTCGCCTTATGTTCATTCAAGTGTGTCTGGGCACGTTCAACTCTCGCCTTTAGTTGCTTCACATCTTTCTGAGATGGACTCTGAGAGAGTTCTATTTGGCTGAGTGTGATGATTTTTT
>CAYLJJ010000228.1:0-3515 GCA_964384025.1 uncultured Nannocystaceae bacterium
GCGCGGCCATCATAGATCCGCAGGGTGAGGTTGACCGCTACGAGCACGACGCTCTCGGGCACCTGATCGCCCATGTGCGCAAAGATGGCACACGCGCCGAGTTCGGCTACGACGAAGCGGGGCGCCAGATTCGAGTGACGCCACCGGATCGGCCCGATCACCTCATCGAATACGACCCCTTGGATCGGATCGCCGCCTACACTGCGCCCGACGGCGCAACGACCCGCTACACCTGGGTCGGCGACAAACTCGTCGGCCTATCCATGCCCAGCGGTCGAGAGGTGACTTTCGAGCACGACTCGGCCGGCCGACACGCGGCGACGATCACCGCGTTTGGCGAGACGCGTTACGACTTTGACGCGGTCACCGGCCAAAGGGTTGGCGTGGAAGGCGTCGATGGCGAGCGCATCGATTACGAGTATGACGGCGATCTCATCACCGCGATGACTTGGTCGGGCTGGCTCAACGCCCGCCTTGAGCTGGAATACGACGCCGACATGCGCACAACACGCCGGACGGTCGGTGCGCTCAGTGTCGACTATGAGTACGATGCTGACAGTCTACCCACGCGCATCGGTGTGATGAACATCACTTATGATCCGACCAGCCCCCGACCGGTGAACACCATCGCCGGGCTCGTCGAGACCGACCACACCTACGACGTCCGAGGACGCGAGATCGCGATGGTGGCGACGGTCGACGGCGTTGAGCGCTTTGTCCAGATTCGCACCTTCGACATCCTCGGCCGCCTGACCCGCGTCGACGAGACGATCGAGGGTCAAAGCGCTGTCATCGAGTATGTCTACGACGCGGTGGGGCGGCTTGAAATGATTCGGCGCGACGACGCAGTCGAACTGCAGCGCGAGTTTGACGCCAACGGCAACATCACCCGCGAGATCTTCGAGGGCCAGGAGCAGTTGGGCACCTACGACGACGCCGACAAAGTCCTGACCTGGGGCGCAGCCGTGGTGACCCACGACGATGACGGCGGCGTATCGCGCATCGACGGCGCTGACGGGATTGAGGACTTCGACTACGACGCTGAAGGTCGACTCTTGGGACGCAGCTTCAACGAAACAGAGATCGACTACGCCTATGACCCACTGGGCATGCGCTTCGCGCGATTCGTCAACGGCACTTTTGACGCCGCCTACCTCTATCTCCACGGTCAGTCTCCAATAGCCCGCGTAGACGCCAACGGCACCCCCGTACAGCTCTACGTGCATGGCACGCACAGCAACTCGCCCGATCTGATCCTGACCGAGACCGAAACCTATCGTGTACTCACTGATCACCTTGGCAGCCCGCGTTTGGTGATCGATCTGGCCGATGGCACGGTCGTACAACGTGTCGACTACGCTGCCGATGGTCGGATCCTCACCGACACCGCCCCCCTCACCCAGCCGTTCGGCTTTGCTGGCGGTCGCAAAGACGAGGGATTGCTCTACTTCGGGGCCCGGGACTACTGGCCTGAGTTGGGCCGCTTCACCTCTCGCGATCCCTTGGGCTTCGCGGGCGGCAGTCTCAACCTCTACGAGTACAGCCAGGGCGATCCCATCAACCGGCTCGATCCGGTGGGACTCAATGTCGAGACCGTCAACTGCGGCTACTTCCAACGGTTCGTGGAGCATGGCGCTCACACCTGGGATGCAATTCAGGGGGGTTACTATCCCCTAGGCCTGGGAGAATCACCGACAGTCAACGCCAACTACCCGAGCGCAGTGGGACCGGTAGATATCGACTGGATGCTCAATACCGCCTACGCGGGTTCCGTGACCGCGTTCCCTGGCCTTGTCTTACGGGCAGTCGGCGACACGGTCGGATCTGACGCCATCAGCACGGTGGGTCGAGTTGTTGCGACCGCCGGTGGCATGCTCGGCGCGTCGCTCTCCTACTGGGTGTTCAAGCCGTTCCGAAACGCGATGGGGGGTAGCAATCCCTTCCTCAACATCCTCGACCCGGCCCAGCTCCGGTCGTACATTGCTGCCGGGCTCTGGCTCGGTGGTATGCCCGCCTCCGAGCTCTTCGCCCCGAGCATCGATCGATGCAAGCAGTGCGGTCACTGGAAGTGATCGGGACTCACAGTCAACTTTCAGACCCATGAAGTCACCTCCCGCGAGAGTTATGTCTTGTCGGCGGGGGGTGATTTGCCCAAACCCTGGTTCCGATCATCGGGGCGTCTGAAAAGGGTAAAGGGTATGGGTGCCCATCCGGCATGGGAGATGTAGCTCGGAAAAAGGCCTCTCTCCACTTCGCCGCAGCACAACTCCTCAGGCTGCCAGCCTCCTCGGTTTAAGGCGCCCCTTGTCCTCGTCCACCTCGAACTCAGCTCGGAAAGCAGGCCTGAGAACCTCCCAGGCATCATCCTGCTTTGAACCAGGCTACGAAGGAGGAGGATGCCCTGACCCCCTGGACGCCGCCAACTCATGCCTGAGCACTTCATCCGTTGCGCGATGAGGGTCTTGCAGGCTGCTTCCTGAATGCCGCTGCCGATGGGGCGATGACGGGCTCGCAACTCGGGATACTTCATCATCTGAAAGTGATTGCTGAAATACCTGAATTCCTTGGCAATATCCTCTCGCAGCCTGTCTGTCTGGGCCTTGTTCATTCGATAGCGCAGGGCTTCTCGCGCTCTCTTGGCGCCCTTGTCGCTGTCACGAAGGACTGCGCTCCAGAACTTGATGTCCTCAGCCGCTTGCTCTTTGCTGCTGCCTGCGTAGCGGCGTAGGCCCTCGTTGAGATGCTGCACCGCGTGGAAGAAGTCCAACACCCTCTCGATGGATACCCCCAACTCCTCCTCTATCTCTGTCACGATGCGCCAGTTCTCCTCTGCCCCGTCCGCCACCGCCTGTAGAGCTGCGTCGGGATAGCGCTTCAACAAGGCTGCCAACTCTGCCTTGAGTTGGGCCCTCAAGGTCAACTTCCTCGATTCGGGCATCCTCCCCAGATAGATGGTGTGCAACCGCTCTCCCCGGGCATCTAAGAGTGCCAGGGTTCCGCTGCTGGCCTCTTTGTGCCCCTTGGGGCCCTTGTCCTCCTTGCCTGCTCCTGGCGTCCTTGGCGCATCCTTCATGGGCAGCATGATCCCGTCGAGAGAGATGAGGACGACGGCCACTGTCTCCGCTGTAGGAAGGCGTTTTACCTCAGCTTTGCGCACCTGGATTTCGAACTCCTCACGCCCTGCTTCCCATACTCTCTCCACCTCCTTTGGCAACCTGTCCAGGTGTGCTGAAGATGGCTTCATCGTCCCTGTTGATTCCAGTAACCGCCTTGCCTCTGAGGAAGGCACTGATGCCATGAAACCACTCGCCAATTTGGCCGCTGCTGGCGTCCAACGTCCCCTCACAATCCCCAGACGCATCTCCAAAGGGCATACCGACCTTCGCCCTTCTCCCCGCTCTATGTATGTACTCCTCATCACATCCACATCCCCTGACAACGTGTCGTATACCCCTAGCGTCTTCTCCCCCTTATTCCTATAACGCACACCGTCAACCACTATCCCATCAACGTCT
>CAYLJJ010000229.1:0-3446 GCA_964384025.1 uncultured Nannocystaceae bacterium
ATGGTCATGTTTGGACGTTGGATCTCCATGTCATAAAGTTCACAACACGCTCTTATAGAGATGCTCGACTGCTGATAGTTTTCTGCTGTTGCTTAAGTGCATGTAAATTCAGCGGAAATATTTCATCAGATGTACCTCCACTCGATGCTTCAGCAAAAGACAGCTCAAATCTAGATATATCTTTTGATATCGAGGCATCAGATGGTCAATTGCTAGACATCTTGTCTGATGAGATAAATTCAGATCATATGTCCCCTGACCACACTTTAGTTGATGCCTCAACTATGGATACGCCAACTTTAATCCAAGACATGTCTCGGTTGGATGCGATCTTAGACATTGAAGTGATAAACGACGTGTCTCTAGACCTCACATCGGATACTCTGCCGATAAATGATGGGTCTTACCCTAATGATCTAGCAGATGTTTTGCCTCAAAACGACTTATCATTACCTGATCCGGTGGAATATGAAATGATTCCTCTATATAACTGGTGGAGTGATAGTCGAGCAGATAATTTTCTGACTACTAGTTTAGAATGGGCAGGAAGTATCGGCGATCAAAGAGATGGTTATGTACTATTCCGTATTGAAGGATATATTTTCGGGCCAGGCCTTGAAAAGCCTCCCGATACAGTATCTTTGTACCACTGGTATAATCCTGTAACAAATGATAATTTGGCTACTACAGCGCCTGATTGGGATCCAAGTTCGGGTGAAAATGCAGAGTCTGACTATAACTATGTAGGGCTTCTTGGTTATGTATATGATCGTCCACTGGCAGGAACACTGCCTTTGCACTCATGGTTTAGCAATGAACGAGGGGATCAGTACACAACTACTCACCCATCCTGGATTAGTGGATCCCCAGATCTCTATCAACATGCCCGAAATGAGGGTTATGTGCTTCCTCCACCAGAACTGCCTGATCCCGAGGAGCCAAACTCCTTCCTTGCGATGATATCTCCACCTGCTGAAGGTATACGTCCGTTATTGGTTATTCATGTTGATACTGAAGATGTTCCAACAGATGTTCACACTACTTTCCTCGAACAGATCATTTTCGGAGAACCAACCCAAGAGATGCAAGACATTATACCATTACATGAATGGTATAATCCAATCCGTAACGACTACTTTACAACGACCAATCCGACATGGGAAGGCCAGAATGCAGATAGTCAATCTGGATATAACTGCATAAGAATTGAAGGGCATGTGTTTTCTCCAGATGAGCATCAACCTGACGGAACTATTGGGTTATATACTTGGTATAATGAAGAAAGGATGGAACACATCACATCATCCAGAAATGAGTGGGTGGGTGAGAGAGGTGATCAGCGCAATGGCTATAGGTTTGTTAGACTTGAGGGGTTTATCTACCCTCCATCTTGGCTTGGTCCCGATGTTCCGATTCCCGATAATTTGATCGGTCTATATCGAGGTTATAATGCAGAAAATCAAGATAATATTACCACATCAGAGTATCATTCCTCATATTTAGAGAGCCATGAAGGACTACTTGATCATATTGGCTACGCTATCCGCGTAACTCTCGATAATCAACCACCTGCTGGCACACAACGACTGATTGGCTGGTACAGCCAGTCGCGTCACGATTATTTTACTACTACGCACCCTTCATGGGTTGGTGAGCCTGCTTCTACCCAAGCAGGCTACTTCTATCAGAGAACTGCTGGTTATGTGATATCACCAGATGCCCCCCAACAGCCAGGAACAATACCTATGTATAGTTGGTGGAGCAGTGAACGTGAAGACAATTTTCTGACCACAAATCCTAATTGGGCGGGTGAACCTGGGGATATTATCGAGGGCTATGGGTTTAATCGACTGGAAGGCTATGTTTTTCCACCAGAACCAAGACGTCCAAGTGGCACTATTCCATTAAGGTCTTGGTATAGCCCAGGATTTCGTGACAATCGTGCGACGGTAGATCCAGGTCTTTTGCCGAATGAAATTGTTGAGCCTGATTATAACCCAGTGCGACTTGAAGGTTATATTTTGCTTGGCAACAACTCCTCCCCCCGGAATCTAGTGGAATATTACAGCCGGATTTCGAAAGACCACTTTACCTTGTCACGTGCAGATATTATACGGGTTAAAATTCCTCGGCGTGCTGATAATATAGAACAAGCCGAGGGTGATCTTGAAACTGTCTCGCTTGCTGCAGCCGCTGGCTTCGATTTTGCGGGCTATGACACCAATAATGATGGTCGAGTGTCAACCGAAGAACTGGGGATCATGTTCATTGACTGGGGTCGAGGAGGAGGAGGACAAACGAGGGGTTTGAGGTCACATATGATCGACGGAATCCAGGTTGGCAATCGTCCAGTCAGTGGATGTGCTGAAGATGCTAGTCTAGCGCTATTTGCTCATGAACTCCTGCATCAAGTCCGCTATGGTGTAGCAGATATGTATGGAGCAGGTAATCATCGTGCGACCTTAATGTCATCGACCCCTTCTGAACAAAACCTATTATTTTTACTCGATCCATGGAATATGACAAAGGCTGGCTGGCTGGATCCACGGGTTGTGCGACTCTCTGAGGTAGCTAATGTTTATCAGGTGGAAGCCCCAGAAATTTATGTAGATAATGTTCCATTGCTGATTTATGCACCAAATCGCGGTTTTGACGAGTTTTTTCTAGTAGAATTTCGTACACCCAATCTTGACCGTGAAAATTTCGTGAGTTATGATATTGGTGTGCTCGGAGAAGGAGTTGCTGTTTGGTATAATCAGGTTAATGAAATTAGAGACTTACTTGGTTTCACTTGGCCACCGCCATTTGATGGACCGACAGAACCATTCAATGCATTTTCCAGCTATTTGGTTGGACCAAATGGGTTTGCTAGGGGGCCGTTCTGGAATGAAGATCACGGCGCCCTTATCCTTGCCTGGGGAGATGGTACTGAGAGTCCATATCGATTACGTGTCCGATCTGATCATTCTGGAGAGTCCGCGGATATATATCTTTATGAGGAAGGAACCCCATTATATCCGAGAATTGATAGTATTTCCCCCCTAGTTACTTCGCCAGGCGGAGAACTCGTCATTTCAGGGATGTTCCCATTCGACTTTAGCAATCCAGAATTAGGAGGAACATTAACCATTTTATTTGCAGATTTCCATGGAAACCAACGAACAACTAACCTTACACGCCACCGGATCAATGCAACACCTAGTGAACTTCATATACATGTACCAAATGACATTCCCTTAGGTCAATATATGCTATATGTGATTTCTGAGCACGCTAGCAATGGAATTCGCATCAAAATACAACATCCATGAGGCGCTCATGTAGGGGAAGGGTGAGGACAGGTAAGTAAGACCAAGATCTCACCCACAAGATCAACCGGGTTTCTTCGGGCCCCGTCCTGTACAAAAATAGGATCGCGGGGAAAGTCGAGTAGTTTTGAGGGCTTC
>CAYLJJ010000230.1:0-3432 GCA_964384025.1 uncultured Nannocystaceae bacterium
TTTGGGAGCGATCGGTCGTCTGCTGCTCTCCGAGGGCTTTGGCTTCCCCATTGTCCATCTGGGACGCACAGGGAGCCATCTGGTGGTCCTGCTCAGTGATGGTCGCCTCTTGAGCTTAGATCCCAACGATCTCAGCCTGCTGAACTTCCAGGATCTGGGAGATGATGTGGTGGGCTTCTGGATCGATGGAGATCGAGTCTATCTTGGCTTCCGAGGTCAGCCTGTACGTTGGCTTAATATCCTGCAAGATGGCAGCTTTGGCCCCATCCAACTTTTGGAGGGCGGGCGCGAAGGTGTTCTGCGGTTCTGGGGAAGTGATGGCCGCCTTGTCATCCTTTATGAAGGTGGAGTTTTAGAGGTACACGCCCAAGTAATCATCAATGGAGTATCTCAACTGCGCCGAGTGATCATTCGTCAAGGGCTCCAAGGTGCGCGCTTTGTAATCTTCCTAGATGGTCGTGTCCTGGTCCTGAACAACGCGGGTTACACTTTCCTGGAGTTGCCCCCCTATCTGTTCTCAAGCAGCCCCCCAGATGGCAGCGAAGGAGTGCTCCTTTCTGAGCAGATCCAGCTCCTCTTCTCTGAGCCTGTCGTGGCTGAGGCAGGGGATTTTGGTTTGGAGAGCGCAGGGCTCGCCTTGGGCTTTAGTGTCACTGTTGAAGGTGCCTTGGTGATCCTGATCCCTGACGGAGATCTAAGCCCTCAAAGTGAGCACAGCTATGTGATCCATCCCAGCGTCGAGGATCTCGGCGGCAGCAGCCTAAGCCCTGAGCAGGATATCTGGGTCCACTTTACGAGCGGAAAAGCCCCTGGCCTGAGCGCTCAGATGGTGGTCTTTGGGACCCATGCTTTTGCCTGTAGCGAAGATGGCGGCCTTCAGATCTTTGATCTCTCCGGCGTTCAGCCCCAACTGATCGATACTCTAGATATCGGCGGTCTCTGTGGCCCGATGGTCGTAGATCATGATTTGGGGCGGATCTATATCGGTTCAGGTCGAGATATACTGGTCTTTGACCTTCAAGATCCGGTCAACCCTCTGTTGGTCTTGACCCAACACCTGGAGCAGGCAGGGCGGATCTCTGGTCTCACCCTGGACGCAAACGGACATATCCATGTGGCCATCGGCTCCCAGGTCGTCGCTCTAGATCTTCGAGATCTGCTTGACCCCATCGTCTTGCGGATTGGAGAGAACTTTGGCAGCGGCGTTCAACATGTGATTTGGGAGAATGGGCGGATGGTGGTGGTCTTGGCAGATGGCCGAGTGATCCATCTTGATCCAGTCGATTATCGAGTCTTAGGAGTGGCGAACGTCGGTGGGAATCCCTTCAATGTTCGCTTCATCGGGGATCAAATCTATGTGCTCGTTGAGGGGCAACCGGTACAGATCATCGAGATCCTTGGAGATGGCAGCTTAGGTGCTCCTGTGATCTTTGAGGGTCTGCCCGCTGGTGTGCGCATCTTAGCGGGCTCTGGTGAGCAGATTATCGTGATCACTGAGGATGGCGTGCTTCAGATCTGGGTACGCGTCAACGGTGTTCTCCAACTCATGGATGAGCGTCAGGGCATCGGCGATGTGGTGCGTGTCTTTATCCAGGAGGATGGCAGCGTTATCGTCATTCGCAGGGATGGAGGGGTCAGCGTCATCGACCTGCCTCCGACGGTCCTGGGCTTCTTCCCACCACATGGCAGTCAAAACCTATCTGCCAACACTCAGCCCTGGGTCCTCTTCTCAGAGCCGGTACACATTCAAGCGGGCGAGCTTGTGCTCCTCGGCCCCCGAGGTCCTGTCACCGGAAACCTCCTGGTTGAGGGTAGCCAGGTCACCTTCCAGCCCGATGCTCTTCTGGAGGATGGCGGTCTCTTTAGCCTCAGCGCCCAGGTCGGCATTCAAGATCTCAGCGGCCAGCATCTGGTGGAGGCTGCTCAGAGCAACTTCCGGGTGATCGATCTGGCTGGCGCTCCCGATGGAGAGGTAGTCGGCGGCTTTAATGCTCCTCTAGATCATAACGGTCTGATTATTGTGGGTGTTTTTGGCTATCTGCTTACGCCAGATGGAGTGATCATCTATGACTTATCAGATCCAGCCAATCCAGTCGAAATTCGCCGTATCGATACTCCAGGACCGGTCTACGATATCATCATCGATCCTGAAACAGGCCTTGCTCACCTTGCGCTAGGTGTTCATGGCATCGCCACACTTAACATCTCTGATCCTCGCATCGCCTTTATCCAAGGTATTCAGGAAGTGGATGGCGTCGATGTGCGCACCATCCACCAAAATGGCGACCAGATCTTTGTCGTCGATGGTGATCGTGTCGTGATCATGGTTTTTGGTCCTGGTGGCGTCCTGGTTGAGCAGGGGGTTGTTCAGGGTCAAGCTGGGATCGTCGATATAGTCATCCGTGATGGTGTGATGGTGGTGGTCTATGGAGATGGCCGCGTTGAGGTCTTTAACGTCGATGATCCTTCCAATCCTCAGAGCTTGGGTCTGTTGGATATCGGCTTGGAGGGCTTGGAGGCGATTGAGAATATCGTCTGGGATGGTGATCACCTCTTTGTAGCTGTCGAAGGTCGCGGAGTGGTGGTAGTCAATGTGGCCGATCCAGCCAACCCAGTGGTCATCCATGAGCTGGTCGATATCGTCGATGTCAAGCAGATCCAGATCGAAGATGGTGTGATGGTGGTGGTGGATGGTGATGGTCGTGTACTGGTCTATAACGTGGCTGATCCCAATAACCCAGTGTTGGTTGCCGTACATGAGATCGTCGGTGGCGATGTCTCTATCGACATCGTAGATGGCCAGGTTGTGATCGTCGATGGAGGACAAGGGCAGGTATTGGATCTGCCTCCCTTCTTGGTGGAGAGCTTCCCCAACTGGGGAGATACCGGCGTCGTGCTTAACTCTGGGGTCTTGTTGGTCTTTAGCGAGCCGGTCAATGTGGTAGAGGGGAGCCTAAGCCTTAACTCAGGTCCTCCCATCGCCACAGACCGTCAGGTCGGGGCGGATGGACGGATTCAGATCTTAATACCCCAACAGAACCTGGAGGCCTTTACAGACTATGTGATCCGTTGGGGCGCTGGGGTCACGGATCTGAGCGGCCAAGATGTGTTGGCGGGCAGCGCTTCCTTCACCACCGGAGATGAGATCGCAGGGCCAATCATCGAGAGCCTTAACGGCGCCGATGGCTTTGCTGGCAGCGAGTTGATCCTCAACGGTCAATCCCTACGCCTCCCTGGTGAGACAGTGCAAGTTCTTATCGCTGGGGTTCCTGCTGAGATCTTAGAGTGGTCTCCAGAGTCGATCCGAGTGAGGGTGCCCACAGCTGCCGTGGGTCTAAGCGGCCCTGTGAGCTTGATCAGCGGGCGTGGCGTTGCTGTAAGCCCTGAGGCTTTTACCGTAGAATCTGCTCCCAGTTTGAGCAGCTTGGAGCC
>CAYLJJ010000231.1:0-3414 GCA_964384025.1 uncultured Nannocystaceae bacterium
ACTCGAGTAACTGGCGCTTGAGGCTCTCCGCGTTGAAAGCGCTGCTCATAGGCAAACCCCCCCCGCTTCACCCGCACATAGACACCACGACTCAGGGCGTTGACTACGCTGGCCCCAACTCCATGAAGCCCCCCCGCTGTACGGTAAGCTCCTGGCTCAAATTTCCCTCCTGCGTGGAGTTTGGTGAAGATCAACTCTAGGGCACTGCGCCCCGCCTTGGGGTGGATCTCTACCGGGATCCCTCGACCATTATCCTCACAGCTTAGGGTCTCGCCATCCTTGGCCAGGATCACCGTGATCTGATCTGCGTGGCCATTGATCGCTTCATCCACGGCGTTATCGAGGACCTCCCAGATCAGATGGTGCAGACCATCAGAGCCCAAACCGCCGATATACATGCCTGGGCGCTTACGTACCGCCTCCAAGCCCTCCAGAATGGTGATATCCTCTGCAGCATAGCGTGGACTCATCGCTGCTCCTCAGCTGAGGGCTGTAACAGAACTAGACTGGGAGCTAGAGGCTGTAGACCCCCTAAGCGAATCACCTCTTTTCCTCGTCCGCCTCGCTTCACAGGGGCATAGCGGCTCTCTCTGATGAGGACCTCACGTCCTCGGCTCGTGTGAACAGTCAAGGTGTCACGTCGCTCCCGTAGGAGGGCACAGGCGATCACCCGATCGCGGGGCTCCAGCTTAACGCCCAGCACCCCTTTCACCGCGCCTCTCTTGGGAGGGATCTGGTTGATGGGAAAGATCATCACCCGGCCCCGCGCGCTGGCGAGGGCTAGATTTTCATCACCAGAGGCCAAAGAGAGACTCAGGACCTCATCCCCCTTCTCCAAGTTCAGAAAGCGTCTCCCTGTTCGCTTGCTGGGCTCCAGATAACTCTTCAGCGAGAAGCGAGCTGTTCGTCCTCGGCGGGTCATAACTACTCCAAAGGGGCCAGGGATCTTGGGCACCCCCTCCAGCCCTGGCAGTTGCAGCTCTGGCTCCCTGGCGCGAACCTCGGGGAGCAGGAGGGGATCACTACAGGCCACTCCGATGATCCGCTCACCATCGCTGAAGCCAAAGTTGGCTTGAACAGGATCACCATAGCCCGTGGTTGAGGCGATCTCTGCCACCCTGATGCTGTAAGCTCCACCCATCTGGGTAAACAAGCAGAAGGTTTGAGTGGTATCTGTGCGCAAAACCCAGCCAATTTCATCCCCCTCAGGGACTCGAATGGCTGAGACCTCTGTAAAGCCTCTCTGTCGCTTAAGACGCCCCTGGCGGCTGAGGATCACCCAAGTGTTCTCCTTGAGGATATAGCGCTCCGCGTCAAAATCATGGCCCTCATCGGGGCCGCTCAGTTGGGTTCGACGTGGCTCTCCAAAGCGCTTGCGCAGACGACGCAGCTCGTCACGGATAAGAGTCCAACGAGCCTGCTCATCTGCCAACAGGGCTTGCAGCTTCGCCGCCTCAGCGCGCTTCTCTTTTAGATCGCGGCGGATTTCCTCGATCTCTAAGCGCGCTAGGCGATAGAGCTTCATCTCCAAGATCGCCTCAGCTTGAACCTTGCTCAGGGAAAATTGAGCCATCAGGGTAGAGGCGGCGGCGGCTCTGCTGGCGCTCTCTCGGATCACCTGAAGGATGCCATCTAGGGCACCGAAGGCGATCTCAAAGCCCTCCAGGCGGTGAATGATCTTCTCTAAGCCCTTGAGTTGATGTTGGAGGCGACGGCTGGCCACTTCCATACGAAAACCGAGAAACTCCTTGAGAATCTCCAGGAGGCCCAGACGCCTGGGGGCTTTAACCTGAGGATCATCTGTGGGCACTAGGGCGGTGAGATTGAGATGATAGTTGCTCTGTAGAGGGGTGTGTTTAAAGAGGTAGGCCATCGCCACCTCTGGACTGGCTCCCCTCTTAAGCTCCATTACCACACGGATCTTATCGCTGCTCTCATCTCGGATATCCAAGATTTGAGGCACTTTGCGGTTGATGATCAGCTGGGCGATCTTCTCTACCAAGCTGCTCTTATTCAGAGCATAGGGTAAGCTCTTGATCACCAACTGGCGCTTACGACCCTGAGCCTCAACCTCATATTCTCCTCGCAGCTTGATGGGCCCCTGCCCCTTCTCATAGACCGCCCTGATCTCCTCCTCGCTGTTGAGGATCTCTCCCCCGGTGGGAAAGTCAGGCCCCTTGATCTGCTTGCTGTTACAGATCTCCTCTAACGAAGCCTCCGGTTTCTTGATCAGGAAAAGCAGAGCGGCGACCAGCTCTCGTAGGTTGTGGGGGGGGATATTGGTCGCCATACCCACGGCGATACCTGAGGCCCCGTTGATGAGCAGGTTAGGTAGCTGAGCAGGCAGGACCACAGGCTCCTCAAGTTGCCCATCATAGCTGGCTCGAAAGTCAACCGTGCCTTGGTTGATCTCAGAGAGCAGCTCAGCGGCGATGGGCCGTAGGCGGGCCTCGGTGTAGCGCATCGCCGCTGCCGAGTCTCCATCGATGGAGCCGAAGTTGCCCTGACCATCTACCAGAGGAGCACGCAGAGAGAAGGGTTGGGCCATCCGCACCATAGCATCGTAAATCGCCTGATCTCCATGAGGGTGATACTTGCCCATCACCTCTCCAACCACACGGGCGCTCTTGAGATAGCGAGTGTCGGCTCTCAGCTTGAGATCCTGGTACATGGTGTAGAGGATGCGACGCTGAACAGGTTTTAAGCCATCACGGATGTCTGGTAGCGCTCGACTGGTGATCACGCTGAGCGCATAATTGAGGTATCTTGAGCGGGTCGCTTGATGAAGCTCAACCGCTTCTACCTCTCCTCCGTTGTCATCTTTTGTAAAATCCATGCTGACCTCATCGCCAAAAACGATTTAGAGTACCTGAACTCTCGGTCAGGTCAACCCCTGAGTCCGCCGGATTTCGTGGTTGAATCATTCTCGTAACTTACGCCCACCCATCGACGCAGTGATGAGCAGGTTTTTGAGCCAATTTTCATGATACGAGAAACCATCAATATCTTGGGATGGTGATACTCGATTCGGTTCTCTTTGGCAATTGCACAACGAGTAGGGATGGAGATTTCAGATTAATGCCTTACGAGTCGGGCAGATTCAACCGTTCCATGAAAATATTGTTGCTCAAAAAATAATCTATTTTAACAACTCATCAGTCGATCAACTATATTAAATATGCTATGAGCATTAGCATACTCAAAAACTGATGAATAAAATTCATTTTCACCTTTTCATGTTTGTTATCCCTTTTCCTTAATAAAGCTGCTTTTCAAAAAAGATTAATGGGTGTTCCAGAGAACTACTGCGTTTTTCCTGTACAAAAAAATACTTCGTCTCTGAATTGCAGATGTAACCGGATAAAAAACTTCCATTTTTTGATTGTAGAATCGGCCACTAAATCGAGATATTCA
>CAYLJJ010000232.1:0-3284 GCA_964384025.1 uncultured Nannocystaceae bacterium
CCCACCCTCATAAACCACGGGGTCATAGCGACCTGAGGATGACCGGAGTATTGCAAATCCCCCTCTTTCCAACCTCATATCGAATGTCTGTTGATATCTGAAGCCTGTTTCGAATGGAGGGCATCGAAAGAGAAAGTTTCTGATTTGGTTTGAGCGGCTTGTTCGTGAGGGTGTTGAAGAGAACCTCCTGTATGGTGATCTCTCCGAAATCAAACTGGTACTGTTTCTCCTCTTGAGGAGGAGCTGCGACTGTGATGCTGGTAATCTCGCCGATCACAACAACATGGCTCTCTTGAATCAGCTCCTTAAGAGGGACAGGCCTCCAACAGGCAAGGGATGTTGAAATGGGCATAAAGGCAAATATTATAGTCAGTCTCATTTTCATCTCCTCACTCCTAATTTTGATGCATGAAGACCATCTTCAGTGTTGAGCAACCACTGTTGCAACCCTTCTATTAACCATTCACCCTGAGTACGATTTACAGATAAGATAAAACGCTGTTTCTTCTTAAAAAGCCAGCCTCGATAAATCACGAACAACTTAAAATCAGGCTGATCATGATCAATCGTCATCTCTAATACCGACTCGATGCGACCCTCAAAATTGAGTTTCTTTGTTTTCCGATAGAACACCGCTTTTCGATTTAAACGAAACCCATACCTCAATATAAACACTACGCGATCAGGCTTCATCTCAATCAGCACTACACGGCTGCCAAGATGTAACATCAGCCAAGATAGCCACGCGAAGACCAACACGATCAGATACATCGGAAGGGGCCTGCCATTTATGAGCATCACGACCAAGAGCCAGACACAGAACCCCAACCCCACATAGCCAAACAACACACCACCCTTCTCGAAGGAGAACACACGCAGCGGTATATGCAGTCGACTGCTCTCCGAACCATCCTCAACTCGCAGCCCGTGTTGATCCTCATCGCTGCGCTGGTTGAGGGCTTTGCTCTCATCTGGCTGGCGCCAACGCCAAGCTTCGCTGGCAGAGCGTGAGTGTGCCTGATACGGCAGCCGAACATAGCCACGCTTCGCCCGTCGATAGGTCCCAACAACTGCGAGTATGCCCAGCACTCCTCCCAGGAGTTTGAGCAGGTCTAGGATGATAAAATCGTCAGACATAACAGCACTCTACGAGTCCTCTGGTGGTCATTTTGAGTCGATGCACACAGGCGCGTCTGTGATGGGGCGGGTTCCTTCATCAAAGGGGTGGTCGAGCATTCACCAACCGAGCTTGGCCTCTTCAAAAGGGAGCATGTTGTCAAAGGTACGGTAATGCCAGTTCGAAACGCAGGTGAGTAGCGCTCAGCGGGCGCACCGTGGGCCTTATGATGGTCGATGTTAAACACCTCTGCAGGGAGATCCAACTCGAAACGAGCGAGGCAGTAGTGAACAACCCCAATCTGGCGCAGCGCGCTTGGCGTCGCCAGTACACTATGAATTCTGCCTTGAGTTGGGCCCTTCAGTTTTCTCGACTCGGGCATTCGACCAAGATAGATGGTCTGCCTTCGCTCTCCTTGTTCATCCAAGAGCGCCAAGGTCTCGCTACTCGCTTCCTTATATCCCTTAAGACCTTTGTTCTGTTTGCTTGCTCCCGGCGTTCGAGGTGCATCCTTCATCGACAACATGATCCCATCAAGAGAGATCAGGATCACCGCGACGAGCTTTGTAGCAGGCAGCCGCTCTACTTCGGTGCTGCCTGCACAGGCTTTGACCCACTCGTTCCAATTTCGTCAATCCTCTGCAATATCAGCTGTTTGAACTCAGAAGACAGACCCTTACGAGATTCGGAAATCGATTGAGATGCCAAGCACTCAGAGCCTCCAGGTCTTCTGCTCGGTGGACTCATAACGACGATGGCAAGCTCGCGCTTGGGAACACTTGAATCGATCAAACTGTTGATATCATTCAAAATAATCCGAACCGGAACGAGTGGACAGAAGTCAGCCAGTAGACTTGGGAGCTTGTAAACTGGTCGCTTGGTATGAACAATTTTCCTTAAAAACCACAGATTTTTATCATGGGAAATTGAGTAATTACAGTTGTTTAGCATATGCAGCTCAAAAAAAACTTGGCCTAATATTTCAAACAACGCAAACTCACACTACTATGGTAAGGAATCGGTGAAAACTGTTTTAAACCATATATTTATGTAACCAGTATCGCTCGTTTGAGCACATATCGGCGCCCGTAGGGGGAAGGTGGGTATGATGACTGATAGTAGATTGGGTCGGGTCCCAGGAGAGGACCTCCCGCTGTCAGTGGCAATGGCCCTCTCGGGAATCGGCTCTGCGATGGCGTTGGCGGTCGTCGCTTTGACTATGAAGGCGCCCGACTCTCTTCGAACGGTCGCCACCGCGGTGGTGGAAGCCGAGCCGATCGCGATGGACACTCAAAAAGAACGGTCGATAGTCATCGAGGCACCTACAGCGGTGCTGGAGGTCGCGAAATCGCCCAGTACAGACAGGCCAAAAATGGCCAAGCTCGCGATACCAGAGCCGCCGGTGGCGGTGATCTCAGCAGCACCTGCGATAGAGCCAACGCCACCGGCGGTGGAAGCAGCACTACCGGAGGTATCGTCGGCGCCAGTAAAGATCCTGCCAGCGCCCATACTGGAGTTGCCATCAATAAACCCATCGACGTTGATGGTAGAGATGGTACCAGCGCCAGTACCCAAGCCTGCAGCACCAGCGGCGTTTGCTGTACAGCAGCCAGACATCGCCTGCACGCTGCTCAACATTCACTACTCGATAAACGCCTCTAAGCCTCGTATGTTGGACCAATCTGCTCTTAAACTCGCCGGTCGCTGGTTGGCGAGCCATAGCAAGGCTGAAGTCGTTATTCGGAGCTACACCGATGCGCAGGGCAGCGCCACAAAAAACTTGGCCCTGAGCCATTCTCGGGCAGTTTGGGTGCGTGAGGCGTTAGCAGCCCACGGGGCTCGGCGAAAGAGGATCCGCATACAGGCTTTCGGTGAGTATGCACTACACACGGATATAGCTCCTAACGACAGCGCCAACCGGCGGGTCACCGTCGAGGCTACTGGGGTGGAGTGTCCCCCCCTCTTCCAGGAGAACATACAATGATCAGCGCAATAGTCCTGGCTGGTGGCGCCTGCGCGGCGGTGTGGGCAGGTGGATATTTGCTCGGCGTACGAAAGGGCAACCGCGCTCGAAGCGCGCTGCGAAACCAACTCGACGAGCAGCAGTTACAGAGGGTGTGACTCTCAGCCCTCTCGCGTAATCATTGGGCTTTTCGGATCCCAGAGC
>CAYLJJ010000233.1:0-3173 GCA_964384025.1 uncultured Nannocystaceae bacterium
GTTTCATACCCCCATGCAACACTTCAGGGTTCAGGATTTGCCCCGTTGTACTGAAGATCTGAAACTCTTGAAGCAGCCCCTCTTTGCCGTGAACCTCCAGATGAACGAGACAGGGAGGTGCCTTGGGGAAGAGCAGCGCACCCTCTTTTAGATCAATCACATGCGTGCTGCTGCCGCACTCATCCAGGCGATCTACACGATAGCGACCTGGGCGAAAAGAGAGCACCGCAGGACCCTGAATAAGATGTTGGACCGCTTGATGACAGGGGGCTGAGTTACAGCGCAGGCGCCAGGACTGCTCAGCAGGTTGGATGCGCAGGCGCAGTGCAGGTAGGATCACCCGTACGGGCGCCTTTTTCTCATCCAACCAGCCTTCGATCTTCCCTAAACGTCCCCAAGCGGTCCGCAGCCGACTCTTAGGCTGGGCCCCCTTCATCTGTTCAGGTGCAAGCATCTCAGCCTGGATGAGGTGATGGACCGCCTGAGCGGAGCGCATCCATTGCCCCTCTCCCTGGCTGGAGAGGAAGAAATAAGCGCCTGCCGCCAAGTAGTGAGCACAGGCTCGCCCCCCCCCTGAGCGCTCCTCCTTTGCGAGGGTCACCGCTTCCTGAGCGATCTTAGAGATCTCGCTCCGATCCTGCGTCCGCCTCAGCCGCTGGCTGAGAGCCCCAAGCTCTTTGGGAAGCAAGGGGAGCCTACAAGGCCGAGCGTTTGCAAGAGAGTTCTCAAGGAGAAAGAGCGCAGTGAGTATCCAAGGAGCGTGCGTCATCCCCTCTCCCTCTTAAGAGCCGCAGTTTGAGATTGAGCTGCTCGGCAACTTTACGGGCTTTTTGCAAAGCCTGTACCAGAAGTGTAGCGCAGCGCCGACCCTCACAGCGCCCCCCTCGATAACCAGGGACTCTCCAGCGAACGGAGAGCAGCTGATCGAGAGCCTGGGCAGAGCCACAGCGCAGATGTTCCAACAAGATAGGGCCCGTTTGGGGGAGGAGCAGACGACCCAGACCGCGCAGCTTTAGGCTTTGGGGTCGCTTCTCCTTCCAAGCCTTCAGGGATTCAAGGGGGAAGCGCAGGGGGTCCTCTCCTCGGAGAGAATTCAGCGGGAGTTTTTGAAGCCACCAACGTTGTAGTGCCTTGGGGCTGCGGCTCCAGCGCTCTAGATCTCGCTTACTGTGAGGCTTAGAGGGATCTTCAGTCAGGAGGAGCGTCACGACCGCAGCGGCCAAGCGATCCTCCAGGATGCCATCAACCCAACGCAGCTCCTGCTCATCCGACTCGACGCGCGCCTTCTTGGGATCTCCTGGCGGACTTTTGGGCAACCTTAAGATCCCCAGATCTGGAGGGAGGGGGAGCTGTTTAAAGCCCAGATCTGTGGGGAGCACGCTCAGATCTTTCGGTAGAGGCTCCTGTAGCGATCCCAGCTCCGCCTTAAGCGCCAAGCGGGGGGCCTCTCTTCCCTGCCACCAAAAGAGGAGCAGCAGCGGCACGAGCAAACCCAAAACCCAGAGAGCAGAGCTTCCTCTGAGAGGTTTCTTATCCTGCGGACTTGGGCTCAGGCTGAAGTTTTTCGCAGAGGAGAAGCTTGGAGGCTCACAGCTCAGCGAGTCAGCTTGAAGAGCTTGGAGCAGGGAGAGGATCTCTTGGATGTCAGCGGGGCGCTCCTCCCGCTCCAGGCGCAGACAGCGGTTGATCATCTCTGAGAGCTCAGGAGGCAGTTGGGGACAGTGCAGCTCCAGGGCTTGGATTCCTTGAGAGAGCAGGACCCCGAAGATCTCCGCTTGGCTGCGGCCAGGGTTGGCGCGCTCCCCAGAGAGGCACTCGTAAAGGATCGCGCCAAAGGAGAAGAGATCAGCGCGAGGATCAACGGCCTCGCCTCGAAGCTGCTCTGGGGGCATATATTGAAGCGTACCCATCAGTTGCCCTGAGTGAGTCTTTACCTCTGCCTGCTCCATCTTAACTAGGCCAAAGTCCAGCAGCTTGACGAAATTATCCCGCCCAGCGTGCTGCACCAACATGATGTTATCTGGCTTTAGATCCCGGTGGATCATCCCTCGATCATGAGCTGGCTTCAGCGCCTCAGCGATGCTCTTGGCCAGGGTGAGGGTCTCTTCTAGAGAGAGAGCCCCTCTCTTAAGCCGTGCTCCCAGTGTCTCTCCCTCCAGCAGTTCCATCACCAAAAAGGGCTCTCCTCGCTCCGGAGAGTAGCCCACATCAAAGATCTGGACGATATGGTGGCTGAGGCCGTTGAGGGTTTGGGTCGCTCGTGCCTCTTGGATCATTCGCCCTCGAAAGGAGTCTCGCTCCTCAGGGCTCAACCCTGAGGGGAGCGAGAGAAGCTTGAGGGCACGCTTGGCCTTAAGGCGATTGTCCTCAGCCAGATAGACCTGCCCCATACCCCCCTCCCCGATAAGGCACAGGAGGGTATAGCGCCCCCCATCTAGGCTCTCCAGGAGTTGAAGAGCTGCCCCGCAGGAGGGACAGAAGGTAGCAGAAAGATCATCTAGATCCTGTTGGCAGCTTCGGCAGCGCTGTAACTGCTCTAGAGGGGGGAGGAGCTGGAGTTCTTGAGCTCCATAAGACCAGGGCTGAGCTTCTCCAGCTTGGCTCTTAGCGCTATCTCGTTCTAGATAGAGGAGCAGGGCCTCCAAGTTGAGCCCTTCAGGAGCAGCAGCCTGACCTGAGAGCCCTCGTAGGAGGCTACGCAGGAAGCGGCTGGGTCCCTGATCAGAGAAGCGCTGCCCCAGCTCAGGAGCTTGTCCGGCACAGAGACACCAGCTCCGCTCCTTACACAGCTCGGGAGCAGCGGGGGCATCCAGGATCAGCCCCAGGTGGGGGGGTAGGGCTTCTTGCAGATCCAAGAGAGGCAAGCTGGTGCGCTCCAGGTGCTCTTGGCGAGCATCTCGGGGCAGAAAGCGCTCTCCCAGCACTTGTCCAGAGAGCAGCAGAAAGCCCTCTTCAGCCTCAGCCAGCCAGGACAGCTCTACGAGGAGATTACCCAGCATAGGCCGCATCTGCTCATTTGAGCAGTCCTCCAAGAGCAGACGTATGGACCAGTCTCCTCGCTCCAAGAGGCTGGAGATTCTCCGTAGAGCGGTACAGGTCCCTGGCCTTGAGGAGAGCTGTGGATCCAGATAGTTCTGAACCCCAAAGAGCAAGACTCGACGAAGCAAAGTTGA
>CAYLJJ010000234.1:0-3168 GCA_964384025.1 uncultured Nannocystaceae bacterium
ATGAGTGGACGTAACCCCTTAGAATGAATCAACCACCAAATCCGGCGGACTCAGGTTCTTTTCAAGACCTTAATAATTCGGGATATCCCCGCAAGCGAGATTCTCTCAAATAAAAGCCTGTCTATTAAACCCGTCTGATCTTTCGTCAAAGACCTGTTGCTCGGATTTTCAACAAATTGCCTCCCATAACAATTACATTTGTATTTTTGCTTGCCATTATGGATAGAGCTATTCTTTACAATATTGTTAGACTCACACCTCGGGCAATTCATCAGAACCGCTTGCTCCAATCTAAAACTCCAGATTGAGCAAATCTATCACATTCAGACCAGAAGTTCACCAAAAGCATTGAATTTAATTCAGGTTCAAAATCACTACATCTTCATCACCACCGAAGATTCAAGGGGACCACAAAAGGCAGCGAACGCCGAGATCGATGTAACGAGTTAAAGGCGTGCCGTAGTTGCGCCCAGCCGATCGCAGGACGGAGGCGGTGCCGTCGAAGCTGCCTCCACGGAACACCCGGCTTGTACTGGAACATCCCCCCGTCCAAGCTTCCCCGTTTGCGGGGGCGCTCGCATAGCTCTCGTGCCAGCAATCCTCAACCCATTCCCATACGTTCCCCCCCATATCCATCGCCCCGATATAGGAAGCCCCCCCCGCTTTGCTTCCCACATCCCACATTCGACCTTCACCGCAGCCATCCGCCCCGTTGTCCATCACCGCCAAATTACAATTCGCCTCCGCTGCTCCCCAGGGATAAAGCTGATGCTCAGGCCCTGACGCTGCATACTCCCACTCTGCTTCGCTCGGCAGACGCCCCCCCAGCCAAGCGCAGGCTGCCTTCGCCTCATCCCAGTTGATCTCCGCTTGTGGTCGAGCATCCCCCGTTTGAGCGAGCCCCGCACAGGCCCCTGCATCTTCACATGCCTGATACACCGCCTCCGTCAACTCATACTTCGCCATAAAGAAACCCTCAGCGAAGCTCACCGCATGAACTGGGCGCTCGTTGGCGCTCGAGTTTGCTTCCCCATCCGGCGCCCCCATCTGAAAGTCCCCAGGCGGTACCCAGATCCAGACGTTATGCGCTCGCCATCCAGCCGCGTCCTCGGGGGTATATTCGCAATGTGATTGAATATTGCAAATTGAAGTATAGCCCTCTAGCACAGGGCAGACAGTCGCGCCACAGAGACAACTTCCCTCATCATTACAGCTCCCTGAACCACATCCATCACATACCACTTCCCCACCACAGCCATCATCCCAATTTCCACATTCTCGCTCCAACTCTCTACAGCTCGCGGGCTCACAACATTGCCCTTCAAAGCAGGTCCCTGGCTCACAATCGCCACACTGTACCAAAGCCCCACAACCATCCGCCCAACCCCCGCACTCATGCCCCTGCTCCAAGCAGCTTTCTGGAACACAGCAAATCCCATCCATACATCGCCCTATACGCCCCTCTTCGATACAGTTCACACCATCAACTACTGGTGCACCCTCCGCGCAGCTCTCCGCCGCACCATCACAGGCTCGCACTCGACACCCTCCCAAGGTATTAGCGTTGCAGTTCTCTAGGCACCAAATCCTCGCCTGCATCGCCGCCAAGCTCGCCGCTACATCTACACCATCCACCAAAAGCTGACCCCCCACATCCACCCGATCCTCCGCCAGCACCTCAAAATTCAACGAGAAGGCTGTCACTGCTCCAACCTCCGTTCCTGGAGCCATATTGCTAAACACCGCGTCCGCCGCGTTCAGCCTCCATACACCCTGTGCTTGATGCTCTCTAAACGTAGGCAGGAATGCGCCCCCTGCTGTAAGATCTTCGCGTATCGGTCTCTCTGCCCCCAAAGCTCGCAGTAGCACCTCCTCACCCCAAGGAGTCGTCAGAGTTAAGGTCAGTTCGATAGGAGCAGGATGCTCAACCTCAAGGTGTAGCCGCAACGTCGTCAACTGCCCCGTCTGCTGCACCTCAAGCAACACCTCATCTCCAGGGGGAAAGTTGTCGATGATCGGCAGCGGCAGCGCTGATGCTCCCGCCTCGTAAGTAAAATGGTTGCTCAGCGTTCCATTGGAGATCTCTGTTAGGGTTCTAGGCTCCGCGTCTACCCCTGGAATCCCCTGCTCCCCTTGAGGCCCCTGCTCTCCTTGAGGCCCCTGTGCTCCATCAGCACCTGGGGCTCCATCCGCTCCAGGCTCTCCAGCAGGCCCCCTCAAAGCTTCCTCCTGCTCTGGGCTCAGCCGCTCCACCTCTCCCGCTCTCAAGGCGTAGGGCGCCCCGCCGAAGCTCAGCCGCGATAATCGCTCCTCCCCCTCCCTATCGATCACCTTCATCTCCAACCAGCGAGGCCCATCCAGCACCTCCACCGGCAAGGGTAGGATTGAGCCCAGGATCAGCTGAACTTGCCCCCCCACAATAGCGTGCCGCTCTAGCCAGCCCCCCAAAGCCTCCCCCCCCTCCTCCTCCGCGAAGAGTTGGAACTCAAGCTCAAGCTCAACCGCAGCCTCGATGAGCTGCCCTGCCGCGTCAGTCAATTGTCCCTCAAAGGGCAGCTCCGCAGGCAACGCCCAGGCCGCGGATAACAGCAATAAAACACTCAAAGAAGCTCTCTTCATCTGCTCTCCTTCCCAGCTTCACAATCCAGCTTACCCATCAATGGGATTGCTTCAAGGAGCAAGCTGAGAAAGACTATCCAAGGCTGATCAAGGCTGAGGGAACCGTGAAAAACGATGAGGGCAACGGGCAGTTCTACTATGGCCTGACTCTGGGGAGCTATGACCGAGGGGCTCCTCTTGGGGGCTCGGGGCTTTTGGCCCAGGGATAACAGCGATGAGGCTCAAGCCTGGGGCCTGGGTTGGAGAACAATTTGGTGAGAGAGTCTTAAGGGGAACAAGATGAGGTTTGTTCTTTTCGGGGGCCTGAGCCTTCTCCTTTGGGGTTGTTCAGAGCGGGTGAATGGGGGCTCTGGTGTAGCTCCTTCGGCGCCAGATGGGGCGATCAAGTTGGACCTCTCAACGCCAGATCAGAGCTTGGAGTTGGATCAGGCGGTCTTGGATGAGGGATCAGCAGAAGATCTTCCTACACTGGATAAGGGATCAGTGGAGGAACTCTCCACGCTGGATGAGG
This sequence comes from uncultured Nannocystaceae bacterium, assembly GCA_964384025.1. GTDB lineage: Bacteria > Myxococcota_A > Bradymonadia > UBA7976 > UBA1532 > CAYLJJ01. The sequence goes on from CAYLJJ010000234.1 coordinate 3,131, forward strand.
GATCAGCAGAAGATCTCCCTACGCTGGATAAGGGATCA
>CAYLJJ010000235.1:0-3104 GCA_964384025.1 uncultured Nannocystaceae bacterium
AGATGGAGGGATCGCCGCAGAGGGGAGCTTGGGGAGCACGACCTTTGAGGCCAAGGGAGACTTTGAGGTAGATGAGAGCGGGCGCTCCATCATCAAGTTAGAGAGCGGCTTAGAGAGCTATCTGATGGGTCAACCTCTCAAGCTCTCTGGCGGTTTGGAGCGAGGAGAGGGGGGAGGGTTAGAGGACAAGCTGCGCGTTCAGGGGGGCTTGAGCTTTGGGAAAGAGGGAGAGCAGACCCATTTGAAGGGCTGGTCTGAGACTGAAAGCGGCGCCTTTGGGCTCCAACTTGATCGCAGCTTTATGGGGGGCGCGGCGACCCAGAGCTTTGGTCTTAATCGAGACGCTGAGGGCGGCGTGAGCAGCAGTCAAGCTTATGGGCTTCAGATCGACCCTCAGCGCCGCTTGGAGTTTGGTCAAAGCACAAACGATGAGGGAGCCAGCCGCAATATCAGCTACTCAGATAAGGACCTCCTGGGCAGCGGGGTGGGCTTGGACGCCTCTCACAGCAGCGGTCCAGAAGGCAGCACCACCCATCTGGGTCTGAACTACAGCCTTGACTTCCTCAAGAGCGAACTGGACTTAGATATGTCTGAGGCCAGTAAGAGCTTAGGCTTCTCTGCTGAAGGTCAGCTTGGGGGCAACTGGAGCTTGGGCGGTAACGCCAAATTGGATCTGGATACAGGCAGATTGAGCCAGTTTGGCGCTCAGTTGGGGTGGAAGGATCCTGATGCTTTTAGGAGCTTTGCTCTAGATTATAAGGCGACTTGGCTTCAAGAAAACCCCGGCTATGAGCATCAGGTGGATGCCATGCTTGAGTACTCTATGGGCTCCTGGGCGGGACGCCTTAAAGCGGGGGGGAGCATGCAGGCCGCTGAGATCAGCGGGGCCAATGCAGATCTCTTGGTGGGGCGCCAAATCAATGATGACTGGGCGGTTCTGGGAGGCGCGGATTATCAATATAAGCCTGATGATCTGGGTCAAGGACAACACAACTTTGGTGTTCGCGCGGGGGTTCAATATAAAGGGGTCGCTGTCACCGTAAACTATGAGCCAGAGCAGGAGGCGGTGGGGCTACGCCTGGAGATCCCGCTGAGTTGGTGAGCTTCACCAGACCCACTGAGTGGGATCCATCGAACCCTTTGTAGCTGCCCCCCTTAAGGAGAAGGACTATTTGGCGAGGCTGCGGAGCCCATCAAGCAGGGCCTTGAGTTGGAACGCCTTGCGCCAAACCCGGCGGAAGTCCTCTTCATCTCCAAATCGATCCTTCAACCACTCCACATCCCCGCCTCGCAGCGCAGCTTTTTCAGCCGCAGCCCCGAGCCGACGGAGGAGGTTCCTGAAGTGAGCCTCTCCCTTGATGCTGACATACCAGCCCTCGGGCGCGGTGGTGTCGTCCAGACGAAAGATGAGGACTCCAGGGAGCTCTTCGTCGGCGCCGAGGTGCTCGCGAACCAGCCCCGCGATGCGCACATCGACGCGCTGGCGCTCCAGCTCGGAGCTGAGAGATTGCCCTTCCGCTTTGACCACGCGGCGGAGCGATGGATCGAGGCGATTCAGGGTTGGCCGCAGCATATTCAGCCAGTCAGGCTTGGGCTCCGCTGGGACGATAAGCGCCAGGTGATCGCCCAGGGCGCGTTCGAGGTCGAACCAGCGTTTTTTGAGTTCTCCCCGAATGGCTTCGCTCTGCGGCCCGTTGTCGAGCAGCAGCAAGGCGACGAAGAGCTGAGCATCTTGGTAGAGCGCAGCGGCGATGTCGTGCCAGTCCACATGGGCTTGCTGTAGGGTCGTGGGCACCATGGGCAGGAGCTGTTCTTCGCTGCGCTCGATTTGGAGTCGCAGGCTCATGGGGAGTAGGCGGGGCGATCGGCTCATGGGTCACTCCTGTTCTCGGCGGAGGCGGCTCAAGAGCCCCCGCACCTGGGTGATGATCATCTGAGCGTCGGGGAGATCTGGCAGCAGCGCCTCACAAGCGGCGAGGTGCGCCTCGGCGGCGTCGAAGTCGCCCAGGTGAGTCAGCACTTGAGCGGCGCTGAGCCCTGCCTGCATATGGGCGCTTGGCCCTGCCGCCTTGCCTGCGGCCATCAGCGCCGCACAGGTCACACGGGCGCCCTCTGCGTCATCGCTGCGAAGCTCGTGGAGCGCGCGCTGCATAAGCCGCTCGATCTGTTGCTCAGCCACTTCGCCCGGCCTTCGCTCCCGCGGTGCTTGGGCCATCGCCGCACCTTGGAGCTGCTCAGCCACCGCCTCCAGCGCCTTCACCTCCTGCGCGTTACCCGAGCGCGCGGCCTCACGCCGCGCCGCGTCCACCATCGCCAGCGCGGCGCCAAGGTCGCCTTTACCCAACGCGGCCTCGACGGCATCAGCCCACGCTGGCCGCCCTGCGGCGCCCTGGACCAAAGCCTTTCGAACCGCGGCCGCCTCCTTATTCCGCCCCTGCGCTTCAAGCAGCGTCAGCGCCTGGGTTAAGAGCTCGTGGCGCTCTGCCTCCTCCTCTGAAGCCATGCCGAGGAGGAAGAGCGCATCTGGCAGCGCCCGCTCCGCTCCCTCTGCTTTGGCCATCACCCGCGCCTCTTTCGCGAGGCGGCGGGCTGCTTTGCGATCACCGCGCTGGAGCGCCTGGTTCGCCGCGTTAAGGCGCTCAACGGCACCGCTTGCCCCCCCACCCACCCCCGGACCCGCCTCGCGCATCTGCGCGGCGATGGCCTCGACTTGAGCTGCGCGCCCATCTCCGATAGCTCGCAGCACAGCTGCAGCTTCTTCAACCTGCGCCAAGCCCTCAACCCGCTCTCCCTGTCCAAACCGCATCTGTCCAAGCATCACCAGCGACGCCGCACGACCCTTCCGGTCCCCAAGCTCCTCCTTTACCGCGATGGACTCGCTCAACAGCCGCCGCGCCTCAGCAAAGTTCCCCTGCGCGTATTCGATTTGGGCAAGCTGGTGCAGCGACGCCGCACGACCCTTCCGGTCCCCAAGCTCCTCCTTTACCGCGATGGACTCGCTCAACAGCCGCCGCGCCTCAGCAAAGTTCCCCTGCGCGTATTCGATTTGGGCAAGCTGGTGCAGCGACGCCGCACGACCCTTCCGGTCCCCAAGCTCCTCCTTT
>CAYLJJ010000236.1:0-3017 GCA_964384025.1 uncultured Nannocystaceae bacterium
CGCTGTCGATACACGCTGCGTGGCAAACTCAACAACTCCGCCTGGCTCTGATACTCCCCCTGGCTCTTCGTCTTAATCAGGCGGTATCGCTCACCTTCTCACCTTCTACTATTATCCCCTCCGCATCCTCATCCAAAAGTTTTAGCTTCATCACCAAGAGTTCACGCTCTAGACTCATGCTCACCTCTCGAAGTTGGAGCCCAAAACTACTCAAGGTTTCTGTCGCTTCCTCTGCGCTCTGGTTGTCCAACTCTTTTGCCATCTTCAGGAGATTTTTGAAGGCAGGACTGGCGAGCAGGCGGGACTCATGGGATTCTTGCATGGGCTCTCTTTGGTGGATTTTGGGGGTAGTTACCTTTGTCCTACCAAAAAAGAGCCCTCTTCATCTCCCCTCATCGCCTCAGCCGGTTAACTCCGCCATTGCGGAGACGCACCCCCTTCGAAAGTTCAACTTCTGGCACGCTTTGCGGTTCCCGTAAAAGTCAAACTTTGAGAATCTCCCCGGCAGAGCCGGGGGTTTACCAAGGATTAATCATATTCTGGACGTTTCTCGTGTGAAGAGACTTTTAGAGACATAAAGAACTCAAGGTATGGCCTAGGAATGAGCAGCAACTGGATTAAATTGCCAGAAAGAAGAGATGTGCTTCTATTGCTTGGGACTGTAGCTTTGTTTTTAGCAGAAAAACTTGCTGAAAGTGCCAAGAATTCTGATTTCATCAAAAGAAACCAGCAAAGCACATATTGAACCACTCCTATTCTATATTAATATATAGTTGATTTTATTTGACTATATAATATATAAGCAATGTTTATGTGTACATCATTCGAATTCATTGATCTTATAACACTAGCTCCTTCAGGAATGTAACATTTCTGTTTATCTATATCATTTGATTTTATATCTGCTCCCATAGATTTAAGTTGTGTCTCCAATAATCCATTTTTTCTTCCAGAAGCATTAGATAATTGTACTAAAAAGAGACACTCCGTTTTCCCAATACTAAGCTTATTCTCCAAGGTTTTTTCTTGAGATTCTTTATGAAAATGAGATTTATCTAGCTTATTTTCGGCAATTTTCTTGTGAACTCGCCCGTAAAATATATAACTCCTCATAAAATCTTTTTTGTTTTCACTATCGTAAATGGTAAAAAATTGACTATTATTAGCAGTTTCATTACCAAATACTACATAATAATCATTGTTAATTTTAGTATTAGATAGATTTTCCTTGAGATCAGAAAACCATAATAGTCCTTCGTTCTCATTCTTAAATTCGACGAAATTTTTTCCTAAAATTTTATCGAATATCCTTGATGTTGCACTATGCTTGCTTGGTATATACATTTTAAATGTGTCTTGACTTTTGATGTTTGATGAAACATACTTAATTAGTTTCATTAAATTTATATTAGATATCTTTTTTTCGCATTCTTGATTAGATCTGCATGTGCATTCATTATTTTTGTCATTACAAATTTCCACATATTTTGGGATCATATTCTTACTCAATTTAATTCCAACTCTCTCTTGTCTAAGTAAGATTCCATAGAAAAAGTAATTAGAAAATCTGAAATCATCATGTTTTAGTACTGTTGATGATGCAGACATCAATGGATAATTATTAAAGCTACTTTCAGGGCTTTCTTCAAGAAAATTAGCTGCAGCTAAAGATCCTCCACGAAAAGAAATCAATTCTAATTTTCCAACCCCACCTCTCATCGATGATATAGCTTTTTTTGTACCTTCATTATTTTCTAAATAGTTAAATATAGTTCCAGATCCAATTAATTTCAGAGTACCTTCTGTTTCTGAGTAAAAATTGCTGTTATCTACAATATCAAAAACTCTATATGAATAAATTGCAGAACAAGAAGATATAATTATTAATAGAGTAAATACATAAAATGTAATTTCTTGTTTAAAGTTTTCTAGGTCTAACCTACCCTTAATGAAGTTAAGGGTAGCTGAGACACACTTTGATAGAAGAAAAGACTTGATAGTTTCAATCATTATTTTGGTGCTCCTTTAAGAATATCATTTTTAGTTGCATTATCATTTGCATTTATGACGTGGTATTAAAAACACAGTTTTCGAGCATTCTGCTCACCATTCTCAGAACCCTCCTCAAAGCCTAGTCAACCCCATCTCGAAACTCTCTACCAAAAACTCTCAATCCCCACCCCTTTGAGCTTCGACAAGAGAGCTTACAGGAAGCAAAACAGGAGCGCATCTAAAAAGATGTAGAAGATGCTAGACCTTAGCTTGAGCGTTTTGCAGATACTCTCAGACGCTAAAATTGGCAGGCTTCAACTCATCAACGCCGCTACAAAGTTTTGTATTGTACGGTGCAAACTCGCCAACCCCGAAAGCCTCTCCTAGCTAAGACAAACCTCATCCCAGAATTCCAAATATTTCCCCAAAATCTCATCCAAACAAGAGCCTCAAAGCCCCTCTCTCTTACTCCAGAGGGATAATCTCAACCTCACCATTCCTCAGTGCTTCGGCAGATGCTCGTTTCGTTTCTGCAAACCACTCATCAAAAGCTCTCAACGAGGCTTGCCAAATAGAAAGCTCATTTTCAAGGTAAGTAATACGTGTCTTATCAGCATTGTTTGCTGAGGAATCTTGGCGGGAAATCACAGTCGTTGAGTCATGCTCGCCTCTACGTCCAGAGGTAAATGTCGAATCATATACATATGAAAGATTTTCCAATCGCCTCTGGACTTCTTCAATCGTGAGCCCCAGATTGCGTATGGCGTAGCCCACCATTTTAGTTCTGGAATCCTCACCAAGTCGGTAGAGACGCCCACGTTTGCCATTCTCATCTTTCCCAGGCTTTCTTGAGAGAGTCTCAATTCCAAGCCTTCCCAACATATTGGTCAAGGTACGGTTGGGCATATCAAGATATGAGAGATCAGGCTTTGAGTTGAGCGCTCGACTCATGCGGTCTGGGTAGTTTTCTTGACCCACTCGTTCCGTTTCCGCCAATCTGCAGCAATACTAAGTACCTAAAGCAC
>CAYLJJ010000237.1:0-2962 GCA_964384025.1 uncultured Nannocystaceae bacterium
AGTGGAGGAGGGTTCTTTTCTGGCTACATCTGCCATGGCGGATGGGCACCCCTCTGCGCCTCCAGACCTCCCCAGGAGGGCTTGACACCATCGGAGGATGAGGAGGCGAGCTGACTAGGTGGTGCCTTTTTTCTGCGTAAAAAATCAGCTCTTCCCGCTTCCCGCCAGATCGGGATCTTTGAATTGCCAGTTTGGGGATCTTCTCAATCCTGAACGCCTCCCCAGCTTCCCAGCCTAAGCACCGCGCTCTCCTCGCTTCTCCTCCAGTTCCTCACCGGCGGCCCTCCCTGCACCTCCAGGGCTCTCTCAGCACCTCCCCAGCCTCAAGGCGGCCTCCAGCCCTGAGCCTCCTCAGCGCGGCGGCCTCCTCTGAGCGCTTGGCTCCTCTCGGCCTCCAGCGACCTCCTGAGCCCTAAGCTCTCCTCGCTCCTTGACCTCCCCAGCCTCCAGCTCCCCAGCGCCGTTGGGGTTGAGTTCCTTGGAGGGCCTCCCCCCTCTCTCCAGCCTGAGCCCTCCTCTCCCTTGATGAGTTAATATAATTCTATTATTGTATTCGCCGCTAAACCACCGAAATTACTCAGCGCTCCGGTATTTTTATCAGGGATGAAAGGCCATCTCCAAATAGTCCAACCTCTACTCTCATTTTTATTGGATTAGCTAAGCTATTCCAAGAGCAAGAACCAGTAAATCAATCGACAATCAAGATTTGATTAGCAGTCAAATCGATTGGACCGGCTGAGCCAGTCTAGAGATCAAGGCCCTGTAAATCCATCTGTTCAGAAGAGGAGAAAACCAGGGAAAGTCTAAGCCACTAGTGAGGAGCACCGTACGTGTGTGCTGAGGTGAGCTTAGGGGGAGGTCAAGCCTAGAGGAACAGGAGGAGACTTAGGAGTACAGTGCTGGAGGGAGGGTGAGAAGGCAGGGGAGCCAAGCGCTCAGGCTGGAGGCCGCTTTGAGGCTGGGGAGTTGGGAAGCGCGCTGAGGGGCAGCGCTGGAGAGGAGAGCACCGCTGGGGAGGGTGAGGAACTGAGAGGCCCAGGGTGAGGAGTTGCTTAGCGCGGCCTTGAGTTGAGGGAGAGGCGCTGCTCTGCCCTCCTACTTCCGACAGACGAGCAACACTCCGAGGCCCAGGCTGAGGAGTTGGAGAGGCGAGCTGATCCGCTTCAGGGAGGCGCTGAGAGGAGGCCCAGGGAGGGGAGGAACTGGAGGAGCAGGCTGAGGAATTGTCCAGCGCCGTGTTCTACACGTTCTGCCCTCTTCCAAACTCTAAGGCCATTGAGGAGAGCGCTCAGGAGAAGGCCCAAGATGGGCAACAAGCTGAGGAGAAGCGCATTGTTGGGGAATTGGGGGAGGCATGCGCCAAGGAGCGCGGTGGAAATAAGAGCGTTAGTAAAGTGTCAAGGGCTCACCTGGCTACGCGAAAGCCCACGTCTCCAGGCGCATGATTTGGGTTTCTCCACATGCGAGACGTGGCACGAAGGCCTGGGGCGAAAGTGCTCCAGTTGCCGCCGCGTCGGACGCGCATCGAGCCTGAACATCTGCTGCGTGCATTTCCGTTGGTTGGAGCCCCATTATAAGAACTCTCATAGCAATCCTCGACCCACTCCGACACATTTCCTGACATATCGCATAAGCCCTGAGCGCTGTTCCCCGCTGGTTTTGAACAGACAGGCCAGGTGCGATTCTCTCCGCAGCCACTTCCGGGCATTCCTGATATCGCATCATTCAACACAGCACGCTCACAGCTCACCTCCTCATCTCCCCAAGGATAAACCCTGTCTAGACCCTCAGACCGTGCCGCATACTCCCACTCCGCCTCGCTCGGCAACCGTCCCCCCACCCACACCGCAAAAGCTCGTATTTTCTCCCAACTCACGCAGTTCATCGGGTGCTCATCTCGGTCTTCGCTATTCCAGTTACAATATGGTACATATTGAATATCAGATGATGGTATCTCACAGGCTGACGCCGCGACGCATGTGCGATACTGTGCTACGGTTATCTCGCTCCTCGACATCTCAAAGCCTGCAATTGTAACCTGATGTACTGGCTCTGCATTGTCGATATAACGATCTGCTGTTAAGCCCATCATAAATGAACCACCAGATATCGTAACCCATGAAATCAATCTGGGTGGCGGAGGCACTGCATCGATGATTGGTTGAGGCGCTGCATCAATGATTGGTTGAAGTGCTGCATCAATGATTGACTGAGGCTCTTCATTTTCATCAATATACGAAGAAGACTTCGGTAAACATCCAAAAATCATCAAAAAACAAAAGAAAATCCACATCATTCTACCCCTCCAAAAAGAACACAGATCCATACCCTGATTCCGAAGGTGGCTTATAAACTCGACTTTTCTCGACCTTTGCATGTCATGTTTCCTTAATAGTTAGTGCTTTGAAAGTAGACCTATCTCTTCCCCGTGTCGAACAGAATTTATCGTCTACCAAAAAGCTTTAGGTGCTAGAAGACCCATGAATGTTGAAAACCCACTCGTTCCGGTTCGGATTATCTGAAGTCATATCAATGCTTTGCCCATCATTTCAGAGGCGCAGAGGGGGGCTGAATCCACTGGATGCGTATCCATCGAACCCCCTGTAATTACTTCGGTTTCCAGCTAAATGCAAGTCATGATACCTGACAGGTGAGGCAGATGTGAGATGCGTGATCCCAGTACGTTGGAGACGACGTTCGACCAATGTTCCGAGGCGGGATGATGGATACGCATCCAGTGGACTGAAGGTCACCGGCAAGGACCGGAACCCACTCGTTCCGTTTCCGATATTCCCATTCTATATTAAAGGCTTAGCTCCCTACACCACTTGTCTGCCCAGGACCTTCAGCGGTTAAGGGAGGAAGAGGGGCAACTTGGTCTTCCGTCAGCACTCAGTGCAGCACAGCGGCTCATCACTTTGGATCCACAGCCATCTATCGAAGGGCAATGGAGAGAGGGTTT
>CAYLJJ010000238.1:0-2909 GCA_964384025.1 uncultured Nannocystaceae bacterium
TAATCGTGATCAACGCAGGTCATAGACGTTTTCCTGATTTCTGAGGGAATTAAGAGTGAGATTGGTGAATTTTGTTGCAATTTAGGTCATTGTAAGCCATAGACTTGTTCATGCTTTTGAGGGGATTAAGACTCGGCACAGTCAGGGTCGTTGTAGTCAGGGTTGCCAGTCCTGGACCTGTTCCTGCCCTTGAGTGGATTAAGACTTGTCCTCTCCATTATCAACTCTGTCGCCATCGCGTCCTGGACCTGTCCCTGCTTTTGAGGGGATTAAGACATACAGTTGACTCCTTCACATGCCTAGCCTAAGTCGTCCTAGACCTGTCCATGTTTTTGAGGGGATTAAGACATGGCTGTCCCGTCTGTTGCCCATTCATCATTAATTGGTCCTAGACCTGTCCCTGCTTTTGAGGGGATTGAGACATGCAGTTTTCGCCCTCGCAAACCTCACCTCGGTCAAGATCCTGGACTTATCCCTGCTTTTGAGGGGATTAAGATTTTCCAGTAGTTTGCCATTCATAAGCGCACTCTGGTTTAGTCCTGGACCTGTCCCTGCTCTTGGTGGGATTAAGACGCTGGACACCATACCTCACACCAAAAGTACAGGTCTCGGAACTATTCCTGCTTCTAAAGGGATTAAGACCAGGCGCAATTTCTCAGAAATCGCCAATCCCATCAGCGGCCCTGGGCCTGTTCCTGTTCTTGAGGGGATTAAGACTCATCCTGTAGAGCTGGTCAAACGCCATCGTAAGCAGTCCTCGACCAGTCCCTGTTTTTTATGGGATTAAGACTTGTCTTGACCGTGAGTAATCAGTAATGCCGTCACCGTGTCCTGGACCTGCCCCTGCTTTTGAGGGGATTAAGACATAGCTCGGACGGCACTTTCGTCGCGAAGTCTTCTTGGTGTCCTGGAGCTATTCCTGCTTTTGAGGGGATTAAGACGTGTCTATTTCGTCGCAGAGGTCACCAATTCCATCAGTCCTGGAGCTGTCCCTGCTCTTGAGGGGATTAAGACTTCAGATCACAAGCACCATTGCAGTGCAAATGATCCATCCTAGACCTGTCCCTGCTCTTGAGGGGATTAAGACTTGCAATCGACTATCATCTCCCACCCAGAGGTGTCCGTCCTAGACCTGTTCCTGTTCTTGAGGGGATTAAGATTCCATCGTGTCGATCCGCCCGTAGCCAGCAATGCTATTCTGGACCTGTTCCTGAGGGGATTAAGACATGCAAGACTGGCAATCACGTGAGCAGTTTTCATCATCGCTCCTGGACCAGTCCCTATCCTTGAGGAGATTAAGATGAGAGCGTACTCACTCACAGGCACAGCCTCGTGAGTTAGTCCTGAACCTGTCCCTGCTTTTGAGCGGATTAAGACGGGCCAATCCAGGGGAAAAAGTCACTTCCTCTAGACTCAGACCTGGAGCTGTCCCTGCTTTTGAGGGGATTAAGACCAGTTGAGGTTATCGCAAACTTCCTCTAGATTGAGATTTTCTGAATCTGCCCATATTCTTGAAGGTGTTAAAATATATTCCTTACGGTGAACGGAAAAACAGTCGCTATTGAGCCTAGAGCAGTCCCTGCTCTTGAAGGGATTAAGACTAGGCTATTCTCCGAGCGGCCTTCGACTTGAACTCTGGATATGTCCCTGTTTTTGAAGGGATTAAGACTCTGTACAGTTAGGATCGTTGCAGTCAGGGTTGCCAGTCCTGGACCAGTTCCTGCTTTGAGGGGATTAAGACATGCAAGTGCCAGCATCGTTTGGACTGAACCCGTCTTAGTCTTAGATATCTATCTCTAAATCTGGAAGGATTAAGGCTTACAGTCTGAAGTCAGCGTATCGTGGTTTCTACCTGTCCTGGACCTGTCCCTATTCTTCAGGGAATTAAGACTTATGCAACCATATTAATCAAACCATTCTTATCAATATCCTGGACCTGTCCCTGCTTTTGAGGGGATTAAGACCAGTCTGGATCGTCACAGTTTGGCATTCCGTCTCTCATCCTGGGTCTGTTCCTATCCTTCAGGGGATTAAGGCGTAGCCATAGGATTTCAGATGGAAATGCCTATATCATTCTAAATCTGCCCCCTGCTTTTGATGGGATTAAGATTCACCATACTCTGGAACTGGGTCAGGAACACAGATGTGTCCCTGACCTGTCCCTATTCTTGAAGGGATTAAGACCAGTCCCTCAGACAGTTCGCATCGTCACAGATTTCAGTCCTGGAACTGTCCCCGCTTTTGATGGCATAAAGACGTGTCTTCTTGTCCATTCACAGGATCATTATTCGCGAGAAAATCAGTCCTAGACCTGTCCATATTCTTGAGGGGATTAAGACACGGGACAAATACCATTTCAATAATCGTGATCAACGCAGGTCATAGACGTTTTCCTGATTTCTGAGGGAATTAAGAATGAGATTGGTGAATTTTGTTACAATCTCATTGTAAGCCATAGACCTGTTCCTGCTCTTGAGAGGATTAAGACCAGCTGATTCGCCGTTTTCGTCCACACAATCAGTCCTGGACCTGTCCCTGCTCTTGAGGGGATTAAGACTAGGCAGTTGTCACATGCGCCCCCAACATTATCTGTAGGTCCTGGACCTGTTCCTGCTTTTGAGGCTTATCGAATAGTTCATCCGATAAGCCTCCTATGAGCTGCTTCTATCGTCGTAACCACTAAACCAAGTCAGGCCGCAAGGTCATCTGTAAGGGCTACTACCAAGAGGAGCAGGTGCGTAGGCGCCCCAGGGCTGCTATCTGAAGTTGCTGTAGCGTGGTGATCAGGCCCATTAGCCTGTCCCAGTTCTCAGCAAGCAACTGGGCGCAACAGTAACTTCTCAATAAGTCCGGACACCTCACAATTTTCAAGATGGGCATAGACTTTGGAGAAGAGGGCGTGCTTCGAT
>CAYLJJ010000239.1:0-2868 GCA_964384025.1 uncultured Nannocystaceae bacterium
TCATCTCCCCTCATCGCCTCAGCCGGTTAACTCCGCCATTGCGGAGACGCACCCAATGCGCAGGGTGAGGTGATCAACGGGCCTGTCGAGCTGCAGTTCCGCATCTTCGAGCATCAGGAAGGCGGTGAGGCTTTAGGGGCCTGGGAGGAGTCGCATGAGATGGAGGTGGAGGGCTTAGAGCAAGGATGTCTTGGTTGATGGGAGGCGCTGTATATGTCCTTCAGGCGACCATTTGTCAGTTTAACAACTGACCGCTTCTTTGATATAATAGTTCAATGGCTTCTTGGGCAGAAGTCCCTGTAAGCACTCTTTCTAATAGACCTGCTGTACGTATTGGATGATCGGGTTGCTCTATGATCTTTTGATATTGCTTTTTATCGCAGAAGAAAAGATCGATTATGTCTTCATTCTGAATAAATGCTCTAATATGTGATGCATCTCTTAAATGACCGCGATGCTTTTGAGGAACTACTCCATTATTCATTGTGGGTATTGTTTTGTTATGATAGGCAGCCGAATCAATATGACGATTAAATGATCCCCATTCAATCAGCCAACTAGGGAATTTAGCTAACCCATTTACAAAATTTCGAAATTGGATCGTTCTCCCGTGACCACCAAACATAGGATCAAGAGTAGCTAACTGTTCAGAAGATATGTTATCAAATATAGGCTTGATTATATGGCGAATTCCATCAAGTTCCGGTTGAATGAGTTCATCAACATCTAGAGTTTGGTTAATGCCGTTGTTAGTGTGATTGTTTTCTCGCTCCATTTTTAACCCGTAAATTCTGGCTTGGTCTCCATACCCTCTTGCTGTTTTCATCTGTTCTAGAATATCAGGTGCTAAATTTGGATATTTTAAAAATTCCCATCCTGGCTCTACTCCATCTATTCCAATTGTAGGTAATTCATATAGTAATCTATAAAGAATCAAATTGTTTTTCTTGGCAGCGATGCTTGTAGCCTGTGTTAGTTCATTATGCAATGTAATAGATATTACAGCCTCAACTTTCAAGGTTTGTAATTGTTCTAATAGGTTATTGGCATTCTCTAGGGGCAATTTCGATAGTGTAATATAGAACCAGGAATCAAAAAACACTCTCATTCCAAAAATCTCCTTTGCTAAAAACCTCCATAGAAACCTTGACCTTAATGGATGCTCCTCTGCCATGACAGAGTTAGCTGAGTCCCCGCACGACGCGGGCCTCCACTTATCACTCCAGGAGAGCACCCCAGCCTCCTGATAGTGCCTGCCTCTTGGGCTGTGTCTCCCTGAGCCAGCACCGCTCAGCTTCCTCGCTCTTGTATCGATGGCCAGCAGCTCCACCCAGACAGCTCGCACAGTAGCAGCGCCTACCCGTTGCCTTAGCTAACTCTGCCATGGTGGAGGAGCACCCTTTGTCATTGGTTGTCCCTTCTGGTCGGTGCTCGGATTTGGTACCCCTTTGCTCTACCAGAATTGGACAACCTCTCCCATCCTCTTCACCAAGCCCCTTTCTGACCTACCTCTCCCATGGCAGATGGGCACCCGCGCGATGCTCAGGCTGAGGGGTTGAAGGTGTGTGCGGCGCTGAGAGGCCCAGGGTGAGGAGATTAGCCCCTGGGGCGCGGTGCTGAGATCTAGGCCGCCTTTGAGTTCAGGGCTGCTGGTGAGGTGCTGGAGAGGCGCTCAGGATCCCGCCAGATGAGGAACACTCTGAGACCCCAGGTGGGCGTGGTGCTCAGGAGGCCCAAGAGCGAGGAGAGAGGGTGTGTACACGGGCGCTGTCCGGCGCTAAAAAGATGGAGCGTTGGGCTTCACAGCGATTGGACGGAGGAAGGATGTTTGGAATCAGCCTTGAGACCATCAAGACAACCGCTGAGCAGAGCTTGCTCTGCGCGTTGAAGTCGGTCCCCGTCGCGGGGCGGGTGGTTGAGGTCTGGGATGGGGTCGCCAATCAGCGGGCTCAGCTCAACAACAAGGCAAGGATCAAGGCGGTCGAGGCTGAGCTGACTCGCGTTGAGCGTGGACAGCGGGGGATCATCAAGGAGGTCTTCTTAGAGTTATTGGAGGAACTGCGTCAGCCGAGGCTGAGGCCAGAGGTGCTCAGTGAGGCCCTACGAGAGTTTGGAGAGATGCAATCTCAGGAGTACATGGTGGGGGTCTTCGAGGGGATGCTGCGAGACAATCGCCACTACAGCCAGCTGCTCAAGAACCCCCAGGCTTACGGCCAACTCCTGAAGCCAGAGGAGTCGATTCAACGGGGGATGATGCCCCTCTTTCTGCGCTTAGAGGAGCAGCCGCAGATCTTGCAAATGCCGATGTTCGCTTTTCAGAGCCTCCTGATGGCGGGGACAGAGGGGGAGGCACAGAGCTTGGGGAACGATGTTTGGGGGCTACCCAAGCAGCCCTCAACCGCGCGTTCAAATGAGCCACAGTGGTGGCTGCATCTTGGGGGGGAGCAGCAAGGGCCGTTTAAGAAGGGTCAGCTTGAGGAGATGGGGGTGCTGAGGTCCGAGACGCCGGTTTGGACCCAGGGGATGAAGGGCTGGGCGCGGGCCGCGACTGTAGAGGCGCTTGAGGCGTTGCTGCCCTCACTTATGCCACCGCCTCCACCCCCTGAGCCTTCTCCTGAGCCGCCTCCACCACCTCCACCCCCTGAGCCACCTCCACTCCCTAAGCAGCCCAAGGCGGGAGAGTTAATGCTGGAGAGAAGCCCTGAGCGACCGGCCTTGGTCTATATCCCCAGCGGCTGCTTTATGATGGGGAGCCCTGATGGAGAGGGTGAGCCTCGTGAACATCCTCAGCATGAGGTTGAGCTGACCCAGTCTTTCTTAGAGCCTGTTGTGAACCTGGCATAGCTTGAGCCCTGAGGAGGGATTCCG
>CAYLJJ010000240.1:0-2852 GCA_964384025.1 uncultured Nannocystaceae bacterium
GAGGGAGAGCAGGTGAGGCTCTCGCAGAATAGGGCAAAGAAGGAAGCTTCCCAAGAAGAGTCAGGAGGGATAGGCAGAGGGCATGGACCTAACGCAGCTCATAGAACACCAGGAAAGACTCGAAGCAGAGAACCAGAAGCTGCGAGAGCTGGTGAGCCAGCTACAGGAGCGCTTGGGTCAGAACTCGGGCAACTCACACCGACCCCCTTCCAGTGACGGCCCCTAAATTCAAAGAGGAACAAAGAAGCAAGGGCCCCAGGAAAGGAAGAGGCGACGTCGGGGAGGGCAAAAGGGGCGGAGAGGACAGCATCGGGAGCTTCGTCCGGTAGAAGAGGCCTCGGAGGTAATTAGGCATAAAGCCAAGGCCTGCTCACACTGTGGGGAGCAACTGGAGGGAGAGGATTCAAAGCCGTGGCGGCACCAAGTCGTGGAGCAGCCAACGCTGAAGGTTTCGCTTGTAGAACACTAGATGCACAACCTGCGATGCAGAAACTGCAAGAAGAGGACGCAGGGAGAGCTACCCAAGGCGTCGAAGTTTGCATTTGGGCCGAGGCTACGAACGCTAATTTTACTGTTGCGAGGGAGCTATCGACTGTCAGTGCGGCAAACGAAGAAGCTATTGGATGAGCTCTTGGAAATGTCCATCTCCACAGGGGCGATATCGGAGATGGAGGCTCGCAGCGGTCAGGTGATGGAGAAGCCGGTTGAAGAGCTACGGAAGTTCATCACCGCAAGCCCTGTGCTGCATTTGGATGAGACCTCTTGGTTTCAGCAGCACAAACGGCACTGGCTGTGGGTTGCAGTGACCCAAGGAGCCAGCATCTTCAAGATCACTAAGGGGCGAAGCAGAAAGGACTCCGAGGCCCTCCTCAACAAGGCACTCCTTGAGATCCTTGGGGTGGTGGTTTCAGACCGTTGGGGAGCCTATAGCAACCTGCCTGTTTGGCGGTGCCAGCTCTGCTGGGCTCATATCAAACGAGACTTTCAGAAGATCGCTGAGGCTGCCCCTCCGGGGGCCAAACGTAAAGCCCGTTCCCTCGTCAAGCAGAGCCGTCGACTCTTTGAACTCTGGCGCTGCTTTCAATCTGGGCGCTGCTCTCGAAGTTACCCGCGCTATCAACTCAATATGCTCAAGATCTCCGTCGAGACTATCCTTCAGGAACTCGGCGAGCTGACTGGCTTTCGACATGCTGGAATGTGTCGTAAGATCCTCTCAGAGAAAGATAGCCTCTGGACTTTTGTCTCTCAACAGGGGGTCAGGCCTGATAACAACACTGCCGAGAGAGCCCTTCGCCATTCTGTCATCTCTGTCATCTGTCGCAAACTTTCCTTTGGGACCAAGAGCGAAGAGGGCAGCCAATTTATGGGCGCTTCTTCTCTCTCCGAGCCAGTCTTCAACAGCAGGGGCGCTCCTTGTGGGAGTATATCCAAGCCCTGCTCCGAGCTGATTCTCTAGGTCTGCCTCTGCCTTCTCCTCTGCCCCCTTAGCCATTCATCTTTCTGAAGATGGGGGAGGTGAACGCTTACCCCTATCTGTGGCACTGAGCGACGAGTCATTGGCCATGAGTGCAGTGAGATGCTTGAGTTCATCCCTGCGCACTTCATAGTCATCGAGAACATGCGTGAGAAGATGGCTTGCGTTGGCTGCCGTGAGAGCGGCATCATCGTCGCTCCTCCTCCCAATAAGCCCTTCGAGCGCAGCAAGGCAGGCGCAAGTCTGATCACAGATATCCTCGTCAAGAAGTACGATGATCACCTCCCACTGCACCGCATCAAGAAGATCTATTCTCGCCTCGGTGTTGAGTTGACGGTGCCTACGATGAGCGGCTGGCTTGAGAGGATCGCCCCGGTGATTAAGCCCATCGTTGTGCGGCTCTGGGCGCTCCTCTTGGCCTGTGACATTAAACAGAGCGACGCGACAGGTCTAAAGGTTCTGGATCGCAGCGTCGAGGACAACATCGTCTTGGGTACCATGTGGTGCAATGTCGGAGATGGCCGCATCGTCGTCTTCAAAATATGCAGAGAGTGGTCACGCGCACCTTGGCCCCTGGGATTGGTTCAAGGGGCTCACCGGCTATCTGCAACGCGATGGGGCGCAGTCCTTTCATCACCTCTCCAACGGGAAAGTGGCCTCGGCCATAGCCGTTGGTTGTTGGTTTCATGCGCGGCGAAAGTTTTTCCCCTATGCCGATAAGGACCGGGATGCTGCCAAGGTGCTCCAGTTCATTCAACGGCTCTATAAGGTTGAAAAGGACGCCAAAGAGCTGGGTCTTGAGCCCGATGCTGTCCTTGAAATGAGGTGCCGACACTCGGCGCCTATCCTCAAACTTTCCAAAGCTAGGCTGAAGCGCCGCAAGGGTAGACACCCTCCCAAGAGTGATCTCGGTAAGGCTTTCGGTTATCTCACTCGCCAGTGGCCTATCCTTGAGGTCTTCCTTCGGGATGGTCGCATCGAACTCGACAACAGCCTCTGACCCACTGGATACGTATCCACCGAACACACTGTAATCATTGATGAAATGCTTTATTTCTTGAGCATGACACGGGCAATATGCCGAGATCGAGGGTTGACCGCAACAGGCTTGTTCTGAGCAAGCCTGACACATCGATTGCTCAATGGGACGGCCAACCGCCCGACCTCAAACAAATATGGATGATGATCATGCCACAAGAGCATCGACTTGTCTTTGGTGAAAAAGAAATGACGGATCGTTTGCCCGAGTGGGCGAGTAAGGGGGCCTTCATGATCGAATGGCTACAGGGATGAAGCGGCAGAGCGTTTGAAAATCCAGCGTGAAGCGTGAAGGAGGCTATGCGGGAATCGACATGTTTCTGTTCTTGCTCTACTATTT
>CAYLJJ010000241.1:0-2844 GCA_964384025.1 uncultured Nannocystaceae bacterium
AGTTCCCCGAGCGACGGGTGATCTGCATCGACATCAAGGGCCTACCCGAGGACGCCCCCGAGCTTGTCCTGTCCCACCTCCTCCAGAGGTACCGCCGCGCCCGGGAGGCGCGCCTCAACGACGCCACCCGCTCCCGGCGGGCCTCGGCGATGCTGGTGGTGACCTCCCTGCAGAAGCGGCTGCTCTCGTCCATCGAGGCGTTCGCCCGGACCCTCGACGTCCACCGTCGGGCGATGCAGCGGCAGGCCGAAGAGGCGAAGGCGGCGGCCGACGTCCGGCCCGAGACCCTCTCCCTGCTCCTCGCTCCGCCCGGCAGCGACGACGAACGGGCGGCGCTGGCCGAAGAGGAGGTCGCCGCAGAGGAGGACGCCCAGATGGAGGCCGCGACCGCAGCCTCCGCGGGATCCGCCCAGGCCACGGGGCCCGAGCTTGAGCTGCTCGAAGAGATGGGCCGCATCGCCAACGGGGCCCGCTACGACGCGAGCAGCGCGGTCAAGCACCTCATCGGCTGGATCAAGGAGAACCTCTGCCCGAACCTCGGTAGGCGAAGGGCCGCCTGGAATGATCGGCGGGTGCTCATCTTCACCGAGTACGCTGATACCAAGCGCTACTTGGTTCAGCAGCTCCAGTCGGCCATCTCCGGATCCGACCGGGACCGCGAGCGGATCATGACCTTCCACGGCGGCATTGGGGAGGAGCGGAGAGAGGCCATCAAGGCCGCCTTTAACGCCAATCCATCCACCCACCCGCTGCGGATCCTGGTGGCGACCGACGCCGCCCGCGAGGGGGTCAACCTCCAGAACCACTGCGCCGACCTCTTCCACTTCGACATCCCCTGGAACCCGTCGAGGATGGAGCAGCGCAACGGCCGCATCGATCGAAAGCTCCAACGATCTCCGGTGGTGCGCTGCCACTATTTCGTCGTCCACCAGCGGGCCGAGGACCGCGTCTTGGACGTGTTGGTGAAGAAGGCCGAGGTGATCCATGAGGAGCTTGGGAGCTTGGCCCCGGTCGTGGCGAAGAGGGTCGATAAGATTTTCGCCAAGGGGATCCGCCACGAGCAGGTGGGCGATCTCTTCTCGAGCCTCGACCGCGTTGACGCTGACGCCCAGAGGAGCCCCGAGGGTCAGGTGGTCGAGGAGGACCTTGAGGAAGTACGGGAGCGCAAGGCCAAGCTCCACGGCCAGATCCAGCGCCTGGAGCAGATGCTCAAGACCAGCCGGGAGTGGATCGGCCTCGATGACCGGCACCTCCGCGACGCCATCTCAGCATCCCTCGAGATCCTCGGGGCCGAGTCGCTCCAGCCCCTGAGCGACGCCGAGGCCGCCCACGACGCCGCCACCGCCCGATGGGTGATCCCCAGGCTCCATGAGCGTATGGGCGCCGACCACACCTGGGCTCACACCATCGACTCCCTGCGGGCCCCCATCAAGAAGGGGCAGAAGCGCTGGGAGTGGCGCAAAGAGGCCCCCATTCGCCCTGTGGTCTTCCGAGATCCAGGGACCCTGGACGGCGAGGTCGTCCACCTCCACCTGGAGCACCGGATCGTCCAGCGGCTCCTCGGCCGCTTCCTGGCCCAGGGCTTCCTCCACGACGAGCTCACCCGGGCCTGTGTGCTGCGGACCGACGACCCAATCCCGCAGGTGGTGGCGCTGGGTCGCCTCTCCCTGTACGGAGACGGGGCGACTCGGCTGCACGATGAGGTGTTGGCCGTAGCCGCCGAGTGGAAGGACCCCAGCATCCGGGGGCGAAGCAAGCTCAAGCCCGTGGGAGAGGGCGCCAAGAGGGAGGTCCTGGCGCTGCTCGCCGACGCCCTCGTCCAGCCCCGGTTGCGGGAGGTGCCCGGCGGGATCCGCGCTCGCCTCCAGGCCCATGCCGCCCAAGACGTGGGCGAGCTGCACCCCCACTTGGAGCGCAGGGCTGAGAAGCTGCACCGCCAAGCGGAGCGAGCGCTCAGCTCACGGGGCGAGCAGGAGGCTAAGGAGATGAAGCGGATCCTCGAGGAGCAGAGGGCCCGCATCGAGCGTCAGAACCTGAAGGGCAAGGACGACCATCAGCAGCTCACGTTGGGCTTCTCTAGGGACGAGCGACGGCAGTTCGCCGCCAATCAGAAGCACTGGGCCGCCCGCCTTGAGGCTCTGGCTGTTGAGATCGAACAAGAGCCGGACCGGATCCGGTCGAATTACCGCGTGCGGGCGCAGCGGGTCGAGCCGGTGGGGCTCGTTTATCTCTGGCCGGTGTCGGGATGAGGGATCCAATGAGGAGAAGAGCTGGAGCGAAGAGCGCTCCCGAGCTGCGGGTACACAAGGACTGGCTGGGCCTCCTCCAGCCGGTGGGCCTCGTGGTCTCGCCGCCCGCCCTGGTCAAGGCCCAGGCGGTGCCCACCCAGAACGTCGCCGAGCTTCAGCAGAAGTTCATCGCCGTCGTCGACAACCCGCCCGAGTTGGCCTGGGGCGACGACGACGAGCCCAATATCTCTGACCTCGTCCGGTTCTTCGTCAACGTCCTGGGCTGGTCCACCGACGACATCGCGGGCGCGCCCGGCGGGCCGCCGATGCCCGACAACATCGAACTCATCCTGCCCGACTACAACGAGACGCTGCGACCGAGCTTCGTCGTGGTGGACAGCATGGGAGACTCCGAGCCGCTCATGCTCGCGCAGGTCCTGCCGCGGGGCGTGGCCATGGACGAGGCGCCCAACCCCGAGAGCGCCAGCGGCGGTTGGTTAGCGAGCCCACACGCCCGCCTTGAGCGCCTGCTCCGCGAGGTGAAGATCCCCGCTGGTCTGTTGTGCAACGGCGACGCCCTGCGCGTCGTCTTCGCCCCCAGCGGCGAGTCCTCGGG
>CAYLJJ010000242.1:0-2842 GCA_964384025.1 uncultured Nannocystaceae bacterium
CGGGCGAGGTCCTCGGCGCGCTCGTGACCCTCTTCACCAAGCTGATCAGCGTCTTCGCTCGCCTCACCGGAGGCTTCTCAAAGGGGCTGCGCAAGATGGTCAGCTATATCCGCCCGGCTTTTAAGGTCGTCGGTGATGCTGTGATGAGGCTCGTCACGGCCTGGAGGCAGCTGACCGGAGAGACCTTGGATGGGGCCATGACCATCAAGGAGTCCAGCTCAACCTGGAGCGCCTTTGGAGAGATCCTGGGGCGTGTCTTTGGAGGCGCTGTCACGGTGATCACCTTGGCCTTCTCGGGGCTGATCGATGTGCTCGCTGAGGCCATCAGGATGGTTGATCAAGTGAAGCTCGCCTTCTCTCAGGCGGGTACTTGGATCGGTGAGACTGCGGCCAAGATCTATCTCTGGTTCCTCGATGTGTTGCCAGGGGTCTTGAGTCGAGCTGTGGACATCATCACAGGTTTCTTTCGAGCCCTTGGGGCCTTCTTCGTCGGGATCTGGCGATGGTTCTCAGGGCTGTTTCAGCAGCTCGCCCAGGGGATTATGTCCTTCCTGCAGCCTGTCGTGGAGTTCTTTGAAGGAGTGGCCTCTGCGATCAAGCGAGTGTTCAACCAGATCCGAGACACCCTGATCCGCTTGCTCCGTGAGGTGCCTGATGAGCTGCTGCCCTCACACCTTGAGCGTATGAAGCGGATGCCTCTGTCGAGCGAGATGGAGTCTTCGGAGGGCTCCTTTCAGCCATCAACATCAATGAGCGCTCCAGGCGGGGCAGGCTCTCTCTCGGCGATGCCTTCAGTAGCAGACACTAAAGCTCGAATGAGCGAGCTGGCTCACCTGGAGGACGCCATCAAGAGCCAGCGCCCTGCGCCAAGCCGTGACGCCACAGCTCCACTTCAAATCAACCTTCAGGTCGATGGAGAGACCATCGCCTCAGCCATGCACAACGCGCAGCGTGATGACGCCTCCCGCAGCTTCTCCCCCGTCCCGGTCTACTGAAGATGAGCATGAACCTACGAAGCGCCATCGGGCGCCCTCCGCGCTGTGTCTTGGTCAACGTACTCACCGGCGAGTCGATGGAGTGCCTGCTCAACCCAACACAGCTCGCTGAGAAGGTGCAGGTCAACTATGCCCGCTTGACTATCCCAGGCCTCTCTCACCAGCTCCTCCAATACCAGAGCACCAGCAACAGGCAGATCAGCGGAGTCGAGTTCTATCTCGATCGCTACTTCGCAGCAGAGCAGCCCGGCGACGTTGACATCATGGACTTCCGCGCCTTCCTCCGCGCTTTGACTGTGCCGCCAGATAACGCCCAGAGCGTGCTTCAAGCTGCGCCGCCGCGTGTGCTGATCATCTGGCCTGAGGTGTTGACTGTTGAGGCGGTGCTGACCTCAGTGAGCTTTCAATACAGCCAGCTCGCTGTAGATGGTCGCGTCATGCTCTACACAGCCCAGGTCAGCTTTGAGGAGATCCTTGATGTGCGGGTGACCTCTGAAGATCTGAGGAGGAGCTGATCATGCCCCCCAAGACCGGCTCCAGACATAGCTTCACACTCGGCGTGCTTGACGAGAAAGGGTACCGCTTCCTTACCGAGCGCGAGCCCTACTGCTACCACCATCACAGCGACAACCGCACACACACCATCGTTGAGGGCGACACGCTCTGGGGCCTCGCCGGGCGCTACTTCGCGCCGCTGCCAAGAGCCTGTGGGTTCTGGTGGGTCATCGCCGATTTTCAGCCTCAGCCCATCATCGATCCAACCTTGGCGCTATCCCCTGGGCAGACACTGTTCATTCCCTCCCTGCGCGTTCTAACCGACATCATCTTTTCTAAGAAACAGCCCCGATAGCGCGTCCCACCAGAGCCTCATTTTCGCTCTATTCAGATGTAGCCAGAGTGCATCCAGCGCCCGAGCAAACACTGAGCGGAGTTCAAAGCTCATGACCACATCGACTCGAACCTCCCATGAAAATAGCTCATTAGAGTTGGCGATCCTCAAAGAGCAGCGCCTAGCAGCCAAGGAGCAGCGCCTTCAATATGAGGGAGAGCGACGCTATCAAATGCAGCACGCTCGCCAAGTCCGTGAAGCGATCTTCCACCTCATCAACTGCTATCGCCATCAACTCGCCCCAAGTGTGCTCCTGTCACTTGAGGTCAAAGCCGTAGAGGTCGTCTTGGGTGAACAGCTCGATATGCTGCCTCCTGCCAAGGTTGAGGGCAGAAAGAGCCCAGCCTGATGATAAGAACAGCGCCAGGAGTGCGCCTGACCCTGCTCCCCAATGAACACGTAGTGGCAGGAGAGCCCCTCAACCTGGACGAGCGCCTCATCGCCTTCAGCTTTGAGGACTCTGAGAAGAAGGCTGACAAGCTCTCGCTCCAGCTCAACAACTTCGACCTGTCTCTCTTTGATCGTGAGGAGCTCTCAGGAGGGGCGATCTTTGAGGTGTCTTGGGGCTACCCCGGCCAGATGGCTCCTCCACGTCGAGCGGTGATCCAGAAGCTCAAGGGCTTCACCAAGCTCACTCTGGAGGGCCGCGCCATCAGCGCCCTTATGGATCATGAGACCAAGAGCCGCGCTTGGGAGAACAAGACCCGCGCTCAGGCCGCTCAAGAGATCGCAGAGGAGCGTGGCTATGAGGGCGCGTCGCTTGATGTCGAGGAGACAGACGAGGTCTTTGATGTCATCAACCAAGCCTCAGAGACAGACGCCCGCTTCCTTCGGCGCCTCGCTGCCCAAGAGGGCTTTGAGTTCTATGTTGATGATGATGGCCTCCACTTCCACCGACGCCTTCGACGCCTTCGACGGCTTCCTCATCGGCGCCCGCTACCTCATCGTGGACCGGGAT
>CAYLJJ010000243.1:0-2799 GCA_964384025.1 uncultured Nannocystaceae bacterium
GTCAACTCATAATTCTGAAGTGTTTATCTTGCCTTACAGCTCTGAGATAGTGGTACAACCCTCATCGTCTCGCTGCTCCCGAACCCTGAGAAGCATTCTTCCCAGCGATTTCTCAACGTACAAACAAGTACGCTCAGGGCTGCTCAGGAACATCTGCTCGATCTATAAATTCGCGGGCCTGCTCTCATCGGGGGTCGATGGGCTGAGCGAATATATGAAGGAGCACTTCCTCTTGGAGAGCCGCGAGCGCCGCATCCAACACCTACTCTCCTGTGTTCAAGGAGAGGTTGAGGCGGATGTGCTTGAGGCTGCGGTGAGCGGGCGTGACAGCTCAGCATCGGGGCGGCGGCTCGCCCAGAGGGCTCGTGTCGCGGAGAGGATCTGCTTGATCAATGAGACGGCCCTGATCGTCGGGCAGACGACGCCTGAGATCTGCGCGACATACCTACAAGTCAGCTCAAACTTGTATGACGAGGACCTCAACTTCTGGCGAGGGGTATCGGTTCAAAGACGGGCGCGGCTCTTGGAGAGCTTTGGAGATCTCCTCCTTCGGATCCCCGAGGGACTGGAGCAGAGATATCTTGCTGCGTGTTATTCAAACGGAGGTGGCGCCTAGAAACTCATCGCTATCAAAGGAGCCCATACTGCCTTTACACCCACCGCCTGAGCTCTCAGAACCATCCATAATCCTTCAAACGCTCCCAACCCATGCGGATATGGTGCTCACTAAAGAGCCTACGCTTACGGCTCCGCTTCATCGGCCAGGTGTACACACCGTGGATACACGCATCCACATTACTCCGCGAGGCTGGATCATGAGCCGCGACCCAGTGAACTGTAGCCAACAACTCCATTGAGTGAGGCGTCTCATAACCCTCGATCAGTTTGGCGACCTGTTTGAGCCGCGCGCGCTCAGTCTCATACCCGACCAAGAAGTCCGCTGCGGACCTTGGGGCGCACTCTCGCAGGCGGATCTCGGCGGTGGGTGAAACATCAGAGCCCGACGCCGCGCGATCGATATCCAAGAAGTGACCTTCGATCCGACGAAGCACATGCATCAGTTCGTTTGCGAAGGGGCCATACAGGTGTGGCTTGTACTCGAGCCTCAGTGGCTGTCCCGCCTCCTGTAAGAGATAGGCCAGTTTCTGCACTTCCAGCATCGTGAGCGCATACCCCGGCAAACCATACAGGTGCATCAAGCGCAGAGAAAGCGCGCTCGCCAGCGTCAACTTGACCGGTGTTTCTGCCACCCTCCGCGCGTGGGCGGGCGGCTCTCCGAGGGGCTCGTAGAGCAGCACCTTCACCTCGGGCAGCGCCTCAAATGCCGCGACAATACGTGGGCGCACATCCCCCCAGGGCAAGCCCCCGTTACCTACGCCAAGGGGAGGGATCGCGATGGAGCGGATCCCCAACTCGCGTACGCGCGCTGCCAAGGCACACAGGCCTGCGTCGATATCCTCCATGCGGGAGCGTCCTTGCCAGTGGCGTTTGGTCGGGAAGTTGATGATGAAATGTGGGCCCCAGAGTGCGCCCGTCGAATAGATGTACATTTGCCCTGGTTTCACCTCGCCCGCCCGCGAGGCTCTACGGTAGTCGGCGAACATTGCAGGGAAGGCTTGCTTGAACTGCAGCGCGATGCCTTTGCCCATCACCCCCACGCAATTGACCGTATTCACCAGCGCATCTGCTTTGGCGTTGAGCAGGTTTCCAGAGACGGTGTGGATCATGAGTCTCCCTTGGGATCGTAATACCAACTCGGGTTGGCAATGACGGGCAGTTGGACACTGGCCTCTGATAAGATTTCCTCTACTCGATGGCGTATGCGTTCGTCGAGCGTCACGATCCTGCGCACGAGGTGGAGTGGGAAACAGCGATGCACCAAGAATTCGGCTTGCTTTTGGAATTGGCGCGCAGACTCCTCAGGCGTATCTTTCCAGTACCGAGCGTGGATGGCTCTCCAATTGAGTTGATTGAAATCGCTGGGTTCATCGAAAAATCGTGCGAGACTCATCTCTGCGTGCCCATCTGTGAACACGAAGGGGTGACCAGCAGCGATGGTCTCTTCTGCATCCGCGACTAGATAAATAATCGCGCGTTGACCGTCAGGATTGCTTGGTACGTTTTTTTGATAGTGGGCATAGAGCATAGGTGAGCGCGTTCCGAAGTAGAAGGGGACATAATCGTGCAAATTACCACGAGGACCACAGGGGACTATTTTTCGAAAACGCCGTTCTTGGATATGGGAATGGCTGATATCAACTGATAGCTCCACTGTTTCAGGCTTATGGTTTTTAGACCACAGTCCTTTGTGCTCAAGAATACTACCAAGGTTTTTTCCATGTGTCATGTGGAGAATTTCGCGCAAAATCATCCCATCCGACCGCAAGGTTGTCAATTTTACCGGATCGGGCCAAATAAAGCAACACTTTGTTGCCAGATGTTTAATGTATGCAATTTTTTAGGTGGCAAATAGTGCCAGACAGGTGCCCGGATAGGTGCCACCCATCTTCTATAGAGCATAGAGTTCGAAACGAAGAAGAGTGCTTCAATCCCCAAAATCATGACCAAGATTCTCGATTTATAAGGTGAATTCAGGCTCAAAGTATACCGTGAGCGAAGACAAGGCGCACTAAGCCCTTGATGACAATCATCTGTGAGAATTAGCTGTGAATAGATGGGAAAAAGAGCGGTATAAGAACTACAGCGACCTAACAGCTCCATCCTCTAACGGTAAACAAGGTGGACAGGGTGTAACTCTCAGCATAGGCGTTAGATTAAGCAGACTTAGGACGAAACTGA
>CAYLJJ010000244.1:0-2729 GCA_964384025.1 uncultured Nannocystaceae bacterium
TGCTGTCCTGTCCTGTTTGTGAAGGCCGCATGCGCATCATCGCCCATATCGAAGACCCTCCTGTTATCGCTCGTATCCTTCGCCATCTTGGTCTCCCGATTACCCCTCCCCCTATTCACCCTCCACGAGCACCACCGCTCCAACTCGATTGGGTCTCCTAGTGCCTGAGCATTTTGAACGGTGGCCAGAGCTGAGATAAATTCCGTTCGACGCGGGGAGGGGGGAGGTTTATCTTCGGGGCGCTGACGACGGAGAGATTTTGGAACATCAAGTGTACACACATACTTTCTGGGGGTTGCTTGAATTTCCTATACCCAATCGCGAAGGGATCGGCGGCCGCAGCAGGAGCGCCGTGAGACACGCGGGCTAGAAGCCGAAGTGGCGAAATTGGCAGACGCGCCGGACTCAAAATCCGGTTCCCGCAAGGGAGTGTGGGTTCGAGTCCCACCTTCGGCACCACTGGAATTACAAGAAGAAACGGGCGCAGCAGGCGCCTCGAAAGGGGTCCGTCCTCGATTTCCGAGGCCATTGAGGCACTCTCGAATATGCAGTGCTGTGATGAATATCTTGTCCCCAGCGTCGCGAGCGAATACACCATTGAAGGCGACGTGCACGTCGACTTGGGCGAACGGGACGGTGCGATCTCGGGCGATCGCATCCCTGACGACGCAACGTACGTGGCGAGTTGCTGCGGGGTTGTCCGTTTCGGAACGAGAAGGAGTGGGCGAGATGACGAAGCATTTCCTGTGGATCGCGGCGACGAGTGTGCTCCTGTTCGGCTGCGTGGACGGCGATCCGTGCTCGGACCCCGAGGCGATTGAGGCCGTCTCGAACATGCAGTGCGGCGGCGCGTGCTTGGTGCCCCGCTGCGAGAGTGACTTCACGATCACCGAGAAGGGCGGTATCAACGTCAACGTCAGCGACCAGCAGGGTACGTTCGACGGCGAGGTTAGCCTGGACGGCAAGTACACGGTCGTCTGCGAAGCGAGCAATCCCCCGCCCGAGTCGGTGCCGGATGACTGTGTCCCGTACGCCACCGAGTGCATCGAAGGCGGAATCGTGCAGTGGAGCCTGGACTGCCCGGATCCCGATCCCCCCTGCGGCAACGGGGTTTGCGAGGACGGCGAGACCTCCGAGAGCTGCCCGGTCGACTGCGGCGACTGTGGCAGCGGCTGCGACGAGGATCCGTGCGTCGCCGGCAGTAGCCGGTGCAAGGACAACGTGGTCCAGACGTGTGGTCCCTACAACAGGTATGTCGACTCCCAGACCTGCCAAGACGATGAGCGCTGCGATGTCGGCGACGACAACGTCGCCCGCTGTGTCGAGCAGGTTGTCCCGGGCGCGGAGATCCTCGACGCGTGCGACCCCGACCAGCCGACCTGCGAGACGGGGCTCAAGTGCTTCGTTGCTGACGGCGAAGAGGTCGGCACGTGCGTGCCGGACACCGCGGTCTGCGTCAGCGCGGGGCGCTGGGAGAATGTCGGCCCTACCGGGGGGCAGGCTCATTGGCTGCACGACACAACGATCGAGCTGTCGTACAGCTACTGCTTCTTGCAGGGCTGGCCCATTCCGAACTCGCAGTATTTCGAGCAGACCAGCGAGTACAGCGGCCTGTCTGCCGGCGAGACAGCGGTGGATGACCGGCCAGCCACCGGGATGACGTACGACGCCGTGCTCGAACTCGCGCGCACGATGACGCAGGACATCTTCAGGACGAACGAAGGGGGGATCGACCTGTCCGGCTGCACCGGCAGCTCGGTCTCGACGCAAGTCTGCACCGGGCGCGACATGCCCCAGCCGAAGTACGCGTTCGGAGTTCTTCGCCCGCCCACGCGAAGCGAGTGGCTCATCGCCGCCCTGGGGCTGGAGAATCTGGCCTGGCTGTTCTGGTACGCGGAGGATCTGGACGCGGCGAAGGTCTCCGCGGCCGACCATAGTTGTCTCTACGGGGACACGGGAGACGGGGACACGGGAGACGGGAACGGCAACGGGACCTACGACGGCGATCTACTGGCCGTGACCGCCGGGGGAGCGAACCCCATCGGACTGTACCGGACGTGCGGGCTGGCGGTGCCCCTGTACGGCGTCCCGGAAGGCCCTGCGAACGGCGTCCTGAAAGACGAGTTCATCGCCCTTATGGGCAGTAAGTACTACACGGCGCAAGGGAGGCCGGAGTACAACCTGATCAGAACCTCCCCGCAGAACGTCGGCGACAGTGCTATCGCAGACCCGATTCGGCACAACGGCGTCTGGCTCGTCTTCACGCTCCCGTCGCGGTAGCGCCCCTCCTCCCCAGATAGGTGCCAGATAGGTGCCCAGATAGGTGCCCAGATAGGTGCCAGATAGGTGCCAGATAGGTGCCAGATAGGTGCCATCCATGTTCTATAGAGCATCGAGTTCGAAACGAACGAAGGGTGCTTCAACCCCAAAAAATTATGACCAAAGTCCTCGATTTGGAAATCGAATTCAGGTTCAAAGTATACCGTGATCGAAGGCAAGGCGCAATAAGTCCTTGATGATGTTCATCAGTGAGAATCAGCAGTGAGTAGACAGGAGAATGGGCGGTCTAAGAACTACGTCGACCGAACAGCTCCCTCCTCTGATGGCAACCAAGGCGGACAGCAACCCTCAGAAGGAAGCTCTACAGTGAGCCCCTCAACCAAGATAGATGTGGTCTGGACTTGCTACGAAAAAGTGGACACCTCGCTTAAATAGTTCAGGCGGCAAGA
>CAYLJJ010000245.1:0-2708 GCA_964384025.1 uncultured Nannocystaceae bacterium
CGACCTTCGGGTTATGAGCCCGACGAGCTACCTGGCTGCTCCACCCCGCATCAAGGAAGGCACAGACTAGTGAGCCTGCCTGTTCCTGTCAAGAGAGTTCCTCTTTTTCTTTGCCTCTCGCGCCAGATTCTTGAGCTTCCTCACCTCATCTTTGTTAAGGCGACGCCAATCTCCCATCTTAAGACCGCCCAACTCCAATCCCGCAAAGGCCAAGCGCCGCAGGCGTATGACCGGGTAGCCCACAGACTCCATCATCCGCTTGATCAAGTGATTGCGGCCCTCGGTGACCACGATCTCCAACCAACTGTTGCGCTCTAGAGCCTTGGGACCCCTCACCTCGACAGGCAACACCCGCTCTGCTCGGGCGAGGCCATCCTCTAAGATCACGCCCTTGTTGAGCTTCTCAATGGCCGCCATCGAGACCTGCCCCCGCAGCTTCACCAGATAGGTCTTGGGGACCTCCCCTGCTGGATGTGTGAGGGCAGCGGCGGTCTCTCCATCGTTGGTGAGCAGGAGCAGACCTTCAGCATCCATATCAAGACGGCCCACCGAAAAGAGGCGGGTGTCGGTGCGGACCAGATCTAAGACCGTCTTACGATCCAGCTCATCCCGCGCTGAGGTGACCACACCTGGGGGCTTGTAGAGGACGATATAGCTCCAGGAACGTGGCGCGCGGATCCGCTTACCGTTGACCTCGATCTTGTCCTCAGGGGAGACCTTGCAGCCCATCTGAGTGATGACCCGCCCGTTGACGCGAACACGACCCTCACTGATGAGCCCCTCTGCCTTACGGCGTGAGCAGATCCCCGCCTGAGCGATGACCTTCTGTAGTCTCTCCATTTGATCCTCAGAGCCCGATGAAATGAAACCGCGTCTCTATTCCAAATCCAACTCCTTGTCCACCTCTACATCGCGGCCTGCGGGTTGGACCCAACGGTAAAGGATCTCCGCTAAGGCGTGACCTCGATCATCAACGCGAGTGATCTTGAGGAGCAGGCGCCGGGCCTGAAGGGTGTCGATGAAGGCTTCATAGGAGACAGAGTAGTGCTTCTCCTTGAGGTTAAGATCCCCTTCCAAGCTGAGCATCTCGCTGTAGTAGCGATGGAGCCCTCGAATCGCCTTACAGGTGTCGGCATCGGGGGTCTTGACCGGCAGGTTCAAATCACGGCAATCCTTAGCGGTGAGAGGAAAACCGGGACCCAGACCCCCATTACAAAACAGGCTCAGGATCTCTTCAAGCTGCTCCTCTTGGCGACCGTTCAGGCAGCGCTTGATGATCTCTCGATTGATCAAGCGCGCCCGCTCCAAAGCACCCAAGACTCTAAAGTCGATCTTGCTCCAGAGTGGCACCAAGCTCTCAGGGGAGAGGTTGTTGTCTTTGAGCAGGGTGAGCAGGGCCTCCAGCTCGGAGGGAGAGGGGCTGCCCTTCTCCCTCTGGATGGAGTCCTCCATCGTAGAGAGGCTGGAGCCATCCCCCATGATGATCTCATCGGCTCCTAAAGCGACCTGGGTTGAGGCAGGTGAGGCAGCAAAGGGGATGATCGCGCTCCAATGTTTAAAGCGTGCGCGCAGAAGAGAGACCAAGCGCCAACTCTCCTCCGAGGCCAAGCCCAAGTTGCCCAAGAAGAGATCAATCTCCTCCTCCTCAACCTCATCCAGCAACTCCAATAGGCTGGGGAAGATCCCCCCTCGCTTCAGTCCAACACCGGGAGCTTGGACCAAGACCACCAGCCTGCGTCCTCTTCGAGCACTTAGAGCCTCGAGCAGCTTGCTGTTGTTGGTCAGGGGTACCTGCCCCTCCAAGACCTGCCCCAACGTAAGATCTGACATCTTCTCCTCCTTGGATCTTCGCTGCGTTTTGATTTTGGAATCATCCCTTCCTGGAGTGGATAAAGCCAGAACACAGCGGAGAAGACTGCTGGGCTTGGGGAGAACCTCTATCGTATGCGCCGCTGAGACTACGCTCTGCTCCTCGATGAACTCTTTGTCTCAGAGAGAGAAGAGGCTGCCTTGTCAGAGTTGCCCTTTGTGTACGGTGTCGAAGAGCTACTGAGTGAAGTCGCTGCAACAGCGGAAGCCGATAGAGGAGCGCGCTGTACTGGGCGCTGACCGTCCTCCTGCGCTACAGGCCGCTTCCTCATCGGAGGCGCTGGAGTCTCCTCCACGTACGGTCTGACCGCCAGTCCACTCAGCTACGTTTCCGCTCATATCATAAACTCCCCAAGCGCTGCGGCAGCCCCGGAAGCGACCGCTGGCGGTGATAGAACGCTCCTCCTCGTCTGCGTCTTCGGTGTTACATTTGTTGGGATTAAAGGTCCTCCCATAAGGGAAAGCCGCGCCCCCGCGACCTCGACACGCCTTGCGCCACTCCCTGTCACTGCAGAGCCGCTTCTTACGGCTCTTACAGAGGCCCTCAGCGGCTGTCATGCTCACCCGTGTGCGTGGGGTGCTGCCCGCCCCAGGATATTCGTAGCGATCGATACAGTAGGCTTTGCCGCTGCGAGCTAGAGCTAGGGCTTCAGCCCCTCTGATTTTGCCTTTGCGGATCGAACGCCGAGGAAACTTGGCGGTGGGGATCAGGGTCATTCCGCTGGGGCAGGACAGCTCATCAAGGCTTTGAGGAAACTCCCCCTCGGGGGGCTTTGGCTTGGGAGGCTCCGGCTTAGGGGGCTCCGGCTTAGGGGGCTCCGGCTTAGGGGGCTCCGGCT
>CAYLJJ010000246.1:0-2673 GCA_964384025.1 uncultured Nannocystaceae bacterium
CCTGGGCTTTCGCCTCGCCAGATAGTTCCCTTGACCCTTGAACACTTGTTCCCTTGACAAAAGGCTTGCAGCATGATTGAAGCTGGAATGAAAGAGAGAGCGACGCCAACGGGGAGAGTCGGATATTTGGCAGCCATGCTTGGATAGGGGGGCAGCGGAAGCCCTCGCGAAGTAAAGAGGGCTGGGAGCAGCCCCCCTATACAAGCATTTGTGTGCAGAGCCGTTAAACGCGGCTTCTATATCTTCTAGTGAGCAGAGATGATTAAAGCCAAGACCTTCATACTGTATATCGATCCAGAGACGGGGCAATTTGATGAAGAGGCGATGCTCGCCTTTCAATCAGGCTGCGAGATCCTAGAGATCGCTCGGGAGCTGCTCAACATCGGGGGGATGCCCGCCTGGGCGGTGATGCTCAGCTATCGGGATCGCCCGCCGCCCGGATCAGGGGCGCAGGGTTGGGGTGGTCACCCTGGCGCGGGGCGGAGCAGCAAGGTGGTGGTCCCAGCGATGGACAAGCCCCTCTATGATGCTCTGCGGGCTTGGCGGCTCAAGCACGCGGAGCTGATCGGCAAGCCGGTCTATGGCTTGATGACCAACCGTCAGTTGGCGGCGATCGCGGCGAAGCGACCCACGGATCTCAGCGAGCTGAGGAGCCTCCCAGGCATTGGAGAGGCGCGGAGCAAGCAGTATGGGGAGGCCCTGCTGGAGATCGTTAAGACCTTCGATGAGCACAACGCGCAGGCGGTGAAGGAGACGCAGTGAAGGACCTGCGCATCTTGGTGCTGTGGGAGGAGGTCTTGGATGAGCTGTTGGAGCGCTGCGCCAAGCTCCCCAAGGCGATGCGCTTCAGCTTGACGCAGCGCATTGAGAACGCAGGCTTGGATGTGATGGAGGGTTTAACGCGGGCGCGCTACAGCAAGGGGCAAGAGACCGCCCCAGTGTTGGCTGAGGTGGACATCGCTTTGGCCCGCTTGAGGGTGCTCCTGCGCTTGGCCCATCGCCGCGCTCACCTGAGCCATGGGGCCTATGAGGGGCTCTCGAAGAAGATCGATGAGGCGGGGCGGATGCTGGGCGGCTGGCGTAGCTTTAGCTCCTGAGATGGCGAAGCGCAGCAAAGACCTTTGGAAGCAGGTGATCGACTTTCAGGCGCTCTGCGAGGCCGCGCGGCGAGCCGCTCAGGGCAAGGCCCTCAGCCCCTCAGCGGCGCGCTTCCTCGTTGATCTGGAGCCGGAGATCTTCAAGTTACAGCGCGCGCTCGTTGATGGGAGCTATCACCCCAAGCCCTATCAAACTTTCCGTATCGTCGATCCCAAGCCTCGCATCATCAGCGCCGCCTGCTTCCCAGATCGGGTCGTGCATCACAGCCTCTGCAGCGCGATGGCCCCGACCTTTGAGCGCCTCGCCATCGAGGACAGCTTCGCCTGTATGCTGGGTAAGGGGACGCAGCGGGCGGTGAAGCGCGCTCAAGCCTTCAGCCGAAGGCAGCCTTGGGCGCTCAAGTTGGACATCAAGCGCTTCTTTGAGACAGCCAAGCATGAGGTCCTTAGCCAGCTCCTCCGCAAATATTTCGCAGAGCATCGACTCCTTGAACTCTGCGAGCGCTTTATCTTTATGGGGGCTCCAGGCTCTCCTCCTGGCGAGGGCCTGCCCATCGGGAACCTCACCAGCCAGCACTTCGCCAACCTCTACCTGATGCCCCTGGATCGCTTCATCAAGCAGGAGCTGCGGGTCTCTGGTTATCTCCGCTATATGGATGATCTGCTGCTCTTTGGCCCTGATAAGGCCACGCTCAAGGCTTGGAAGCTGAAGGTAGAAGCCTTTGTTCAGGAGCGGCTCCAGCTCAAGCTCAGAGATGAGGCTGAGCGCTTGAACCCGACACGGGTGGGGGTGCCCTTCTTGGGCTTCCGGATCTGGCCTCGGCTGATCCGCCTGGATGGCGCTCGGCGGCGTCGCGTCATACGGCGCCTTCACAGGCTCTCCAAGCTGGACCCCGAGGCTGCGCTGCCTCAAATGGAGAGCTTGTTCGCTTGGCTTGAGCAGGCCGACACGCTTCAACTGCGCAGGAGCTTGCTCAAGAGGCTTGCGAGCGATGGCGTGCCTGGCTATTTTGGGCGCGGCGATAGCTGAGCCAGGCTCCAACCGCGTGAATCGCGGCGGCAGTTGGAACAACACCGCGTCAAACTTGCGCGCTGCCAACCGCAACAACGACGACCCAGGCAAGCGTAACAGCAACCTGGGCTTTCGCCTCGCCAGCCCGCGACTTAGCCAGATGTTTGAGGTTCAAGGATCTCAGGCCCGCGCGTCGTCGCGTTCATTCAGCTTGAGCCTGCACAGGTCTCGGCCTGTCAAAGATCCCCAAGGCGCCTCGCCTGAGTCGCTCGTTCAAAAGGGCGGGGCGCCTTCTCTTAACCTATCCCAACAAAACGCTTCTTTTTGATCACCCTCGCCTCTGCCCTGATCCGATCCACTTTCGTAGCCAGAGCCCCCCAATGAGCCCAAGCAGGGCGAAGAGGTTGGGGAGTGGGCCAGGGGGCAGCAGGCCGCCCTTCACCGCCAAGAAGATCAGCGGGGCGGCGAGGAGCAGAGCCAGGAGCTTCGCTCGGGGGCGGCCATAGTAGGAGGATAGGAATTTCAAGCCCCCCCAGAAAGCATGTGTATGTGCTTGATGTTCCG
>CAYLJJ010000247.1:0-2633 GCA_964384025.1 uncultured Nannocystaceae bacterium
TGCAAAGGAGAAGGCCGCAAAGGAGCAGGCTGCAAAGGAGAAGGCCGCAAAGGAGAAGGCCGCAACAACACGCAATCAGGGAGAAGATAGAAAAGCTGAACGCGCTCGCAAAGAGGCTGAGAAAAAGAGGCGTAAAGAGGAAGCTAAAGCCAAAGCAAGGGAGCGGCAGGCTGCTGCTCAGCAGCTCCGCAAGGAAGGGCAAACACATCTCAAGGCAGCCCGTTTGGCGGAAGCCCGCCAAGCTTTCTCAAGAGCCATCAAGCTCAACGGTCGTGATGCAGCAGCTCACTCAGGCTTAGGAGATGTGGCTTTTCAGCAACAGCGCTTTAAAGATGCCGCTCAGTCTTACAAAAAGAGCGTGAGAATCTCATCTAGAAATACAAATTATCGAATCAAACTAGGAAAAGTTTATTTTAAGCTTAAAAAATATGAAGATGCCAAAAGCCATCTCAAAGCAGCTCTAAAGCTTTCCCCCGGAAACAAAACAGCTGAACGTTATCTTGGTATAGTGGAGAAGAAACTCGGTGGGAAATAGTTCTATCTAGGCCCCGCATCTCAGTTCGAGATCAGATTTTTCATTATGGACTGTGGATCTTTTCCAGCTTAGGCTCCCCGCCTGAGAGAAGGGATTGATCATGAAAGCCCAACTTGAATTTCTCGAAGAGCTCCCTCAAAGCGAACACCTCCTCGTCCTGGGGCGCAAAAAGCAGCTCCTGAGCGAGGGAGTTCGACGACGCCTGCCCCCAGGGAGCGAAACGATCTGGGGAGCGATGGTAGAAAGTGCAGGGGACGGAGGAGCAGAGTTCTCCAGAAGAGCAGAGATGCCTCAACGTCTAGGTGCTCTTCGGCTCCCTGAGGAGTGTTCACGCCACAACTGCCCAGCGCGCGCGGCCTCTATCTCTCGGCTCCTCAAGGAGCATCTACCCTCCACAGGGAGCTGTGGGATCATCCTAGCTCTGGACAAAGCTCAACATGGTCGCGCAGCAGCCTTTGCTCTGGCCCGTGTTCTGCCCCTCTACCAGCGCAAAAGCAGCATCAAAACGCCCCCTCCTCAGATCAGCGTGATCTTCTTGGTCCCAGAGGGTCCCACGGTCGATGAGCCTGTGTTGGAGATCTGTGAGAGCATCCGGTTGGCAGCGGAGCTGGTGGATCGCCCCTGCTCGGAGCTGGACACCACCGCTTTTGTTGAGTTGGCCCGAGGCTACGCAGCTCAGTTGGGGGTGGGGATCAGCGTGATTGAAGGGGAGGATGTTGCTCATGCAGGTCTAGGTGGGCTCTGGGCGGTCGGCAAAGCTGCAGAGCATCCTCCAGCGCTGGTGATCTTGGATTACAGCCCCAAATTTCTGGGGCGCAACGCTCCCTCAACGGTCTGGGTAGGCAAGGGCATCGTCTATGACACGGGAGGGCTTACCCTCAAATCCAAGACGGGGATGCCTGGGATGAAGGGGGATATGGCGGGGGCTGCAGCGGTCCTGGGGGCCTTTATCGCCGCCGTTCGCCTTAAGATACCCCGTCGTATTCGCGCTCTGCTCTGTTTGGCTGAGAATGCTGTTGGTCCTAAGGCGATGCGCCCTGATGACATCCTCACTCTTTACTCTGGTCGAACGGTAGAGTTGAACAACACAGACGCTGAAGGTCGTTTGGTTCTGGCTGATGGGGTTTCTTATGCGGCGCGTCATCTGGGAGCCGATCTGATCATCGATATCGCTACCCTCACCGGGGCTCAGCTTATGGCCACGGGGAAGCAACATGCCGCCATCTATACAAATGATCCTTCTCTAGAAGATTGGGCCGTCCGAGCGGGGCGTCGGTGTGGAGACTTGGTCTTTCCTGTGCCCTACGCTCCTGAGCTTTTCCGTAAGGAGTTCAAGAGTCAAGTGGCCGACATGAAAAACTCTGTTAAAGATCGGATGAACGCCCAAGTCTCTTGCGCTGCCCAGTTTGTTGGAGAGCATTTGGGGGATTATCAGGGGCGTTGGCTTCATATCGATATGGCGGGACCTGCTACGAAGGATGATCGAGGGACTGGCTATGGAGTCGCCCTTCTTATCGAGCTGTTTAAGGAGCTGTAGAGATGAAGAGCACGGTAAAGCACGAGGGAGGAATGGCCTTCTCTGTTGAGTTGGCTGGGCACCATTTTATGATCGACGCCCACGCTGCTGTGGGTGGTCAGGACAAAGGGCCACCTCCAAAATTTCTCCTGCTCCCCGCCCTAGGGGGCTGCACCGCGATGGATGTGATCTCTATCCTTCGCAAGATGCGTCAAGAGCCCAGCAGCTTCCGTGTAGAGCTGGAGAGCGACACCGCCGATCATCATCCTAAGATTCTCAAGGATCTGAAGCTGAAGCTTTATCTAGAGGGGGAGCTTGATCCTGCACGGGTCCGACGCGCGCTGGAACTTTCTCGGGATCGCTACTGCGGGGTCTCCGCTATGCTCAAGGCTACAGCAGAGATTGAGTATCAGATCATCCTCAATGGAGAACCGCTCTTGGAGTCCTGAACCTGAGGTTTAACCATTTCTCTAATGCGCAGGCATGCTAATCTAGTTGGCCAGTCGGCACGACAGGTTTGGGGTCTAGTATAGCTATTGTTTCCCTAAAAGCAGCGATAATATCTTCTGATTTTCCGACAAT
>CAYLJJ010000248.1:0-2616 GCA_964384025.1 uncultured Nannocystaceae bacterium
TCAGTTTCGTCCTAAGTCTGCTTAATCTAACGCCTATGCTGAGAGTTACACCCTTCTGGAGTCTGGAAGCGAGGGCATTTTGGTCAACGACAATTATCGGACTCTACCATGGCAGAGGAGCACCATTTGGCTCTTACTTCCTGGTGATGTTAGCGGGTTAAATGAAATACTTTGTTTTTTGTCAAATTCAATCACCAACAAACGATTTTCATCTGAAAAATTCAGGATGCTGATGTCAACCAAACAAATTTAACCCATAAATAATATCAGCAAAACAACATCATTTGTCAGATAAGTTATGATATTCTGGGGAGAAAAATATTTTCTTGTTAAGAAGGGATTAAGAAGGAGAGTTTTGAGGAAATTAATTCGAAGCTCTCCTGCTCAGCGAATTATATAATCCTCATTTCCCTCTGTTGGATCAGTAGTTCCTCCGTTTAAGATAAGATTACCATCAGGTTCGATGATAATCTGACCTTCTACGAATAAATTCATCCCATTTATATTCAGAGTACCTCCTACAGCATGTAGGTCTTGGTCAATAGTAGAAAGAGAAACGTTAGAGCCTAGGGTTACAGTATTTGTTGTATCTATGCTCACATCTCCACCAAACATACTGCCCATGAAACCTCCATTATCCGGTTTATAAGAGGCATGTATAGTCGCATTACCATCTACGCCATCGATTGGAGCAACTAGAGTCATGATATCTGCTCCTGAATTTCCATCAACTCCTGGGATTGTTGAAACGACCCAAACACTTCCTGAACCATTGGAAGCAATGGTTATATCATTAGTAGTCGTAAAGTTTTTCCCATCAGCTGTTTGTACCTCTGTACCCTTGGGAATGGATGTTGCTGAAACGCCAGTAAACGTAATATATGATCTGGTAGAGGAGGGGATAATGGACCAATCTTGAGGTTGATTGCCATTAAACATAATACCCGTAGAACCAGATTCTGCACAAACACTGCCATTATAAGATTCACAACTGACAATAAGATCTCCGGAAAGATTGATATTCCCATTGTTGATGATCCCATCTTTGTAGGCAAGGTCTCCTTCAACAATAATAGGATTGCCTATGACTTCTAGAATAGAATTCTTATAACCACCAGTGGAATGAGCATCTTCCACATTGATTTCCATGTGGTTTAGGTTAGCAACAGATGTAATATTGATTTGTTGAACAACCGTATTACCTGTAGCTGGATATGATCGACCAAACCGGACTGTTCCAGTATTATGATTAAATACTCCTCCATCAACAGTAAAATGGCTCGGATGTGGTGTTGTTCCGTAACCTACCGTGAAAATATCATCAGCCGCTATAAACTCTCCACCATGCTGATAAAATTCTCTTACAATCAGATTCGGAGGAGAGATGAATTTCCCCGAATTGACCGTCAAATGATGGGCATTAAAGAGATCAGTTCCTTCGGCTGGTAGTACGTCTGATGTAGAATTAATGACAACACCTGCTGCTTCTCCAGATTGGCCACCATTTAAGAGCGGATAAGATGGATGTAGAGATGCTTCATTGATGTTGTCGTTATTCTCTACAGGGACAAAATGAATAGAATAGCTGTTCCCAGCAACTCCAGCGACTGTTGCTGTAACCCATGCGTTAACCGTACCTGAGTTATTCAAAGCAACATTTGAGTCAGTTGTAAATATTTTACCATCATCGGACTGAAATGCTGTGCCTGCTGGTATGAATGTTCCTGCAGTTCCAGTAATAGTAATGTAACCTTGTGAAGATGATCTATGGCTTGAATACCGTTGTATATGATTAGAAGAGAATGCGATGTCGGTAGTTCCGCCTCCAGCACAAACAGTGCCATTATAATATTTGCAGAATACAGCTAGATCGCCACCCAATATAATACTACCACCATTCATCGTACCATCTTTATGAGACAAATTCCCCTCAACCACAATGGGATTACCTGCTATTTCTAATATTGAATTATTATAACCACCGGTAGGATGAGTATCTCCCAAACTAATCTCAATATTGTTTAAGTTAGCAACAGATGTGATGTTGATCTGCTGAATAACCGTATTACTTCTAGTTGGATATGAACGGTTAAATAGAACTGTTCCATTGTTGTGATTAAACACTCCTCCGTCCGCAACAAAACTGATCGGATGCGGTGTTGTCCCATAACCCACTGTGAAAACACTCTCAGGTGCTGTGAATTCTCCACCATGTAAAGAGAATTCTCTTACAGTCATATTTAGAGGAGAGATGAATCTTCCCGAATTTACTGTTAAATGATTGATGCCTAAGGTGTTAGTTCCCTCTGTTGGTATTATATCTGATGTTGAATTGACGATAATACCCGTTGTTTCTCCGATTTGACCTCCATTTGTAAGCTGATAAGAGGTGTGCACGGATGCTCCAATTATATTATCATTTAGTTCAACAGGAACTAAATTATTAGAACTGCTGTTGCCGTCATTCCCTTCAATCGTTGAAGTAACCCATGCATTGACAACACCTGAGTTATTTAACGTAACATTTGAATCAGTTGTAAATATTTTGCCATCATCAGTTATCAATACTCCGGCCAGGGTTGAGATGCAAAACAAGGCAAGCGAAGTTTAAGGGGG
>CAYLJJ010000249.1:0-2606 GCA_964384025.1 uncultured Nannocystaceae bacterium
TGTTGATGTAGATATAATTGCAGGTGATTTCCAGGTTTATAACTTTGAAGTAGAAAGTAATCATAATTATTTTGTTTCTTTAGGTGATTTATTGCCTGGAGTGTTGGTTCATAATGCTAGATATGATGGAAAAACATTTACAGATTTTAAGAAGGGAGCCCAATTAGGCGGGGTCCCAAATTCAAAACATATTCGTCTTCATGAGGGGAATGGAAGAGCTTTACAATCAACAATTTACGATGACTCTGGCAAAGCTATCGCTCATGTAGACTGGAGGTGGGAACATGGCTATCGTGCTGGCCATGCTCATAAGTTTGAAATACCAGGAGAGTTTAGAACTGGACATAAGGGCAGAGGTACATTTTATGAACAAGGAAACGTTCCTAATGGCTGGGACGAACTTCCTGAGGGAATAAATCCCATGGATGCACTAGATTACTCCCCAAATAAATAAAAATATTGCCAATCACAGTCAACAATGGTATTATTTTATATGAAATGGCTCTAACTATAGAGAAAACAAGGATTCATCGATATGCAAGAAATCACAAAAGAAAATTGTAAATATTTTCTTGAACGTTTTGAATATGCAAATAATGCATTAATCGATCAAATTAATATTGATTTTGAGAATAAACATGTAGAATTACGATTAGATGTTTATGATACATCTAAGACGAAAAACAATTGGACAATTGTCCTGATTAAGATCACTAACAATATTGAATTTTTATTAAAAGAAAGAGCTGGAAAAACAGGCGTCCAACTCGATGACCATTTAGAGATTGTTTGGTTAGAAGAGAAGTTGTTTCTAATACTTGACCCACTTCATGCACAAGATTTCAATAAAACAAAATGGGATATTGATCAGATTAAAAAATCAAGGTGGTATATAGGAGGTGACTCTATTTATTGGGATATAATTGAATGATATTTAACATCAATTTGCTTATGAATATGTTACAACTGATTTTTTATGGATTATATGTCATTATCAAAAATAGAATATATTTGTAATGATAATAACTGCTGATTAAAATAAAAAAAGGTCTAAAATCTCAATCTCCACCTCGTCTTAACAAAAAAGCCCTCAACCGCTTTTGACCTCTGCTCAGGGCTGAGCCGACTTCTCAACTTCACCCTCACCAATCTATCCTCAGAGTGAAGCGACGCTTTAAAGCCACAGCCCGCAGGAAGTAGCCCCATAAGCAAAGCATTCATCGCTTGCTGGTTTGGATGTGGGTTTGCTTCTACAGGCCACCAGGTGACCTTAGAAACCGCCTGCATGAATTCATCGTTATGAGCGCCAATCTCAGGAGTGATGAAGTTGAGGATGATCTTCCCATTCTTAAAGCTGACTCGTGAAATCTCATGAGGGATATTTATAGCCATCGAGAGAACTACATCTCGTGCTCTCGTCATATCCATAGCCTCACCATGAGGTGTGAGCACCTGTTCTTCAGCTTCTTTCTCCACTTCTCCAAAGGAGAGTGAGAAACCAGTCTCCTCAAGAAAACGAATTTGAAGCTCTTGTAGTTGTTTTTCAAATTCTTCAAGGATGGATAGGCTAAAGTTCAGAGTGACTTGCTTATTCTGCAAATGGATAGATGGTTTAGCAGTTGTTCTCAAACTCTCAGGTAAAGAAGCTAAAGCATGAATTCTTAACTGTTGCTGGTGAGGCGAGATTTTCGTTCGTATTGTCCAGCCTATTTCTCGTTCTAGTTTGTGATGAATAGCTTCAAACTTTGGCAAAATAGCATCAGGGAAATAGAAATGAAGAGTAAGCGTTCTTGTTCCTTGTTGTACCCCAACTTTATACAACCCCCATGATTTATCTACAGCAGACTTTACATGAGCGCTTGCTTGGCTTGGATTAAAAGCAGTGTCCTCATCACTCCACCCACCAATGACTTCACCTTTAAAATGCCGAATACGGTATTGTCCTTTGTTTCGTTTGAATGGACTTTTCTTTCCTTGAAAAAGAAGCTCTGTTTTTTTAATAACTTCTTCATCTCTTGCTCCTGCTTCATCTCCCCATTCTTCAAGCAATGCTCTAATCGTATAGCTACGCGCTCCTTTGTCTCGTTCAAAAAGCGAAACTGCAAACTCACGGATATCTTTAAACTCAAGGGGCTTGCGTACGAGATTAAGAGGCGTTTGAGGCTTTTCTATCCTAGACCCTCGAAACTTCCTTCCTGCTATCTCAAAAGACTCTCCAAGGTTTGGGCGAATAACATCTCGAACACCAAATTGATGGAGAGAATCTTCTAACAACTCGCGAGCTTGTGTATCTCCATGAACGAGAAACACCTTACGAGGACGAAGCTGTTTTAAAGCAGCGACTAGTTCAGTCGTATCTGCATGAGCACTCAATCTATATGTTCCCACAGAACACTTCAGCTCAATGCTTTCATCTCCAAAGCGAAGAGTGCCACCGCCATCACGAGCTAGATTTTGAACTTGACGACCTGGGCTTTCTTCATCCTGATAACCAGTAATCGCTATATGATGACGTGGATCAGTGGCAAGTTTACCTGCATAGAATTGACTTGGTCCTCCTGAGAGCATCCCCGAACTTGAGATAATAATAGATGGATGAATATGTA
>CAYLJJ010000250.1:0-2592 GCA_964384025.1 uncultured Nannocystaceae bacterium
GCTTCTGCGTTGACCAATCTAACCTAAAGATATTGGGCTGATAGCTTGAACCCTTACGGGGCGCTGAGGCAGGGCCAACCACTCGCAGCTCTCTGCCTGGGTGCCTTTGCCAACGACAGCGAGCCAGAGCCTGCTCTACCGCCGCGAGGATCAACCCCTGCTTATACTCCTCGTCGTTGATCTTCAGCGTTGAGGCTTCAACACCCACCGACCAGAGGCTGGGGATCGGGAGACCCCAAAGGATAAGGCGATTACAGCGCTCTAAGCGGTTGCTCCCTCGATCATCCGCGCCATAGTGCCCCAGGAGGAGCTGATCTCCCCAACTTTGGAGGAGCTGGCGGATCTCAGCGAGGGTGGTGAGGAGGCGAAGGGAGATCTGCCCCTCTTCAGCCCCAACGAGGGGCAGGGGCTCAGAGCCTCTCAGGCGCTCAAGGCCCAGCCTGATGCCTTTATGAGTCAAGACGCCCACCCGATTTCGAATCGCAGGGAGGCAGAGGCGCTTAAGCAGGGTCGAGAGCAGCGAGCGCCAATGGGCGAGGCAGATCCCCGCCCAGCCCTCTCCACGCACCTGCCCAAGCTGAGCAACACCAGCGTCCAACCAGAGGGCCTGAGCTGGGATCTGAGTGAGGATGGACAGCGAGAGCATCTTTAGCTTTAAGCCAGAGAAGGCAGCCAGAGCTTCATAACTGGAACATATCCTGGGCGCGGTGGCGTCGAGGATAAAGA
Source organism: uncultured Nannocystaceae bacterium (assembly GCA_964384025.1). Lineage (GTDB taxonomy): Bacteria > Myxococcota_A > Bradymonadia > UBA7976 > UBA1532 > CAYLJJ01. The sequence goes on from CAYLJJ010000250.1 coordinate 727, forward strand.
GGCGGCTCTTTTGAGGGAGCAGCCTGATGACCCTCCTCTCCATACGGGGGCCTCGCTCTGGATGAGCGACCACCTCCCAATGAGAGAGATCATCAGCCTGAAGATCTTTGAGGAGCTGAATGAAAGCTCTCCAAGCTTTTAAGCAGGGGTAAGGGGCTGAGTCCTCTCCAAGAATCTGGTCATAGGTCGGGAGCGCGGGGGTGGGGATCTCATCAGCACGAGGGAGGATCTGGAGCGCCTGTTGGATGGGATCTAAGACAGCTGGGAGAGCTTCATCATATCTCCACTTAGGACCCTTCTGCTCTCCTTTGATGCGCTCCTCAAAGGCGGAGCGGAGCAGCCCGATGAGATTCTCAACGGCCAACCTCAGCTCTGGGAGCTGTTTGGCTGAGTGGAGCAGCAGGCTCTCAAGGCCAGCTAGAGAGAGAATCTGGGTCTTGATCGCGCCAGGGAACTCATCGATGACGACTAGAGCATCGCTGAGGCCCTTGAGGGTCTCAAGGGCTGCATGAGTGCAGAGGGTGAGGCAGCCTTTCTGAGCCTCTCTGGGGGTCAGACGAGCGGGGCAGCTCCCCCTCTTGAGGCATCGTTGGCAAAAACGGGAGCTGATCCGCTCCTTGGCTCTATCGAGCGCCTCTCCCTTAAGCTTCGCGATCAGGGGACAGGCGCCAGCCGCTCGGTGGGTGTTGATGCGACGGATGTTTAGAGCGGGGTAGAGCCCATGTAGGGTGGCTTCGACCTCATCAAGCTGCCTGTAGTTGTCGGCGGAGAAGACCGCTGCCTCTCCAAGATCAGCTTGACGAACAAGGGCTTCAAGCGTCGAGCGTGTCTTCCCTGCGCCGGGAGGCAGAGAGAGGATGTTGAGGGTGTCAGGGGAAGCGGCGTTGATCGCCGCGGCGACCTCATCTTTGATCCTGACGCCATCTTTGATCGACAAAGGAGCCGGGTAGAGGAGCGGTGCTCCTTGAAGATATCGCCTGAGAGCCTCAGGGCCTTCATCCTCAAGCAGATCTGCACAGTCGCCAGGGCTCTTTCTCTCGGCCCATCGAAGTCTACGTAGATCCCGCAGCGAATCTGCCAATTCAAGGGCCCGCGCGCTCCCCTGTCCACCGGGCTTAGGGTAGCGCTTGGTGGGCTTATCATTGTGAGGGCAGAGGATCAGCTCAGGCCCTTGTAGACCCTGAGAGAGCACCATGCTCAGCTTGGGCAGAGCATCAACCCCTACCGCGCCGATGACCATCGCTTTGGGATCATACAGACGGCAGTAGACAGAGAGCGCTATCCAATCGGGCAGGCCCTCACAGATATAGACGCGGGGAGCCTGTTGAGCCTCTCTGAGATCTCCAAAGCTGCGAATCTCAGCTGGGGTCCTGCTGACCAGGATCTTCTTGTTGAGCTGAGCGCGGCGTCCAAGATGGGGCTGAGGCTCAAGCGCGGCCCGTTCCATCTGGCAGGGGAGCCCCTCCTCATCGCGGATAAGCAGGCCGAGTTGGAAGTCAGCCCTAAATTGAAGCTGGGCTCTCAATATGTCGCCCTCCTCCCACTCTCGTCGAGGGGGCAGCTCACAGGAGCCGACGAGATCCTCCAGCTTGCTCGCCTCTTCAGCCCAGCTCAGAGGCCATCCCCTCCCCAACAGATACTCTCGAATTGAGGCTGCCCCTGCTCCCTGCCTGCGATAGAGGCCATCCGCCTCTCTCTCAATATCGACCCAACCTTGGCCTCTTCTCGCTTGCCTGCATCTCCTTTGAGGGATCCTAAATGGCTTAAGAGAGAGGCGCCTGAGCAGCTGCTGCCCCGTGCCTCTCTGTCCACATGCACCGCACTCCCACATCGCGTTGCAGTCTCTTTTTCCCGACCAGAGCCGCA
>CAYLJJ010000251.1:0-2551 GCA_964384025.1 uncultured Nannocystaceae bacterium
AATGGTGTCAACTCATCTCTGCTTACTCGATCCCTCAGAATGGATCGCACCTCAATTTTGGACCCGACAGCCCGCTCCTCCTGATCTTGGCCCCTCAGTCTGAGGAGGTTCGTCAAGCACCTCATCTGCGCCCATTCCTGTTGAAAGAGGGAGCAGAACGGGGGATTCAAGCGCTCTCTTTAGAGATCCAGACCCAGGGCGCTGCTCTTCGATTGGAAGGGGAAGCACAGCAGATTTTTAGAGAGGGCTTTGGTCGCTATCAGTTACTCCTGGCCTTCGCTGAGGAGGCTGATCGCTTCAGCGATCTAGAGGGGCTCTCTCTAAAAGAAGCTCAGGGGCGATCAGGATTACGTTGGCTTAGCCTCTCTTTGGAGTACCATCGTCCTTAATGATCCTGAACCTCCTGATGGGGCTCTTTGCCCCAGATGATCCCAGCCTGATCCGCAGCGCCTTAGCTGGACGCAGCGGCGCAACCCGTACCCTGATCCGCCGTCTGATGCCGGTGATTCGAGCCCAGGCCTGGGCAGCTCGACGACGCCGTGGGCTTCCCTTTGAGGGGATCGACGATGATGTTCAAGAGGTCTGGCTGGAGCTGTTTGAGGCGGGAGGGCGTCGCCTCCTGGCCTATGATCCTCAGCGAGGCGCTACTCTGGAAGGCTATGTTGGCATCCTAGCTGAGCGCGCTTTAGGAGGGTTGCGTCGCAAGGCAGCGGCTCTCAAGCGGGGAGGGGATCTTAAACCGGTAGATGCAGCGGTCTTAGATCGTCTCCCTGCCGAGCACGCCAATCCAGAGCAGACCGTCGCCGCTCGTGTCAGTGGAGAGGGGCTTCTTAACCACCTTGATGCTCAACTCCCTGAGCGAGGACGCTTGATCTTTCGCTACCTCTATATGGATGAGCGCAGCCCTGCTCAGACTGCTCAGGCTCTGGGAGTTAAACTGCAGGTGGTCTATAATTGGCAACATCGTATCCGCAAAGAATCTCGTCTATTCTTTGGAGAAAACTAAAGCCTTCATAAGCACCTACTTTTGATCAAGGATACGCATTTCTTGTTAAGTCACCGTATCAAGGAGCAGACACACCATGTCGAAGGTCGGGAGCAAGAGCGCGGAGGCGCGAACCGCCTGGGATCCGAATGCAAGAGTCTGAGATCAACACATGGCAGACTCCACTGCTCCCTTGAGACGCTCTTCGAAGCGGGATTCGTAGTCGAGGTGTGGTCTTCATCCTGCGCTTGCTGGCACCTTCCCCACCCCTCAAGTGTCGAGAGCGCGGTAGCGGTGGCTCAAGGCGATGCGATCTTCCAGTAGCCTCTCTGCTCTCCTCGCTCCAAGAGACTCACCACCAAATTGCAACCCCTTCATGAGCACCACTCAGTCGCATAAGGTGCGGGGATCAACCCGGGTTTAAGGTGCCATCATGTCTCAATCCTCAAGCGGTGAGGACCGGCTCATACCAACCATCGCAGGCTTCATGGTGAAGCGCTCCTTTGCTGTGGTGTTTGCAGCGCTGTGGTTGCTCGCCCTGGATCGAGTCATGGCTCGACTCGTCATAGCCTTACCCACCTCACCGACCCTCTATGAGATCACGGTCCTCTTCTCGCTGCATATCGTCGTTCAGCTTATCCTCCTCGGCGTGCTGCTCCTCGCGCTTGGGGGAGAGGCGCTCCTGCGCCGCGCTTGGCGCTCAAACCTGCTGATCTCGTTGGCGACAGGGGCGCTCTTCGCCGCCTTGGGGGCTTGGCCGATGGATCAAGTATTTCAGAAACTCACTTCTGGAGACTGGATCGCGCAGCAGCCCTGGGCGGGTACGCTCCGTTGGGGGTTAACGCTTGGGGGCGCGCTCGGAGCGTTCCTCTTAGGGGTTGCGCATTTCCATCTACGACGCTTCAAGGTGTGGGTGATCTTGCTCCTGATCTGTTCACTGATCTTTTCGATCGTAGATGCCAAGGTCCTGGCTGGGCTTTATGGCCGCTTCCATGTCCTCATAGCGGGGCTCAGCGCCTTGACCGCTTTCCTCGCGTTTCAAAGTTTATTGATGACTTGGAGGCCTCGGCTGCGATGGTATATCGCCATCTGGCCTTTGGTGGTGATCATCGCAGGTCCAGTCGTTTGGGGGACGGGCCATCGGGCAGCCCGCCCTGGCCTGATCATCTCCTCGACGGTGGCGGCGGACGTGCTGCCTCTCCTCTCTCGCAATACACGCCTCGGGCTCCTGCGCGTCGTCCTGAGCAACCTCGACCTTGAAGCGACTATACTTCAAGACCGCTCACCGCATGTATCGTACCGTGAGCCCAAGGATCTAAACGTGATCCTCGTGGTGCTCGACACCCTGCGCTATGACGCCTTGGCGCCCCATCGGGGAGAGGGCAAGCCCTTTGCCAAGCCGGGCGACACCCCCTTCATCGACAGCTGGCTTGATCAGTCGGTCTACTTCACACACGCCTATGCTCAGGGCAGCCGGACCATGTTCTCGATGCCGTACATGATGCGCTCCATCGAGCCCTTTGAGGACCCCACCGCAGTGGGGGCGCCCATCGCGCAGGTGATGGA
>CAYLJJ010000252.1:0-2532 GCA_964384025.1 uncultured Nannocystaceae bacterium
ATCCCCCCCAGCGAAACACTCTTCGGGCTACATCTCCCATGCCGGATGGGCACCCGAAGCAATGGGCGCGGCGCGGCTTCTCCGGCCTGATAGAAGAGCACCCCAATGGAGCCCCGACACGCCTGCTCTGGTGCGCGAAGGGCCAACTTGAGGCGGTCTCTCCTTCATCTCTGTGGGCGTCTTCAACATCTTCAACAGAAACTCAACTGCTCGCCTCACCCGCGCTCCTCTCACACAAGCCAACGAGTCGACGCCGATCCACGCTCATCGCCTTCGCTGATCCTGGGTCGCCGGGCAGCCTGGGCTCCTTCGGCTCCCAGAGCGATGAGGCCTTATCTCGCTTGACCGAAGCCGCGCGAGCCTCATGGGCCTCTCCTGTGCAAATCTTGGCCGCGAGGGGGGCTAAGTCAGGCACCTTATTCCACAACCCTGATGGTTGCCTGCCCATCCTGGACGCCCCAGCATCCCCTGAGAGCCTGTTGGATCGTCAGGTGGAGCACGACCTCGTGGTGGTTGTTGGGCACGGGCTGAGCAACGGCCGCGATGGCGAGATTCATCTGCTAGATCGTCAGGGCCAACCTGCTGTGCTACGCGCCGACGACCTGCTGAGTAACCCGCGTGCGCTCGCGGGCGCCTCCGTCTTGCTCTTGTCCTGCCACACCGGCCGTGCAGGTCACCTCATTCATCGGCCTGGGGGGGTCGCTGGGGCCTGCCTAATGGCGGGCGCGCGGGAGGTGGTCGCGCCCCTTCACGCTGTCGAGTTCCGCGCCGCGATCAACACCGCAGTGCCGCTCATCCGGGCGTTCGTTGAAGGCGCCACCTTGTCCAAGGCTCTCTCCACGCTGAGCCACAGCGATGGACAACTCGCCCCCCTCGGGCCACACCTCGGCCCCATTGAGGCGCCACGCAAGCGCTCAGCCCTGGACAGCTTTGTCTGTTGGGTTGGGTAACCCTAAAAAACGAAAATTTCACGCCTCATTCGCCCTATGTCCTCGAAACCCCACCAAAGGCGGTTCTGAAAAGTGAGGAGAAGATGGGCGAGACTCACCACTACCACCAGCGCTGCTTTGAGCGTCGAATCCCCACCAACGCAAGCGGTGTGGCCAAGCGCCATGGTCGTCGCTATCGCGGCCGGAGAGGTGAGCGCATTTACCACATCGATTCCTACCGAGCTTGGGGGGCGAAGAACCTCGGGATCGATCTATACGACTACCAAAATATCGCAGTGATCCATGACCGGAGAGGCGTTCCCATCACGGTGTTCCGAGTCTCTAGTGATGAAGCACGTCGTCGTTGGGAGGAGTACTCATGACCATCTCTCAGAACCATTGTCTGCCCCCGTCGGTCAACTATCACCTTACATCATTATGTAATATGCAATGTTTGGGTTGCTTCGCGACATTCACGGACTTTTCGGGAAAATTAATCTTATTCGATCAAAAAAACAGCCTAGTTCATATGCTATCATCACATTTTGACAAAATAATCTTTGCCAGCGGCGAACCCATGCTCTATCATGGGCTTCCCCGACTAATTTGCTCCGCAAAGCGGCGTGGTCTAACCACAATGCTTGTAACGAATGGATCTCGAATTAATGAGAAATTTCTGGAGAGCATCCATGATTACCTTGACTGGATCACATTGAGCATTGACAGTGCAGACCCTGATGTGCACCGTCGCCTCGGTCGCGTGGTGAATGGACAACCTATTTCATTGAAAAGTTACCTCGATACAGCACTAGCGATACGAGCGGCGGGGATTGCTTTGAAGGTGAATACGGTCGTATCAGCACTCAACGCGGGTGAAGATCTACGAGGACTCATCTTTAACCTTCGTCCAGACCGTTGGAAACTGCTACAAATGCTCCCAGTGAGAGGACAAAACGATGGAACGGTACAGCCTCTGTTGATCTCCCAAGCGCACTTCGCCGCCTTCGCCGAGCGCCACGCTGATGTAAATCGAGTTGGCGTCGAGATGATCCTTGAGGACAACACCGCGATGACAAGCAGCTACGCGATGGTGGACCCTCTGGGTCGCTTCTTCGACAACAGCACAGGGGCGCACCGCTACAGTTCACCCATCCTCGATGTAGGGCTTCTGCCCGCGTGGCATGAGGTGACCTTCAACAGAGATAAGTTTGTGCAGCGCGGTGGTATTTATGATTGGGCTCGGTAAGCCGACCACTCAGGGATCCCATCCTATACAAAAATAGGAACTCACAGAGATTCTCAATAACTCCAACTTACTACAAGATCGATGCCCAGCAGTAATTCAGCCTTTCCTGAAGGGCCGGGAGCATCTTCGACGAGTCCTTGCCCGCCCTGTACAAAAATAGGATCGTGCAAAAATACACATTGATTTTCGTCTATTACAATATCGGCGTCCAGCAATGCTCCAGCCTGCCCTGAAGGATCAGAAGTCCTGTTCTCGACCCCTTCCCCCTTGTTCCTCGAAAGCTACAAGCCGATCCTCCCCTTCATGAGCACCTCGCTCCCGCCAGCCCTCAAGCTCATCCTCATCTCCCTCGCCGCT